>NZ_JBWKLQ010000002.1:0-35277 GCF_056429965.1 Streptomyces sp. NPDC046122 | reverse complement strand
CATCACCCCACCCCCTCCCGGCTTCCTTCCATCCCTTTCTTTCCCCCTCCCTCTTTCCTCTCTCTCCCCCCCCCCCCCTCCTCCCCCCCCCCCCACGGCACGAGAACGGGCCGCCCGGAAGAGTCCCGGGCGGCCCGCTCGCGTGCGGTGCCTACTTCTTGGTCACGGCGTCCAGCGCGTCGGCGATGCCGACACCGTAGAAGCCGTTGTAGTTCTTACCGCCCTCGCACACCGCGTCGACCTTGCCGTCGCCGTTGATGTCGTACGGGTCGGTGCAGGGCGCCGCGTCCGCCTGGCTCGCCAGGAGGGACTTGATCCGCTTCGCCGAGGCGTGCGGGTGCGTGCTCTTGATGAGCGCCGCCACGCCCGCGACGTGCGGGGAGGCCATCGACGTACCGGCCATGTAACCCCACTTGCCGCCCGGAACCGGGCCCAGGATCAGGCCGCTCGTCGCGGGAGGCGCGGGCTTCTGGTACGCCGTGCTGTCGCCGCCCGGAGCCGCGATGTCGATGACACCGTAACCGTAGTTGGAGAACGACGACTTGAGGCCCTTGGCGCCCGTCGAGGCGACGGTCACGACGCCCGGCAGCTGCGTCGGGGCGTCCAGGCACTCGCCCGGGTCGATGTCGCGCGGCACCGGAGTGGTGTCGTTCGGACTCGTCGTGTCGTGGATCGTGTCCGCCGCGAGATCGTAGTTCGAGTTGCCGGCCGCGGCGACGTTCACCGCGCCCTTCTTCTCGGCGTACCGCGAGGCCCGGACGATGGCGTCGACGAGCGCCTTCTGGTCCGGGTCGTCCTCGCAGTTGAACATCCACGGGTCGGTGTAATAGCTGTTGTTCGTCACATCGACGCCGTGCTCGGCGGCCCACACGAAGCCGCAGACCACCGACTCGGTGTAGAAGAAACCGGCCGTCGTGGACACCTTGATGCCCGAGACCTTGACGCCCGGAGCGACACCGGTGACGCCGACGCCGTTCTTCGCGGCGGCTATCTCGCCCGCCACGTGCGTGCCGTGCGGGCTCTCCTCGGCCGACGGGCGCCAGGCGCCGTCCGCCGTGTCGGGCTTGCCGGTCACGCAGTTGACGGACGCCTCGCGGTCGAAGTTCGGCGCCAGGTCCGGATGGGTGTCGTCGACACCCGTGTCCAGGACGGCGACGGTGACCTTCCGGCTGCCGAGCGTCTTCTCGTGGGCCTTGTCCGCCTTGATGGCGGGCAGGTCCCACTGCAACGGCTGCAACGGGTCCTCACCGGCGACGGCGTCCGCGGACGCCGCCTCGGCCTGGGCCTCGGTGAGCGCCCTGGGCGTACCCACGTCCTTCGTCGACTGGGCGGGCAGCGGCGCCGTGCGGGTCGCACCCGCCGACTGCACGCCCTTGACCTTGCGCATCGTCTGCGCGAAGGCGTCGTTCGACGAGTGGACGACGATCACGCCGATCTGGTCGTACGCCTGGACGATCGTGCCCCCGGCCGCGCTGACCGCCTTCTTCGCCCTGGCCGCGTTGCCCTTGCCCGGGCGGACGTTGACGACGTAACTCAGCGGCGTGCCCGCCGCCCCGGCCACCGCCGACGCGGCGTCCTTCGCGCCCAGCGCGTCGGCCGAGGTGGCCGACGCCGTGCCGGGCAGGAACGCGAGGGCGGCGGTCATGGCCATGCCCGCGGACACGGCCACGGTACGGCGGGACCGCGAGGTGCGGTGCGGCGTCATGAAATCTCCGTTCGCAGGTGGGCGGAGCCTCGGACGGTCACTTCTTGACGGCGTCGAGCGCGTCGACGACGCCGGCGCCGTAGTAGCCGTTGTAGTTCTCGTCGCCCTCGCAGGTGGTGGCCTCGACCCAGTTGCCGGCCGCGTCGTAGACGTGGCTCGGGCAGCCCGGGTTGTCGGCCTGCTTCTTCAGCAGGCGCTGAAGCTGCGCGGGCGTCGCCTTCGGGTGCGCGCTCTTGAGCAGCGCGGCCACGCCCGCGACGTGGGGGGCGGCCATCGAGGTGCCCTGCTTGTAGCCGTAGCCGCCGCCGAGGACGGTCGACAGGACCCGGCCGTTGGCGTCCGGTGTGGCCGGGATCTGCCACTTGTCGCCGCCGGGGGCCGCGACGTCGGCGACGCCGTAACCGTAGGTGGAGTAGTACGACTTGACGTTCTTGTCACCGGTCGCGGTGACCGTGACGACGCCCGGCAGCTGGGTCGGCGCGTCCAGGCACTCGGACGGGTCGATGACCCGGTCACCGGGGGTGGTGTCGTTGGGGCTGGAGTCGTCGAGGATCTCGTCCGCCGCCAGGTCGAAGTTCGAGTTGCCCGCGGACGCCACATTGAGGGCGCCCTTGCGCTCCGCGTACTTCGTGGCGCGTGTCAGCGAGTCGAGCAGGGCCTTCTGGTCCGGGTCGTCCTTGCAGTTGAACAGCCACGGGTCGACGTAATAGCTGTTGTTCGTCACGTCGATGCCGTGCTCGGCGGCCCACACGAAGCCGCAGACGACCGCCTCGGTGAAGAAGAGGCTGGTGCCCGGCTCGCTGACCTTGATACCCGCGACCTTCACGCCCGGCGCTACACCGGCGATGCCGAGTCCGTTGCGCGGCGAGGCGATCGTACCGGCGACATGCGTGCCGTGGTCGCTGCCGTCGGCGTACGGACGCCAGGCGCCCTCGGACGAGTCCGCGACGCCGCCGACGCAGTTGGCCGACTGGGACTTGGAGAAGTTCGGCGCGAGGTCCGGGTGCGTGTCGTCGACACCGGTGTCGATCACGCCGACGGTGACCTTCGAGCTGCCGTCGTTGACCTGGGCGGCCTTGTCGGCGCCGATGGCGCGGATGTCCCACTGGTTGGCTTCCAGGGGCTCCTGGCCGGCCACCGCCGCCGCCTCCGCCTTCGCGGCCTCGGCCGCGGACAGCTTCTGCGTGGTGCCTTCCTCCGTGATGCCGACCGGAGTGAGCGGAGAGGTGCGGGTCGCGCCCGCCGAGGCCACACCCTTGGCCTTGCGTATCTGCTTGCCGAAGTCCGGGTTCTGCGAGTGGACGACGATGACCCCGATCTGGTCGTACGCCTTCACCACCGTGCCGCCGGCCTTGGCGATCGCCCGCTTCACCGAAGCGCTCGCGCCGTGGCCCTGGGTGTTGACCACGTACGACAGCTTGGGACCGGTGGTGTCGACCGCCACCGGGGCGTCGGAGCCGTCCAGCGGCGCGGCCGAGGCGGCCGCTCCGGGCAGGAAGCCGAGCGTAGCCGTGAGAGCCAGTCCGACGGGCAGGGCGAGTGCGCGCTGCCGTCTGGATCCCAGATGAGCCATGGGTTCTCCACATCATCCGTGAGAGCCGCTCCTGCGCGGGTGCACATGAGCGGGTACATGACGAGTGAAGCTAGCGCCGATCATGCGTTCGTATCAACGTGTTCGGAAAAGAAATGGCGGATGCCGAACCGAGACGCGATGTGATCCGTGCCGTTGTCAGGGGGACGAGCACCATCACCCCCCACCAATGAGGTCACTTTGTCCACCCCACCCACCGCACCCGCCTCGCGAGGAGATTCCGTGGCAACCGACGCACCACCGCCCGAGGGCGGCACGGGCCTGATCCGGACAGGGCACACGACGGAGGAGTTCGTCGAGGTGCAGGAGAGCGCCGAGTTCGGCGAACTGCGCCGCGCCCACCGGTCCTTCGCCTTCCCCCTGACCATCGCGTTCATCGCCTGGTACCTGCTGTACGTCCTGCTGTCCAACTACGCGGGCGGCTTCATGGGCACCAAGGTCTTCGGCAACATCAACGTGGCGCTCGTCCTGGGCGTCGCCCAGTTCGCCACCACCTTCCTCATCGCCTGGTTCTACTCGCGTCATGCCGCCACGCAGCTCGACCCGAAGTCCGAGGCCATCAAGTCCCGTATGGAGGCCGACGCATGAGCCCCGCGCTGACCACGGCGGTCACGGTCCCGCTCGCCGCCGCCGGTGACGCTAGCGAGCACCGGCCGCTCATCATCACCCTGTTCGGCCTCTTCGTCGTCGCCACCCTGTTCATCACGGTATGGGCGGGCCGCCAGACCAAGAGCGCCTCCGACTTCTACGCCGGCGGCCGCCAGTTCACCGGCTTCCAGAACGGCCTCGCGATCTCCGGCGACTACATGTCCGCCGCGTCGTTCCTCGGCATCGCCGGCGCCATCGCCCTCTTCGGCTACGACGGCTTCCTGTACTCCATCGGCTTCCTGGTCGCCTGGCTGGTCGCGCTGCTCCTCGTCGCCGAGCCGCTGCGCAACTCCGGCCGCTACACGATGGGCGACGTCCTCGCCTACCGCATGCGCCAGCGCCCCGTGCGCACCGCGGCGGGCGCCTCCACCATCGTCGTGTCGATCTTCTACCTGCTCGCGCAGATGGCGGGCGCCGGCGTCCTGGTCTCGCTGCTCCTCGGCATCACCAGCGACGCGGGCAAGATCCTGATCGTCGCCCTCGTCGGCATCCTGATGATCGTCTACGTCACCATCGGCGGCATGAAGGGCACCACCTGGGTGCAGATGGTGAAGGCCGTCCTGCTCATCGCGGGCACCCTGCTGATCACCTTCCTGATCCTGCTGAAGTTCGACTTCAACCTGTCCGACCTCCTCGGTACGGCGGCCTCCAACAGCGGCAAGGGCTCGGCGTTCCTGGAGCCCGGCCTCAAGTACGGCGCCACCGGCACCTCGAAGCTGGACTTCATCTCGCTCGGCATCGCCCTGGTCCTCGGCACCGCCGGCCTGCCGCACATCCTGATCCGCTTCTACACCGTCCCCACGGCCAAGGCCGCACGCAAGTCCGTGAACTGGGCGATCGGCATCATCGGCTCCTTCTACCTGATGACCATCGTGCTCGGCTTCGGCGCCGCCGCCCTGCTCAAGCCGGGCGACATCATCGCCTCCAACAAGGCCGGCAACACGGCGGCCCCGCTCGCCGCCCTGGAGATCGGCGGCGGCTCCGACTCCCCGGGCGGCGCGATCCTGCTCGCCGTGATCTCGGCGGTCGCCTTCGCCACCATCCTCGCGGTGGTCGCGGGCCTCACCCTGGCGTCCTCGTCGTCGTTCGCCCACGACATCTACGCCAACGTCATCAGGCGCGGCAAGGCCACCGAGAAGGAAGAGGTACGCGCCGCCCGCTGGGCCACGGTGGCCATCGGCGTCGTCTCCATCGCCCTTGGCGCGATGGCCCGCGACCTCAACGTCGCCGGCCTGGTGGCCCTCGCCTTCGCCGTCGCCGCCTCCGCCAACCTGCCGACGATCCTCTACAGCCTGTTCTGGAAGAAGTTCACGACGCAGGGCGCCCTGTGGTCCATCTACGGCGGTCTGACCGCGTCCGTAGGCCTCGTCCTGTTCTCGCCGGTGGTCTCGGGCAAGCCGAGCTCGATGTTCCCCGGCGCCGACTTCGCCCTGTTCCCGCTGGAGAACCCCGGGCTGATCTCCATCCCGCTCGGCTTCCTGCTCGGCTGGCTCGGGTCCGTACTGTCCAAGGACGAGCCGGACAAGGGGAAGTACGCGGAGCTGGAGGTCAAGTCACTCACGGGCATCGGCGCGCACTGAGCGTACCGGCCACCGGGCGTTCCGCCCTTTCCCACAGCCGTGCCCCCGTGGCCGCGTCGTAGAGTCGTACGACGCGGCCACACCGCTCCCGTGGTATCGGGCCCGTGATCCTGTCAGAGGCGTCGCGTAGGCTCGACAGCGTTCAACCAAGTCCAATCCGGATCGGGGAGTGGGTCGAGCATGCTGATCGACACGTATGGCCGAGTGGCCACTGACCTGCGCGTTTCACTCACCGACCGCTGCAATCTGCGGTGCACGTACTGCATGCCCGAGGAGGGTCTGCAGTGGCTGGCGAAGCCGGACCTGCTCACGGACGACGAAATCGTCCGGCTGATCGGCATCGCCGTGACCGATCTCGGAGTGACCGAGGTCCGCTTCACCGGCGGCGAGCCGCTGCTGCGCCCGGGGCTCGTCGGGATAGTCGAGCGGTGCGCCGCACTCGCGCCGCGCCCCAAGATGTCCCTCACGACCAACGGCATCGGCCTCAAGCGCACCGCGGCCGCCCTCAAGGCGGCCGGCCTGGACCGGGTCAACGTCTCGCTCGACACCCTGCGCCCCGACGTCTTCAAGACCCTCACCCGGCGTGACCGCCACCACGACGTCATCGACGGCATGGCCGCCGCCCGCGACGCCGGCCTGACGCCGGTCAAGGTCAACGCGGTCCTGATGCCCGGGCTCAACGACGACGAGGCTCCCGACCTGCTCGCCTGGGCCGTCGAGAACCACTACGAGATGCGCTTCATCGAGCAGATGCCGCTCGACGCCCAGCACGGCTGGAAGCGCGACGGCATGATCACCGCTGGTGACATCCTGGAGTCCCTGCGCACGCGCTTCACGCTCACCGCCGAGGGGGAGGACGAGCGCGGCTCGGCGCCCGCCGAGCGCTGGCTCGTCGACGGCGGCCCGCACCGCGTCGGCGTCATCGCCTCCGTCACGCGTCCGTTCTGCCGGGCCTGCGACCGGACCCGGCTCACCGCCGACGGTCAGGTACGCACGTGCCTGTTCGCCCGCGAGGAGTCGGACCTGCGCGGAGCCCTGCGCTCCGGCGCCCCCGACGAGGAGATCGCCCGGCTGTGGAAGCTGGCGATGTGGGGCAAGAAGGCCGGTTCCGGTCTGGACGACCCGTCCTTCCTGCAGCCCGACCGCCCGATGTCGGCCATCGGAGGCTGACGCGCCCGTCAGTCCTGTGCGGCGGTGCGCCGGTCCCACTCCGCGAGCGTCACCACGTCCTTCAGGAAGCCGCGCACGCCGAGGAACTGGGACAGGTGCTCGCGGTGCTCGTCGCACGCGAGCCACGTCTTGCGGCGCTCGGGGGTGTGCAGCTTCGGGTTGTTCCAGGCGAGAACCCACACGGCGGCCGCACGGCAGCCCTTCGCGGAGCACACAGGGGCGCCGGCGTCGGCCGAACCGGGGAAAAGAAGGGAATCAGGGGAGTTCACGCACTCAACCCTAGGCCACACCGCTGGTCACAAAGGCGACGCCGAGCAGCCACGGGGGGAGCTGCCCGGCGTCGGTCCGTCGCTCCGACGGGGGATGCGGAGCGCCTACGAAGTATGTCACGCGACACGGGGTGCGGTGCACCGGAACTTCATGATTGATCTGAGCTTTTCCTGAGCTTTGCGGACCGCGGAAGATCAGCTCCGCTCGTGCGGCCGCTGCTCGGCCCCCGCTGCCCGCGCCTCCGGAGCGGCCTCCCCGTCGGGCCGCTCGGGCGGGCTCTCCAGAGCGGGCCGGACCGGCGTCGGGATGTGGGCCGAGGGCAGTGAAGAGGCGTTCTCCCGGCCGCCGTTGGCGATGACCACGGCGATGTAGGGGAGAAGGAGACCCAGCGCCAGGGCCACGATGGCGACGTGACGCTCCACGTTCCACAGGACCGCGGCCAGGATCACGGAGAGGGTACGTACCGACATCGAGATCACGTACCGGCGCTGGCGTCCGCGCACGTCGTCGGCCAGGGCCGGCCGGGCCCCGGTGATCCGGAAGACCTCGGTGTCGCTCTTCTTCCGCAGCACGTCGCACCACCTGTTTCCCTGCCGGACACGCTCCCTGACCGGACCCCTCCACGGTACGCCGCCGCCGCGCCGCCATCGAGCGCGGGGGCGTCCGTCGCCGGGGCGGTCGCCGTCGCACGGATGGCGGTGCCCGGCATGCGGCGTACGGACGGCCGTCCGAGACTGGGCCCACATGCGCACACCGCGCCGATGAGGAGGCGACATGAGCTGGTTGTGGGCGATCATCGTGGGCCTGGTGCTCGGCCTGATCGCGAAGGCGATCATCCCGGGCAAGCAGCAGATCCCACTGTGGCTGACGGTCGTATGCGGCATCCTCGGCAGCATCGTCGGCAACGCCGTCGCCGGCGGCATCGGGGTGGAGGACACCAAGGGCATCGACTGGATCAGGCACCTGCTCCAGCTGATCGGCGCGGTGGTGATCGTCGGACTCGGCGACGTGCTCTACGCGAAGATGAAGGGCAGGAGCCGCCAGGCCTGAGCCGGCACGGAGGCAAGCGGCCGGGAGCGTGCGTCCACGCCCCCGGCCGCTTCCCCGGGCGAGCGGCTCAGCCGGCCGCGACCTCGATCGCCGCCAGGTTCTTCTTCCCGCGCCGCAGTACGAGCCACCTGCCGTGCAGCAGGTCCTCGGCCGCCGGCACGGCGTCCTCGTCGGCCACCTTCGCGTTGTTCACGTAGGCGCCGCCCTCCTTGACCGTACGGCGGGCGGCCGACTTGCTCGGCGCGAGACCCACCTCGACGAACAGGTCGACGACGGACCCGAGCTCCGCGACCCTGGCGTGCGGCAGCTCCGACAGCGAAGCGGCCAGCGTCGCCTCGTCGAGACCGGTCAGCTCGCCCTGGCCGAACAGCGCCTTCGAGGCCGCGACGACCGCCGCGCACTGCTCCGCGCCGTGCACCAGGGTCGTCAGCTCCTCGGCCAGCGCGCGCTGCGCGGCGCGGGCCTGGGGCCGCTCCTCGGTGAGCTGCTCCAGCTCTTCGAGCTCGGTGCGGCTCTTGAAGCTGAGAATGCGCATGTACCGCGAGATGTCCCGGTCGTCCACGTTCAGCCAGAACTGGTAGAACGCGTACGGCGTGGTCATCTCCGGGTCCAGCCAGACGGCGCCGCTCTCGGACTTGCCGAATTTCGTCCCGTCCGCCTTGACCATCAGCGGCGTCGCCAGCGCGTGCACGTTGGCGTGCGGCTCCAGGCGGTGGATCAGGTCGAGCCCCGCCGTGAGGTTGCCCCACTGGTCGCTGCCGCCCTGCTGGAGGGTGCAGCCGTGACGCCGGTAGAGCTCCAGGAAGTCCATGCCCTGGAGCAGCTGGTAGCTGAACTCCGTGTAGCTGATGCCCTGGTCGGACTCCAGCCGCCGGGCGACCGAGTCCTTCGCGAGCATCTTGCTGACCCGGAAGTGCTTGCCGATGTCCCGCAGGAACTCGATCGCGGAAAGCCCGGCCGTCCAGTCCAGGTTGTTGACCATGGTGGCCGCGTTCGGGCCCTCGAAGGACAGGAAGGGCTCGATCTGGGCGCGCAGCCGGCCCACCCAGTTCGCGATCGTCTCCGGGTCGTTCAGCGTGCGCTCGGCGGTCGGCCGCGGGTCACCGATCTGGCCGGTGGCGCCGCCCACCAGGGCGATCGGCCGGTGCCCGGCCTGCTGGAGCCGGCGGACGGTGAGGACCTGCACCAGGTGCCCCACGTGCAGGCTGGCCGCGGTCGGGTCGAAGCCGCAATAGAACGTGACCGGGCCGTCCGCGAGCGCCTTGCGCAGTGCGTCCTCGTCAGTGGACTGGGCGAACAGCCCGCGCCACTTCAGCTCGTCGACGATGTCGGTCACGGTGTTGACTCTCCTCGGATGTTCGAACGCTGTGGATTGCTCCCGGTCAGTCTATGGGCGTCACACGCCCTGACTCACCGAACTCATGTTGAAGTCAGGGACGCGCAGCGGCGGCATGGCGGCCCGTGTGAACCAGTCGCCCCACTCGCGCGGCAGCGTCTTCTCGGTACGTCCGGCCTCCGAGGCCCGCGAGAGCAGGTCGACCGGCGACTCGTTGAACCGGAAGTTGTTCACCTCGCCGACCACCTCGCCGTCCTCCACGAGATAGACGCCGTCGCGGGTCAGACCGGTCAGCAGCAGCGTGGCCGGGTCGACCTCGCGGATGTACCAGAGGCAGGTCAGCAGCAGCCCGCGCCGGGTCGAGGCGACCATCTCCTGAAGGGAACGCTCCCCGCCGCCGTCCAGGATCAGGTTCCCGATCGCCGGCGCCACCGGCAGCCCGGTCAGCCCCGCGCTGTGCCGTGTGGCGACCAGGTGCTCCAGCCGGCCTTCGCGCACCCAGTCGGTCGGGGCCAGGGGCAGCCCGTTGTCGAAGACCGAGGAGTCGTCGCCCGAGGAGTGCGCGACGACGAAGGGCGCCGACTCCAGGCCGGGCGCGTACGGGTCGCTGCGCAGGGTCAGCGGCAGCTCGGACAAGGTCTCGCCGACGCGGGTCCCGCCGCCCGGCCTGCTGAACACCGTGCGGCCCTCGGCGGCGTCCCGGGCCGCCGACGACCACATCTGGTACACCAGCAGGTCCGCGACGGCGGTGGGCGGCAGCAGCGTCTCGTAGCGCCCCGCCGGCAGGTCGATCCGGCGCTCGGCCCAGCTCAGGCGCGTCGCCAGCTCGGCGTCGACGGCCGCCGGATCCACGTCCTTGAAGTCCCGGGTCGCGTACCCGGCCCAGGCCGAGCGGCTGCGGTCCGGCGACTTGGCGTTGATCTCCAGGGTGCCGTTGGGCTGGTCGTGGCGCAGGCGCAGACCCGTCGACGTACCGAGGTAGGTGGACGTCATCTCGTGGTGCGCGAAGCCGTACAGCTCCCGGCCGCCGGCCCTGGCGCGGGCGAAGGACTCGCCCAGCGCGGGCGCGAAGTCGGTGAAGACGCCGGACGAGGTCTCGGCCGGCGCGTCCCTGAAGCCGGGGGAGTCCGGCACCCCGGACACCAGCGGCTGGGCGTCCTCCGCCGGCCCCGCGCCGCGCGCCGCCGCCTCCGCGGCCCGTACCAGCGGTTCCAGCTCGCCGGCCGTGACGGCCGACCGCGACACGACGCCGGACGCCGTGCCCCGCGAGCCGTCGACGGTGGCGATCACGGTGAGCGTGCGCCCGCGCGTGACGCCGTTCGTGGTGAGCGCGTTGCCCGCCCAGCGCAGATTGGCGGAGGAGTGCTCGTCGGCGATGACCACGCAGCCGTCGGCCGTGGACAGCTCCAGGGCCCGCTCGACGATCTCGTACGGCTTGACTGTGCGGCTCATCGGCCGGCCTCCTGCGTGGTGTTCAAGATGGTGACGCCGCGGAAGAGAGCCGACGGGCATCCGTGCGAGACGGCCGCGACCTGGCCCGGCTGGGCCTTGCCGCAGTTGAAGGCGCCGCCCAGGACGTACGTCTGCGGGCCGCCGACCGCGGTCATCGAACCCCAGAAGTCCGTGGTCGTCGCCTGGTACGCCACGTCGCGCAGCTGGCCCGCGAGCCGCCCGTTCTCGATCCGGAAGAAGCGCTGCCCGGTGAACTGGAAGTTGTACCGCTGCATGTCGATCGACCACGACCGGTCCCCGACGACGTAGATCCCGCGCTCGACGCTGCCGATCAGCTCCTCGGTGGAGAGCCCGCCGGGATCCGGCTGGAGCGACACGTTCGCCATGCGCTGCACCGGCACGTGGGCGGGGGAGTCCGCGAAGGCGCAGCCGTTCGACCGGCCGAGACCCGTCAGCTTCGCGATGCGCCGGTCCAGCTGGTAGCCGGTGAGCGTGCCGTTCCTGATCAGGTCCCAGGACTGCGCCTCGACGCCCTCGTCGTCGTACCCGACCGTGGCGAGCCCGTGCTCGGCGGTCCGGTCACCCGTGACGTTCATGATCGGCGACCCGTACGCCAGCTTCCCGAGCCGGTCGAAGGTCGCGAAGGAGGTCCCGGCGTACGCCGCCTCGTACCCCAGCGCGCGGTCCAGCTCCGTCGCGTGCCCGATCGACTCGTGGATGGTCAGCCACAGGTTCGACGGGTCCACGACCAGGTCGTACGTCCCCGCCTCCACACTCGGCGCGCGCATCTTCTCGGCGAGCAGCGACGGCATCCGCTCCAGCTCGCCGTCCCAGTCCCAGCCGGTCCCCAGCAGGTATTCCCAGCCCCGCCCCACCGGCGGCGCGACGGTGCGCATCGAGTCGAACTCACCGGTCGCCGCGTCCACCGCGACCGCCGTGAGCTGCGGATGCAGCCGCACCCGCTGCTGGGTGGTGACGGTGCCCGCCGTATCCGCGTAGAACTTGTTCTCCTGCACGGTCAGCAGCGAGGCGTCCACGTGCGCGACGCCGTCGGCCGCCAGCAGCCGGGCGCTCCAGTCGGCGAGCAGCCCCGCCTTCTCCTCGTCCGGCACGTCGAACGGATTGACGTCGTACGCCGAGACCCACGTCCGGTCGGCGTGCACCGGCTCGTCCGCCAGTTCCACCCGCTCGTCGGACCCGGCCGCCCTGATCACCTTCGCCGACAGCTTCGCCATCGCCACCGCCTGTCCCGCGACCCGCGCGGCGGCGTCCATGCTGAGATCGACCCCCGAGGCGAAACCCCAGCTCCCGCCGTGCACCACCCGCACCGCGTACCCGAGGTCCGTGGTGTCGGAGGAGCCCGACGGCTTGGCGTCGCGCAGCCGCCAGGAGGCGCTGCGCACCCGTTCGAAGCGGAAATCGGCATGGTCGGCGCCCAGCGCGCGGGCACGCGCGAGCGCCGCGTCGGCGAGCGCGCGCAGCGGGAGGGCTGTGAACGCTTCGTCGATGGAATGAGGCACGGATGACTCCTAGTCGTCGAGACCGGTCCCCCGATCATGTCGTGGTCCCG
Organism: Streptomyces sp. NPDC046122; assembly: GCF_056429965.1. Classification (NCBI taxonomy): domain Bacteria; kingdom Bacillati; phylum Actinomycetota; class Actinomycetes; order Kitasatosporales; family Streptomycetaceae; genus Streptomyces; species Streptomyces sp. NPDC046122. The sequence continues at coordinate 22,905 of NZ_JBWKLQ010000002.1, read as the reverse complement.
GCCCCGTTGCCCACCACATTCTGTAGGGACCCGACAGAGGGCGCCGCTACGCGCTGTCAGGGCCCGATTCTCCGTACGTGGTCCGGTACCGATAGTTTCGGTCAGTACCAGACCGCTATGGAAAGGGTGATCCGTTGAGCCGCTCGGTTCTCGTCACCGGAGGAAACCGGGGCATCGGCCTCGCCATCGCCCGCGCTTTCGCCGATGCCGGCGACAAGGTCGCGTTCACGTACCGCTCCGGCGAACCACCGGCCGCCCTCACCGAACTCGGCTGCCTCGCCGTCCGGTGCGACATCACGGACACCGAACAGGTGGAGCAGGCCTACAAGGAGATCGAGGAGAAGCACGGTCCCGTGGAGGTGCTGGTGGCCAACGCCGGCGTCACCAAGGACCAGCTCCTGATGCGCATGTCCGAGGAGGACTTCACGTCCGTACTCGACACCAACCTCACTGGCACCTTCCGGGTCGTCAAGCGCGCCAACCGCGGCATGCTGCGCGCCAAGAAGGGGCGGGTCGTCCTGATCTCCTCCGTCGTCGGACTCCTCGGTTCGGCCGGGCAGGCGAACTACGCCGCGTCCAAGGCCGGTCTGGTCGGATTCGCGCGCTCGCTCGCCCGTGAGCTGGGCTCGCGCAACATCACCTTCAACGTCGTCGCGCCCGGTTTCGTCGACACCGACATGACCGGAGTGCTCACGGACGAGCAGCGCAAGGGCATCGTCGCCCAGGTGCCGCTCGGCCGTTACGCGCAGCCGGAGGAGATCGCCGCCACCGTGCGCTTCCTCTCCTCCGACGACGCGTCGTACATCACTGGAGCCGTCATCCCGGTTGACGGCGGATTGGGCATGGGTCACTGATCACATGAGTGGAATCCTCGACGGCAAGCGCATCCTCATCACGGGTGTGCTGATGGAGTCCTCCATCGCCTTCCACACCGCCAAGCTGGCCCAGGAGCAGGGTGCCGAAGTCATCCTGACCGCCTTTCCCCGCCCCACGCTGACCGAGCGCATCGCGAAGAGGCTGCCGAAGCCGACCAAGGTCATCGAGCTGGACGTGACCAACACCGAGCACCTGGACCGGCTGGAGGGCCTGGTCCGCGCCGAACTCGGCGGTCTCGACGGCGTCGTCCACTCCATCGGCTTCGCGCCGCAGGACGCGCTCGGTGGCAACTTCCTCAACACGCCGTTCGAGTCCGTCGCCACGGCGATGCACGTCTCGGCGTTCTCGCTGAAGTCGCTCACCATGGCGTGCCGCCCGCTGATGAGCAGCGGCAGTTCGGTCGTCGGCCTCACCTTCGACGCGCAGTTCGCCTGGCCGCAGTACGACTGGATGGGCCCTGCCAAGGCCGCGCTGGAGGCCACCTCCCGCTACCTCGCCCGCGACCTGGGTCCGGAGGGTATCCGGTGCAACCTGGTCTCCGCCGGACCGCTCGGCTCCATGGCCGCCAAGTCCATCCCGGGCTTCGCGGACCTGGCGGGCGTCTGGGACGACCGCTCCCCGCTGAAGTGGGACATGTCCGACCCGGAGCCGGCCGGCCGCGGCGTCGTCGCGCTGCTCTCCGACTGGTTCCCGATGACGACCGGCGAGATCGTCCACGTCGACGGCGGGCTGCACGCGATCGGCGCCTGATTCCGCGACGCCGTACACAAGACGCCGTACACGAGCCGCGCGACCGTCCACCGGACCGGTCGCGCGGCTTTCGCGTGCGGGCGCCGCGGGCGGTCACCCTGCGTGCACGAACCCTTCCCGAGTCGAAAAGACCGGCGACTCCCCGCACACTGAGGAAACCGGGACACACCCGGCGCTCTGAGGGGAGGAGGTGGCGCATGTGCGCCCGTCGAACCGTCGAGCCGCAGTCGGCGCGCTGGCCCTGGCCGCCGCCGCCACCCTGGCCGCCCCGGCCGTCGCCGGGCGCGCGCCGGAACCGGGGCCCGGGCCCGCGGACGTGAGGGAGTCGGCCCCGCAGGTCGCCCTCTTCGGCTCCACCTGCCGTACGACCGTCGAGGGCTCGCGCGTCGTCGCGTACTGCCACAACCCGTACCCCGTGACCGACCTGGTCCGGCTGCACGTCGAGTGCGACCGCTGGTGGGACATCGACGCCGACGGCCCGCCCGTCGAGGTCGGACCCGCGCAGACGGTGCGCCTCACCGACCGCTGCTGGAAGGAAGTCCGCACGGCGTGGGTCAGCCACCACCGGATGTAGCGCGCGGGGGTCCGCGCCCCTACCCCCGGTCCCCGAGGCACTTGAGCGAGTACCCCGCCGCCTCGGTGGCCGCCGTGCCCGCGTCGCGCGCCCGGATCGCCTCGATCAGCCGCCCGTGGTCCATGTGGTCCTCGGGCCGCAGTTCCTGCCCCACGTCCTCGCGCAGCCAGTCGCGCAGCAGGTCGCCGAGGTCCGCGTACAGGCCGATGAGCACGTCGTTGTGCGAGGCGGCGACCACGGCCAGGTGCAGCGTCGCGTCCGCCCGTACGAAGAGCTCCGCGTCGCCCGAGGCCCACGCCTCCTCCCGCCGCGCGAGCACCGTGTCCAGCTGCCGCATGTCGCGGTCGGTACGCCGCCGGGCCGCGAGCCGGGCCGCCGAGGACTCCAGCGTCGAGCGCAGCTCCGCGATGTGGCGGGGGTCGGCGTCCGCGAACCGGCGGTGCATCACGCCGGCCAGCTCGCTGGTGGCGAGGACGTATGTACCGGAGCCCTGCCGGATGTCCAGCAGCCCGTTGTGCGCCAGCGCGCGCACCGCCTCGCGGACGGTGTTGCGGGCGACGCCCAGCTGCTCGACCAGCTCGGGCTCGGTCGGAATGCGCGACCCCACCGGCCACTCGCCCGAGGTGATCGCGTTGCGCAGCTCGGTGATCACTTGGTCGGCGAGAGCCGAACGGCGGGGTGACGTCAGCGCCATGGTGGCAGTGCTCCCTGGTTCAGGATTGGACAACCAATCATCCCATGATTCTATGATGGATCCATGGCCAGTGACGAGACCCGAACCCTGAAGCCCGCCGCCGAAGCCTCCGTACAGCAGCAGCCGCCGTCGCGGCCCCGCGTCCGGTCGGTCTGGGTCACCCGGCTCGTGGTCCTCGGCCTCGTCCTCGCCGCCCTCAACCTCCGCCCGGCGATCACCAGCCTCGGCCCGCTCCTCGAGGAGGTCCGCGCCGGGCTGGGCATGAGCGGCAGCGTCGCCGGTCTCCTGACCTCCGTACCGCCGCTCTGCTTCGCCCTCTTCGGCCTCACCGCGCCCCGGCTCGCCCGCCGGTTCGGCCCCGGCGCGATCGTCTGCGCCGGGATGGCGGCCATCGCCGCCGGCCTCCTGATCCGCCCCTACCTGGGCAGTACGGCGGGATTCCTCGCCGCCAGCGCCCTCGCCCTCATGGGCATCGCGGTGAGCAACATCCTGATGCCGGTCATCGTCAAGCGCTGGTTCCCCGACCGCGTCGGCCAGATGACCGGGCTCTACTCGATGGCCCTCGCCCTCGGCACCGCCCTCGCGGCCGCCGCCACCGTCCCCATGACCAGGGCGCTCGGCGGCAGTTGGCAGACCGGCCTCGCCGTGTGGGGCACCCTGGCCGCCGTCGCGGTACTGCCCTGGCTCGTCCTCACACGCCACTCTGCCACCCGGGCGCCCCGCACCCCGGCCGCCCCCGGGCGGGGGAGCGCCACCGGCCCCGCCCTGAGCATCACCCGCAGCCGCACGGCGTGGGCGCTGGCCTGCTTCTTCGGGCTCCAGGCCACCGCGGCGTACATCACCATGGGGTGGATGCCGCAGATCTTCCGCGACGCCGGGGTCTCCGCCGGCACGGCCGGCGTCCTGCTCGCCGTGACCATGGCGATGGGCATCCCGCTCGCGTTCGTCATCCCGCGCGTCGCCTCCCGCATGCGCAACCAGGGCCCGATCGTCGTCGCACTCGGCCTCAGCGGCCTGATGGGCTACGCCGGTCTCTACCTCGCCCCCGCCGCCGGCGCCTGGGCGTGGGCCCTGCTGCTCGGCGTCTCCAACTGCGCCTTCCCGCTCGCCCTGACCATGATCGGGATGCGCGCGAAGAGCGGCGCGGGCGTCGTGCGGCTCTCCGCCTTCGCCCAGAGCACCGGCTACCTCGTCTCCATCCCCGGGCCGCTGCTGGTCGGCGTGCTCTACCAGCACAGCGGCAGCTGGGGCCTGCCGATCGGCCTGATGGCGGGCCTGATGGTGCCGCAGATCGTGGTCGGCGTACTGGCCGGACGCGACCGTACGATCGAGGACGAACTCGCCTGACCCGGTCGGGGCCGGGCGTACAAAGGGTGCGAGACTGGCCGTATGCCTGTACTCGAGCCGAACCCCCAGAACGGCCAGAAGAAGCTGCTGCTCGTGCTCGGCGCGATGCTCGGCGTCACGGTCCTCATCGCGATCATCGCGACCCTGGCCTCACCGTGAGCCCCGCCGCCCGACGCGCACGCCCCGGCGGTGGTGGGGCTGTCCCCACCACCCCTTAGGGGGCCAGGGTCAGGGTGAACTGGGTGGGTCACCGGATGGGTTCCCGCGTGCGCACTCCGTAGGTTGACGTACATCAGCCGAACAGCGACGACGGAGGCGGTCATGGCGGCCCGCGCACACACCCGGACCAACCCACCGGCCTCCGGCGCCGGCGCCAGGCTCCCGTGGTGGGCCGTCGCCCTCCCCGCCCTGGCCTTCGCCGTCCTGTTGCTCCTGATCGCGGGGCCGGGCGAGGCGCAGGCGGCAGCCGGCGATCCGGGCGTCACGCACCTCGTGGAGCGCGTCCGGCAAACCCTGTCCCACTAGTCGCCCGGGCCCCGTCACCCGTGTCGGGGCAGCCCGCCAACACCCTGCGCCCCGTGGCGGGATTCGTGCGAAGCTGGGATGCATGAGCGTCGATACACCCCGCAGGATCGTCCTACTCCGGCATGCGAAGGCCGACTGGCCGCAGGTGTCCGACCACGATCGGCCGCTCGCCGACCGCGGCCGCATGGACGCCCCCGTCGCCGGCCACCGGCTGGCCGACACGGGCATCACCTTCGACCTGGCTCTGTGCTCGACCGCCACCAGGACGCGTGAGACCTGGAAGCTGGCCGTGCAGGAACTGCCGAGGCGCCCCAAGACCGTCTACGAGGAGCGGCTGTACGAGGCCACCCTCGGTGACCTCCTCGCCCTTCTGAACGAAACGCCCGACGACGTGAACGACCTGCTCGTCATCGGGCACAATCCCAGCATGCACGCCGCCGCCGACGCGCTCGCGGGCAGCGGCGAGGGCGACGCGATGGCCCGCATGACCAAGAGCGGCTTCCCGACCGCCTCGTTCGCGGTCATCGGCTTCACCGGCTCGTGGAAGTCCGTGGAGCACGGCGTGGGCAAGCTCCTGGACTACTGGGCCCCGCACGACTGAGCCCGGCCCCCGTTCTCCGGTACGTACGACCGAAGGCCCCGGCGCGGCGCGCGCCGGGGCCTCCTGCCGTCCTCACACCCGCGTGGTCACTCGGCCAGACCGTCGGCCGCCTCGACCTCTTCGCGGGTGACGCCGAGCAGATACAGCACGGTGTCCAGGAAGGGCACGTTCACAGCGGTGTCGGCGGCCTCGCGCACCACGGGCTTGGCGTTGAAGGCGACACCCAGCCCCGCCGCGTTCAGCATGTCGAGGTCGTTGGCGCCGTCGCCGACCGCGACGGTCTGGGAGAGCGGTACGCCCGCCTCGGCGGCGAAGCGGCGCAGCAGCCGGGCCTTGCCCGCACGGTCCACGATCTCGCCGACGACACGGCCGGTGAGCTTTCCGTCCACGATCTCCAGCGTGTTGGCGGACGCGAAGTCCAGCCCGAGCCGCTCCTGGAGGTCGTCGGTGACCTGCGTGAACCCGCCGGACACGACGCCTACTTGGTAACCGAGCCGCTTGAGCGTACGGATCAGGGTGCGGGCGCCGGGCGTGAGCCGCACCTCCTGGCGCACCTTGTCCACCACGTCCTCGTCGAGCCCGGCGAGCAGGGCCACGCGCGCGTGCAGCGACTGTTCGAAGTCCAGCTCACCGCGCATCGCCTGCGCGGTGACCTCGGCGACCTGGTCCTCGCAGCCCGCGTGCGCGGCGAACAGCTCGATGACCTCGTCCTGGATGAGCGTGGAATCCACGTCCATCACGACCAGGCGCTGGGCGCGCCGGTGCAGCCCCGCCGACACCACGGCCACGTCGATCCCCAGCTCGGCGGCCTCCAGCGCCAGCGCGGTGCGCAGGGCCTCGGTCTCCGTACCGGAGACCGCGAACTCCACCGCGGTCACCGGGTACTTGGCGAGCCGGAAGATGCGGTCGATGTTGCCGCCGGTGCCGGTGATCGTGGCCGCTATGGCGGCGGTCGACTCGGCGGTCAGGGGGTGCCCGAGCACCGTGACGTGCGAACGGCCGCTGCCGCGCGGCCGGTTGTCGCCCGTACCCGAGATGATCTCGGCCTGGAGGGTGAGCGAGTCGGCCCAGCTGTGCACGGTGGCGCGCAGCTCACCGGCGGTGCCCACCGTGGGCTCGGTGACCAGAGCGCACAGGACGATGCGGCCCCGGGTGACGACCTGCTCGATGTCGACGACGTCGACGGAGTAGGCGGCAAGCGTGTCGAAGAGCCCGGCGGTGATTCCGGGGCGGTCCTTCCCGAAGATCTTGACGAGAAGGGTGGGTGCAGCGTCGGGAGACTGACTGGGCCGACTCGGCTGGGATGCGCTCATGATGTCTCTACCGTATCGGGCCCTTCCGCCGCCCTCACCTCCTGTCCCGACCACCGGACACCGGGCCCAGGCACTCCGCCCCTCTTTTACGCGGTGGAGTCGCGTCACTACACCGCGTAGAAAAATGCCTCGGCCGAGAGTGGCGTGATGTCGACGGCAGGAGTCGACCGGCCTGTACCACCTTGTCGCGTTGACGCATGATCCGTACGACTCATGCCTTCTCGTTCCTCTCCGGGTGCATTCCTCCCACGCGAAAGGCAATCCCGAACGGCCCGCGCGGGGCTCGACTTTCTAATTCGGGACTGGGCCTGAAATAGTGCCCACCGATGTTCAGCATCCCTAGACTCCCTGCGACGGGGGTAACTCGGGGGACAACTAGTGGGGCGCGGAGTGCCGGAACTCGTACTGGAATTGAATGGAAGGACCTGGACGCTCGATCCGTCCAGGTCGTACACCCTCGGGCGTGATCCTCAGGGTGATCTGGTGGTCGACGACGCCAGGGTCTCGTGGCGGCACGCCACCGTCAGCTGGGGCGGGCGCAGTTGGGTCATCGAGGACCACGGCAGCACCAACGGCACCTACGTGCAGGGCCAGCGGATCCACCAGATGGAGATCGGCCCCGGATCGGCCGTGCACCTGGGGAACGCGACCGACGGGCCGCGGCTCACCCTCACCGGCGCGGGCGCGCCCGGCGGGCAGGCCGCCATGGCCCAGCAGCAGGCGCCGCACCAGCAGCAGGCGCACCAGCAGCAGGGTGCTCCCGCCTGGACCCCGCAGCCGCAGGACGCGCAGCGCCAGCAGCAGCCCCAGCAGGCATGGCAGCAGCCGCCCCACCAGGCACAGCAGCCGCCCCACCAGGCGCAGGTGCCGCACCAGCAGGGCAGCCCGGCCGGCGGCGGCGCGGGGGCTCCGCCGGTGTACGGCGACCGCAGCCCGACGACGTTCCACCAGGTGTCCATGGGCCGCGTGATGCGGATCGGCCGTGCCCTGGAGAACGAACTGGTGGTCTCCGACCTCCAGGTCTCCCGCCTGCACGCCGAGTTCACCGCGACGCCCGACGGCCGCTTCCAGATCCGCGACCTCGGCAGCCACAACGGCACGTACGTCAACGGTCAGCCGATCCCCAAGTCCGGCACCGTGTTCCTCGGCCCCACCGACATCGTCGGCGTCGGCCACTCGACGTTCCGCCTGGTCGGAGACCGGCTCGAGGAGTTCGTCGACACCGGTGAGGTCTCCTTCTCCGCGCGCCACCTCACGGTGACCGTCGACGGCGGCAAGCAGATCCTCAAGGACGTCTCCTTCGGCGTCCCGGAGAAGTCGCTCATCGCCGTCATCGGCCCCTCCGGATCCGGCAAGTCCACCCTGCTCAAGGCGCTCACCGGCTACCGGCCCGCCAACCAGGGCGACGTCCTCTACGACAACCGGAACCTCTACAAGCAGTTCGCCGAGCTGCGTCAGCGCATCGGTCTGGTCCCGCAGGACGACATCCTGCACAAGGAACTGACCGTGAAGAAGGCCCTCAAGTACGCCGCCAAGCTCCGCTTCCCCGCGGACACCACGGAGGCCGAGCGCGAGCAGCGCATCAACGAGGTCCTCGGCGAGCTCAAGCTGGACATCCACAAGGAGAAGAAGGTCACCTCCCTCTCCGGTGGCCAGCGCAAGCGCGTCTCGGTCGCCCTGGAGCTGCTGACCAAGCCGTCGCTGATCTTCCTCGACGAGCCGACCTCCGGCCTCGACCCGGGCATGGACCGCGACGTCATGCAGCTGCTGCGCGGCCTCGCCGACGACGGCCGCACCGTCCTGGTCGTCACCCACTCGGTGGCCGAGCTCGCGATCTGCGACAAGCTCCTCGTCATGGCCCCCGGCGGCAGCGTCGCGTACTTCGGCCCGCCCGAGGAGGCGCTGAACTTCTTCGGCTACAGCACCTGGGCCGACGTGTTCTCCGCGTTCGAGAACTACCGCGACTACGACTGGGCGGGCCGCTGGCGCGGCTCCCAGCACTACCAGATGTACGCCGCGGACATCGACGCCGTCGCCGCCCAGCCCGTGAACATGCCGCCCCCGCAGCAGATGCGCCCGCCCAAGCCGCAGAGCTGGGGCTCGCAGCTGTGGACCCTGATCCGCCGGTATGTGTCGGTGATCGTGTCCGACAAGGGCTTCATCGGCCTCATGCTGATCCTGCCCGCGGTACTCGGCGTCGTCAGCACCGTGATCCCGGCGGACAGCGGCCTGGGCTTCGGTCCGGAGAAGAACAGGCTGGTCAACAAGGACGTCGGCACGATCCTGCTGATCCTCGCGGTCGGCGCGTGCTTCTCCGGCGCCGCCAACTCGGTCCGTGAGCTGATCAAGGAACGGGTCATCTACGAGCGCGAGCGCGCCACCGGCCTGTCCCGCTCGGCGTACCTGATGTCCAAGGTCATCGTCCTCGGGTTCATCACCGCCCTGCAGGGCGTGATCATCGCGGCGATCGGCTTCGGCGCCCGCTCGAAGCTGCCGGCCGAAGGCGTCATCTTCGAGGACACCCCGGTCGTCGAGATGACGATCGTCATCAGCGCGCTCGGCTTCACCTCGATGATGTTCGGTCTGATCATCTCCGCGCTGGTGAAGACGGCGGAGAAGACGATGCCGCTGCTGGTGATGTTCGCGATCGTCCAGGTCGTCTTCACCGGCGTGCTCTTCCAGCTCCACGACAGCCCGGGCATCGAGCAGATCGCCTGGCTGATGCCGTCGCGCTGGGCCGTCGCCGCCCTCGGCACCACGGCGCAGCTCAACGTCACCATGCCGTGGGACCCGCTCAACCTCGACGGGCTGTGGGACCACACCGCCGGTCAGTGGATCTTCGACATGAGCGTACTGCTCGGCATCGGCGCCCTCTGCGGCCTCCTGGTGGTGCGCCTGCTGCGCCGCCACGAGCCCGAGGTCATGCGCAAGTAACGGCGCCCCGGCACCGGACACGCCGAAGGGCGGCACCCCACGCGGGTGCCGCCCTTTCGCGCACTCTCGGACGTCAGGCTCAGTAGGCGCTGTTGACGTTGTCCATGGAGCCGTAGCGGTCCGCCGCGTAGTTGCAGGCGGCGACGATGTTGGCGACCGGGTCGTACTGGTCGTGCTTCGTGCCTGCGACGTGGTAGGCGTCGAAGGTCGGCTTGATGACCTGGAGCAGACCCTTGGACGGGATGCCGTTGATGGCGTTGATGTCCCAGTTGTTGATCGCGCGCGGGTTGCCGGAGGACTCGCGGATGATGTTGCGGTGGATGCCCTCGTAGGACCCGGGGATGTTGTGCTTCTTCATGATGGACATCGCCTCACGGATCCACCCGTCGAGGTTGTTCGCATAGACCGGCTTGCGCGCGGCGGCGCGGCTCGCGGCCGCACGCTCGTCGGCGCGCTTCTTCGCCTCGGCCTTGGCCTTGGCGTCGGCCGCGGCCTTCGCCTTGGCGGCGGCCTGGGCCTTGGCGTCGGCCTTCGCACGGGCCTCGGCCACGGCCTTGGCCACCTTGTCGGCGCCGACCTGCTGCTGCGTGATGCTCGTGTGCACTGTCTTGGCCTGGACGCTGCCGGCGGCTGCCGACCACGCGACCGGAGCCGCGGCGGCCACCGACTGCGTGTCGGCCTCGGCCGACGCGTTGTCGGGGACGAGCGAGAACGTGAGGGCGGCGGCGCCGAGGGCGGCGACACCGGCGATCGAGAACTTGTGGTTCTTGTTCAGACGGCTATAGCCAGGGGTGCGAGACGCGGACATGCAGACGTACCTCTTCGAATAGCGGAAGCCGCGGAGTCCGCGACGGCAGCCATTGTTAGCGTCCGCAAAATCCTGTGGCAAAGGTGTGACGTACGATCCCGGGTAGTGGACGTGGACCTTCGCGCAAGGGCCAGGCGCGAGGCTCTACCCAGCCCAGACGCCCCTTATGCGTCCACTACGCCCCTTCGTAAGTGACGTGAGTCCTATGCGCGGGCTCACATCGGGCCGGTACGGAACTCACCCGTAGTTGCTCGTGCGATGCTCCCCGTGAGCGGCCCGGACACGCTCCTCCGGAAGAAGCAGGTGTACATCGCCGAACTCGTGCCAGAGGTAGCGGTGCCGCAGCGCCTCGGCGTATCCGCGGTGCAGAGCGGCCGGTCCCGCGACCGCCTCCAGCATCAGCAGGTGTGACGCCCGCGGCTCGTGCAGCCCGGTCAGCAGCCCGTCCACGACGCGAACGCCCCGCTCGGGTGTGACGACGAGACCGGTCCAGCCCGCCGCCGCCCGCACGACGCCGTCCGGCCCGGCCGCCGACTCCAGCGCCCGCACCGCCGTCGTCCCCACCGCGACGACGCGCCCGCCCGCCGCGCGGGCCGCGTTCACCAGCCTGGCGCTCGCGGCCGGCACCGCGAAGCGCTCCGGGTACGGCGGCTCGTGCGCCTCCGCCGAAGCGACGCCCGTATGAAGGGTGAGCGGCGCGAACTGCACCCCCCGGCTCACCAGCTCCGCCACGGTCGCCGCCGTGAAGGGCCGCCCGGCACTCGGCATCTCCGCCGAACCCTCGCCGTCGGCGCCCGGCAGGGCGAAGACCGTCTGGTACGCCGCCAACGGCTGGTCCCGCTCGGTGTACCCGTACCGGATCGGCCGCCCGTACCGCCGCAGCAGCTCCGCCACCGCACCGCCCGACACCCGGGCCCACCACAACCGGTCCCCGCCCGCGCCGACGGGCTCCTCCAGCACCAGCCGCCGGCCCTCCGGCAGCCGTACGACGGTCCCCGCCGGCCCGCCGCGACGCGGCCGGGTGGCCCCCGTCCCGAGCGGGCCGCGCAACTCCACGGACCAGCGCCCGTCGTCCCCGCGCGTGGAGAAGTGCACCACCACGCCCTCCTCCTGCACCCGCCCGTCCACTGCAGCGGCGAGCGTGGGGGAGGTGTTCACCACCAGCACGTCACCGGCCCGCAGCAGCCCGGGCAGCTCCCGGAACGCATGGTGCGACACCGCGGTACCCCGCGACACGAGCAGCCTTACGTCGTCACGCCCCGCTCCCCGCACCTCAGCAGGCACCCGAGCCAAAAGCCCCTCAGGCACCCCACCGACCCCAACGCCCCCCGAACCGGAGTCCCTGCCTCCCCCACCACCCGGCGCCCCGACCCCACCAGGCAGCCCCGACCTGCGGTCCCCCTCCCACAACCGGCCACTCCGCCCCCGGCCCGGCCCCGGGGGCCGACTTCCGGCCGCATCGGCTTCGTCACGGCGCCGGGACCCCGGGGCCTGATTCCCCGCCGCGTCGGCTTCTTCACGGTGCCGGGAGGAGACGCCCGGGGTCGGCACCGCCCCCCCGCCCCCGCCAGGCACAGGCTCCGCACCGCCGCCTCCGCCCGGCACCCGTCCCACCCCGCCAACGCCACCGCCCCGCACCCGACCGGCGCCCTCCACACCGTCCCCCCTCACCGCTGCCCCTCCGGCAACGCAGAAGCCACGTACCGCCCACTGCCCAGCCCCGGCCCCGGCCCCGCCCCCTCCACCAGCCGCAGCAACGCCGGAACGACCGCGGCCGGCTCCGGCCGCCACCCGTCGTCGTCCGGTACGGCCGCCGCGTACAGATCGGTCCGCATGTCGCCCGGATCGACCGCCCACACCCGCAGCCCCGGCTCCTCCGCCGCCAGCACCGCCGACAACTGGTCGAGCGCCGCCTTGGAAGCCCCGTAACCGCCCCACGTCTCGTACGCCTCCACCGCGGCGTCCGAAGTCACCGAGAGCACGGCCCCGCCACGGCCCCCCGCCGCCCGCAGCAGCGGCAGCGCCTCCCGCACGAGCCCGAGCGCCGCCACGACATTCGTCTCCAGCGCCGACCGCAGCCCCTCCAGCGGCAGGGCCTCCAGCCGTACGAGGGGCTCGGCCCCCAGCGCGCTCGCGTTGTTCACCAGCAGGTCGAGTCCGCCGAGCCCCCGCGCGGCGGCCACCAGCTCCGACCGGTGCGCGGCGTCGGTGACGTCCCCGGCCACGGCCACCACCCGTGTCCCGTACGTGCGCGCCTCCCGCGCCGAGTCCTCCAGTACGTCAGGGCTCCTGGCATCGAGTACCAGCTCCCAGCCCCGCTCGGCGAGCGCCGTGGCCAAGGCCCGGCCCAGCCCCTTCGAAGCCCCCGTAATGATCGCAACCGGCATGACAACCGTCCCCTTCGTCCCAGGCGCCGCATGAATGCCCTCAACGTAGGAACCCGAGTCCGCCCCGCGCCTCAGCCATCGGCCCCACCCGCCCAGGTCACTTGGCCCTAGACCTCAGGCACCGGTCCCCAAGCCCTAGGCCCGCCACTCCCACACCCACACCCGCACCCAGCGAGTCCGCACACCGCCCGCACCCCCGCACCCCTGCCCGGCCCACCGGCTCCGAGCCGCCCCCGCCCCCAGCCCTACGTCTCGCGCCCCAAGCGAGCCCCACCCCAGGTCCGATACGACCTCCCCGCCCCGCCGGTACGGTGGCCACATGAGCGATCCCCACGCTCTCAACTGCGTTCGAGCAGGGGAGAGCCCGTCCCCGCGCGCCGGCCTGACGGCCGTGAGTTCCGCGCTGCTCGCGATGAGCCGGCACCTGGAAGTGCGTGACGTACTGAAGACGATCGTCGCCTCCGCCCGCGAGCTGCTCGACGCCGAGTACGCCGCCCTGGGCGTCCCGGACGACCACGGAGGCTTCGCCCAGTTCGTGGTCGACGGCGTCACCGACGGGCAGTGGAAGGCCATCGGCCCGCTGCCGCGCCAGCACGGCATCCTCGCGTCGATGCTGCACGGCGCCCACACCGAGCGCCTCGCCGACGTGCGCAAGGACCCGCGCTTCGAGGGCTGGCCCTCCGCGCACCCGGAGATGTCCGACTTCCTCGGCCTGCCCATCCGCGACGGCGACGAGGTCATCGGCGCGCTCTTCCTCGCGAACAAGCGCTGCCCCAAGCCCGACGGAGCCTGCGGCTTCACCGAGGACGACGAGGAACTGCTCGGCATGCTCGCCCAGCATGCCGCGATCGCCCTGACCAACGCCCGCCTGTACGAGCGCAGCCGCGAGCTGACCATCGCCGAGGAGCGCTCCCGGCTGGCCCACGAACTGCACGACGCCGTGAGCCAGAAGCTCTTCTCCCTGCGCCTGACCGCCCAGGCCGCCGCAGCCCTGGTCGACCGCGACCCGGCCCGCGCCAAGGGCGAACTGCAGCAGGTGGCCTCGCTGGCCGCAGAGGCGGCGGACGAGCTGCGCGCCGCGGTCGTCGAGCTGCGCCCGGCCGCGCTCGACGAGGACGGCCTGATCGCCACCCTGCGCACCCAGATCCACGTCATGGACCGCGCCCACACCGCCCGCGTCACCTTCCACAGCAGCGGTGTACGCGCCCTGCCCGCCGCCCAGGAGGAGGCCCTGCTGCGGGTCGCCCAGGAGGCGCTGCACAACGCGCTGCGCCACTCCGGCGCGGAGCACGTCGACGTCGTACTGGATAAGCGCGGCCAGGGCGCAAGGCTGCGCGTCACGGACGACGGCAGCGGCTTCGACCCGAAGACGGTCCGCCGGGCGGGCCGCCACCTCGGCCTGGTCTCGATGCGCGACCGCGCAGGCGGCGCGGGCGGCAGGCTCACCGTGGAATCGGCGCCCGGCAAGGGCACCACGATCGAGATGGAGGTCCCCGGTGGCTGACGCCGCACGGCCGTCGAAGAACGGCATCCGCGTACTGCTGGTCGACGACCACCAGGTAGTACGCCGCGGTCTGCGCACCTTCCTGGAAGTGCAGGACGACATCGAGGTCGTCGGCGAGGCGGCGGACGGGGCGGAGGGCGTCGCCCGCGCGGAGGAGCTGCGCCCCGACGTCGTGCTGATGGACATCAAGATGCCCGGCTCCGACGGCATCGACGCGCTCCGCAAGCTCCGCGAACTGGCCAACCCGGCGAAGGTGCTGATCGTCACCAGCTTCACCGAGCAGCGCACCGTCGTCCCCGCCCTGCGCGCGGGCGCCTCGGGATACGTCTACAAGGACGTGGACCCGGACGCTCTGGCCGGCGCCATCCGTTCCGTGCACGCGGGGCACGTCCTCCTCCAGCCGGAGGTCGCGGGCGCGCTGCTCGCGCAGGAGGAGGGGAACGGCGGCACGGGCCGGGGGAGCACGCTCACCGAACGGGAGCGGGAGGTGCTCACGCTGATCGCCGACGGCCGCTCCAACCGGGAGATCGCCCGCGTCCTCGTCCTCTCGGAGAAGACCGTCAAGACGCATGTGTCGAACATCCTGATGAAACTCGATCTCTCCGACCGCACGCAGGCGGCCCTGTGGGCCGTGCGACATGGGATTACGGGTTAATCGGACGGTCTACGTCCGGTACGAGATTCATACCGTCGGGTGTATGTCCCCCGAATGGCGCATCCCCCAGGGCCGGCAGCCGTTCTTCATGGCGTGCTGCGGCGGCTGGCCGCGGCAACGTCTAGGAGGATCCTGAAGTGAAGAACCTGAAGAAGGCCGCTGCCGTCACCATGGTCGCGGGTGGCCTCGTCGCCGCCGGAGCCGGTGTTGCCTCCGCCACCGACAGCGGTGCGCTGGCGCAGGGCAAGGCCGTCCACTCGCCGGGCGTCGGCTCCGGCAACCTGGTCCAGGCCCCGGTCCACGTCCCGGTGAACGCCGTCGGCAACACCGTCAACGTCATCGGCGCCCTCAACCCGGCCTTCGGGAACCACGGCATCAACCGCTGACCCCAGCGGTGACCACCGGCCCCCAGGCACCCGCCTGGGGGCCGGTCGCGTACTCCCCACCGGGCCCACGCACCCCGGGCCCACGCACCCCGGGACCGCACGCCCCGGCGCAAGCCGCCCGCACGCCCGCGCAGTCGGCACGCCCCGCGAGCCCCCCACTCAGCGTTCGCGCCCCCGCTCCCGTTCCTCCACCCACGCGTTGAACGCCGCCACCTGCGCCCGCCGGGCCACCCGCTCCACCGGCCGCAGCGCCTCCACCCGGGCCGCCATCTCCGACGCGCTCACCGCGCCGCCGTGCCCGTTCTCGTACGCCACCGAGACGAGAAGCCCCACCCGCTGCGCCAGCTCCAGCACGCGGACCGCCCGCGGCGGATACCCGGGAGCCAGCACCTGACCGCCGCCGCCCTCCACCCGCGCCCGGTACGCGTCGATCGCGGCCTCGGCCACCTGGCCCGACCCCGCCACATCGAGCCGCGACAGCACCGCCGTCGCGTCCCGCAGGGCCTCCGCCAGCTCCCGCTCGGCCTCCCCGAGCGACGGCACATCGGCGGGCGGAGCCTCCCGTACGGGCAGGCAGTGCCACAGCACCTCGACCCGTACGTCCCCCTCCGGCCCCACCTCGTACACCTCCGGCACCAGCCCCAGTGCCGCCCCCGAGCAGACCACCGCCTCCTCCGCCTCCAGCGCCCGCGCGTTGAACTCCGGCGGCCCGCTGAGCCCCAGCGGATGCCCCGGAGCGGGCAGCGCCACCCGGAAACCGGTGGCCCCCAGCGTGCGCAGCCGCCCCAGGGTCAGCGTGAGCCCCACGGGCCCCGCCTCCCCGGGCACGCCTTCCACCCGGTGCACCGCGTCCTCCCCGACGATGGCGAGCGCGACGTGATCCGGTGATGCGAGTCCGGCCAGCAGGGCGTTTCCCCAAGCGGCCAGTCGTCCTGAACGAGGTTCCGAGAGCATGGCCCCAGCCTAGGGAATGGACCTAGCAGACGGACCCCGCGACCGGTGGCGTAGGTTTTCCCCTGGAGCTTTGCCTACAGGCATGCCCGACATTCTCGAGACTGCATGGGGAGACAACGCGCTCATGAGCGATGTACTGGAGCTGGTGGACGTATCCGTGGTCCGCGACGGACGCGCTCTGGTGGAAGACGTCTCCTGGTCGGTCAAGGAGGGCGAGCGCTGGGTGATCCTCGGCCCGAACGGCGCCGGAAAGACCACCCTGCTGAACGTCGCCTCCAGCTATCTCTTCCCGACCACCGGCAGCACCAGGATCCTCGGCGAGCAGCTGGGCAGCCCCGGCACCGACGTGTTCGAGCTCCGCCCGCGCATCGGCATGGCCGGCATCGCGCTGGCCGACAAGCTGCCCCGCCGCCAGACGGTCCTTCAGACGGTGCTCACCGCGGCGTACGGCATGACCGCCACCTGGCACGAGGACTACGACGAGGTCGACGAGCAGCGCGCCCGTGCCTTCCTCGACCGCCTCGGCATGACCGCGTACCTGGACCGGAAGTTCGGCACCCTCTCCGAGGGCGAGCGCAAGCGCACGATGATCGCCCGCGCGATGATGACCGACCCCGAGCTGCTGCTCCTCGACGAGCCCGCCGCCGGTCTCGACCTCGGCGGCCGCGAAGACCTCGTCCGCCGTCTCGGCCGTCTCGCCCGCGACCCGTACGCCCCTTCGATGATCATGGTCACGCACCATGTCGAGGAGATCGCCCCGGGCTTCACGCACGTCCTGATGATCCGCCAGGGCAAGGTCCTCGCCGCCGGCCCGGTGGAGACCGAACTGACCTCCCGCAACCTCTCCCTGTGCTTCGGCCTCCCGCTCGTCGTCGAGTGCAGGTCCGACCGCTGGACCGCCCAGGGCCTCCCGCTCGGCTGACCTCCGGAGCGGTGCTCGCGCCCTGTCGGCGAAGAGCGCCCGCCCCTACCATGACCATGTGGACATCGACGCATGGGTGTGGTGGCTGATCGGCGCTGTCGGGCTGGGAATTCCGCTCGTGGTGACCGCGATGCCCGAGTTGGGAATGCTGTCGGCGGGCGCGGTCGCCGGCGCCGTGACCGCGAGCCTGGGCGGCGGAATCGTCGCCCAGGTACTGGTCTTCGTCGCGGTCTCGGTCGCGCTGATCGCCGTCGTACGCCCGATAGCCGCCCGCCACCGCTCCGAGCGGCCCGAACACCGCACCGGCATCGACGCCCTGAGGGGGCGTCAGGCCGTGGTGCTCGAACGGGTCGACGGCAGCGGCGGCCGGATCAAACTCGCGGGCGAGGTGTGGTCCGCGCGGTCCCTCGACGCGGACCAGAGCTTCGAACCCGGCCGCCAGGTGGACGTCGTCGAGATCGACGGAGCGACGGCCGTGGTGATGTAACCGGCCAGGTGAGCCGAACACCCCGCACACCGGCCCGCGTTCTGGGAAGATTGATCATCAGATCGTCCGCGCGCGACCGGGCCGGACTCCCGAGAAGCACGACACGAAGGGCACGGGAAACGCGATGTCATCCGTCATCATCGTCCTGATCATTCTGGTGGTGCTGGTCTTCATCGCCCTGATCAAAACGATCCAGGTCATCCCGCAGGCCAGCGCCGCCATCGTGGAGCGCTTCGGCCGCTACACGCGCACCCTCAACGCCGGCCTGAACATCGTCGTCCCGTTCATCGACTCGATCCGCAACCGGATCGACCTGCGCGAACAGGTCGTGCCCTTCCCGCCCCAGCCGGTGATCACCCAGGACAACCTGGTCGTCAACATCGACACCGTCATCTACTACCAGGTCACCGACGCCCGGGCCGCGACGTACGAAGTCGCCAGCTACATCCAGGCGATCGAGCAGCTCACCGTCACGACGCTCCGCAACATCATCGGCGGCATGGACCTGGAGCGGACCCTGACCTCCCGCGAGGAGATCAACGCGGCGCTGCGCGGCGTCCTCGACGAGGCCACCGGCAAGTGGGGCATCCGCGTCAACCGCGTCGAGCTCAAGGCGATCGAGCCGCCCACCTCCATCCAGGACTCGATGGAGAAGCAGATGCGCGCCGACCGCGACAAGCGCGCCGCGATCCTCACCGCCGAGGGCATCAGGCAGTCCGCCATCCTCACCGCCGAGGGCGAGAAGCAGTCCGCGATCCTGCGCGCCGAAGGCGAGGCCAAGGCGTCCGCCCTGCGCGCCGAGGGCGAGGCCCAGGCCATCCGTACGGTCTTCGAGTCCATCCACGCCGGCGACCCGGACCAGAAGCTCCTCTCGTACCAGTACCTCCAGATGCTCCCGAAGATCGCCGAGGGCGACGCCAACAAGCTCTGGATCGTCCCCAGCGAGATCGGCGACGCCCTCAAGGGCCTCAGCGGCGCCTTCGGCAACTTCAGCGGCGGCGGCCCCGGCTTCAACACAGGCCAGGAGCGCCGCCAGGAACCCCCCATCGACTGACCCCTTCGGCGAGGGCGGCCTTCCCGTCGTGCATGATCGATGCTCCAAGCAACGATCATGCACGAAGGGCACACCGTGACCATCTGGGAGATGCTCGCCGTCTTCGCCGCGGGCGTGGGCGCGGGGACCATCAACACCATCGTCGGCTCCGGAACCCTCATCACCTTCCCGGTCCTGCTCGCCACCGGCCTGCCGCCCGTGACCGCGACCGTCTCGAACGCCCTCGGCCTGATCCCCGGCGCGATCAGCGGCGCCATCGGCTACCGCAAGGAACTCACCGGCCAGCGCCGCCGCATCCTGCGGCTCGGAGCGGCAGCCGCCGTCGGGAGCCTCTGCGGAGCCGTGTTGCTGCTCGCCCTGCCCCCGACCGCCTTCGAGACGATCGTGCCGGTCCTCGTCGGCCTCGCCCTGGTCCTGGTCGTCCTGCAGCCCCGCATCACCCGGGCGGTCAAGCGCCGCCGCGAGCGCCGCGGCTCCGACGGCGACCCCGACGGCGGCCCGCTCCTGATCACCGGCCTCCTGCTCGCCAGCGTCTACGGCGGCTACTTCACAGCGGCCCAGGGCATCATCTACGTCGCCCTCATGGGCATGCTGCTCACCGACACCCTGCAACGCGTCAACGCCGCCAAGAACGTCCTCGCGGCCGTCGTCAACACCGTCGCCGCGACCTTCTTCCTCTTCGCCGCCGACTTCGACTGGACGGCGGTCGCCCTCATCGCGGTCGGCTCCACCCTCGGCGGCCAGCTCGGCGCCAGAATCGGCCGTCGCCTGCCGCCGACGGCGCTGCGCGCCCTGATCGTGGCTGTCGGCACGGTGGCGATCGTCCAGCTCCTGCTGCGCTGAGCGGCATGCGGAGGCCCGCCTCCCCGAGGAGTCCCGAAGGACCCCCGGCGAAGCGGGCCAGGTGTGCCGGACGCGGGCCCTACGCGGACTGCGCCAGCCACTGCGGCAGCGTGGACCGTTCGTCGGCCCCCAGCGCGAGCAGCATCGCGTCGGCGGGCGTCGGCACGAACGGACGGTGCAGCAGCGGCATCCCCGCTTCCTCCGGCGTACGGTCCGCCTTGCGGTGATTGTCCTCCGCGCAGGACGCCACGGTGTTCAGCCAGCCGTCCCCACCGCCCTGTGCTTTCGGCACCACGTGGTCCACCGTGGTGGCCCGCCGCCCGCAGTACGCGCACCGGTGCTGGTCCCGTATCAGCACACCGCGCCGCGACCACGGCGCGTGTCTTCGGAAGGGCACCCGGACATAGCGGCACAGCCTGATCACCTGCGGCACCGGAAGATCCACGGCGGCCGCACGCATCCGCAGTCCGGGATGGGCCTGCTCGACGACGGCCTTGTCCGTCAGGACGAGCACCACCGCCCGGTTCAACGTCACCGTAGACAGCGGCTCGAAGCTCGCGTTCAGTACCAGCGTGTCCCGCATCCCGCCCACCCTCCCTGCGCCGGCCCACCCCGTGGCGGGCTTGGATCAACTCTGACCGGGCACACCGAGATGGACAACGCAATAAAAAGATGCCCGTCCCTGATCTCTTCCAAGACCAGGGACGGGCAAACGGAAAGTGAACGCTCAACTCGCCGCGGGAGCCTCGTATTCGGCGACCAGCTGCGCACGCCCGAGCGTGTGGAACCGCAGATTGAAGCCCACGGCGGCGGGGGACGCCTCGGCGTCGGGACCGAGCCGCTCGGTGTCCACCGCGTACACCGTGAACACGTACCGGTGCCGCTCGCCCGCAGGCGGCGCCGCCCCGCCGAAGTCCTTCGAGCCGTAGTCGTTGCGGACCTGCACCGCACCGTCCGGCAGCCCCTCGAACTTCCCGCTGCCCGCCCCGGCCGGGAGCTCCGTCACCGTCGCCGGGATGTCGAAGACGGTCCAGTGCCAGAAACCGCTGCCGGTCGGTGCGTCGGGATCGAAGCACGTCACGGCGAAGCTCTTGGTCCCGGCGGGAAAGCCCTCCCACCGCAGGTGCGGGGACGTATTGCCCTCCGCGTACACCTGGGCGTCCTTCAACACCGCTCCGTCGGCGACGTCCTCACTCACCACGGTGAACGAGGGCACCGGCGGGTGGAAGTCATGGGGAAGCGGCGGCTTCTTCGCCTCGGACACGTCTGAACCTCCGATGGGGCTGTCTTCTGCCTTCTTCATGAAACCTGCGCCACGGGTACGCGTTCCGGCCCTAGAGCCAGTTGCGCTGACCGCCGACCTGAGCGAGCCACTGGTTGAGGTAGGCCGCCCAGTCGGTCCCCTGGAAGTCGTTC
The DNA here is from genome assembly GCF_056429965.1 of Streptomyces sp. NPDC046122. NCBI lineage: Bacteria > Bacillati > Actinomycetota > Actinomycetes > Kitasatosporales > Streptomycetaceae > Streptomyces > Streptomyces sp. NPDC046122. The sequence continues at coordinate 1,875 of NZ_JBWKLQ010000002.1, read as the reverse complement.
AGACCGACCTTGAAGGCCCGGTACGAGTCGCTGCTCTCACTGAAGAGACCCGGCTTCTTGTCCATCTCCAGCACGACGTCCATCTCACGGTCGTCCGCCACGAAGGTCAGCTCGACCTGGTTGAGGCCGCGGTACTGCTGCGGCGGCTGGAACTCGATCTCCTGGTAGAACGGCAGCCGCTGCCGCGTCCCCCGGATGTGACCGCGCTCCATGTCGGCGCTCCGGAAGCGGAAGCCCAGCTGTACGAAGGCGTCCAGGATCGCCTGCTGCGCCGGCAGCGGGTGGACGTTGATCGGGTCCAGGTCTCCGGAGTCCACGGCCCGGGCGATCTCCAGCTCGGTCGTCACCCCGATGTTCATACCGGGCAGCTGCTGACCGGCGATGCTGGTGATCGGCGTTTCCCACGGGATCTCCAGCCCGAACGGCACCACGTGCACCGCGCCGGCCTTCACCTCGAACGCGCCGCCGAGCCGCTGCTTCGCGAATTCGATGTCCTGCTTGACCTCCTGGTCACCGCCCTCGACCTCGACGCGCGCCTGCAGACCGACGGACAGCCCCTCGATCTGCTGATCGACCGAGCCGCCCTGGATGCGCACCTCGCCCTGGACCACACCGCCGGGCACGACGTTCGCCTCGGTCAGCACCGTCTCCACCGACGCGCCACCGGCACCCAAGCTCGCGAGCAACTTCTTGAAGCCCATGGCTTCCTCCCCAGATCTTTGGTTCTGACCAGTACGAACGCGCAAGGACCACGCCCGGTTCCGCGCACCCACCCTGGCAAAGGCGCAGCCTGAGAGCCACCTACCCGAACGGACGGCTTCCACTACGATCGGAGGGCATGATCACGGACCCCGACCGTACGCCGCTGCCCAGGACCTTCTTCGACCGCCCCGTACTGGAGGTCGCCCCCGACCTCCTGGGGCGCACTCTCGTACGACTCACCGACGAGGGCCCCATCGAACTCCGCATCACCGAGGTCGAGGCCTATGACGGCGCGGGCGACCCGGGATCGCACGCGTACCGCGGCAGGACGGCGCGCAACGCGTCGATGTTCGGCCCACCCGGCCATGCGTACGTCTACTTCATCTACGGCATGTGGTTCAGCCTCAACCTGGTCTGCGGACAGGAGCACACCGCGAGCGGCGTCCTGCTGCGCGGGGGAGAGGTGACTCAAGGCCAGGACCTGGTGCGCAAACAGCGACTTTCAGCCCGAAATGACAACGAACTGGCCAAAGGGCCGGCACGCCTCGCCACGGGACTGGCCATCGACCGGTCCCTCGACGGCACCGACCTCTGCGCCGGCCCTGACTCTCCTCTCTCCGTACTGCACGGTGTGCCCGCCCCGGCCGACCTGGTGCGGAACGGTCCACGCACCGGCGTGGGCGGCGAAGGCGCCGACCACCCCTGGCGGTTCTGGATCGACGGGGACCCGACGGTCAGCCCCTTCAGGGCCCACACGCCGCGCCGCCGACGAACTTGACGCTGCCCCGGCAGCCCCCTAATGTGGCCCGAGCCGCTTGATACGGGCACTGCTGTCGGTACGGGCTTCCGGGCCAACCGAAGCAGCTCGAGGCGGCCAACCACTACTACGACTTCCCTGACGGGTTCGATTTCGGCATGCCCGAATGTCCTGCCCACCGGCTCGATTATGAGCCGCAAGGGAAATCCGCTAAAGTAGTGACCACGCCGAAAGGGAAACGCGAAAGCGAAGAACTGGAAAGCGCCGAGGAAGTCGGACACGAAAGCGTCTGATAGAGTCGGAAACACGAAATACCGAACGAAGCCCGGAGGAAAGCCCGAGAGGGTGAGTACAAAGGAAGCGTCCGTTCCTTGAGAACTCAACAGCGTGCCAAAAGTCAACGCCAGATATGTTGA
>NZ_JBWKLQ010000001.1:884279-1129199 GCF_056429965.1 Streptomyces sp. NPDC046122 | reverse complement strand
CGGTTACATTCCGAACCCGGAAGCTAAGCCTTTCAGCGCCGATGGTACTGCAGGGGGGACCCTGTGGGAGAGTAGGACGCCGCCGAACAATCATTCAACGCTGGTCCCCGAACTTCGGTTCGGGGACCAGCGTTTTTTTGTGCCGCGACACGTGGTGTTCACGTTGAAGGACCAGCATCCCGAGGCATGGGGACGATCGGAATACTGAAGTCCGTAGGGGTCGGCGTCGGTGACGAAGTCGTCGTGTCGGCCTACGGGAACGCCGAAGTGGCCGAGGCCGTACTGGCCGTGGGGGCTGTGCCCGTGTTCGCCGACATCGACGGAGCCACGTACTGCCTCGACGCGGCGGCCGTGGACGCGGCCGTCACGAGGCGCACGGCGGCCGTCGTCGTCGTGCCGCGCTTCGGGTACCTCGCCGGCGTGGGGCCGGTGCGGGAGCTCGGGCGGCGGCGGGGTCTCCTGGTGGTGGAACACCGGGAGGGCGAGGTGCCCGAGCCGAGTGTGCTTGCTCAACGGCAGGTGCACGCCGCGTATTTGGACAGGCGGCTCACCGGGGTGCGGGCCCCGGCGGCGTGCGCGGGGCACTCGTACGCGCAGTACGTCGTGCGGGTGCCCGGTAACGGGCGGCCCGATCGGGACGCGTTCGCGCGTGAAGTGCGGCGCAGGGGAGTGGACTGCCGGGTGCCGGTGAAGACGCCCGTGCACCGGCTGCCGGCGTTCCAGCGGGCGGTCTGCCTGCCGGAGACCGAGCGCGCCGCCGACGAGACCCTCGCGCTGCCCGTCGGTGGCCCGCTGTCCCGTCGTGACCTGCACCGTGTGGTGGCGGCCTGCAACGTGCTCGGCGGATTGCTGCAACCGGCCTTCTAGGACGTCCGTTTGAGGTGTGGTGCGGCGGAGGCGGTGTGTGCGGGCTGGTCGGGGAACAGCGGGTTCGGAGCACGGCTGATGTTCGGGTAGGATTCTGTCTCGTTGCCGCAGCGCAGCGCAGGCCCCAATAGCTCAGTCGGTAGAGCGTCTCCATGGTAAGGAGAAGGTCTACGGTTCGATTCCGTATTGGGGCTCAACACACGAAAGGCCCCCGCCGGTTGGCGGGGGCCTTTCGCGTACCCCTGTACGGGTCACATGGGGGCGTGCGGCATGGGCACGCGCATGGCGAGGATGGCCATGTCGTCGGAGGCCGGTTCGGCGGCGAAGCGTTCCACGGCGCGCAGGATGCGGGCGGCGACCGCGCCGGCCGTCAGGCCCGTGCAGGTGGCCAGGACGTCGGCCAGGCCGTCGTCGCCGAGCATGCGGGTGCCCTCGCGGCGTTCGGTGACGCCGTCGGTGACGCACAGCAGTACGTCGCCGGGGTCGAGGGTGACGGTCTGCTCGTACAGTTCCAGGTCCTCCATGACGCCGAGTAGCGGCTGCGGTTCGGCGGCCGGTTCGACGGTGCCGTCGGGGCGCAGGCGCAGCGGGAGCGGGTGGCCGGCGCAGACCACCTTCAGGATGGCGCTGCCGTCCTCCTGAGGCCACAGCTCGCCGTACAGCAGGGTCAGGAAGCGGCTGCGGGCGCCCTCGTCGAGGATCGCCGCGTTGAGGCGCTCCAGGACGGCGGGGCCGCCGAAGCCCTCGCGGGCGAGGAGGCGCAGGGCGTGGCGGGCGAGGCCGGTGACGGCGGCCGCTTCGGGGCCCGTGCCGCAGACGTCGCCGATCGCGAAGCCGTACGCGCCGTCGCGGATGGGGAACAGGTCGTAGAAGTCGCCGCCGACCTCGTTGCCCTCGCCCGCGGCCCGGTAGATGACCTCCACCTCGACGTTGGGCACGTGGGGGAGCTCCGGGGGGAGCAGGCTGCGCTGGAGGGACTGGCTGATGGCCATGCGCTCGGAGTACAGGCGCGAGTTGTCCAGGGCCAGCGCGGCGCGGCGGGAGAGGTCCTCGGCGAGTTCGAGGATCTCCTGGCGGAAGTGGTCGTCGGTGGGCTTGCCGAGGGTCAGCATGCCGATGACGCGGTTGCGGGCGACCAGCGGGAGGACGACGGTCTCGCCGCCGACGGCCGCGGCCGTGGCGAGGGTGGTGCCGATGCCCGATCCGATGTGCGGCGCGGAGCCGAGGCCGAGGCTGCGCATGGAGGTGCGGAGCGCCGCCTGGTGGGCGGCTTCGGTGGGGGCGTTCCAGACGCGTGCGCCGGGAGCCGGGACGGGCTCCGGGGGGTCGATCTTCGAGAGGAGGGCCTTGAGGCCGTCGATGCGCTCCTCGTCCTCGTGGAGGACGAAGGAGAGGTACGGCTCCGAGGACTGGTCGGCGATGGTGTAGACGGCGCACCAGGTGGCAAGCGTGGGGACCGTCATCTGTGCCATGAGGGCCAGGGTCTGGTCGCGGTCGAGCGTACCGGCGAGGAGGTCGGAGGCCTCGACGAGGAAGGACAGCGAGCCCCGGCGCAGGCGCTCCAGCTCGCCGAGGCGGGCGGACTCCACGGCGAGCGCGATGCGGTCGGCGGCGAACTGCAGGCGCAGGGCCTCTTCGTTCGAGTAGCGCCCGGGGGCTTCGGCGGCCACGCCGAGGGAGCCGGTCAGGCGGCCCTCGACCTTGAGGGGGACGGTGACGACGGAGCGCATGCCGGTGCCGTTGAGGAGCGGTACGGCTCCCGGGACGGCGGTGAGGTCTTCGTGGACGGCGGGCATGCGGGCGGAGCCGTAGCGGCCGGTGCCGGCCTCCACGGGGACGCGGGCGAAGCGCTGGCGGGCGGAGGGGAGGCCGGTGGTGGCCCGTACCTCCAGCTCGGTCTCGTCGTCGGTGGCGAGCAGGAGGAACGCCGAGTCGGCGTCCAGCATGTCGCGGGAGCGCTCGACGGTGCGCTGGAGGAGCCCGTCGAGGTCGTCGGGGGCGGGGGAGCCGATGAAGACCTCGAAGGGGTCCGTGGTCCGGCCCTCGGAGAGCGAGCCCTTGGCGGTGTCGCTGGGGGTGCGCTGGGGGGACTGGAGGACCGCGCGCTCGAAGTCGCGCACGAGGAGGCAGACGGTCGAGGGCTCGCCGGAGGTGTCCCGTACGCGCAGGTGGGAGGCGTACACGGGGACGGTGCGGCCGTCCGCGGCGCGGACGCCGTAGCTGCCCTCCCAGCGGGAGAGCTGGAGGGCGTCAGCGATGCCGGTGGCGATGCCGGGGGTGTGCGGCCAGGCGGCGAAGTCCGTGAGCTGCTTGCCGGTGACCTGGTCGGCGGCGTATCCGAAGAGTTCCTCCGCGTCCTCGTTCCAGGCGTTGATGGCGCCGGAGCGGTCGATCTGGACGACGGCGACGCGGATGCGGCCGTCGGCGACCGGGAGGTGCTCGACGGGCAGGACGGGGCCGGCCGAGCGGATGCCGACGGGGCGCTCGGGGAGGTCGAGCTGGAACCAGACGTGCTTGTGGGTGGGGGCGTAGTCGACGCCCCAGCGGGAGGCGAGGGCGGCGCACAGCAGCAGGCCGCGTCCGCCTTCGCGTTCCGGGCTGCCGAAGGACTGGGCCGTGCCCTGGAGCGGGACGTCCCGTTCGGGGTAGCGGTCGCCGACCTCGACGCGGACGCCCTCGTCCGTACGGAGGCAGAGCACGTCGGCGGTGGTGCCGGCGTGCACGACCGCGTTGGTGACGAGCTCGCTGGTGAGGACGACGGCGTCGTCCACGATGTCGGTGTAGCCCCAGCCCTGGAGTGTGTCCCTGACAAAGGCGCGGGCGGTCGCGACGGACCGTCCCACGGGGTCGAAGCTGGCAGCCGCCCGCGCGGTGATCACAGAACTCCTCGTACGCGTCTCGACGCCCGGCTCTGCCATGATCGGCCCGCCCCTCCGGTGCCCGGTGGTGGATCTCGCGTCACCGCCCCCGCCGGGCGGACCGGGGCGGCTGGACAGCCGGAAGCCAGGTTACTTACCTTCCATGTCCGAGCGGATGCCGGTCACCAGTGTTTCCGCCCCCGGAGTCCGGGGAGGGGTGTGCGAAGCTGCCGAACTGTTATGGCCTGGTTCGGCCATGGTGAAACACTGGGAAGGCTTCGGGCGAAGCCCGATGAGTACGGTCGACCCCTGCGGGAGGGACACGGTGGAGTCTGGCGCAGCCGCGCGGAGCACCAGCACGCGCGCAAAAGGCGGACGGTCCCGGAGCAATGGGACAACCGAAGTGGATACAGCGGCCCTGAACAGGCTGCTGCAGGCCCTTGTGACGATGCGGGACGGCAATTTCCGTAAACGCCTGACGGTGTCGGGCGACGGGGTGATGGCCGAGATCGCTGCTGTCTTCAACGAGGTGGCCGACCGGAATCTGCATCTGACCGGTGAGATCGCCCGGGTGCGGCGCATGGTCGGACGCGAGGGGAAACTGGCCGAGAGGCTGGAGACGGGGGCCTGCGAGGGCTCCTGGGCCACCGCGATCGACGCGTCGAACGCCCTGGTCGACGACCTGGTGCGGCCCGTCTCCGAGGTCGGGCGGGTGCTGTCCGCGGTGGCGGACGGTGACCTGGACCAGCGGATGGAGCTGCGGTCGCAGAGCGTCGAGGGCGCGGAGGCCGGGCATCCGCTGCGGGGTGAGTTCCTGAAGGTCGGGCGTACGGTCAACAACCTGGTCGACCAGTTGTCCGCGTTCACGGACGAGGTGACGCGGGTCGCCCTCGAAGTGGGTACCGAGGGAAAGCTGGGTGGTCAGGCCCAGGTCCGCGGTATGTCCGGTTCATGGAAGGACCTGACGGACTCGGTCAACACCATGGCGTACCGGCTCACCGCCCAGGTCCGTGACATTGCTCTCGTCACGACGGCGGTCGCCAAGGGCGACCTGTCACGCAAGGTCACCGTGCATGTCGCCGGTGAGATGCTCCAGCTGAAGAACACCGTCAACACGATGGTCGACCAGCTGTCGTCCTTCTCCTCCGAGGTGACCCGCGTCGCGCGCGAGGTCGGCACGGAGGGCGAGCTGGGCGGGCAGGCGCAGGTGCCGGGGGTGGCCGGCGTATGGAAGGACCTGACGGACTCCGTCAACCTGATGGCGGGGAACCTGACCGCCCAGGTGCGCGGCATCGCGGAGGTCACCACGGCGGTGGCCAACGGCGATCTCTCACGGAAGGTCACGGTGAGCGCGCGCGGCGAGGTGGCGCAGCTCGCCGAGACGATCAATCAGATGACCGAGACGCTGCGTACGTTCGCCGACGAGGTGACCCGCGTGGCGAGCGAGGTCGGCGGTGAGGGTCTGCTGGGCGGGCAGGCGCAGGTGCCGGGCGCGGCGGGCACGTGGAAGGACCTGACGGACTCCGTCAACACGGTCTTCCGCAATCTCACGACGCAGGTGCGCGACATCGCGCAGGTCACGACGGCGGTGGCCAACGGTGACATGACGCAGAAGGTCACCGTCGACGTCGCCGGCGAGATGCTGGAGCTGAAGAACACCGTCAACACGATGGTGGACCAGCTTCAGTCCTTCGGTTCCGAAGTGACGCGAGTGGCGCGAGAGGTCGGCGTCGAGGGTCTGCTGGGCGGGCAGGCGCAAGTGCCGGGCGCGGCGGGCACATGGAAGGACCTGACGGACTCCGTCAACACGGCGTTCCGGAACCTCACCGGCCAGGTGCGCAACATCGCGCAGGTCACCACGGCGGTCGCCAACGGCGATCTGTCGCAGAAGGTCACGGTGGACGTCTCCGGCGAGATGCTGGAGCTGAAGAACACCGTGAACACGATGGTGGACCAGCTGTCGTCGTTCGCCGACCAGGTCACGCGGATGGCGCGTGACGTGGGTACGGAGGGCCGCCTCGGCGGTCAGGCGCGCGTGGACGGCGTCAGCGGCACGTGGAAGGAACTCACCGACTCCGTCAACTTCATGGCGGGCAACCTCACCTCGCAGGTGCGCCAGATCGCCCAGGTGACGACGGCGGTGGCGCGCGGTGACCTGTCGCAGAAGATCGACGTGGACGCGCGCGGCGAGATCCTGGAGCTGAAGAACACCATCAACACGATGGTCGACCAGCTCTCCTCCTTCGCCGACCAGGTCACGCGGGTCGCCCGCGAGGTGGGTACGGACGGCCGGCTCGGCGGCCAGGCGCAGGTCCCCGGCGTGGCCGGCGTGTGGCGCGACCTGACCGACTCGGTGAACGGCATGGCCGGCAACCTCACCGCGCAGGTGCGCAACATCGCCCAGGTCGCGACGGCGGTGGCGCGCGGCGACCTGTCGCAGAAGATCGACGTGGACGCGCGCGGCGAGATCCTGGAGCTGAAGAACACCCTCAACACGATGGTCGACCAGCTGTCGAACTTCGCCGAGCAGGTGACCCGGGTGGCCCGCGAGGTGGGCACCGAGGGCATGCTGGGCGGCCAGGCCGAGGTGCAGGGCGTCAGCGGTACGTGGAAGGACCTCACCCAGTCCGTCAACTCCATGGCCAACAACCTGACGTCGCAGGTGCGCAACATCGCCGAAGTCACGACGGCGGTCGCCGAGGGCGACCTGTCGAAGAAGATCACGGTCGATGCCAAGGGCGAGATCCTGGCGCTGGTGACCACCGTGAACACGATGGTCGACCAGCTGTCGTCCTTCGCCGACGAGGTGACCAGGGTCGCCCGTGAGGTGGGTACGGAGGGCATCCTCGGCGGCCAGGCGCGCGTGCGCGGTGTCACCGGGATCTGGAAGGACCTCAGCGACAACGTCAACCTGATGGCCAACAACCTGACGTCGCAGGTGCGGAACATCTCGCAGGTCTCGGCGGCGGTAGCCAACGGCGACCTGACGAAGAAGGTGACGGTCGAGGCGCGCGGAGAGGTCGCGCAGCTCGCCGACACCGTCAACACCATGGTGACGACGCTGTCGTCGTTCGCCGACGAGGTCACACGCGTGGCCCGCGAGGTGGGTACCGAAGGCGAACTGGGCGGCCAGGCGCGCGTCCCCGGGGTCTCCGGCACGTGGAAGGACCTCACCGAGTCGGTGAACTCGATGGCGTCCAACCTGACCGGCCAGGTCCGTCAGATCGCGATGGTCACCACGGCCATCGCCAAGGGCGACCTGACCAAGAAGATCGACATCGACGCGCGCGGCGAGATCCTGGAGCTGAAGACCACCATCAACACGATGGTCGACCAGCTGTCGTCGTTCGCCGACCAGGTGACCCGCGTGGCCCGCGAGGTGGGCACCGAGGGCATCCTGGGCGGCCAGGCGCGCGTACGCGATGTGGACGGCACGTGGCGCGACCTCACGGAGTCCGTGAACGAGATGGCCGGGAACCTGACCCGGCAGGTGCGCGCGATCGCGGCCGTGGCCACCGCGGTGACCCGCGGAGACCTCAATCTCAAGATCGATGTCGATGCCGCGGGCGAGATCCAGGATCTGCAGGACAACATCAACACGATGATCGCGAACCTGCGCGACACCACCCTGGCCAACAAGGAGCAGGACTGGCTCAAGGGCAACCTGGCCCGTATCTCGGGTCTGATGCAGGGCCGCCGCGATCTCGACGACGTGGCCTCCCTGATCATGAGCGAGCTGACGCCGGTCGTCTCGGCGCAGCACGGCGCCTTCTTCCTGGCCCTGACGACGCGCGGCACCGCCGAGGTCGGCGCGGACGAGGACAGCCCGTACGAGCTGCGCATGCGCGGGAGCTACGGCTACTCGGCCGGATCCATGCCGACGTCGTTCAAGCCCGGTGAGACGCTCATCGGCACCGCGGCCGAGGAGAAGCGCACGATCCTGGTGGACAACGTGCCGCCGGGCTATCTCAAGATCTCCTCCGGTCTCGGCGAGGCTCCGCCCGCGCACGTGATCGTGCTGCCGGTGCTCTTCGAGGGGAAGGTCCTCGGGGTGATCGAGCTGGCGTCCTTCCAGCCCTTCACCCAGATCCAGAAGGACTTCCTCAACCAGATCGCCGAGATGATCGCGACGAGCGTCAACACCATCAGCGTCAACACCAAGACCGAGGTGCTGCTGGAGCAGTCGCAGGAACTGACCGAGCAGCTGCGGGTGCGGTCCGCGGAGCTGGAGAACCGGCAGAAGGCCCTCCAGGAGTCGAACGCCGAACTGGAGGAGAAGGCCGAGCTGCTGGCCCAGCAGAACCGCGACATCGAGGTGAAGAACACCGAGATCGAGGAGGCCCGGCAGGTCCTGGAGGAGCGCGCCGAGCAGCTCGCGGTCTCGATGCGCTACAAGTCGGAGTTCCTGGCGAACATGTCGCACGAGCTGCGTACGCCGCTCAACTCGCTGCTGATCCTGGCGAAACTGCTCGCCGACAACGCGGAGGGGAACCTCTCCCCGAAGCAGGTGGAGTTCGCGGAGACGATCCACGGGGCGGGTTCCGACCTGCTCCAGCTCATCAACGACATCCTCGACCTGTCCAAGGTCGAGGCGGGCAAGATGGACGTCAGCCCGACGCGGATCGCGCTGGTGCAGCTCGTCGACTACGTGGAGGCGACCTTCAGGCCGCTCACCGCGGAGAAGGGGCTGGACTTCTCCGTACGGGTCTCCCCGGAGCTGCCCGCGACGCTGCACACGGACGAGCAGCGGCTGCTCCAGGTCCTGCGCAACCTGCTGTCGAACGCGGTCAAGTTCACCGACAGCGGGGCGGTCGAGCTGGTCATCCGGCCGGCCAAGGCCGACGTACCGAACGCGATCCGTGAGCAGCTGCTCGAGGCCGGTTCACTGCGTGACGTGGACGCCGACCTGATCGCCTTCTCGGTGACCGACACCGGCATCGGGATCGCGGCCAGCAAGATGCGGGTGATCTTCGAGGCGTTCAAGCAGGCCGACGGTACGACCAGCAGGAAGTACGGAGGCACCGGCCTCGGCCTGTCCATCAGCCGGGAGATCGCCAGGCTGCTGGGCGGTGAGATCCACGCGGCGAGCGAGCCGGGCCGCGGGTCGACGTTCACGCTCTACCTGCCGCTGCACCCGAGCGAACTGCCGCCGCAGGGCTACCCGCAGCTCACACCGGGCGCCATGGATCCGCTGCGCGGGGGCGGGGGCGCTTCGGACGGCGACCGGGCGGCGGAGAACGCGCCGCAGGCCGACCACGGGCCGGCCCAGCTGCCGTCGGACCCGCAGAGCGGTCCGGCCGGGCTGTTCCGGCGGCGTCGCAGGGCGGTGAGCGGCGGTGATCAGCGGACGGCGCTGCCGGGGCAGGCGGCCGGTCAGCCGGCCGCGTCCGACCAGGCCGGCCAGTCCTCGGTCGTGCCGCCGGAGTCGCAGGGGGCCGCCGCCCCGTCGTGGGTCTCCGACGGACAGGAGGCGGCGCCGCAGTCGCGTCGCGGGATCATGTTCTCCCAGGAGAAGGTGCTGATCGTCGACGACGACATCCGCAACGTCTTCGCCCTCACCAGTGTGCTGGAGCAGCACGGCCTGTCCGTGCTGTACGCGGAGAACGGCCGGGAGGGGATCGAAGTGCTGGAGCAGCACGACGATGTGACGGTCGTACTGATGGACATCATGATGCCGGAGATGGACGGCTACGCGACGACGACGGCGATCCGCAGGATGCCGCAGTTCGCGGGGCTGCCGATCATCGCCCTGACGGCGAAGGCGATGAAGGGCGACCGGGAGAAGGCCATCGAGTCCGGGGCTTCCGACTACGTCACGAAGCCGGTCGATCCCGACCACCTGCTCTCCGTCATGGATCAGTGGATGCGGGGAGAGTGATCGTAGGCTGTACGAAACCGACGGGTCGCTGACTGACTGTGGCCGAAGGCGTGTGAGCGCGCGGCATGCGGGGAACCTTCTGGTCTCCCACCGCGTTTCTGCTACGTGCACAGTGACATCGCGGTGACAGGGTGTGGCGACAGGCGGGGTGCGGCTACCATGACCGGCACAAGGACGGGCGACGCAAGAGAGTCGTCCCCTGGGGCGGCGCCCGGTGCACTGCCGGGGCGAGGAGGGCGGGCCATGGTGCAGAAGGCCAAGATCCTCCTGGTCGATGACCGGCCGGAGAATCTGTTGGCGCTGGAGGCCATCCTCTCTGCGCTGGATCAGACACTGGTACGGGCATCGTCAGGGGAGGAAGCGCTCAAAGCGCTGCTGACGGACGATTTCGCAGTCATCCTGCTGGACGTCCAAATGCCGGGCATGGACGGTTTCGAGACCGCCGCGCACATCAAGCGGCGGGAGCGAACCCGGGACATTCCGATCATCTTTCTCACCGCGATCAACCACGGTCCGCACCACACCTTCCGGGGTTACGCGGCCGGCGCGGTGGACTACATCTCGAAGCCGTTCGACCCGTGGGTGCTGCGGGCGAAGGTCTCGGTCTTCGTCGAGCTGTACATGAAGAACTGCCAACTGCGGGAGCAGGCGGCGCTGCTGCGCCTCCAGCTGGAGGGCGGCGGCCAGGCGGGCGGTGTGGGCGAGACGAAGGAGCCCGCCGGACTGCTCGCCGAACTCTCCGCGCGGCTCGCCGCCGTGGAGGAGCAGGCCGAGGCGCTCTCCAAGCAGCTGGACGACGAGTCCGCGGACGCCGCGGCCGTGGCTACGGCCGCTCACCTGGAGCGCAAGCTCACCGGGCTGCGCCGGGCACTCGACGCGCTCGAACCGGGGACCAGTGGCGCGGCGCCCCCCTTCCCGTCGCAGCACTGAGCGACGTACCGCTGAACGGCACGGCACCGAACGACTCGGCGCTGGGCGTCGCGGCGTCCGGGCGTCGCGGTGACCGAGCGCGCGACGCGGAACGCGGACACCCGTCGGGCGCACCGGCCGGACTCCGGTGGCCCGGTGAGGCGGCGTCAGTTTCCCGCCGGGCGGGGCACGACACGAACGGGTGAAGCGGTGGGCACGCGTGTCCGTCGCGTCCCGCACCGGTAACCTCACCACCATGGCCTCACGTACGTCCGGCAAGGGTTCCCAGGGCACGGCGGGCGCCGCGAAGCCGCGCGCCGGGCGTACCACCGGCGCCTCGAAGAGAGCGGCGCCCGTCAAGAAGTCCGCCGTCGCGGCGAAGAAGGCCGCGTCGGCGAAACGGGCGCCGGTGAAGAAGGCGCCCGCCAAGAAGGCCGCGGCCAGGGCCGCCAAGGCGGCGCCGTCGCCCACCGGTGGTGTGTACCGGCTCGTGTGCGCCCTCTGGCTGGGCCTCGCGCACGGCGTGGGCGCGATGTTCCGCGGCATAGGGCGCGGCGCGAAGGGGCTCGACCCGGCCCACCGCAAGGACGGGGTCGCGCTGCTCCTGCTCGGTCTCGCGCTGATCGTCGCCGCCGGCACGTGGGCCCAGCTGCGCGGGCCGGTCGGCGACCTCGTCAAAATGCTGGTGACCGGCGCCTTCGGGCGGCTCGACCTGCTGGTGCCGATACTGCTGGGCGTCGTCGCCGTACGGCTCATCCTGCACCCGGAGAAGCCCGAGGCCAACGGCCGGATCGTCATCGGGCTCTCCGCGCTCGTCGTCGGCATCCTCGGGCAAGTCCACGTCGCCTGCGGAGCGCCCGCCCGCGGCGACGGCATCGAGGGCCTGCAGGACGCCGGCGGACTGATCGGGTGGGCAGCCGCCACGCCGCTGACCTTCACCATGGGCACCGTTCTCGCCGTCCCGCTCCTGCTGCTGCTCACCGTCTTCGGCCTGCTCGTCGTCACCGCCACGCCGGTCAACGCCGTCCCGGAGCGGCTGCGGCAGCTCGGCATCATGCTGGGCATCCTCGCCGCGCCGCCCGGGTACTACGACGAGTCCGAGGACGACGAGCGGTACGACGAGCAGTGGCGCGAGGCGCTGCCCGCCGGCGCGCGCCGCTCGCCCGCGCGCCGGGCGCCTGCGCCCGCCGAGTACGACGCGGAGCTCGCGGAGGAAGAGGCGCTCACGCGGCGCCGCCGTCCCCGCAGGGCCGCGCCCCAGTCCGCGTCCGCGCCGCGCGCCATGGACGCCGTCGACGTCGCCGCGGCGGCCGCCGCCGCGCTGGACGGCGCCGTACTGAACGGACTGCCGCCGTCGGCGCTCGTCGCCGATCTGACGCAGGGGGTCTCGACCGAGCGCCCGGCGGGTGTGCCGTCGGCACGCGAGGGCGTCGGGAAGGTGGAACGCACGCCCGTGCCCGCGCCGGCGTCCGGGTCGGGCTCCGGGTCCGGGCCGGGTCCCGCGGCCGGGTCGGGGCCGCGGTCCGGCTCCGCGTCCGGGTCGAAGGTGGCGGATCTGACCAAGGCGCAGCCCGAGGTCTCCCAGCCGCTGCCGCCCCGCGCCGAGCAGCTCCAGCTCGCCGGCGACATCACCTACGCCCTGCCGTCGCTCGACCTGCTGGAGCGCGGCGGTCCGGGCAAGACGCGCAGCGCCGCCAACGACGCCGTGGTCGCCTCGCTGACCACCGTGTTCACGGAGTTCAAGGTCGACGCGGCCGTCACCGGCTTCACCCGCGGGCCGACGGTCACGCGCTACGAGGTGGAGCTGGGACCGGCCGTCAAGGTCGAGCGGATCACGGCGCTCGCCAAGAACATCGCGTACGCCGTCGCCAGCCCCGACGTGCGCATCATCAGTCCGATCCCCGGCAAGTCCGCCGTCGGCATCGAGATCCCCAACACCGACCGCGAGATGGTCAACCTCGGCGATGTGCTGCGCCTCGCGGACGCGGCCGAGGACGACCATCCGATGCTCGTCGCGCTCGGCAAGGACGTCGAGGGCGGCTATGTGATGGCCAACCTCGCGAAGATGCCGCACGTCCTGGTCGCGGGCGCCACGGGGTCGGGCAAGTCGTCCTGCATCAACTGCCTCATCACCTCGGTCATGGTGCGGGCGACCCCCGAGGACGTACGGATGGTGCTGGTCGACCCGAAGCGCGTCGAGCTCACGGCGTACGAGGGCATCCCGCACCTGATCACGCCGATCATCACCAACCCCAAGCGGGCCGCCGAGGCGCTCCAGTGGGTCGTGCGCGAGATGGACCTGCGGTACGACGACCTCGCGGCGTACGGCTACCGGCACATCGACGACTTCAACCAGGCGGTGCGCACCGGCAAGGTGAAGTCGCCGGAGGGCAGCGAGCGCGAGCTCTCGCCATACCCGTACCTGCTGGTCATCGTCGACGAGCTGGCGGACCTCATGATGGTCGCGCCGCGGGACGTGGAGGACTCCATCGTCCGCATCACCCAGTTGGCCCGCGCCGCCGGCATTCATCTGGTGCTCGCCACCCAGCGGCCCTCCGTGGACGTCGTCACCGGTCTGATCAAGGCGAACGTGCCCTCGAGGCTCGCCTTCGCGACCTCCTCGCTCGCGGACAGCCGGGTCATCCTCGACCAGCCGGGCGCGGAGAAGCTGATCGGCAAGGGCGACGGCCTGTTCCTGCCGATGGGGGCGAACAAGCCGACCCGTATGCAGGGCGCGTTCGTCACCGAGGACGAGGTCACGGCGATCGTCCAGCACTGCAAGGACCAGATGGCGCCGGTCTTCCGCGACGACGTCGTGGCCGGGACGGCGAAGAAGAAGGAAATCGACGAGGATATCGGTGACGACCTGGACCTGCTGTGCCAGGCGGCCGAGCTCGTCGTGTCCACCCAGTTCGGCTCGACCTCGATGCTCCAGCGGAAACTGCGTGTCGGCTTCGCGAAGGCGGGCAGGCTGATGGATCTGATGGAGTCGCGGAACATCGTGGGGCCGAGTGAGGGATCGAAGGCGCGCGATGTACTCGTCAAACCGGACGAATTGGATGAAATGCTCGCTATGATCCGGGGAGATTCTCACCCGTAAGAGGTGGGTGGGCAACCGTTTCCCCGGTTCGTACGTCCAGTTGAGGGGAGGGGGAGGCAGATGGTGTCACCATCGGGCTGTCAGGAGATTCTGATGGCGTACAAACTCCGCCCTCCCAGTTGCCCGACGCTTTCGTACCCCCCCTAGACTGAACATCCAGCAGGTGGCTCACGCTCGAAAGGCGCCCCCGTGTCCATCGGCAACTCTCCCGAAGACGACCGGCCTTCCTTCGAAGACGACCGGCCCTCGATCGGACGCGCTCTCCAGCAGGCCCGTGTGGACGCGGGTCTGACGGTCGACGAGGTCAGCGGCTCGACCCGGGTGCGCATCCCCATCGTGCACGCGATCGAGCAGGACGACTACAGCCGCTGCGGCGGCGACGTGTACGCGCGCGGCCACATCCGTACGCTCGCCCGCGCCGTAGGCCTCGATCCGGACGTCCTCGTCGCGCAGTACGACGACGAGCACGGCGGACGTCCCGCGCCCACACCCGCGGCGCCGCTCTTCGAGGCGGAACGCATCCGTCCGGAGGCCCGCCGCCCCAACTGGACCGCGGCCATGGTCGCCGCGATCGTCGCCGTCGTCGGCTTCGTCGGCTTCACGCTGTTCAACGGCAACGACGGCAGCGGCGGCTCCCGGGACGTCGCGGGCTCGACGCCCGCCGCGACCAAGCCCGCCAAGCCCGCCCCGACCAAGCCCGCCGACCCCAAGCCCGACCCGTCGGACAGCGCCATCGCGGCCGTCCCGCAGGACCAGGTGACGGTCGCCCTCACCGCCAAGGACCGCAAGAGCTGGATCTCGGCGAAGGACCACAACGGCCGGCTGCTCTTCGACGGCCTGCTGCTCAAGGGCGAGTCCAAGACCTTCACCGACAAGGAGAAGATCGACCTCGTGCTCGGTGACGCCGGCGCGATGCAGCTGTTCGTGAACGGCAAGGAGGTCGGCGACGAGTTCCAGGCCGGACAGGTCCAGCGGCTGACGTACACCAAGGGCGACCCCGAGGCCGGCTGACCTCGTGCCTTCCGGCCCCGGGGCAGGGCCGGAAGGCGGCCGGGGCGGCCCGGACCCGGGGCGTCAGGCTCCGGGCAACCCTCGCGGCGGGGGCGCGCGCCGGGACAAAGTAGTCTTGAGTCCATGCCCGAACGCCGCACCGTCGCCCTTGTCACTCTTGGCTGCGCCCGTAATGAGGTGGACTCGGAGGAGCTGGCAGGCCGCTTGGCAGCGGACGGCTGGCAGCTCGTCGAGGACGCCTCGGACGCGGACGTCGCCGTCGTCAACACCTGCGGATTCGTCGAAGCCGCCAAGAAGGACTCCGTCGACGCCCTGCTCGAAGCCAACGATCTGAAGGATCACGGCAAGACCCAGGCCGTCGTCGCCGTGGGCTGCATGGCCGAGCGGTACGGCAAGGAACTCCAGGAAGCGCTGCCCGAGGCCGACGGCGTACTCGGATTCGACGACTACGCCGACATCTCCGACCGCCTCCAGACGATCCTCAACGGCGGCATCCACGCCTCCCACACCCCGCGCGACCGGCGCAAGCTGCTGCCCATCAGCCCTGCCGAGCGGCAGGACACCCCCGACGTGGCGCTCCCCGGACACGCTCAGGACACGCCCCCCGAGGACCTGCCCGAGGGCCTCGCGCCCGCGTCGGGCCCGCGTGCGCCGCTGCGCCAGCGCCTGGGAACCAGCCCCGTCGCCTCAGTGAAGCTCGCGTCCGGATGCGACCGCAGGTGCTCCTTCTGCGCCATCCCGTCGTTCCGCGGATCGTTCATCTCGCGGCGTCCGTCCGACGTACTGGGCGAGACGCGCTGGCTGGCCGAGCAGGGCGTGAAGGAGATCATGCTGGTCTCCGAGAACAACACGTCGTACGGCAAGGACCTCGGCGACATCCGGCTCCTCGAGACGCTGCTGCCCGAGCTGGCCGAGGTGGACGGCATCGAGCGCGTACGAGTCAGCTACCTGCAGCCCGCGGAG
Source organism: Streptomyces sp. NPDC046122 (assembly GCF_056429965.1). Lineage (NCBI taxonomy): Bacteria > Bacillati > Actinomycetota > Actinomycetes > Kitasatosporales > Streptomycetaceae > Streptomyces > Streptomyces sp. NPDC046122. The sequence goes on along the minus strand of NZ_JBWKLQ010000001.1, from coordinate 1,113,613 downwards.
ATGCGGCCGGGACTGATCGACGTGCTGACGTCCACGCCGAAGATCGCCCCGTACTTCGACCTGTCCTTCCAGCACTCGGCGGCCGGCGTGCTGCGCTCCATGCGGCGCTTCGGGGACACCGATCGCTTCCTGGAGCTGCTGGAGACGATCCGCGGGAAGGCGCCGCAGGCCGGTGTGCGGTCCAACTTCATCGTCGGCTTCCCCGGTGAGAGCGAGGCGGACCTCGGCGAGCTGGAGCGTTTCCTCACGAGTGCGAGACTGGATGCGATCGGCGTTTTCGGATACTCCGACGAGGAGGGAACCGAGGCCGTCACGTACGACAACAAGCTGGACGCCGAGGTCATCGCCGAGCGGCTGGAGCACATCTCGCGGCTCGCGGACGAACTGACCGCCCAGCGGGCCGAGGAGCGTCTCGGCGAGACGGTCGAGGTGCTGGTCGAGTCGGTGGACGGTGACGACGGCGCGGTGGGCCGTGCGGCGCACCAGGCGCCCGAGACGGACGGCCAGGTGCTGTTCACGTCGGCCGAGGGGCTGACCGTGGGCCGTATGGTCTCCGCGAAGGTGGTCGGGACCGAGGGTGTGGATCTGGTGGCCGAGCACAGCGAACTGCTGGGAGGCGACCCCCAGACCCCCGACGAGGAGGCAGGCAGATGACCGGAGTCCCGGCATCCGCTGCCGGTGGAACCGGCGCGAAGCCGGCGCCCGGCGGCAAGCTGGGCGCTGCGGCCGTCAATCAGGCCAGCCTGTGGAACATCGCCAACATCCTGACCATGATGCGGCTGGTCCTGGTGCCCGGCTTCGTGATGCTGATGCTCCAGGACGGCGGGTACGACCCCGCCTGGCGCGCCTGGGCGTGGGCCGCGTTCGCCGTCGCGATGATCACCGACATCTTCGACGGGCACCTGGCGCGTACGTACAACCTGGTCACCGACTTCGGGAAGATCGCCGACCCGATCGCCGACAAGGCGATCATGGGCGCCGCGCTGATCTGCCTCTCGGCGCTCGGGGACCTGCCGTGGTGGGTGACGGGCGTCATCCTCTTCCGGGAGCTCGGCATCACGGTGCTGCGCTTCTGGGTGATCAGGCACGGGGTCATTCCGGCCAGCCGAGGCGGCAAGATGAAGACGCTCATGCAGGGCGTGGCGGTCGGGATGTACGTGCTCGCACTGACCGGGCCTCTCGCGACGCTGCGGTTCTGGGTCATGGCGGCGGCGGTCGTGCTGACGGTCGCGACGGGGCTCGACTACGTGCGGCAGGCGGTCGTGCTGCGTCGGGCCGGGATCGCGGCGGAGGCGTCACGGTGACGGGCTGGGCTGTGGAGGCCGCGAGGGGCGCCGCTGAGGGGCTGGGCCCGGAACGGGGCGTGCGTGGTGCGGATGGGGTGCTGGAGGCGTCGGGGGGCGTGCGTGGGGCCGTCGAGGAGCCGTCGCGGGGTGTGAGTGGTGCGGCCGAGGTGCTGGAGCTGCTGGCCGGGCGGGGGGAGACGCTCGCCGTCGCCGAATCGCTCACCGGTGGTCTGGTGGCCGCGGAGCTGACCTCCGTACCCGGGGCGTCGAGGGTCTTCCGCGGGGGCGTCACTGCGTACGCGACGGAGATCAAGCGGGACGTCCTGGGGGTCGACGCGGCACTGCTGGAGCAGCGCGGGGCCGTGGATCCCGAGGTCGCGCGGCAGATGGCGGCAGGAGTGCGACGGGCGCTCGGAGCGGGCTGGGGCATCGCGACCACCGGTGTCGCGGGGCCGGACGCCCAGGACGGGCAGCCCGTCGGGACGGTCTTCGTGGCCGTCGCCGGGCCGGAGGGATCCGGGAAAGTGGCCCGGTTGAGGTTGAACGGGGGCCGGGCGGAAATCCGTATGGAGAGTGTGCGGAGCGTACTGACCCTGCTCTCCGGCGAACTGGACGAAAATGCGCGGGCACAGGATACGGAACAGAACGGGGGGAATTGATGTTTGCAGCCCTGAGTGAACACGACATCGCTCCCCGCACGGCCGCAGCGCGAGGCGGTACGGTGGGGCGTGAAGGATGCGGCTACGCGGTCCGAGGAGGGAGCCACCGATGATTCTGCTCCGTCGCCTGCTTGGTGACGTGCTGCGTCGGCAGCGCCAGCGCCAGGGCCGTACTCTGCGCGAAGTCTCCTCGTCCGCCCGAGTTTCACTCGGCTATCTTTCCGAGGTGGAGCGGGGGCAGAAGGAGGCTTCCTCCGAACTGCTCTCCGCTATCTGCGACGCGCTCGATGTACGGATGTCCGAGCTCATGCGCGAAGTGAGTGATGAGTTGTCGCTGGCTGAGCTGGCGGAGTCGGCTGCGAGCGAGCCGGTGCGTCCACCGGTACGCCCGATGCTCAATTCCGTTTCGGTGACGTCGGTGGCAGGTGTGCCACCGGAGCGGGTGACGATCAAGGCACCCGCGGAAGCGGTGGACGTGGTCGCCGCCTGACCGTGGTGACCTCTGTGGCCGCGGTGCACGCGGTCTGAGGCTTGTGCGAGAGCCCCGGTGGGTCCTGAGGGACCCCCGGGGCTCTTCCACGTTCTCGTGTGACCGTTTTGGGGCGTTTGTGCCATGGTGGTGAGACTGCGCCGGGTCCCTGAGACCGGATCGGGTCGCTCTCGCGCGCCGGTCTCGTGCTCGTACCGGTCGCCCCGGTTCTCTGAGGAGGAAAACGGATGTCTGTCGTGAAGAGCACCCTGCCCGAGGCGGATCTCAAGGTGGTGGGCGAGGCCCTGCAGGGCGCACTCGTGGACCTCGTGGACCTGTCGCTGGTGGCCAAGCAGGTCCACTGGAACGTGGTGGGGCCGCGCTTCCGGTCCGTACACCTGCAGCTCGACGAGGTGGTCGGCACGGCGAGGCTGCACTCCGACGCGGTCGCGGAGCGGGCCTCCGCGCTCGGCGTCAATCCGGACGGGCGATCGGCGAGCGTGGCGCGTGCGACGGCGATCCGGGAGGTGCCGTCGGGGTGGATCAAGGACGTGGACGCAGTACGGATCCTGGTCGACGCGCTCGGGGTCGTCGTCGGGCGGATGCGGGAACGGATCGAGGCCACGGCCGATCCGGATCCGGTGAGCCAGGACATCATCATCGGGCTGACGGCGGACCTCGAGAAGCATGCGTGGATGTTCAGGGCCGAGAGCGAGTAGGCGCGGAGAGCGGGGGCGTGGGGCGCGGGCGCGTGCGGTGTCCGGTGCGGGCGGGTGCGCCGGGGCGCGTGCTTCCGGTGCGCCCTCCCGTCGTGTGTGGGGGCCCGTCTAGCGTCGGTCGGAGGAGGCAGCCATGGCGTGGCGTGACTTCCGGGGACGCCGGGCGGTCCTGGTGCCCGCGCTGGTGCTCGGCGCGGTGTGGTGGTGCGCCGTGCTGCGACTGGTGCTGGCGCCGGAGCGGACGGGGGTGGTGGAGGGCGCGGTGGCGGCGGGCGGCTGGGGGCTGAGCCTGCTGCCGGTTCACGCGGTGTCGGCGGCCGCGGCGGGGGTGGACGCGAGGCGCCGGCGTGGGAACCGGCGTACGCCGGGGGTGGGGGCGCACACCGCCTCCCGGCTCGCGCGGGCGCTGGGACGTGGGGGCGTCCGGGCGCTGCGGCGGGGGGCCGCGGGGGCGGGGCGGGGGGGCGCCGGGGTGTGGCGGCGTGGTGGCCGGGGGAGGGGGCGCGACGGGTAGGGGTGCCGGTCGCGCTTCCCGGGGCGGGTGCGTTGGGGGCGGGCTCCGTCGGGGTGTGTGGGGGTGGCGCGGGGGGTGTGGGGGTGGCGTGCGGGGTTTCGAGGGCATTGCCGCGTCGCCGTGGGGGTGCGGCGCAGGGTTCCGGAAGCCGCCCGCCGCCGGCCGTTCGTGTGCCGTGGTCCCGGCGGCGGACCGGGCTACCAGGGCATCAGTACGCCGCCGTTCGGGCGGAGGATCTGGCCCGTCGTGAAGGCGGAGGCGTCGGATGCCAGGTGGAGTACGGCGTGTGCGATGTCCTCGGGCTCGCCCACGCGGCCCAGTGGAGACGCGCCGGCCATGGCGGCCTCGGCGCGGTGCTGGAGCGCGGCGTCGTGGCGGTCGGTCATGGGAGTCCGGATCCAGCCGGGCGCCACGGCGTTCACGCGGATGGAGTGCGGTCCCAGTTCGGTGGCGAGCGTCCTCGTGAGCTGCACGACGGCGGCCTTGGCGGCGCTGTAGCAGAGCAGGCCGGCGTGGGCCGCGTCCACCGCACCCGACGCCATGGTGACGATGCTGCCGGGGCGCCTGGCGGCGATCATGGCACGGGCCGCCTCCTGGCAGGCGTACAGCACACCCTTGAAGTTGATCGCCAGGACGCGGTCGAGGTCCTCGTCCAGGGTCTCCAGGACGGTGCTGTGGTGCATGACGCCGGCGACGGCCGCGAGGATGTCGACGCGGCCGGCTGTCGCGACCGCCTCCGCGAGGCGGGCCCTGTCGGTGACGTCCAGCCCGTGCGGGTGGGCCGCGCCGCCCGCCTCGGCGATCAGGGTGGTGGTCTCGTGAAGGCCGTTCTCGTCGCGGTCCGCGCAGTGCACGGTGGCGCCGGCTTCGGCCAGCAGGAGCGCGCTCGCCCGCCCGATGCCGCTCGCGGCTCCGGTGACGAGTGCGGTGCGGCCGGTGAGGTCGTACGCCGTAAGGGGCATGCGGGGACCGTACGACCGAAACTGACGGACCGTCAACTGCTCTGGGGGCGACCGCGGTCAGGGCGTCGGGCCCGACTGGCAGCGGGGGCACCAGTAGGTGGGGCGCAGGCGGCCGGCTTCGCCCTGCTCGGCGTGTCGGATGGTGGCGCCGCAGCGCAGGCAGGGGCGGCCGGCGCGGCCGTACACGTACACGAGGGGAGTGGGGGCGCGTTCGCGGAGTGTGGTGCGGCGGCGGGGGCGGTCGCGGTTGGCCTCCAGGATGCGTTTGGCGGCAGCGACCAGGCGCTCGGGGGCGGGAAGTTCACCGAGGGGCAGCCAGGGGGTGACGCGGGCGAAGAAGCACAGCTCGGACTTGTAGACGTTTCCGATGCCGGCGAGATTGCGCTGGTCGAGGAGGGCTTCGCCGAGGGGGCGGTCGGGGGCGGCCAGGAGCCGGCGGAGCGCTTCGTCGAGGTCCCAGTCCGGGCCGAGGAGGTCGGGGCCGAGGTGGCCGACGGCCTCGGCCTCGTCCTGGGTGCGCAGGAGTTCGAGCACGGGGAGGCGGTAGCCCACCGCGGTGCGCTCTTCGGTGCCGAGGACGGCGCGGATCTGGTGGTCGGGGCCGCCGCGCCATCGTTCCCCGGGGGCGTAGATCTTCCAGGCGCCGTCCATGCCGAGGTGGGAGTGGAGCGTGAGGCCGCCCTCGACGCGGGCGAGGAGGTGTTTGCCGCGGGGGGTGACCTCCAAAACGGTGCGGTCGGTCAGGTCGGACGTGGCGAAACGGGGCACGCGGAGGTCGGCGCGGGTGAGGCGGTGCCCGGCCAGGGCGGTGTGCAGGCGCTGGGCGGCCTGCCAGACGGTGTCTCCTTCGGGCATGGGTCCATGATGCGGTGGGTGGGGCGGGGCGCGGTACTTCGGCCGCCTCCCGCGTCGCGGGAGTGGGCGGGCCGGCGTCAGGGGCGGAGGCGGAGTCCTCGGGGCGTGGGGTGGAAGCCTGCCGCTTCCAGGGTCTTGCCCAGGGGTGACGTCAGGGCGGGAACGCCGTTGGTGCGCTCCACCGTGACCGTGCCCAGGGAGCCCTGCCGGGCGGCCGCGGCCAGGGCTTCGGCCGCCGCGGTGAGGCGGGGGTCGGACGCCGACGGGTCGTCCGGGCCGGTGGGCCAGCCCAGCAGCGTCTTGCCGCCACGCTCCATGTAGAGCGCCAGTTCGCCGTCGACGAGGACGACCAGGGCTCCGGCCTTGCGGCCGGGTTTGTGGCCCGCGCCGGACGGCGGATCCGGCCAGGGCAGAGCCGCGCCGTACGCGTTGGCCGGGTCGGCGGCCGCGAGGACCACCGCCCGGTGCGGGGAATCGCCCTCCGCGCGCTCGCGTGCGGTGGCCGCCGCGCGCAGGCGGTCGACCGCGCCGTCCATCGCGAACTGGGCGGCGCCCAGGCCCTCCACGACGTAACCCCGCCGCGCCTGGCCGCTGTCCTCGAACGCGGCGAGGATGCGGTACGTCGCCGAGAAACCGCCCTCGACCCCTTCGGCGGCGACCGCGCCGCGTGTCACCACGCCGTGCCGGTCGAGCAGGGTGCGGGCGAGCGCGTGGGCGCGGTGGGTGGGATCCGGTTCCTGGGCGGGAAGCAGGGACCAGCGGCCGGAGACCGTGGGCGGGCCGGTGCGGGAGGCGGTGCGGGCGGCCGCGCTGAGCGTGCCGTAACGGCCGCGCGGGACCGTGCGTTTCGCGCGGTGGGCGGTGGAGCCCGCCGTACGGCCCGAGCCCAGGAGGGAGCGCAGGGGAGCGAGGGTGTCGTTTGTCAGACGGCCGGACCAGGCCAGGTCCCACAGGGCGTCGGCCAGTTGGGGGTCGGTGCAGTCGGGGTGGGTCGTGGCGCGGACCTGGTCGGCGATCTGACGGAAGAAGAGGCCGTACCCGCCGGAGAGGGTGGTGAGGACCGACTCGTGCAGCGCGGTGAGTTCGAGCGGGTGCGGCGGCGGGAGCAGCAGGGGCGCCGCGTCGGCGAGGTACAGGGACACCCAGCCGTCCTTGCCCGGCAGGGCGCCCGACCCCGCCCAGAGGATCTCGCCCGTGGTGGTCAGCTCGTCGAGCATGGCGGGGGAGTACCCCGCGACGCGGGACGGGAGGACCAGCTTCTCCAGCGCGGACGCGGGGACGGACGCGCCCTGCAACTGCTCGACGGCGCGGACCAGTCCGTCGATGCCGCGCAGGCTGCTGCTGCCCAGGTGCTGCCACTGGGGGAGGAACGTGGCGAGCGCGGCGGGCGGGACAGGTTCCAGCTCCTGGCGCAGGGCCGCGAGGGACCGGCGACGCAGGCGGCGCAGCACCGTCGCGTCGCACCATTCCTGGCCGATGCCCGCGGGGTGGAACTCGCCCTGGACGACGCGGCCGCTCGCCGTGAGGCGTTGCAGCGCGCCGTCCGTGACCGCGGCCCCCAGACCGAACCGGGCGGCGGCCGCGGCCGACGTGAACGGCCCGTGCGTACGGGCGAAACGGGCCAGGATGTCCCCGAGCGGGTCCTTGACGGGCTCCGTGAACGCTTCCGGCACGCCCACCGGAAGCGCGGTGCCCAGTGCGTCGCGCAGCCGGCCCGCGTCCTCGACCGCCGCCCAGTGGTCGGCGCCCCCGATGCGGACCCGGATGGCCCGGCGGGCAGTCGACAGTGTCTCGGCCCACCCCGGCTCGGCGCCCCGCGCCGCCAGTTCGGCGTCGGTGAGCGGGCCCAGGACCCGCAGGAGATCGGCGACGCCCTCGCTGTCCTTGACCCGGCGGTCCTCGGTCAGCCACTGCAGTTCCTGCTCCAGCTCGGTCAGGACCTCGGCGTCGAGCAGCTCGCGCAGCTCCGCCTGACCGAGCAGCTCGGCCAGCAGTCGGGAGTCCAGGGAGAGCGCGGCGGCGCGCCGTTCGGCGAGGGGCGAGTCGCCCTCGTACAGGAACTGGGCGACGTAGCCGAAGAGGAGCGAGCGGGCGAACGGGGACGGCTCGGGCGTGGTCACCTCGACGAGCCGGACGCGCCGGGATTCGATGTCGCCCATGAGCTCGGTGAGGCCCGGTACGTCGAAGACGTCCTGGAGGCACTCCCGCACGGCTTCCAGCACGATGGGGAACGAGCCGAACTCGGAGGCGACCTGGAGCAGCTGGGACGCGCGCTGGCGCTGCTGCCACAACGGGGTGCGCTTGCCCGGGCTGCGGCGCGGCAGCAGGAGCGCACGGGCGGCGCACTCGCGGAACCGGGCGGCGAACAGCGCCGAGCCGCCGACCTGGTCGGTGACGATCTGATGGATCTCGCCCTTGTCGAACGCCACGTCGGCGGCGCCCAGCGGGGCCTGGTCGCTGTCGAACTCCGTGCTCTGCCGGACCGGCTCTTCGTCGAGGAGGTCCAGGCCCATGAGGTCGGCGTCGGGCAGACGCAGCACGATGCCGTCGTCGGCGTGCATGACCTGGGCGTCCATGCCGTACCGCTCCGTCAGGCGGGTGCCGAGCGCCAGCGCCCAGGGGGCGTGCACCTGGGCGCCGAACGGGGAATGGACGACGACCCGCCAGTCGCCCAGCTCGTCGCGGAACCGCTCCACGACGATGGTGCGGTCGTCCGGCACGTGACCGGCGGCGCGGCGCTGCTCGTCGAGGTACGACAGGACGTTCTCGGCGGCCCAGGCGTCCAGGCCGGCCGCGGTCAGCCGCAGCCGGGCGTCGTCGGGGGCGAGGGAGCCGACCTCGCGGACGAACGCTCCCAGGGCGCGGCCCAGTTCGAGGGGACGGCCGAGCTGGTCGCCCTTCCAGAAGGGCAGCCGTCCCGGCACGCCGGGGGCGGGAGAGACCAGCACCCGGTCGCGCGTGATGTCCTCGATGCGCCACGAGGTGGTGCCGAGGGTGAAGACGTCGCCCACCCGGGACTCGTAGACCATCTCCTCGTCGAGCTCGCCCACACGGCCGCCGCCCCGCTTCGGGTCGGCTCCGGCCAGGAAGACCCCGAAGAGCCCGCGGTCGGGGATGGTGCCGCCGGAGGTGACGGCGAGGCGCTGCGCCCCCGGCCGGCCCGTGACCGTACCGGCGATGCGGTCCCAGACGACGCGGGGACGCAGCTCGGCGAAGGCGTCGGACGGATAGCGGCCTGCCAGCATGTCGAGCACGGCGGTGAAGGCGGATTCGGGGAGCGAGGCGAAGGGGGCCGCCCGGCGGACCACGGCCAGCAGGTCGTCCGCCTGCCAGGTGTCGAGCGCGACCATGGCGACGAGCTGCTGCGCCAGTACGTCGAGCGGGTTCGCGGGAACGCGCAGGGCCTCGATGGAACCGCTGCGCATGCGCTCGGTGACGACGGCCGACTGGACCAGGTCGCCCCGGTACTTCGGGAAGACCACACCGGTCGAGACCGCGCCGACCTGGTGGCCCGCGCGCCCGACGCGCTGGAGGCCGGAGGCGACGGACGGCGGTGACTCGACCTGGACGACGAGATCCACCGCTCCCATGTCGATGCCGAGCTCCAGACTGGAGGTGGCGACGACGGCAGGCAGCCGGCCCGCCTTGAGGTCCTCCTCGACCTGCGCGCGCTGCTCCTTGGACACCGAACCGTGGTGCGCCCGGGCGAGCAGCGGCGGGGCTCCCCTGGCCGCACCCGCCTCCGCCATGATCTCGGCGGGGGAGTGGTCGTCCGGGAGGGGCTCGCCGGTGGCCCGTTCGTACGCGATCTCGTTGAGCCGGTTGCACAGGCGCTCGGCGAGACGGCGGGAGTTGACGAAGACGATCGTCGAGCGGTGGGCCTGCACGAGGTCGGCGATGCGCTCCTCCACGTGCGGCCAGATGGACGGCTTGTCGCCCGCGTCGTCTCCCTTGGCGGGGGCGCCGCCCAGTTCACCGAGATCCTCCACGGGGACGACCACCGACAGGTCGAACTCCTTGCCCGAGGGCGGCTGGACGATCACCGCCTGCCGCTGCGGCGACAGGAAGCGGGCGACCTCGTCCACCGGCCGGACCGTCGCCGAGAGACCGATCCGGCGGGCAGGCCGCGGCAGCAGCTCGTCGAGCCTCTCCAACGACACGGCGAGGTGAGCGCCGCGCTTGGTCCCGGCGACGGCGTGCACCTCGTCCAGGATCACCGTCTCGATCCCGGCCAGGGCGTCCCGGGCGGCGGACGTGAGCATCAGGAACAGCGACTCGGGCGTGGTGATGAGGATGTCCGGCGGCTTCGTCGCCAGAGACCGCCGCTCGGCGGCGGGAGTGTCGCCGGAACGGATGCCGACGCGCACGTCCGGCTCGGGAAGGCCCAGGCGTACGGCCTCCTGACGGATGCCGGTGAGCGGGCTGCGGAGGTTGCGCTCGACGTCGACCGCGAGGGCTTTGAGCGGCGACACGTACAGCACCCGGCACCGCTTCCTCGGGTCCGCGGGCGGCGGCTCGGACGCCAGGCCGTCGAGCGCGGCGAGAAAAGCGGCCAGAGTCTTGCCGGACCCGGTCGGGGCCACGACCAGCACGTCCGAACCCTCGGAGATGGCCTGCCAGGCGCCTTCCTGCGCGGCGGTGGGCGCGCTGAAGGCCCCGGCGAACCAGCCCCGGGTCGCGGGCGAGAACGAGTCGAGCGCAGTCCTGGACATGTCCCCCATCGTGCACCCGACCACTGACAACGGGTGTCCAGGACATGGACGCGCAGGTCAGCGGCGCGCGGACGGGCGCAGAATGGCTGTATGGCGACGACGGAGCCACGCGACGCGGACGAGTGGGCGCGCCACTGGCAGTACCCGGGAGTCCCCGGCCTCGACCTGCTGCGGGCCCGCTACGTGCGCCACTCCTTCGCCCGGCACAGCCACGAGGGATTCGTCCTCGGCGCGGTCTTCCGGGGCATCGAGGACGTGGTGATGCCGGAAGGAACGATCAGGGCCCGCCCCGGCACCGTCGTCATGATCAACCCGGAGGTGCCGCACTCCGCGCACGCCGGCGTGCCCGAGGGATGGTCGTACGCCACCCTCTACCCCTCGGCGGAGGTGGTCGCCGGCATCGCCGACGAGACGACGAGCCTGCGCGGCACGGCCGGCTTCGCCGAGACCATCGTCGAGGACGCCCACACCGCGCGGATCATCCGCGCCGTGCACAGAGCGGCCGAGGAGGGCAACGCCCTCGCCGCCGACAGCCTGCTGCGCATCGCCGTCGCCGGGCTGCTGCGCCGGCACGGCCGGACGCTTCCTGCGCGCACGCCGACCGCGGCCGGCGCCCGCACGGCGGCCCTGGCCAGGAACCTCCTGGAGGAGCGCATGGCACAGCCGCCCTCCCTGGAACAGCTCGCGAACGAACTCGGGACCGGACCGTTCGCCCTCCTGCGCGCGTTCAAGGCGGCGTACGGCATGCCGCCCCACACCTGGCTCACCAACGCGCGCGTGCGCAGCGCCCGGCGGCTCCTGGAGGACGGCACCGCCCCCGCCGACGCGGCCGCAGCCGTCGGCTTCAGCGACCAGCCGCATCTGAACCGGCACTTCACCCGCATCGTCGGGGTGCCGCCCGGCGCCTACCAGCGGGAACGCGCAAGAACGTACAAGACCGGCCGCCGCGGCCCGTCGTAGTGTCCCGGCGTGGCAGAACAGACATCACCCCCAGCGACACGCACACCGCCCCACACACCACCCGAGGGGAAGCCGGACAGCGCCGTCGTCCGTGACGCGCTCGGGGTGGGCGTCGCCGTCGGGCTGTCCGGTTTCGCCTTCGGCGTGACCTCGGCGGGATCGGGCCTCAGCCTGCTCCAGACCTGCGCGCTCAGCCTCCTCGTGTTCACCGGCGCCTCGCAGTTCGCCCTCGTGGGAGCACTCGCGGCGGGCGGCAATCCGTTCACCGCCGCCGCGGGCGCCTTCTTCCTCGGCGTACGCAACGCGTTCTACGGGCTGCGGCTGTCCCAGCTGCTCGCCCTGCCCCGCTTCGCACGTCCCTTCGCCGCGCACTGGGTGATCGACGAAACCACGGCCGTGACGCTCGCGCAGTCCTCGCGCCACAGCGCCCGGCTCGGCTTCACCGTCACGGGGCTGTCCCTGTACGTGCTGTGGAACCTCACCACCCTCGCCGGCGCACTGGGCGCCGAGGCCATCGGCGACACGGACGCGTGGGGCCTCGACGCGGCGAGCCCCGCCGTCTTCCTCGCGCTGCTCGCCCCCATGCTCCGTACCCGGACGGAACGCGCCGTCGCGGGCCTCGCGATGCTCCTGGCCCTCGGCTTCCTGCCCCTGCTCCCGGCGGGCGTACCGGTGCTCGTCGCCGCACTCGCCGCCCCGGCGCTGCTCTGCGTACAGGGCCACAGGGCCCGCCGCACCGCGAAGGAGAACGCCCGATGAGCGTCTGGATCGCGATCGCCGCCACCGCAGCCGGCTGCTACCTCGTCAAGCTGCTCGGGCTGCTGGTCCCCGCCGGCGCCCTGGAACGCCCGCTCGTGAAGCGCCTGGCCGCCCTGCTGCCGGTGGCCCTGCTGGCCGCGCTCACCGCCCAGCAGACCTTCAGCACCGGTCAGGAACTGGTACTCGACGCGCGGGGCGCGGGAGTCGCGGCGGCGGCGCTCGCGCTCGTCCTGCGCGCCCCCTTCCTCGTCGTGGTGGGCGCCGCCGTGGCCGTCACGGCGGGCGTACGGGCGATCGGCGGCTGAGGGCACGGCGCGCCCCCCGGCGCACTGGCGGGCGCCGACGCCCCGCCGGAGGTCAGCCGATGGCGCGCCCGTACGCCCGCAGCGTCAGGAGCGCGTCGATCGTCACGCCGGGACGCGCCTCCAGGGCCGTCCCCGGCGCCCACTCCCGCCAGCGGATCGGCCAGCCCCCGTCCTCCCGCTGCCCGGCGGCGAGGAAGTCCAGCGAGCGGCTCATCTCCTCGTCGGTGAACCAGCCACGGGCGAGCGACCCCGGCGTACGGGCGTAGTCGTACGCGAAGTGGTGCTCGCCCGGCGCGTACCCGTCGGCGACCGGCTGCTCCCCGGCCCGTTCCGGATCCAGGACCACGAGCCGCTGCTCGCGCACCAGCCGGCCGAGCCGGTCCGCGGCCGCCCGCGCACGCGTCCGGTCGGGCACGCCGTCCAGGAAGGCGAGCGCCGCCCGGATCTCGTACGGATGCGACTTCTCCAGCGCCTCGACCGCCGCCCAGCAGAAGTCGGTGGCTCTGAAGAGCCACGCGTGCCACACCTCGTTGCGGTGCAGGACCCCCACCACCGGGCCCGTCGCCAGGAGATCACTCGGAGGGTCGTCGACGACCGGGACGAACGGCGCGGCCGGATAACCGCGCAGCGAGGGGTGCACCGCGGGCAGCGCGCCCTCCTTCGTCGACACCTCGGACAGATAGCGGCACAGCCGCTCCACGCGCGGACCCTCGCAGCGACCGATCGAATCGAGGACGTGCAGCGCGTGAGCGACGTGCAGCGGCTGGCTCACGGGACCGCGCAGATCGGGCTCCAGGGCATAGCCGTAACCACCGTCCTCTCCCTGATAGGGGGCGAGGGCCGCTTCGACCGCGGCCGCCTCGCCGTCCATGAAGTGGTAGGCGAACCGCCGCTGTTCGAGGACACGGGCGGTCAGCCAGACGAAGTGCTCGGCGCGTGCGAGGGGGGATGCCCCAATTCCAGCCATGGAACGACCGTAGGGCGGAAAGCGCTGTCGGCAAGCTCCGCGGGCCGGGCTGCACTCTCAGGGGCGCGATACTGGAGTCATGCGGTTGACGATTTTCTGGGAGCGGATGGCGGAGCACTTCGGTGAGGCGTACGCCGACTCCTTCGCCCGCGACCATGTGATGGCCGAACTCGGCGGCCGTACGGTGCACCAGGCGCTGGACGCCGGCTGGGAGGCGAAGGCCGTGTGGCGGGCCGTCTGCGCCGCGATGGACGTCCCCGCGGACAAGCGCTGACGTGCGGGGCACACAGGGCGAGCGGCCGGATGTCCCGGGCATGGGACACACTGGCTCCGTGGCACCCACTGACCAGCCCGCCGGGCACGAAGACCCGCCGACCGCACCGCCGCCGGCGCCCCCTGGGCCGGCGGGGCCGAACAACGGCGGCCCGGCCCGCATGCCCCGGTGGCTGCCGCGTGCCATGGTGCTCGCGCTCGCGCTCTACGCGTGCTTCCAGCTGGGCAATTGGGCGTTCCACCAGCTCGTCGGCCTGCTGCTCAACATCCTGATCGCGTTCTTCCTCGCCCTCGCCATCGAACCGGCCGTCGGCCGGATGGCGGCCCGCGGCATGCGGCGCGGTCTCGCCACCTTCATCGTCTTCATCGGCGTCCTGGCCTTCGGCGTCGGCTTCGTCGTCCTGCTCGGGTCGATGCTGGCCGGCCAGATCATCGAGATGGTCGAGGACTTCCCCCAGTACCTCGACCAAGTGATCAACTGGATCAACCAGACGTTCCACACGGAACTCTCCCGCGTCGAGGTCCAGGACAGCGTCCTCAACTCCGACTGGCTGCGCAGGTACGTGCAGAACAGCGCGACCGGCGTGCTGGACGTCTCGGCGACCGTCCTCGGCGGGCTGTTCAAGCTCCTGACGATCTTCCTGTTCTCCTTCTACTTCGCTGCCGACGGGCCCCGGCTGCGGCGCGCCCTGTGCTCCGTACTGCCCCCTGCCCGCCAGGCGGAGGTGCTGCGCGCCTGGGAGATCGCGGTCGACAAGACCGGCGGCTACATCTACTCACGCGGCCTGATGGCGCTCATCTCCGGCGTCGCGCACTACATCCTGCTGCTGATCCTGGACGTGCCGTACGCGCCCGCCCTGGCGGTCTGGGTAGGGGTCATCTCGCAGTTCATCCCGACGATCGGCACCTACCTGGCCGGGGCGCTGCCGATGCTGATCGCCTTCACGGTCAACCCCTGGTACGCCCTGTGGGTACTCGGGTTCGTGGTGTTCTACCAGCAGTTCGAGAACTACGTGCTGCAACCCAAACTCACCTCGAAGACCGTCGACATCCACCCGGCGGTCGCCTTCGGCTCGGTCGTCGCGGGCACCGCGCTGATGGGAGCCGTCGGCGCGCTGATCGCGATCCCGGCCATCGCGACCCTGCAGGCCTTCCTCGGCGCGTACGTGAAGCGGTACGCCGTGACGGACGACCCGCGCGTCCACGGCAGGGGCCCGCGACGCCGGGGCACCCCGGCTCTGGTGCGCCTGCGCCGCGCGCTGCGGGAGGATCGCCGGCAGGGGGCGGACCCGGACCGGGCGTCGGGCCGGGCACCGGGCCGGGCGCCGTCCTCGGACGACGACGACGCCTGACCGGCGCAGCCCCCGTCGTCACGGGCGTGGCGCGCTTGACAGCAAAATCGAACATCCATTCTGATGGGGTTCTGGCCGTGGTGCTGCGGAGGGTTATCCACAGGTCAGAACGACGCCGGGGCGCGTTGTCAGTGGCAGGAGATAGCGTCTTTGACGTGAAGCGATCGACTCAAGCAAATCGGGTGGAACCCATGGCAGCAGGCACCGACCGCGAGAAGGCGCTCGACGCCGCGCTCGCGCAGATTGAACGGCAATTCGGCAAGGGCGCGGTCATGCGCCTCGGCGACCGGCCGAACGACCCCATCGAAGTCATCTCCACCGGGTCGACCGCCCTGGACATCGCCCTCGGCGTCGGCGGGCTGCCGCGTGGCCGCGTGGTGGAGGTGTACGGACCGGAGTCCTCCGGTAAGACGACGCTGACGCTGCACGCCGTGGCCAACGCGCAGAAGGCCGGCGGCACCGTCGCGTTCGTGGACGCGGAGCACGCGCTCGACCCCGAGTACGCCAAGGCGCTCGGCGTGGACACGGACAACCTGATCCTCTCCCAGCCGGACACCGGCGAGCAGGCGCTCGAGATCGTGGACATGCTGGTCCGCTCCGGCGCCATCGACCTCATCGTCATCGACTCCGTCGCGGCCCTCGTGCCGCGCGCGGAGATCGAGGGTGAGATGGGCGACTCGCACGTCGGTCTCCAGGCCCGGCTGATGAGCCAGGCGCTGCGCAAGATCACTGGTGCGCTGCACCAGTCCGGCACCACGGCGATCTTCATCAACCAGCTCCGCGAGAAGATCGGTGTGATGTTCGGCTCGCCGGAGACCACGACCGGTGGCCGCGCGCTGAAGTTCTACGCCTCGGTGCGGCTCGACATCCGGCGCATCGAGACGCTCAAGGACGGCACCGACGCGGTCGGCAACCGCACCCGCGTGAAGATCGTCAAGAACAAGGTCGCGCCCCCCTTCAAGCAGGCCGAGTTCGACATTCTTTACGGCCAGGGCATCAGCCGCGAGGGCGGTCTGATCGACATGGGCGTGGAGCACGGCTTCGTGCGCAAGGCAGGCGCCTGGTACACGTACGAGGGCGACCAGCTCGGCCAGGGCAAGGAGAACGCCCGCAACTTCCTGAAGGACAACCCCGATCTCGCCGACGAGATCGAGAAGAAGATCAAGGTGAAGCTGGGCGTCGGCGTCAGGCCGGCGGCTCCGGGCGCCGAGCCCGGCGCGGACGCGGCGGGCGGCGCTGCGGCTGCCGCCGACGCGAAGGCGGTCCCGGCTCCGGCGACCAAGGCCAAGACGGCCAAGCCCGCGGCAGCCAAGAGCTAGACCGTGACCCGGAGGACGGACTGGCCGGGAGACGCGAGCGAAGGCATGGACGCCGAGGACCGTGGCAGCCCCGTCCCGTCGAGGGCCGGGAAGGGGCTGCCGCCTCAGGACCCGGGTGAGCAGGCACGGGCGATCTGCCTGCGCCTGCTCACCGGGACCGCCCGCACCCGCAAGCAGCTGGCGGACGCCCTCCAGAAGCGGGGCATCCCCGATGACGTGTCGGACCAGGTGCTGTCCCGCTTCGAGGAGGTCGGGCTCATCGACGACGCGGCCTTCGCTGATGCCTGGGTGGAGTCCCGCCATCACGGGCGGGGCCTCGCCCGGCGGGCACTCGCCCGTGAGCTGCGCAACAAGGGCGTCGCACCCACTCTCATCGACGACGCCATGGGGCAGCTCGACTCCGACCAGGAGGAGGAGCGGGCCCGCGAGCTGGTGGACCGCAAGCTCCGCTCCACCCGCGGCCTGGAACGAGACCGCCGGCTGCGCCGCCTCGCCGGCATGCTGGCCCGCAAGGGGTACCCGGAGGGCATGGCCCTGCGGGTGGTCAGACGCGCCATCGAAGAAGAGGGCGAGAACACCGACGGCCTGGACTACGACCCGCTCTGAGCCGCGACGGCGCATCCCGTCCCGCGACAACGACGTGCATGCGGCAGCGAGGTGACTACTCCGCGGCATACGCGCGGGCGTGTGGGCGTGGGGGCATGGCGGCATGGGGCTCAGGACCCAGCAGCCGGGGCGCGCCGGACGCGCCCCGCACCGCGTGATCCTTACGGCTCCACCGGCAGCCCCGCCGCGCGCCACCCCTGGAAACCGCCGTCCAGGTCCGTCGCCCGGTGCAGCCCCAACTGCCGCAGCGAAGCGGCGGCGAGACTCGACGCGTACCCCTCGTTGCAGATCACCACGACCCGCAGGTCATGACTGGTGGCCTCGGCGGCCCGGTGGCTCCCCTGCGGATCGAGCCGCCACTCCAGCTCGTTGCGCTCCACCACGAGCGCCCCCGGAATCAGCCCGTCCCGCTCCCGCAGCGCGGCGTACCGGATGTCCACCAGCAGCGCCCCCGAGGCGGCGGCGTCGTACGCCTCCTGCGGCCCGACCCGGTCGAGCCCTTCGCGCACCCGCTCCAGCAGTTCGTCGATACCGATGCGTTCGCTGCTCACACCCACTCCCCGGGACGCTCGACGTGCTCCAGACGCAGCACCGCGCCCGTGCGGCTGTAGCGCCGCATCATCGGCAGCGGAGGGTAGTACGCGTGCACCGAGACGGCGTGCTCGTGCCGCGACTCGTTCAGCACCTGGTGCACATGGTGCGCGCCGAAGGCACGGCCCAGGCCGGCCGTCAGCTGCCGCTGCCGGTCGACCCCGTCGGCGAGTTCGAGGGTCTTCCAGCCCTCGGTGGGGATGCGCGCCGCGAGTGACTCCTCGCGCAGGGTGCCCGCCGCGGCGGCGAAGGCGCCGTGCGAGCCGCCGTGGTCGTGCCAGCCGGTGCCGGTGCCGGGCGGCCAGCCGATCAGCCACGCCTCGCTGCCGCCGGGCCCGTCCAGTCGTACCCAGGTACGGCCTTCCGGATCGAGCGGGAGGGAGGCCACCAGGGAGGCGTCGGCGGCGGTGCGGCGTACGAACGCGAGCAACTCCGCCGAAGAGGGGGCGGCGTCCCGGGGAGCGCTTTCGGGCGCGCCGGGGGAACGTACGGAAAGAGGCACAGGGACCGTCCTGAGGAAGTTCGCGAAAACGCGCGGCCGGAAGCACGGCACGGCACAGCGCGTGAGAAAGGAAGGCGAATCAGCAGGACGGGCGACACACGCAGCCCGCATAGCGGACGAGATCCATATGGACCCTCCGCCACAGGCGCACATCGGTGTCGGTCACGCTCCGGAGTACACCACGCACGCCCGCAGCGGTCAATTGATGTCCGCTGTACGGTCGCTGAGGCCGGCCCGAGCGGCCCCGTCGGGCTCGTCCGGTCCTTCGTCGGCGGCGGACTCCACCGGATCCTCCGCTTCCCCGGAGCGCTGCGGACCCGGCCCCGCCTGCGCCGACGCCGGCGGGCCTCCGCGCGCGGCATCGGCCGCCGCGTACAGCTCGGCCGGCCGCACGCCCTGGAACGCCGCGACCAGGTGCCCGTCGGGCCGCACCAGTAGCACGGTGTGCGCCGACGCCCCCGGGTAGCCCTCCGTGACCAGCAGCTCGGCCCGCACCGGCAGCGCCGTCACCGCCGCGGCCAGTCGCGGCATCACTCCCGCCGTCATCCAGTGCCGCCGGTCCCACACACCGGTCCCCGGCGCGACCAGCACCACCAGTTGCCGCCCCCGCCCCAGCCGCTCCCGCAGCCGCACCGCCGAACCGTCGGGCGCCGTCACCCGTACGTCGGCGACCGGCCCGCCCAGGGGCGTGCCGACCAGCGTCTGCGCCTCGCTCTCCGGGGGCGCGAGCGGAGAGTGCGCGTACGCGGGGCGCGCGCCCAGAGCTCCGCGCCCCAGGTGCGCGTCCGCGAGCAGGGTGTCGTGCCCCCGCGTCGTACCGGGCAGGTACGTCCGCAGCCCGTTGCCGCGCAGGATCGGCAGGGCCTGGTCGGCGGCGCGCAGACGTGCGGCCACGGCCGTGCGCCGCTCGGCCTGGTAACTGTCGAGCAACGTCTGCGACGCCCCCAGATGCCACGCCTGTGCCAGCTTCCAGGCCAGGTTGTCGACGTCCCGCAGCCCCTCGTCCAGACCCTGCGTCCCGAGGGCCCCGAGCAGGTGGGCGGCGTCCCCGGCGAGGAACGCCCGTCCCACCCGCCACTTGCGGGCCAGCCGGTGGTGCAGCGTGTAGACGCCGGTGTCGATCAGTTCGTACGGAGGCGTGTCGCCGCACCACCCGGCCAGCGTGTCCCGCACGCGCCCGACCAGTGCCTCCGGCGTGACGAGCTCACCGCGCGGCGGCAGCAGCCAGTCGAGCCGCCACACTCCGTCCCGCAGCGGGCGGGCGGTCACCTCCTGCCCGCCCGTGCGCCACGGCGGCATGCGGTGCAGCAGCGCCTCTCCGTCCCAGGGCAGTTCCGTGCGCAGCGCGGCGACGGCGTGCCTCTCGACCGCCGTACGTCCGGGGAAGCGGATGTCGAGGAGCTTGCGCACGGTCGACCTCGCCCCGTCGCACCCCACCAGGAAACTGCCCCGCCACCAGGTGGCGCCGGGCTCCCGGGTGTGCGCGGTGACGCCGCTGTCGTCCATCTCGACGGTGTCGAGGCGCCCGTGCGGCACGACGCGCACCAGCTCGTGCGCGGTGACGGCGTCCCGCAGACCGCGGGTCAGATCGTGCTGCGGCAGGTGCACGGGGGACGGCAGTTCGCCGTCGTCCCCGAAACGAATCTCCCTGACGTCCTGATTGCGCCGCATCGACCGCCAGCCGGTCCAGCGCGTGCCCTCGTCACGGACTGTCGTGCATCCGAGCCGCTCGACGAGTTCCGCCGTGTCCGCCCGCAGGAGCGCCGTCCGCGCCGTCCGCGGCTCGTCCTTGCCCGGCCCCTCGTCCAGTACGACGGCGGGCACACCGTGGCCGGCGAGCGCCAGCGAGAGGGCCAGCCCGACCGGACCCGCCCCAACGACGATCACCGGGTCCACGGCGCGTCCCCTCCAGCCCGTACGGACATGTGGGAAGTGGCAGATGGAACCCGGTGCACGATCACAGAACGTATGCAACCCACTGCGGGTGC
Source organism: Streptomyces sp. NPDC046122 (assembly GCF_056429965.1). Lineage (NCBI taxonomy): Bacteria > Bacillati > Actinomycetota > Actinomycetes > Kitasatosporales > Streptomycetaceae > Streptomyces > Streptomyces sp. NPDC046122. The sequence continues at coordinate 1,093,815 of NZ_JBWKLQ010000001.1, read as the reverse complement.
TTGCGTCAAGTGACAGAGGCAGCGGCGCGGTGGCCGCTGCCTCACAATTCGTCAGTTCTGCTTGCCGCCTGGGCCGTCCGGCCCTGCGGACTCCCCGGGAGTGGAGAGTGCGGCACCCGCGTCCGCTGCGACCACGGCGCCGGTGGACTTCTTGCCACGCCGCAGGCGGGCTTCCAGCCGGCTGGCGAAAGTGGTCAGTGCGTAGTTGATGGCGATGTAGATCAGCGCGACGACGATGAAGGACGCGAAGATGTTCCCGTTGAAGCCACTCATCGTGCTGATGGTCGACATCAGTTCGGCGTAGGTCAGCACCGCGCCGCCCAGAGCGGTGTCCTTCACGATCACGACGAGCTGACTGACGATCGCCGGCAGCATCACGGTGACCGACTGCGGCAGCAGCACGGACCGCATGGTCTGGCCCTTGCGCAGACCGATGGCCATGGCGGCCTCGGACTGTCCCTTGGGGAGCGACAGGATGCCGGCCCGGACGATCTCGGCGAGCACCGAGGCGTTGTAGAGGACCAGGCCCGTGACCACGGCGTAGAGGGGCCGGTTGTCGGAGCTGATACCACTGAATCCGGCATACACCGCGTTGGCGAACAGCATCAGGATCAGCACGGGAATGGCGCGGAAGAACTCCACGATCGTGCCTGCCACGCCCCGGACCAGCTTGTGGTCGGAGAGCCGTGCGATGCCCAGGATCGCGCCGAGGGGCAGCGCGATGACCATGGCCAGCGCCGCGGCGAGGAGCGTGTTCTTGAGACCCGGCCAGATGTACGTCGTCCACGTACGCCCGTCGGTGAAGGGCTGCCACTTCTCCCAGTCGAGCTGGTCCTTCTCGGCCAGGCCGCCGATCATCCACCACAGCACCAGAGCGGTGACAGCGAGGAACAGTGCCGAGTACAGGAGGTTCCGTCGCTTGGCGCGCGGTCCCTGGGCGTCGTACAGAAGGGAGCTCATCGCTTCACCGCCACCTTCTTGCTCACCCAGCCGAGGAGCAGGCCGGTCGGGAGGGTGAGGCAGACGAATCCGAACGCGAAGACGGCGCCGATCAGAAGGGTCTGTGCCTCGTTCTCGATCATTTCCTTCATCAGGAAGGCCGCCTCCGCGACACCGATGGCCGCGGCCACGGTCGTGTTCTTCGTCAACGCGATCAATACGTTGGCGAGCGGCGCCACGACCGCGCGGAAGGCCTGCGGCAGGATGATCAGCGTCAGTACCTGCGTGAAGCGCAGGCCGAGCGCGCGCGCTGCCTCCGCCTGACCGACGGGCACCGTGTTGATACCGGACCGCAGCGCCTCACAGACGAAGGCGGACGTGTAGGCGACCAGTCCGAGAACGGCGAGGCGGAAGTTGATGCTGACGAACTCGTCGGCGCCGAGGGTGACGCCCATCGTCTGGTTGAGGCCCAGCGAGGTGAAGACGATGATGATGGTCAGGGGGATGTTCCGCACGAAGTTCACGTACGCGGAGCCGAAACCACGCATCAGGGGGATCGGGCCGACTCGCATTCCTGCGAGCACGGTTCCCCATATGAGGGAGCCGAGGGCCGAGAGGACGGTGAGTTGCACCGTCACCCAGAAGGCCCCCAAGAGGTCATAACCTTCAAGAAAGTCGAACACGATCTCCCGCGCTTCCGCGTGTGTGGAGGGCGCGGCGCGCCGCCCCGGAGGGCGGCGCGCCGATCAGTCCCTGCTTCACTTGACGATGTTGCCGATCTTCGGGGCGGGCTCGTTCTTGTAGCCGGCCGGGCCGAAGTTCTTCTCGACCGCCTTGTCCCAGGACTTGTCCTCGACCATCTTGGTCAGGGCGTCGTTGATCTTCTTCTTGAGGTCGGCGTCGCCCTTCTTGAGGCCGATGCCGTAGTTCTCGTTGGTCATCTTCAGACCGGCGAGCTTGAACTTGCCCTGGAAGTTCTTCTGCGCGGCGTAACCGGCGAGGATCGAGTCGTCGGTCGTCAGCGCGTCGATCGCCTTGCTCTGGAGGCCGTTGAGGCACTGCGAGTACGTGGTGTACTGCTGAAGCTGGGCCTTGGGAGCGAGCTTGTCCTTGACGTTCTGCGCCGACGTGGAGCCGGTCACCGAACACAGCTTCTTCTTGTTCAGGTCATCGGCGGACTTGATGGAGCTGTCGTCGGACCGGACAAGGATGTCCTGGTGCGCGAGCAGGTACGGACCGGCGAAGTCGACCTTCTTGGCACGCTCGTCGTTGATCGAGTAGGAGGCAGCGATGAACTTCACGTCACCGCGGGAGAGCATGAGCTCGCGGTCGGCGCTCTTCGCTTCCTTCCACTCGATGTCGCTCTCCTTGTAGCCGAGCTCCTTCGCGATGTACGTGGCGACGTCGACGTCGAAGCCGACGTACTTGCCGTCCGGCGTCTTCTGACCGATGCCCGGCTGGTCGAACTTGATGCCGATGGTGATCTTCTTGCCGCCGGCGCCCTTGTCGTCCTTGTCGCCGGAGCCACAGGCGGTCGCGGTGAGGGAGAGCGCGAGTACGACGGCGGCCGCCGCAGTGACCTTACGAACCTGCATGGTGAACATCCTTTGTGTCAGCAGAAGAGAGAACGACGCGTGGGAAGTACCGCGCGTCAGTGGTGAAGGATCTTCGACAGGAAGTCCTTGGCCCGGTCGCTGCGCGGGTTGCTGAAGAACTGGTCGGGCGTGGCCTCTTCGACGATCTTGCCGTCCGCCATGAAGACGACGCGGTTGGCGGCCGAGCGGGCGAAGCCCATCTCGTGGGTGACGACCACCATCGTCATCCCGTCGCGCGCCAGCTGCTGCATGGCCTCCAGCACCTCGTTGATCATCTCCGGGTCGAGCGCCGAAGTGGGCTCGTCGAACAGCATGACCTTGGGGTCCATCGCCAGCGCCCGTGCGATCGCGACGCGTTGCTGCTGACCGCCGGAGAGCTGCGCCGGGTACTTGTCCGCCTGCGAGCCGACGCCCACCCGGTCGAGCAGCTCCCGTGCCTTCTTCTCGGCCGCGGCCTTGTCGGCCTTGCGGACCTTGATTTGGCCCAGCGTGACGTTCTCCAGCACCGTCTTGTGTGCGAAGAGGTTGAACGACTGGAAGACCATGCCGACGTCGGCACGCAGCCGTGCGAGCTCCTTGCCCTCCTGGGGCAGCGGCTTGCCGTCGATCGTGATCGCACCGGAGTCGATCGTCTCCAGGCGGTTGATGGTGCGGCACAGCGTGGACTTTCCGGACCCGGAGGGTCCGATGACGACCACGACCTCGCCACGGGCGATGGTCAGGTCGATGTCCTGGAGCACATGCAGCGCGCCGAAGTGCTTGTTGACGTTGCTCAGCACGACCAGGTCGTCGGCTGCGGGGGCAGCGTCATCGGCGGCCTTGGTCACTGAAACTCCGCTCATCGGCTTCTTGCTCCGTCCTCCTCGGTTGGGGAGGACCCTAGTCAGCCGTTACGACCAGCGTCATCACATCTGAGCGGAAATTGAGCATAACGATCCGGCTTCAACCGGACACTCCGCGTGAACAGGACTCCGGGCGGGGATACCGGCTCCATAACGGAACAAGCCCGGAACGGGAAGACCCTTGACTGGACCGTGACCCATCGGCGTTTATGCCCTGAGGCGCATTGCGCGAGACCTGTTCACAGAGCGTTCACCGGAGGGGGAGGTGCCATGAGACTGCTGCTCGTCGAGGACGACGACCACGTCGCGGCTGCCCTCTCCGCCGTCCTCGTCCGCCACGGCTTCCAGGTCGTCCACGCCCGCAACGGCGAAGAGGCGATCCAGGCGCTCCTGCCGGCCGAGAAGGAGCCCTTCGGCGTCGTGCTGCTCGACCTCGGGCTGCCCGACCAAGACGGCTACGAGGTGTGCGGCAAGATCCGCAAGCGGAGTGACACCCCGGTCATCATGGTGACCGCCCGCGCCGACGTGCGCTCGCGCATCCACGGCCTGAACCTCGGCGCCGACGACTACGTCGTGAAGCCGTACGACACCGGTGAATTGCTCGCCCGTATCCACGCGGTGGCCCGGCGCAAGGCCACGGGCGACCCGTCGCCGGCGCCCGGCGACGACGCCGCCCTGCGGCTCGGCGGCGTACGCATCGAACTGCCCACCCGCCGCGTGAGCGTCGGCGGCAGCGAAGTCCAGCTCACCCGCAAGGAGTTCGACCTGCTCGCGCTCCTCGCGCAGCGGCCCGGCGTGGTCTTCCGCCGGGAGCAGATCATCAGCGAGGTCTGGCGTACGAGCTGGGAGGGTACCGGCCGCACCCTGGAGGTGCACGTCGCCTCCCTGCGCTCCAAGCTGCGGATGCCCGCTCTCATCGAGACCGTGCGCGGAGTCGGCTACCGGCTCGTCGCGCCGGCCGCGTCCGTACAGGGCCCGTAACCCCACGTGCGCACCCGTCTCCTCCCGCTGCTCATCGTCCTGCTCGCGGGCATCCTGCTCGCGCTGGGCTTCCCCCTCGCGGTGAGCTTCGCCGCGGCGGAGCAGCAGCGGGTCGTCGTCGACCGCATCGACGACACGGCGCGCTTCGCGGCGCTCGCCCAGTTCGTCACCGAACGCACCGAGAGCGGGCAGGACGAACGCCGCAGGACCCTGGAGACCGAACTCGCCAGCTACCACGCCGTGTACGGGATCAAGGCCGGCGTCTTCTACCGCGACAAGTGGGCGATGGCGAGCGCGCCCGAGGGCTGGGCCGTTCCCCGGAGCGGCGCGGGCCTTGACGCCTTCGAGGAAGCGCTCGGCAAGCGCCGCAGCCATGACCCGCCTCAGGTCTGGCCCTGGCAGGAGGGCCGGATCGTCGTCGCCTCGCCGGTCGTACGGGACGGCGACGTGGTCGCGGTCGTGGTGACCGATTCGCCGACCGGACAGATGCGTTCGCGGATCCTGCGGGGCTGGCTGCTGATCGCGGCGGGCGAGTCCGCGGCGATGCTGGTGGCGGTGGGCGCCGCGTTCCGCCTGACCGGCTGGGTGCTCCGGCCCGTACGCGTCCTGGACGCGGCCACCCACGACATCGCGACGGGGCTGATGAACTCGCGCGTCGCGGTGGCCGGGGGCCCGCCCGAACTCAGGCGTCTGGCGCGCTCGTTCAACGAGATGGCGGACAACGTCGAGGAAGTGCTCGAACAGCAGCGCGCCTTCGTCGCGGACGCCTCGCACCAGCTGCGCAACCCCCTCGCCGCCCTCCTCCTGCGCATCGAGCTCCTCGCCCTCGAACTCCCCGAGGGCAACGAGGAGATCGCCTCCGTACGGACCGAGGGCAAGCGCCTCGCCCAGGTCCTCGACAGCCTGCTGGGACTGGCGCTGGCCGAGCAGGCCAGCACGCACCCCCAGCTCATCGACATCGGAGAGCTGGTCACCGAGCGCGTCGCCGCCTGGCGCCCCCTGGCGGACGACAGGGGCGTACACCTCACCCGGGAGGGACCGGAGGCCGTCACCGCCTGGGGCGACGCCGTGGCGATCTCCAGCGCCCTGGACGCGGTGATCGACAACGCCCTGAAGTTCACCCCGGGCGGTGAGGACGTCACCGTCACGGTCGTGCCGAACGGCGAGTCCTGCACGATCACGGTCGCCGACGGCGGCCCCGGCCTGACCGACGACGAGCTGGAGCGCGTCGGGGACCGCTTCTGGCGGAGCACCCGCCACCAGAACGTCACCGGATCGGGCCTCGGCCTGTCGATCTCGCGGGCCCTGCTCCTCGCCGGCGGCGGCACCCTGTCGTACGCGCGCAACGAGCCCCACGGGCTGCGCGTGACCCTCGGGGTCCCGCGCACCGGGCCTACGACTAGGGCTTGACCGACTGGTAGTAGCGCCGCGCGCCCTCGTGCAGCTCCAGCGGAGCCGTGTAGATGGCGGTCCGCAAGTCCACGAGCTGCGCCGCGTGCACCGTCTTGCCGATGCTGTCCCGGCTCCCTATGACCGTACGGGTGAGCCCTTCGGTCAGCCGCGTGTCGGCGGCGTCGGTGGTCACCAGCAGGTTGGCGACCGCCACCGTCGGCACGGCCTCCCCGTCCTGGGCGTCCTCGTACGCGTCGGCGGGCATCACGGCGGACCGGTAGTGGCGGGACGGGCCCGGCTCCGCGTGCAGCTCGTCCACCAGGTCGCCCAGGGGCACGAGGCGGATGTCGAAACGCTTCGAGAGGTTCCTGACCGCGGCCGTCGGCAGGCCGCCGGACCAGAAGAAGGCGTCGATCGTGCCCTTCTCCAGACGTTCGGGCATGGTGTCGATGCCGATGGACACCGGAGTGATGTCCCGCTCGGGATCGAGGCCCGCCGCCTCCAGCAGCTGGTTCGACACCAGCCGTACGCCCGAGCCCTCCTGGCCGACCGCCACCCGCTTGTTCCGCAGACCGGCCGCGGAGCGCACCGGGGAACGCTTCGGCACGACGAGCTGCACGTAGTCGTCGTACAGCCGCGCGCAGCCGCGCAGCCGGTACCCGCCGGGCAGACCGTCCCGGTAGTACTGCGCCACGGCGTCGGCGGTGGCGATGGCGAAGTCGGCCTCACCGTTCACCAGCCGCGCGAGGTTCTGCCGCGATCCCTCACTGGCCCGCAGGTCCATGGCGACGCCGGGCAGGTCGCGGGCGACCTCCTCGTCCAGGAGCTCGCCGTAGCGCTGGTAGACGCCGGTGGTCACACCCGTGCTGAACGTGATCCGCCCGCGCGGCGAGGAATCGCCGATCGGCAGGAGCCACCACAGCAGCAGTCCGGTCACCACGAGCGCGGCGAGGGACCCCTGGACGGCGCGGCGGCGGCTGAAGCGGGGGAGGGCCTGGAGCATGCGGGCGATCCTGCCAGTTCACTCCCCTCGGAGACCAGGGGGTGCCCGGGCCCGTACCCTGGTGTACGAGATGAGCGAGAAGACATACGAGGTGCGCACTTACGGGTGCCAGATGAACGTCCACGACTCCGAGCGGCTCTCGGGCCTCCTGGAGGGCGCGGGATACGTGCGTGCGCCGGAGGGCGCCGACGGTGACGCCGACGTCGTCGTGTTCAACACCTGCGCGGTGCGGGAGAACGCCGACAACAAGCTGTACGGCAACCTCGGCAGGCTCGCCCCGATGAAGACCAAGCGGCCGGGGATGCAGATCGCCGTGGGCGGCTGCCTCGCGCAGAAGGACCGCGACACGATCGTCAAGAGGGCCCCCTGGGTCGACGTGGTCTTCGGCACGCACAACATCGGCAAGCTGCCCGTGCTGCTGGAGCGCGCCCGCGTCCAGGAAGAGGCGCAGGTCGAGATCGCGGAGTCGCTGGAGGCGTTCCCCTCCACGCTGCCGACGCGTCGCGAGAGCGCGTACGCCGCGTGGGTGTCCATCTCCGTCGGGTGCAACAACACCTGCACCTTCTGCATCGTCCCGGCGCTGCGCGGCAAGGAGAAGGACCGCAGGACGGGCGACATCCTGGCCGAGATCGAGGCCCTGGTCGCCGAGGGCGTCTCCGAGATCACCCTGCTCGGTCAGAACGTCAACGCGTACGGCTCCGACATCGGCGACCGCGAGGCGTTCTCCAAGCTGCTGCGGGCCTGCGGGAAGATCGAGGGCCTGGAGCGCGTGCGCTTCACCTCGCCGCACCCGCGCGACTTCACGGACGACGTGATCGCCGCCATGGCCGAGACGCCGAACGTCATGCCGCAGCTGCACATGCCGCTGCAGTCCGGCTCGGACACGGTGCTCAAGGCGATGCGCCGCTCGTACCGCCAGGAGCGCTTCCTCGGCATCATCGAGAAGGTGCGTGCCGCGATGCCGCACGCCGCCATCTCCACCGACATCATCGTGGGCTTCCCCGGCGAGACCGAGGAGGACTTCGAGCAGACCATGCACACCGTCCGCGAGGCGCGCTTCGCGCAGGCCTTCACCTTCCAGTACTCCAAGCGCCCCGGTACGCCGGCCGCCACCATGGAGGACCAGATCCCCAAGGAGGTCGTCCAGGAGCGCTACATGCGCCTGGTCGCCCTCCAGGAGGAGATCTCGTGGGAGGAGAACAAGAAGCAGGTCGGCCGCACCGTGGACGTCATGGTCGCCGAGGGCGAGGGTCGCAAGGACGGCGCCACGCACCGCCTCTCCGGACGCGCCCCCGACAACCGTCTCGTCCACTTCACGAAGCCGGACGAGGACGTTCGTCCCGGTGACGTGGTGACGGTCGAGATCACCTACGCCGCGCCGCACCACCTGCTGGCCGAGGGCCCCTCCAAGGCGGTACGCCGCACCCGCGCGGGCGACGCCTGGGAGAAGCGCAACGCGGAGCCGAAGCAGGGCGCCGGCGTCCTCCTGGGGCTGCCGAAGATCGGCGTACCGGAGCCGCTGCCGGCGGCCACGGGCGGCTGCTCCGTCCAGTGACGGGCGGGCCGCCGCCGGGCGACGACCCGGCAGCGGCCCAGCACTGCGATCGGGCCGGGTACTAGGCTTCCGCGCATGCTTGTCGCCGCCGCAGTGTGCCCCTGTCCGCCGCTCCTGGTCCCCGAGGTCGCCTCGGGGGCCGCACCGGAACTCGACGCCGCCCGGGACGCGTGCGCGGACGCCGTGGGCGTGCTCGCGGCCTCCCGCCCCGACCTGCTCGTCGTGGTCGGCGCCGCCGGACAGGACGGCACGGGAACGCACCCCCAGGGCGCCGCGGGCAGCTTCCGGGGGTTCGGCGTGGATTTCGAGACGTTCCTCGGAACAGCCGCCCCGCCGCGACCGGGCGGCTCCGCGAGCGCAGCGGACGGCGGACTTCCCCCGTCGCTCGCGGTGGGGGCCTGGCTGCTCTCGCGTGCGCGCTGGGCGGACGCCCGCGTGGAGGGCCTGCACGTCGGGGAAGAGCTGGCCGGTGAGCTCTGCGCGCGAGAGGGCAGGAAACTCGCCGCGCGGGCGGAGCGCGTCGCCCTTCTGGTGCTCGGCGACGGCAGCGCCTGCCGGACGCTCAAGGCGCCCGGCTACCTGGACGAAAGGGCCGAAGGCTTCGACGCGGCGGCGGCCCGCGCGCTGGGCGCGGCCGACACGGCCGGGCTGACGGCCCTGGACGCCCGTCTGGCGTACGAGGTCAAGGCGGCCGGGCGAGCGCCCTGGCAGGTCCTCGCGGGCGCGGCCGAAGGCGCCGGCCTCGGCGGGCAGCTGCTGTACGAGGGCGCCCCCTACGGCGTCGGATATTTCGTCGCCGTCTGGTCCTGACGGCGACGGACGAGCGCCGGCACGACGGGCACGGGCGAGGTCCGGGAACCTTCAGGACCCCGGGCGCGGGCAAGGTCCCCGCAAGCATGGGGACCCCGGCGAGGGCGAGGACCGGCCGCACGGGGACGGCCGTGGAGCGAGGAGCGCTCCACGGCCGTCCACTCTTGCTGCTGCCGATCAGAAGGCCGGCCTCAGACCGCCGGAGGGGGAGGCGGCGGCGCTGTGCCGGTGCCGCCGGTTCCGCCGGGCCCGTCGTCCTTGTGCGCGAGGCGGTCCAGAGCGTGCTTCGCCTTGCCCGTGCCCGACTCGATCCGACTGCTGTACTTGCCCTTGGTCTTGCTGTCGACCGCCCTGGCGGCCTTGCTCAGACCCTGCTCGATCTTGCCCTCGTGCTGCTGCGCGAGGTCCGAGACCTTGTCCTTCGCAGGAGCAAGCTTGGCCTTCAACGAATCCAGGAAGCCCATGGATCACCTTCGCTCTTCGGGGGACTACTACGAGCGGGCGCTCTCTCCGGCCCCGTTGTCCGCCGCTTCGTCCGCGGACTGCTGCTTCGGGATGTCCACGTTGTCCGCAGCGGCGGCGTCGGAAGCCTCGGCGGCCTTCTCGGCCCCGCCTTCCGGCTCCGCTGCCGCGGTCTCCTCCGGAGCGTCGGCCGTGGGAGTGGCGGCCTTCGCCTCCTCGGTTGACGCCTCAGCGGCCCCCTTGGACTTGCGGCTAAACCGTGCAAAAACGCCCATATCTGCTCCATACCTTACTCGTGTGGGCGAAATCCCGCGCCCGCCCGGAGCGCCTCATCGCACCGCCCGGGGGCGCCGGTCCGTAAACCGGCGGCCGGAACCTCGCAACAGGCAACGACCCCGGGCGCGTGCCGTCACGTAACTCGTTCGGGGAGAGGGTGCGGGGTTTGCGAGACTGTGCGAGTGAGAACAGCAGCTCCCGCACCGCGGGTCATCGCCGTTGTCGGCCCCACGGCAGCCGGAAAATCCGATCTGGGCGTCGCCCTCGCCCGGCATTTCGGCGGGGAGGTCGTCAACGCCGACTCCATGCAGCTCTACCGGGGGATGGACATCGGCACCGCCAAGCTGACGCCCGAGGAGCGCGGCGGCGTACCGCACCACCTCCTCGACATCTGGGACGTGACCGAGGCGGCGAGCGTCGCCGAGTACCAGAGGCTCGCCCGGGCCGAGATCGACCGGCTGCTCGCCGAGGGCCGTACGCCCGTCCTCGTCGGCGGCTCCGGCCTGTATGTACGGGGTGCCGTCGACGCCCTGGAGTTCCCCGGCACGGACCCGGCCGTACGGGCCCGCCTCGAGGAGGAACTGGAGCTGCGGGGCCCCGGCGCCCTGCACGCGCGGCTCGCCGCCGCCGACCCCGACGCGGGGCGCGCGATCCTGCCGAGCAACGGCCGGCGCATCGTCCGCGCCCTCGAGGTGATCGAAATCACCGGCAAGCCCTTCACGGCCAACCTGCCGGGCCCCGACTCCGTGTACGACACCGTTCAGATCGGGGTGGACGTGGCCCGCCCAGAGCTCGACGAGCGCATCGCCGTGCGGGTCGACCGGATGTGGGAGGCGGGCCTCGTGGACGAGGTGCGCGGCCTGGAGGCGCGAGGGCTCAGGGAGGGCCGTACGGCGGCCCGCGCCCTGGGCTACCAGCAGGTGCTGGCCGCGCTGGCGGGGGAGTGCACCGAGGAGGAGGCGCGCGCCGAGACCGTGCGCGCCACCAAACGCTTCGCGCGCCGCCAGGACTCGTGGTTCCGCCGCGACCCCCGGGTGCACTGGCTGAGCGGCGCGGCCGAGGACCGCGCGGAACTCCCGCATCGGGCTCTGGCGTTGGTCGAACGAGCGGTCACAGCCTGATCACGTGATGGCATCGGGACGCTCCGCCCGTCATTCCCCTGCCCGTGCCCGTGCCATCATCAAGCTTCGATCGACCAGTGAGTCCAAGTTGGGAGGGCGCGTGGCGATGGAAGCCGGCCCTCGTGACACGACGCAGGACGAACCGGAACGGTTGAGCCCCGACGGGCCCGACCAGCAGGACGGGACCTCCGAGGCCGCGACGGGCCCCGAGGTCGAGGTCGAGCTGCGCCCGCAGCGACGCCTGCGCATCTGGCAGCTCGCGCCGATCGTGGGACTCGCCGCGATGGGCTCGCTGATGTTCGCCTTCCCGCTGGCCTTCGAGTTCGGCGACGGCGGAGCGGTCGTCGCCATGCTGGGACTGCTGATCAGCTGCTGCGCCGCCGGCTGGGGCATGATGGCCGCCCGCCGTGTGGGCCACACCTGGCCGGGACTCCCCTCCAGGGAGTCCGGCAGGCGGCCCGACTGGCGGATGATCGCGTTGTACGTCGTCGTGGGCGCCGGACTCGTCGCCCTGGCCGTCTGGCGCGTGGCCCGCCTCCGCTGACCGGCTGTCGTACCCGGCCCGTACGATGGACGCCGTGAGCACTTCGCAGATCGCCTTCCTCAAGGGCCACGGCACCGAGAACGACTTCGTGATCGTCCCGGACCCGGACAACGCCGTCGACCTGCCCCCTTCGCTCGTCGCGCGGCTCTGCGACCGCAGGGCCGGCATCGGCGGCGACGGCGTTCTGCACGTCGTACGGTCCGCCGAGCACCCCGAGGCGCGGCCGATGGCCGACGAGGCCGAGTGGTTCATGGACTACCGCAACGGGGACGGCTCGATCGCGGAGATGTGCGGCAACGGCGTCCGCGTCTTCGCCCGCTACCTCCAGTACGCGGGCCTCGTGGGCGAGGGCGACCTGGCCGTCGCCACCCGCGGCGGCGTCAAGCAGGTGCACATCGCCAAGACGGGGCCCGGCGGCGACCTCGGCGACATCACCGTCTCCATGGGCCGGGCCGTTCTGCCCGAGGGCGACGTGACCGTCTCGGTGGGCGCCCGCGCGTGGCCCGCCCGCAACGTGAACATGGGCAACCCGCACGCCGTCGCCTTCGTCGACGACCTGGACCACGCCGGCCGTCTGTACGACGCCCCGCCGTTCAGCCCCGCCGCCGCGTACCCCGACGGCGTCAACGTCGAGTTCGTCGTCGACCGCGGTCCGCGCCACGTCGCGATGCGCGTCCACGAGCGCGGCTCGGGCGAGACCCGTTCCTGCGGCACGGGCGCGTGCGCCGTGGCCGTCGCCACCGCCCGCAGGGACGGCGCCGACCCCGCCGTGACCGGTGAGCCCGTGTCGTACGCCGTGGACCTCCCCGGGGGGCGCCTGGTGATCACCGAGCGCCCCGACGGGGCCGTCGAGATGACCGGCCCCGCCGTGATCGTCGCCGAGGGCGTCGTCGACCCGCACTGGCTCGCCGCGGCCCGGTAGCGCTGCGCGCACGTCCGTGCGAGCGACAGGAAACGGGCATCGTGCTCAGCTTCGCTCGAATGGGTGATCCGGTTCACGCTGAGCGAGAGCGGGACTGCGGGGCGTGGTGGGCTCGGTAGCATCAAGCACCGGCCCGGACGCGGGTCCACCCGTCCACCGCCGGTCGAAGCTGCCGGAGGTGCCCATGAGTGCAGAGGCCGCCAACCCAGGCGCCACCAGTCGCAGGCGTGGCCGCACCAGGCTCGATCTCCGCAGGATCGGCAGGGTCGCCCTCCTCGGTCCCACGTCGCGCGACCGGCTGCCCGACGCGATCGGCCACGTCGCGGACGCCCACCGGGCCCACCATCCCGACGCGGACCTGAGCATCCTGCACCGGGCGTACGTACGGGCCGAGTCGTCGCACCGCGGGCAGATGCGCAAGAGCGGCGAGCCCTACATCACGCACCCCCTCGCCGTGACGCTCATCCTCGCCGAACTCGGCGCCGAGACCACGACGTTGACCGCCGCGCTCCTGCACGACACCGTGGAGGACACGGACGTGACGCTCGAACAGGTGCGGGCGGAATTCGGCGACGAGGTGTGCTTCCTCGTCGACGGCGTGACGAAACTGGAGAAGGTCGACTACGGCGCGGCCGCCGAACCCGAGACGTTCCGCAAGATGCTCGTCGCCACCGGCAACGACGTGCGGGTCATGTCGATCAAACTCGCCGACCGGCTGCACAACATGCGCACCCTCACCGTGATGCGCCCCGAGAAGCAGGCCCGGATCGCCCGCGTCACCCGCGACGTGCTGATCCCGCTCGCCGAACGGCTCGGCGTACAGGCCCTCAAGACGGAACTGGAGGACCTGGTCTTCGCGATCCTCCACCCGGACGAGTACGAGCGCACCCGGGCCCTCATCGCGGCGGACGCCGGCGCGGGCGATCCCCTGAACGTCATCGCGGAGGACGTCCGGAAGGTGCTGCGCGAAGCGGGCCTGACCGCCGAAGTCCTCGTCCGGCCGCGCCACTTCGTCTCCGTCCACCGGGTCAGGCTGAAACGCGGAGAGCTGCGCGGGACGGACTTCGGACGGCTCCTGGTGCTCGTCGCGGAGGACGCCGACTGCTACGGAGTGCTGGGCGAACTGCACACCTGTTTCACGCCGGTGGTCTCGGAGTTCAAGGACTTCATCGCGGCGCCCAAGTTCAACCTCTACCAGTCGCTGCACACGGCCGTCGCGGGACCGGACGGCGAGGTGGCCGAAATCCTCATCCGCACACACCAGATGCACAAGGTGGCGGAGGCGGGCGTGGTGGCGCTGGGCAACCCGTACGCGCCGACCGACGACGCCGAGACGGCGGACGACGGAGAGCGCGCCGACCCCACCAGGCCCGGATGGCTCTCCCGGCTGCTGGCATGGCAGGAGTCCACGCCGGACCCCGACACCTTCTGGACGTCGCTGCGCGCGGACCTCGCCGAGGACCGCGAGATCACGGTGTTCCGCGCGGACGGCGGCACGCTGGGCCTGCCGGCCGGGGCGAGCTGTGTGGACGCCGCGTACGCGCAGCACGGCGAGGCGGCGCACCGCTGCATCGGCGCGCGCGTGAACGGCCGCCTGGCGACCCTCAGCACGGTGCTGAACGACGGCGACACCGTGCAGCCGCTCCTCGCCCACGACATCGGCTCCGGCCCCCTGCCCGAGTGGCTCGACCACACCCGCACACCCGCCGCGCGCATCGCCATCACCGGCTGGCTCTCCGCCCACCCGCAGACCGAGGCGCCCGCCCCGCCGGGGGCCGCCGGCAGGCCGCCGGAGCCCCGGACCGCAGGGGGCGCGGGGGGCCCTGACCACGGAGCCCCCGCGGGCCGCGTCGCCGGAAACGCCGTTGTGGACCTCCCGGACGCCCTCGTACGGCTCGCCGGCTGCTGTACGCCCGTACCGCCCGACGCCGTCACCGGCTTCGCCGTGCGCGGTGGCGTCGTCACCGTGCACCGCGAGGTCTGTCCCGCGGTGGGACGGATGCGGGCGCACGGGAGGGAGCCGGTGGGCGTGCGCTGGCTGGCGACGGGCGGCTGCCGGGTCACCCTGGTCGCCGAGTCGTTCGGCCGCCCGAGGCTCCTCGCCGACCTCACGGAGGTCATCGCCACCGCTGGCGCGGCGGTCGTCTCGGCCACCGTGGAACCCCCGAGCGAGCAGCGCGTGCGCCATACGTACACGCTCGAGCTCCCCGACGCCGCCGGGCTGCCCGCGCTGATGCGCGCGATGCGCCAGGTGCCCGGCGTGTACGACGTGAGCCGCGCCCAGCGCCCCGCGACGGCCTGAGGGGCCCACCGCCCCACGGACCGCGCCGGGGCCGGCCACCTGCGTCGCGGCCACCGGCTCCCTCGGCCCGCGCCTGATCGAACGCGCCGCTCTTTCGAGTGGGAACGTCGCGTGCCGTCACGGCGGCCGCGTCCGGCGCTGATAGCGGTAGGCCATGCTGATCACCTCCCGGCGCCTGCGTGCCGCCCTGCTGGCCGCCGCCTCGGCCACCCTCGTCGCCGCGACCGTGCCCGCCCCCGCACCACCGGTGGCGCTCGGCATCGGCGATCCGCTCTTCCCGCACCTGGGAAACCCCGGCTACGACGTGCGCGCGTACGACATCTCCTTCACGTACTCGGGCAGCAACAGCAAGCCCCTGGACGCCGTCACGAAGATCGACGCCGTGGCCACGGAGCGGCTCGACCGCGTCAACCTCGACTTCTCGCGCGGCACGGTCGCGTCGGTCGAGGTGAACGGAGAGCGCGCGGCGTACGAGACGGCGGGCGAGGACCTGATCGTCACGCCGGACACTCCGGTGCACCAGGGGTGGCCGCTGCGCGTCACCGTGAGGCACACCAGTGACCCTCATCCCAAGGAGGGCCCGGACGGCGGCTGGGTGCGCACGCGCGACGGTCTCGCCATGGCGAACCAGGCCGACGCCGCCCACCGGGTGTTCCCGTGCAACGACCACCCCGCCGACAAGGCGCTCTTCACGTTCCGCGTCACCGCGCCCGAGGGTCTGACGGCGGTCGCCAACGGGCTGCCGGTGGGACGGGCCGAGAAGGCGGCGGCCGGCACCACCTGGACGTACCGGACCAGGCATCCCATGGCGACCGAACTCGCCCAGGTCTCGGTCGGCCGGTCGGCCGTCGTGCACAGGAAGGGGCCGAACGGCCTTCCCGTGCGCGACGTCGTGCCCACCGCCGACCGGGCGCGGCTCGAACCGTGGCTGAAGAAGACGCCGGGGCAGCTCGAGTGGATGGAGCGGCAGATCGGCCGTTACCCGCTGGAGGCGTACGGGCTGCTGATCGCCGACGTGGAGACGGGCTTCGAGCTGGAGACCCAGACGCTGTCGCTGTTCGAGCGGTCGCTGTTCACCCGGTCCGACCTGCCCGCCTGGTACGTCGACTCGATCATGGTCCACGAGCTGGCCCACCAGTGGTTCGGCAACAGCGTCTCCCCGCGCTCCTGGTCCGACCTGTGGCTCAACGAGGGCCACGCCACCTGGTACGAGGCCCGGTACGCGGAGGATCACGCGAAGCGTCCGCTGGAGGCTCGGATGCGCGCGGCGTACGTGCAGTCCGACGCGATGCGGGCCCAGGGCGGGCCGCCCGCCGCTCCGCTCCGTCCCGCGCCGGGGAAGAAGATCAGCCTCTTCCGGCCGGTCGTCTACGACGGCAGCGCCCTGGTGCTGTACGCGCTGCGGCAGGAGATCGGCAAGGAGGCCTTCGGGGAGCTGCAGCGCCGCTGGGTCGCCGACCACCGCGACACCAGCGCGACGACCGGCGACTTCACGAACCTCGCTTCGGAGATCGCGGGCCGGGACCTGACCGGGTTCTTCAAGGAGTGGCTGTACGGGAAGAAGACACCGGCGATGCCGGGGCACCCGGACTGGCGCACCGAGGCGGCCACGACGCCGGCCAAGGCGGCGGGCCGGGCCGCCGGGGCGCCTGCCGGTGGCGGTCCCGCGCGGGGCTAGCGCGGAGACGGCCCCCGTGGAGGGTGAGAGGGTGCCGAAAGCGGGCACAAAACCGGAGTGACGGCCCGGCGCGCGGCGTGCCACTATCAACGGGCCGGCCGCGCTGCCGGGCCGGGGAGCTCCGCGCACATCGGGAATCTTCCGGCCACGTCACGCGTTGTGATCGGCGTACCCTGTTTTCTTTCGACGTAAGGATCCAATGACCTCCTCTTCTTCCGCTTCCAAGGACGCACAGAGCTTCACGGAGAACGTGACCGAGAGCCTTCGGGCCGATGCCCTGATGGAAGAGGACGTCGCCTGGAGCTACGAAGTCGACGGGGAGCGGGACGGCGACCAGTTCGAGCGCTCCGACCGCGCCGCGCTGCGACGCGTGGCCGGCCTCTCCACCGAGCTCGAAGACGTAACCGAGGTCGAGTACCGGCAGCTGCGCCTGGAGCGCGTGGTGCTGGTCGGTGTGTGGACCTCCGGCACCGTGCGCGACGCCGAGAACTCGCTGGCGGAGCTGGCGGCTCTCGCGGAGACCGCCGGCGCGCTGGTGCTCGACGGCGTCGTGCAGCGCCGCGACAAGCCCGACCCGGCCACGTACATCGGCTCGGGCAAGGCGATCGAGCTGCGCGACATCGTGATCGAGACCGGGGCCGACACCGTTGTCTGCGACGGTGAGCTCAGCCCGGGCCAGCTCATCCACCTCGAGGACGTCGTCAAGGTCAAGGTGGTCGACCGGACCGCGCTGATCCTCGACATCTTCGCCCAGCACGCCAAGTCCCGCGAGGGCAAGGCGCAGGTCGCGCTCGCGCAGATGCAGTACATGCTGCCCCGGCTGCGCGGCTGGGGTCAGTCCCTGTCCCGCCAGATGGGCGGCGCCGGCGCCGGCGGTGGCGGCGGTATGGCCACCCGTGGTCCCGGTGAGACCAAGATCGAGACCGACCGGCGACGGATCCGCGAGAAGATGGCGAAGATGCGCCGGGAGATCGCGGAGATGAAGACCGGCCGCGACATCAAGCGCCAGGAGCGCAAGCGCAACAAGGTGCCCTCGGTCGCCATCGCCGGGTACACGAACGCCGGAAAGTCCTCGCTGCTCAACCGCCTCACGGGCGCGGGCGTGCTGGTGGAGAACGCGCTGTTCGCCACCCTCGACCCGACCGTGCGCCGGGCCGAGACGCCGACCGGCCGGGTCTACACGCTCGCCGACACCGTCGGGTTCGTACGGCACCTGCCGCACCACCTGGTCGAGGCGTTCCGGTCCACGATGGAGGAGGTCGGCGACTCCGACCTGATCCTGCACGTGGTGGACGGTTCGCACCCGGCGCCGGAGGAGCAGCTGGCGGCAGTCCGCGAAGTGATCCGCGACGTCGGCGCGGTGGACGTGCCCGAGATCGTGGTGATCAACAAGGCGGACGCCGCCGACCCGGTCGTGCTGCAGCGGCTCCTGCGCATCGAGCGTCACGCGATCGCGGTGTCGGCCCGTACGGGCGCGGGCATGGCGGAGCTGCTGGCGCTGATCGACTCCGAGCTGCCCCGGCCCGAGGTCGAGATCGAGGCCCTCGTGCCGTACACGCACGGCGGTCTGATCTCCCGGGCGCACGCCGAGGGCGAGGTCATCTCCGAAGAGCACACCGGGGACGGCACGCTGATCAAGGTACGGGTGCACGAGGAGCTGGCGTCCGACCTGGCGCCGTACGTGCCGGCGACCCGCTGACCCGCGACCGCCGAGCCGCAGCGAGAACAGTGCGGGCCCGAAGGCCGCCCCCTCACGACGGGGGGCGGCCTTCGGGCTTTCCGCGGGCGGGCGGCGGCACAGCAGGGGCCCCCGGCGCGTACGCCGGGGGCCCCTGACCGGCAGTCACCTGCCGCGCTCCGCTACTTGTCGGCGAACTTCCCGCTGACCGTGTCGAAGATGTCCTTGGCTTCCTTGCCCAGGCGCGGACCGGCCAGCCAGCCGGCCGTCACCGGACCGATCGACGTGTTGGAGACCAGCGCGGGCTTGCCGTCCCGGCCGGTGGCCGCCCAGCCGCCGCCGGAGGAACCACCGGTCATGGTGCAGCCGATGCGGTACATCGTCGGGTCACCGGACTTGATGGACAGGCGTCCCGGCTTGTCCGCGCACTGGAACTGCTTCTGGCCGTCGAACGGCGGAGCGGCCGGGTAGCCGGTCGCCGTCATGCTCGCGATGCCGGGCGTGGCGGGTGCGTCGAACTCCACCGGAAGCGCCGAACCGACCGTCTCCTCCAGCGACTTGCCGTTGCCCTTCTCCGGAGTGACGTGCAGGACCGCGAAGT
The DNA here is from genome assembly GCF_056429965.1 of Streptomyces sp. NPDC046122. Taxonomy (NCBI): domain Bacteria; kingdom Bacillati; phylum Actinomycetota; class Actinomycetes; order Kitasatosporales; family Streptomycetaceae; genus Streptomyces; species Streptomyces sp. NPDC046122. The sequence continues at coordinate 1,075,114 of NZ_JBWKLQ010000001.1, read as the reverse complement.
CGTACGGAGCGCCCTCGCCGCCGGTCGGGCCGCCCTCGGCGATCCACTGCGTCGACGTCTGCGCCCAGTCGCCCCACCACACGCCGTGCGGAGTGACCTCGTTCTTGGGCGCGCTGCCCAGTTCCGCCGTCGACCTGGCGGTGTCGTTGTACGACGGGACGAAGGCGATGTTGCGGTACCAGCCGCCCTTCTTGCCGGCGTGCACGCAGTGGCCGGCCGTCCACACCATGTTGGACTTGCCGGGGTGCGCCGGATCCTTGACGACGGTCGCGGAGCACACCATCGAACCCTCGGGCCCGTCGAAGAAGAGCTTGCCCGCCTCGGGCGTGCTCGCGGAGTACGGGGTCTTCACAGGCTGCGCCTGGACGGGCGCGGGCGTCGGGTCGGTGACGCCCTCGTCGCCGGAGATGTCGTTGTCCACCGGCCGGTCGGGCTCCTCGGCGTCCCGCATGCGGTCCGCGTCCCAGAGGTCCTCGATGATCGGGTTGATGTAGTCCTCGGCCTCGCGGAGCCAGTCGTCCCTGCTCCAGTCCTTCCAGGCGCCGCCCTTCCACTTGTCCAGGTCGACGCCGTGCTCCTTGAGACGGTCCTTCAGGTCCTCGGGAATGACGATCTTGCCGTCGCTGCCGCCGGTGACCTGGCCGGCGGGGGCGCTCGGCTCACCGCCCGCGTTGTCCTCGGTCGGCCCGCAGGCGGTGACGGTCAGGGCGAGGGCGGCGGTGAGGCCGACAGCCGCGAGCACGGGGGAGGTTCGGCGACGCGCGCTCCTCCCGCCACGTGCTGCGATGGTCGGGCGAATGGGTCGCATGTATGGATCCCCCTGGGACTTCGACATCTTCTTCAGCGAACTCTGTGAACTCTGCGAACTCTGCACGCATCGCGCATCCCGGCGGCGGAGTGCCGGGCCGGAGCGCGGTCCCCACTATGCCGGTGCCGATGGGGACGGCGCGCGGCAGGGGCACGGTTCCCCCGACGTAAGGATCTTCTTATTGCCCGTGATCCCCGGGCGCCACCGTCGTTGGTACGTACGGGGGACGCAGGGTCGGTGTTCCGCCCGGACGGGCACGGACATACAGACCAGTGCGCGCGACGCAGGCTTCACCGCGGGAGGACCAACAGACGTGGCCGTGACCGAACCAGCCGCTGCGGTGCTGACCGCTGCTCAGGACGGGATCCTGCGGCGCCAGTCGCTGCGCGAGTCCTCCGCCCGTACGTACGCGCGCTCGCTGCCGATCGTGCCCGTACGCGCGCGAGGACTCACGATCGAGGGGGCGGACGGGCGGCGCTATCTCGACTGCCTCTCGGGCGCCGGGACGCTGGCACTGGGTCACAACCACCCCGTGGTCCTGGAAGCGGTCAGGAAAGTGCTCGACTCGGGTGCGCCGCTCCACGTCCTGGACCTCGCGACCCCCGTCAAGGACGCGTTCATCACCGAGCTGTTCGAGACGCTGCCGCGCGGGCTCGCCGACAACGCGCGGGTGCAGTTCTGCGGCCCGGCGGGCACGGACGCGGTCGAGGCCGCGCTCAAGCTGGTGCGCACCGCCACCGGCCGCAGCGGACTGCTGTCCTTCACCGGCGCGTACCACGGCATGACGTCGGGAGCCCTCGAGGCATCCGGCGGCGCCCAGGACGTACGGGTGACGCGGCTGCCCTACCCGTACGACTACCGGTGCCCCTTCGGCGTGGGCGGCGAACGCGGCGCCGAACTCTCCGCCCGCTGGACCGAGAACCTCCTCGACGACCCCAAGAGCGGCGTGACCTCCCCGGCCGGGATGATCCTGGAACCGGTGCAGGGGGAGGGGGGCGTCATCCCCGCGCCGGACGAGTGGATGCGCCGGATGCGCCGCATCACGGCGGACCGCTCCATTCCGCTGATCGCCGACGAGGTGCAGACCGGCGTCGGCAGGACCGGCGCCTTCTGGGCGGTCGAGCACAGCGGCATCGTGCCCGACGTGATGGTCATGTCCAAGGCGATCGGCGGCAGTCTCCCGCTGGCCGTGGTGGTCTACCGGGCGGACCTCGACGCCTGGGAGCCGGGTGCGCACGCCGGTACGTTCCGCGGCAACCAGCTCGCCATGGCGGCGGGCGCCGCCACCCTGGCGTACGTACGGGAGAACGGCCTCGCGGAGCGGGCCGCCGTGCTCGGCGCCCGCATGACGGGCCGGCTGCAGGGGCTGGCCGCCGACCATCCCTGCATCGGGAACGTACGGGGCCGGGGACTGATGATCGGCGTCGAGCTCGTGGACCCCGAGGCCGGCCCCGACGCGGATCGTGCCGGGGACCCGTACGCCGGGGGCCGCACCTCCTCGGCCGTCCCCCCGGCGGCGCCCGCGCTGGCCGCCGCCGTCCAGCAGGAGTGCCTGGAGCGCGGACTCATCGTCGAGCTCGGCGGACGTCACTCCTCGGTCGTCCGTCTGCTGCCTCCCCTCACGCTCACCGACGAACAGGCCACGGCGGTCCTCGACCGCCTCGCCGACGCCCTGTCGGCCGCCGAACGCTCTCCGTACCACCGGCAACAGACCGGGCTTTCGAACTGACCCCGGACCTCGTCCCAAGGAAGACCCCCCGTGAACCCCACTCCCGCATCCGATGCGTCCGAGGCCGACGACCGTCCCACCGCGCACGACCGGACAGAGGGCGCCGCGCACGGCCGCCTCGTGGCCGACGAGGCCAAGGTGCCCCGGCAGAAGGGCAGCCCCCACGGGGAGCAGCTCGGGCCGGGACCGGGCGGACGCCCGCAGACAGCGGCCCCGGCCCCGGCCGTCGACGGGGACCTGCTCGACCACCCCGACCCGCACACGGCCGCTGAGGCGGCGGCCGTGGAGAACCTGCTGCGGTGCTGGATCAGGGAGAACGACCTCGACCGGCCCCTCGGACCGACCCTGCGCGTCCCGCTCGACGCCAGCGCCACCGCCCTGCTCGTCCCCGTCCGCTACTGGTCGGCCACCGGCTGGCACCGCTTCGGCATGCCGGTCCTGGAGGGCGGCCCGCAGGGTGCGCCGCCCGCCGACGCCGTCACGGTCGCGGCGCTCCTCGGCCGCGAGGCGGGGCAGCGCGAAGGAGCGGACCTGGTCGGCCGGGTCGCCGACTCCGTACGGCGCACCGCCCGGTTCATCACCGAGCGGCGCGCACACCCGGGCCCGGCCCCGGAGGCGGACCTGTTCCTCAGCGCGGAACAGTCGCTCCTCCTCGGGCACCCGCTGCACCCCACGCCCAAGAGCCGCGAGGGGCTCTCCGACGCGGAAGCCCAGCAGTACTCCCCGGAGCTGCACGGCTCCTTCCCGCTGCACTGGATGGCGGTCGACCGGTCCGTACTGGCCGGAGACTCCGCGTGGACCGAGCGCGGCCGCGCCGTACCCGCCGAGCAGCTCGTCGCCCGCCTCGCCGAAGGGCTCCGCCTCCCCGGCCGGACGGTCCCGCTGCCGCTCCACCCGTGGCAGGCCCGCGAGCTCCGGCACCGGCCCGCCGTCGCGGCGCTCCTGGAGCAGGGGCTGCTGCACGACCTCGGCCCGCACGGCGACCCGTGGCACCCCACCTCCTCCGTGCGTACCGTGCACCGCCCCGGTGCGCCCGTGATGCTCAAGCTCTCGCTCGGCGTACGCATCACCAACTCCCGCCGTGAGAACCTCCGCAAGGAACTCCACCGCGGCGTCGAGGTCCACCGGCTCCTGCGCGCCGGGCTCGCCGAGGAATGGCAGGCCGCCCACCCCGGCTTCGACATCGTGCGCGACCCGGCGTGGCTCGCCGTGGACACGGTGGACGGCGAACCGGTGCCCGGCCTCGACGCCCTCCTGCGGCACAACCCGTTCGGCCCCGGCGACGACGCGGTCTGCCTGGCCGGTCTCACCGCCCCGCGTCCCTGGCCCGGCCGCAGCGACATGCACTCCCGCCTCGCGGACGTCGTCGCCCGCCTCGCCGCCCGGACCGGCCGGCCCACCGGAGCCGTCGCCGCCGAGTGGTTCCTGCGCTACCTCGACCACGTCGTACGCCCGGTCCTCTGGCTCGACGGCACGGCAGGGGTCGCGCTGGAAGCCCACCAGCAGAACACCCTGGTCCTTCTCGACCCCGACGGCTGGCCCGCCGGCGGCCGCTACCGTGACAACCAGGGCTACTACTTCCGCGAGTCCCGGCGCGCCGGACTCGAACGCCGCCTCCCCGGCATCGGCGCCACCAGTGACACCTTCGTCCCCGACGCCGTCACGGACGAACGCTTCGCGTACTACCTCGGCATCAACAACGTCTTCGGCCTCATCGGAGCGTTCGGCGCCCAGCGGCTCGCCGACGAACGCGTCCTGATCGCCGCCTTCCGCCAGTTCCTGGGCAAGAGCGCCGCGCTCGGCTCGCCGCTGCCCGCACAGCTCCTGGAGAGCCCCGGCCTCCGCTGCAAGGCCAATCTGCTCACCCGTCTGCACGGCCTCGACGAGCTCGAAGGACCGGTCGACACCCAGTCCGTCTACGTGACCATCGCCAACCCCCTTCGCACCTGAAGGAACATGACCCACCCGAACTGCTGAGAGGAGCGTCGCCGTGCCTCCCACCGATGCGAGCACCGACGCAGGAACCCACCCCGGGCCCCGCGCCGGATCCAGCACCGAGGACACCCTCGACCTGCGGCTGACCGAAGAGCTGGTCGCGCTGTTCGGTGACGACGTGCCGGCGGCCGCACCCGGGCCCGCCGCCGGCGGCCTCCTCGACGCCCCCGCCGCATGGGGACCCGTCACCACCGACGCCGGTCCGTTCCAGCTCGTTCCCGTACGCCTGGAACGGGACGTGCCGCTCATCAGCCGGTGGATGAACGATCCAGCCGTCGCCGCCTTCTGGGAGCTGGCGGGGCCGGAAGAACTCACCGCCGCCCACCTGCGCCCCCAGCTCGAAGGCGACGGCCGCAGCGCACCCTGCCTCGGCGTACTGGCGGGTGTCCCCATGAGCTACTGGGAGATCTACCGCGCCGACCTCGACCCGCTGGCCCGCCACTATCCGGCGCGTCCGCACGACACCGGCGTCCATCTCCTCGTCGGCGGCGTGGCCGACCGTGGCCGCGGCCTCGGCACGACGCTCCTGAGGGCCGTCGCCGACCTCGTGTTCGACCACCGTCCCGCCTGCGCCCGTGTCGTCGCCGAACCCGATCTGCGCAACACCCCCTCCGTCTCCGCCTTCCTCGCGGCCGGGTTCCGCTTCTCCGCGGAACTCGACCTCCCCGACAAGCGAGCCGCGCTCATGGTCCGTGACCGCGCCCTGCGCAACCTGCTGTGAACCACCCGCTCCTTCTCATACACCGCTCGCCCCGAATGGGTTCCACCCCGAGGAGTCCCCGTGCCGAAGCCCGCCGTCGCCCATGACTTCGAGGGCTCGCGCCCGCTGCTCGCTCCGCCCGAACTGAAGCCGGGCGCCTGGGAGACGGCAGCCCGTCGCCTGCTCGCGAAGATGCTCGGCGAGTTCGCGTACGAGGAGATCGTCGAGCCGGTCCCGCACCCCGCCGGTGACCGTCACGCCCTCCTGCTCGACGACGGCGCGACTCTCACCTTCCGGGCGGCGCGCGGCGCCTACGACAGCTGGCGGGTCGACCCCGACTCCATCGAGATCCACGAGTCCGACCCCGAGGCCGCCGCGGACACCGGCGGGGCCGGCGCGGGCCGCCCCTTCGGCGACCCCCTGGCCTTCCTGCTCCGCGCCCGTCGCCTCCTCGGGCTCGACGGCGCCACCCTCGGCCACCTCATCCGCGAGCTGACCGCCACCCTCGCCGCCGACGCGCGCCTCGGCCACACCGCCGTGCCGGCCGCGCGCCTCGCCGACCTCGGGTACGCGGAGCTCGAAGGGCACCAGACCGGCCACCCCTGGCTCGTCCTCAACAAGGGCCGCCTCGGCTTCTCCGCCTCGGACGCCGCCTGCTGGGCCCCCGAAGCCCGCACACCGGCAGCGCTGCCCTGGATCGCCGTCAGCACGGAGCTGGCCGCATACCGCGGAGTCTCGTTACTCGGCACGCCCGAGCGGCTCTACGCCCGCGAACTCGACGCCGCCACCCGGGAGGCGTTCGCCACCGCCCTCCGTGCCCGTGGACTCGACCCCGCGCGGTACCTCTACCTGCCCGTCCACCCGTGGCAGTGGGACGAAGTGGTCCTGCCGCTCTTCGCGCCCGCCGTCGCCCAGGGCGCCATCGTGCCGCTGCCGACCGACGGCGACGTACGGCTGCCCCAGCAGTCCATCCGCACGTTCCTCAACGTGAGCCGGCCCGACCGGCACACGGTCAAGCTGCCCCTCGCCGTCCTGAACACGCTCGTCTGGCGCGGACTGCCCACCGAGCGCACGCTGGCGGCGCCGGCCGTCACCGCATGGGTGCACGGGCTGCAGGCCGGCGACCCCTTCCTGCGGGACGAGTGCGGAGTCATCCTCCTCGGCGAGGTCGCCTCCGTCACCGTCGAACACCCGCTGTACGACGGCCTTCCCGAAGTCCCGTACCAGTACAGGGAACTGCTCGGCGCGATCTGGCGCGAGCCGCTCACCGGCCGGCTGGCCCCCGGAGAGCGCGCCCGTACGCTGGCGTCCCTGCTCCACACGGACCCCGAGGGGCGCGCCTTCACCGCGGAGCTCGTCGCCCGCTCGGGACTCCCGCCGGCGGTCTGGCTCAAACGTCTCTTCAGCGCGATGCTGCCCCCGCTGCTGCACTTCCTGTACCGCTACGGCACGGTCTTCTCCCCGCACGGCGAGAACGCCATCGTGGTGTTCGACGACCTCGACGTCCCGGTGCGCCTCGCGATCAAGGACTTCGTCGACGACGTGAACGTGAGCGCGCAGCCGCTGCCCGAGCACGACTCCATGCCCGACGACGTGCGCGAGGTGCTGCTGACCGAGCCGCCCGCGTTCCTCACGCAGTTCATCCATTCCGGTCTGTTCATCGGTGTGTTCCGCTACCTGGCGCCCCTGTGCGAAGAACAACTGGGCGTTACGGAGAACGACTTCTGGTCACTCGTACGAGCTGAAATCCTGCGGCACCAGGTCCGCTTCCCCGAGCTCAAGGAGCGCTTCGAGATCTTCGACCTGCTCACCCCGCGGATCGAGCGGCTGTGCCTCAACCGCAATCGGCTGCACCTCGACGGCTACCGCGACCGCTCCGACCGCCCGCACGCCGCCGTGCACGGGACGGTCCCGAACCCTCTCCACCCGGCCTGACGCGGTGGCCGGTGCGACCGGGGTTGTCAGTGGTGCCCCGTAGGCTGGACGGGCTATGACGAAGCCCTCACTCCCCGAGCTCCTCCACGCCGCCGTCACCGCCGTCGGCGGCACGGAGCGGCCCGGCCAGGTCGCCATGACCGAAGCCGTGGCCGGAGCCATCGACGACAATGCCCACCTGCTCGTCCAGGCCGGCACCGGCACCGGAAAGTCCCTGGGCTACCTGGTGCCGGCCCTGGCCCACGGCGAGCGCGTCGTCGTGGCGACGGCGACCCTGGCCCTGCAGCGCCAGCTCGTGGAGCGTGATCTTCCGCGTACGGTCGAGGCGCTGCATCCGCTGCTGCGCCGGCGCCCTGAGTTCGCCATGCTCAAGGGGCGGTCGAACTACCTCTGCCTGCACCGGCTCCACGAGGGCGTGCCGCAGGAGGAGGAGGACGGCCTCTTCGACCAGTTCGAGGCCGCCGCGCCGACCAGCAAGCTCGGCCAGGACCTCCTGCGCATGCGGGACTGGGCCGACGAGACCGAGACGGGCGACCGCGACGACCTCACCCCCGGGGTGTCCGACCGCGCGTGGGGCCAGGTCTCCGTCTCGTCCCGCGAGTGCCTCGGCGCCTCGAAGTGCGCGTACGGAGCGGAATGCTTCGCCGAGGCGGCCCGCGAGCGCGCCAAGCTGGCCGATGTCGTGGTGACCAACCACGCCCTGCTCGCCATCGACGCCATCGAGGGAGCGCCGGTGCTCCCGCAGCACGAGGTGCTGATCGTCGACGAGGCGCACGAGCTGGTGTCCCGGGTGACCGGGGTGGCCACCGGCGAGCTCAGCCCCGGCCAGGTCAACCGGGCGGTCCGACGCGCGGCCAAGCTGGTGAACGAGAAGACAGCCGACGCCCTGCAGACGGCCGCGGAGTCCTTCGAGCGGCTCATGGAGCTCGCCCTGCCCGGGCGCCTGGAGGAGATCCCGGAGGATCTCGGGTACGCCCTCATGGTGCTGCGGGACGCCGCCCGCAACGTCATCTCCGCCATCGGGTCGACCCGCGACAAGTCCGTCCAGGACGAGGACGCGGTGCGCAAGCAGGCGCTCGCGGCCGTCGAGAGCGTCCACGGCGTCGCGGAGCGGATCGCGAACGGTTCCGAGTACGACGTCGTCTGGTTCGAGCGGCACGACCGCTACGGCGCCTCCCTGCGCGTCGCCCCGCTCTCGGTGTCGGGGCTGCTGCGCGAGAAGCTCTTCAGCGAGAGGTCGGTCGTCCTGACCTCCGCCACGCTCAAGCTCGGCGGCGACTTCAACGGGGTGGGGGCCTCGCTCGGTCTGTCGCCCGAGGGGACCGAGGGAGAGGACGTCCCGGTCTGGAAGGGTCTGGACGTCGGCTCGCCCTTCGACTACCCGAAGCAGGGCATCCTGTACGTCGCCCGCCACCTGGCCACTCCCGGCCGCGAGGGTTCGCGGGGCGACATGATGGACGAGCTGGCCGAGCTGGTCGAGGCGGCGGGCGGCCGGACGCTCGGGCTCTTCTCGTCCATGCGGGCGGCGAAGGCGGCGGCCGAGGAACTGCGCGGCAGGATCGACATGCCCATCCTGCTCCAGGGCGAGGAGACGCTCGGTGAGCTGATCAAGTCCTTCGCCGCGGACCCGAAGACGTGTCTGTTCGGCACGCTGTCGCTGTGGCAGGGAGTGGACGTGCCGGGGCCGAGCTGCCAGCTCGTCGTCATGGACCGGATTCCGTTTCCCCGGCCCGACGACCCGCTGATGAGCGCCCGGCAGAAGGCCGTCGAGGAGGCCGGCGGCAACGGCTTCATGGCCGTCGCGGCCACGCATGCGGCGCTGCTGATGGCCCAGGGCGCGGGACGGCTCGTACGGGCCTCGGGGGACCGCGGCGTCGTCGCCGTTCTGGACCCGAGGCTGGCGAACGCCCGGTACGGGAGCTACCTGCGGGCGTCGCTGCCGGACTTCTGGTACACCACGGACCGTAATCAGGTGCGCCGCTCACTGTCCGCGATCGACGCGGCGGCCGGGGCCGACGGGAAGTAGTCGGCGTACGGCGGGCTCCTTTGCGGGTCCGCCGTACGCCGGCCCGTCCGGCTGCACCGACCGAACAAAAGGGCCCCCGGAACCGGCGCAGTGGGTTCCAGGGGCCCGGTCCTTGACCGGCGGGGTGTCACACCCGTCGCAGCACTGCCACGACCTTGCCGAGGATCGTCGCCTCGTCGCCGGGGATCGGCTGGTAGGCGGCGTTGTGCGGGAGCAGCCACACATGCCCGTCCTCGCGCTTGAACCGCTTCACCGTGGCCTCGCCGTCCAGCATGGCGGCCACGATGTCGCCGTTCTCGGCGACCGGCTGGCGGCGTACCGTCACCCAGTCGCCGTCGCAGATCGCCGCTTCGATCATCGAGTCGCCGACGACCTTGAGGACGAAGAGCTCACCGTCGCCCACGAGCTGCCGGGGGAGCGGGAAGACGTCCTCCACCGACTCCTCGGCGAGGATCGGGCCACCGGCCGCGATCCGGCCGACGAGGGGGACGTACGACGCGGCGGGCTTGCCGGCCGTGTCGGTGGGCTGGGTGCTCGGCTGGTCCGAACCCCGCACCTCGTACGCCCGGGGGCGGTGCGGGTCGCGGCGCAGGAAGCCCTTGCGTTCGAGGGCCATCAGCTGATGGGCCACGGAAGAGGTGCTGGAGAGGCCCACCGCCTGACCGATCTCGCGCATGGACGGCGGGTATCCTCGCCGTTGCACCGAGTCCCTGATGACCTCGATGACCCGCCGTTGCCGATCAGTGAGGCCGGAACTGTCCGCCCGGATTCCTGGAGGTCGGCCGGGCAGCGAGCGTGAGGGCTTGGGGCCCTCCGGATGTGTGGCTGCTTCGTTCATGGCATGCACCGGCTCGAGTCGGCTCTGGGATCGGTCCTGGGCAGTGATGGTGGCACTGTCAGCGGTGGTGGTCACGTCGGCCCCTCTCGCGATGTTCTCTCTCCCTGGTTGGACAACGGTAGTTGCTTTCGAAAGGTTGCGCCAAACACACGTTCGAGTGAAAAAGCGCGGAATGCCTTTCTCGAACGCGCGACGGGGTGTATGAGGGGCCCATTCGGCCGAATGGCAATTCGGGCCATTACGGTAACCGTCGCGGCTGGGTCGAAGGCGGGTGGGGGGCCGTCAGCGTGTCGTCCGCGCGGCGGACGCCCGGCGCGAGCGGCCCTGGGCCTGGCGACACGCGCGAAGTGCGAAAAAAGGACCAGACCCTAGATCTAGTAGTCGCATGGCTACAGCTACCCACAAGTTGTGGTCCAAGTGGGTCCCCCGTGCTTCGGGAGCCCTCCCATCACCTATGCTGGTGACCGCTTCGAAGGGCCCCTGGTGGGGCCGGCGAGGCTATTCAGTCGTGCTGTGAGGGAGGGTTGGGATCATGCACTGCCCCTTCTGCAGGCACCCCGACAGTCGCGTCGTCGACAGTCGCACCACCGACGACGGAACGTCGATCCGCAGGCGCCGTCAGTGCCCCGACTGCTCCCGTCGTTTCACGACGGTCGAGACCGCCTCGCTGATGGTGATCAAGCGCAGCGGTGTCACCGAACCCTTCAGTCGCACCAAGGTCATCTCCGGCGTGCGCAAGGCGTGCCAGGGGCGGCCGGTCACCGAGGACGCGCTCGCCCAGCTCGGCCAGCGGGTCGAGGAAGCGGTGCGTGCCACCGGAAGCGCCGAGCTGACCACTCATGACGTGGGACTGGCCATACTCGGCCCACTGCGGGAACTCGATCTTGTCGCGTACCTGCGCTTCGCGTCCGTGTACCGGGCGTTCGACTCACTCGAGGACTTCGAGGCCGCCATCGCGGAACTCCGCGAAGAGCGGCCGCCTGTGAACGATTGCGATTGCGGGCCCGGCGCGACCCCCGAGGTCCCCGTGCCCGCCGCTGCCGCCGACTGACCGACCGGCGGCAGACCAGACCTGTTCCGGCGCTTCTTCGCCGCGTCCGGAACTTCAGACACAAGCGTGCCCCTGGGAAGAACTGGGCACGTCAGAGCGTTTTTGTACGTATATGGGAGGCGGCATGACAGAGACGGCGAGCGGCCCGGCGCGAGGTTCCCGTACGAAGGGATCCTCGAAAGTGACTGTGGCTCGACAGGGCTTGCGCATCGAGCGCATCCACACCACGCCCGGCGTGCATCCGTACGACGAGGTGGTCTGGGAGCGCCGTGACGTCGTCATGACCAATTGGCGCGACGGCTCGGTCAATTTCGAGCAGCGTGGCGTCGAGTTCCCCGACTTCTGGTCGGTGAACGCGGTCAACATCGTCACCAGCAAGTATTTCCGCGGGGCTGTCGGTACGCCTCAGCGCGAGACCGGTCTGCGGCAGCTGATCGACCGGATCGTGAAGACGTACCGGAAGGCCGGCGAGGACTACAACTACTTCGCCTCTCCCGCCGACGCCGAGATCTTCGAGCACGAGCTGGCGTACGCCCTCCTGCACCAGATCTTCAGCTTCAACTCGCCGGTCTGGTTCAACGTCGGCACGCCCCAGCCGCAGCAGGTCTCGGCCTGCTTCATCCTGGCCGTCGACGACTCCATGGAGTCGATCCTCGACTGGTACAAGGAAGAGGGGATGATCTTCAAGGGCGGCTCCGGCGCCGGCCTGAACCTCTCCCGCATCCGCTCCTCCAAGGAGCTGCTCTCCTCCGGCGGCAACGCCTCCGGTCCGGTCTCCTTCATGCGGGGCGCCGACGCGTCCGCCGGAACGATCAAGTCGGGCGGCGCCACCCGCCGGGCGGCCAAGATGGTCGTGCTCGACGTCGACCACCCCGACATCGAGGACTTCATCGAGACCAAGGTCAAGGAGGAGGAGAAGATCCGCGCCCTGCGTGACGCGGGCTTCGACATGGACCTGGGCGGCGACGACATCACGTCCGTCCAGTACCAGAACGCCAACAACTCGGTCCGCGTGAACGACGAGTTCATGAACGCGGTCGAGACCGGCGGCACGTTCGGCCTCCGCGCCCGCATGACGGGCGAGGTCATCGAGGAGGTCGACGCCAAGTCGCTCTTCCGCAAGATGGCCGAGGCCGCCTGGGCCTGCGCCGACCCCGGCATCCAGTACGACGACACCATCAACAACTGGCACACCTGCCCCGAGTCCGGCCGGATCACCGCGTCGAACCCGTGCAGCGAGTACATGCACCTGGACAACACCTCGTGCAACCTGGCCTCGCTGAACCTGATGAAGTTCCTCAAGGACGACGGCAAGGGCAACCAGTCCTTCGAGTCGGAGCGCTTCGCCAAGGTCGTCGAGCTGGTCATCACCGCGATGGACATCTCCATCTGCTTCGCGGACTTCCCGACGCAGAAGATCGGTGAGAACACCCGCGCCTTCCGTCAGCTGGGCATCGGTTACGCCAACCTCGGCGCCCTGCTCATGGCGACCGGCCACGCGTACGACAGCGACGGCGGCCGTTCGCTCGCCGGCGCCATCACCTCGCTGATGACGGGCACGTCGTACCGGCGCTCCGCCGAGCTGGCCGCGGTCGTCGGCCCGTACGACGGCTACGCCCGCAACGCCGAGCCCCACAAGCGCGTCATGAAGCAGCACTCCGACGCCAACGCCACCGCCCCGCGCGTGGACGACCTGGACTCGCCGATCTGGGCCGCCGCCACGGAGGCCTGGCAGGACGTGCTCCGCCTCGGTGAGAAGAACGGCTTCCGCAACGCGCAGGCCTCGGTCATCGCGCCCACCGGCACCATCGGTCTCGCGATGTCCTGCGACACCACCGGTCTTGAGCCCGACCTCGCGCTGGTCAAGTTCAAGAAGCTGGTCGGCGGCGGCTCGATGCAGATCGTCAACGGCACCGTGCCGCAGGCGCTGCGTCGCATGGGCTACCAGGAGGAGCAGATCGAGGCGATCGTCGCCCACATCGCCGAGCACGGCAATGTGATCGACGCGCCCGGCCTGAAGACCGAGCACTACGAGGTCTTCGACTGCGCGATGGGCGAGCGTTCCATCTCCGCGATGGGCCACGTCCGCATGATGGCGGCCATCCAGCCGTGGATCTCCGGCGCGCTGTCCAAGACGGTGAACCTGCCGGAGACGGCCACCGTCGAGGACGTCGAAGAGGTCTACTTCGAGGCGTGGAAGATGGGCGTCAAGGCGCTCGCGATCTACCGCGACAACTGCAAGGTCGGCCAGCCCCTCTCCGCCAAGACCAAGGACGTCAAGGCCGAGGTCACGGAGAAGGCCGAGGAGACGATCCGCGCCGCGGTCGAGAAGGTCGTCGAGTACCGCCCGGTGCGCAAGCGCCTGCCCAAGGGCCGCCCGGGGATCACCACCTCCTTCACCGTGGGTGGGGCCGAGGGGTACATGACCGCCAACTCCTACCCGGACGACGGTCTCGGTGAGGTCTTCCTCAAGATGTCCAAGCAGGGTTCGACCCTCGCGGGCATGATGGACGCCTTCTCGATCGCCGTCTCGGTCGGTCTGCAGTACGGCGTCCCGCTGGAGACGTACGTCTCGAAGTTCACGAACATGCGCTTCGAGCCGGCCGGCATGACGGACGACCCGGACGTGCGGATGGCGCAGTCGATCGTCGACTACATCTTCCGCCGCCTGGCGCTGGACTTCCTGCCCTTCGAGACCCGCTCGGCGCTCGGCATCCACTCCGCCGAAGAGCGTCAGCGTCACCTGGAGACCGGTTCGTACGAGCCGTCCATGGACGACGACGTCGACGTCGAGGGTCTGGCCCAGTCCGCCCCGCGCCAGACGGAGACGCTGAAGCCGGTCGCCGCCGCCCCCAAGCCGGAGGCCGTGCCCGAGCAGAAGCAGGCGCACACCTCGGCGGAACTCGTCGAGATGCAGCTCGGCATCAGCGCGGACGCGCCGCTGTGCTTCTCCTGCGGTACGAAGATGCAGCGTGCGGGCAGTTGCTACATCTGCGAGGGCTGCGGCTCGACCAGCGGTTGCAGCTGATCCGAGGCCGGTAGGCACAGCGTGTGGAGGAACTGAGGGGCGGCGGTCCTGCGGGCTCGCCGCCCCCCGGCGTTTCCCGGGGCGCTCGACCGGCCGTCGGGTCAGGCCGCCCCCATGGTGGCGACGAAGTCAGACTGCCCCCATGGTGGCGACGAAGGAATCCGGATCGGTGTCGAATCCGCGCACGCCGGAACGGAATTCCCAGCCCCCCGAGGTGTTCCGCGTGAATTCCGCGATGGTCGCGGAGGTCGATGCGGACACGTCGGCGAAGCCGTCCTCCGCGAGCACGGTGTACCCCTCGCGAATGCGAAAGCCCGCATTCCCTATGGCTCCGAAAGCCGTCCTGCCGCCGCCCTGTTGGATCGCGACGCCCACCACCACCCGGGCGTACGCGGGTGCCAGCCGGCCGAGCTCCAGCGTCATGGCCTCGTCGAAGCCGAAGCCCTGGCCGTCCCGGCTGTCCCTGGTGAGGGTGATGGTGCCGTCCGGCGAACGGCTGTCGAAGTGCACGGTGTACGCGGGGCTGCCGTACGGGTCCTCGACGGTGTACGTCGCGGCGATGAGGTCGAGGTCGTGCGCCGGTTCCCCCATGGGACTGGGGTCCCACCTCAGCGTCACTTCGACCTTGCCGACCCCTTTGTTGAGACTGCCCACCGGTCTTCCCTCCCTCGGAGCCCCGCCGGCTCCCCCGGCGACGGCCGCGCGACTGCGCACCTGGCACCAGGCTAGCCCCGGGCACCGACAACTCGCCTCGCGCCGAGGCCCGTTCGACGCGGATCGGCCGGGGGTGCAGTGCCGCGCGGACGTGACGGAGCGCGCGTTCCTGGCCGTACGATGGCGCGGTGCTGGTCAAGTGGATTCGCTGCACAGTGATCGACCGTCGGGGCTTTGAGCGGGGGCAGCGGAAGTGGGCGGGGCTGCTGGGGGAACCGGGATTCCGGGGGCAGGGCGGCGGCTGGAGCCGTGAGCGGCCGGGGGTGGCGCACATCTTCTCGTTCTGGGAGAGCCGTGCGTTCTACGACTCGTTCATGGCGCGCTCGCACGACCGGCTCGCCGCCGCCCAGTCGGGTACGTACAAGAACATCCAGGTCGGACTCTTCGACTACCGGTTCGACATCAAGACGGGTTTCGAACCGAGGTTCACGGACGCCGACGTGGTGCGGGTCGCGCACTGCACGGTGCGCGAGGGCCGGGTGGAGCACTTCTCGCTGATGCAGGAGAAGGTCTGGAACCCCGCGATGGCGGGGTCGCCCGGGATGCTGCGGGGCCTGTTCGGCGAGGCGCCCGGCAACGAGTTCCTGGTGCTGTCCATGTGGCAGTCCGCCGCCGAGCACGGGAAGTACCGCGCCGAGCGGGTGGAGCGGCTGTCGCTGCGGGCGCAGACCGACGCCGACGTGGCGGGGCTCTCGGGCGCCGTCGTACAGCTGGAGCCGGCCTGGACGGTGTGAGCAGGGGTGCGCGCAGGGCGCAGCAAGCGAGCGTCGCCCGCTTGCTGCGCCGACGTCCCGACGGGCGGATACGCTGGAGGAAGGCGGGGCGGCCGCCCGGCTGAGCCGCATCCGATCGCACGCTCTAGGGTTTCGGCATGGCACGACCGCGGCGCATCGTCCTCGT
Organism: Streptomyces sp. NPDC046122; assembly: GCF_056429965.1. Classification (NCBI taxonomy): domain Bacteria; kingdom Bacillati; phylum Actinomycetota; class Actinomycetes; order Kitasatosporales; family Streptomycetaceae; genus Streptomyces; species Streptomyces sp. NPDC046122. Next base: position 1,059,390 of record NZ_JBWKLQ010000001.1, on the reverse strand, counting down.
CCGGCACGGGGAGTCGGAGGGCAATGCCGACGACTCGGTGTACGAGCGTGAGCCCGACCACGCGCTGAGGCTCACCGCGACCGGCCTGCGCCAGGCGCGGGAGACCGGCGATCGGCTGCGCGAGCTCTTCGGCGAGGAGCGGATCAGCGCCTACGTCTCGCCGTACCGCCGCACGCACGAGACCTTCGCCGCCTTCGGACTCGACCCGGACCGGGTGCGGGTGCGGGAGGAGCCGCGGCTGCGCGAGCAGGACTGGGGAAACTGGCAGGACCGGGACGACGTACGGCTGCAGAAGGCGTACCGGGACGCGTACGGGCACTTCTTCTACCGCTTCGCCCAGGGCGAGTCCGGCGCCGACGTGTACGACCGCGTCGGGGCGTTCCTGGAGAGCCTGTTCCGCAGCTTCGAGGCGCCCGACCACCCGCCGAACGTGCTGATCGTCACCCATGGCCTGACCATGCGGCTGTTCTGCATGCGGTGGTTCCACTGGACGGTGGCGGATTTCGAGTCGCTGCGCAATCCGCGCAACGGCGAAACCCGGTCACTGGTGCTGGGAGAGGACGGTCGTTACGCCCTTGACCGGCCGTTCGAGCGCTGGAGGGCTCCCGAGCCGTGCGGCTGTCCGGATAGAGTGGCGGAGCGATGACCGCTGACTCCTCCACCGTCCGGCGCTTCGAACGCGCCGTGGCCAGCCTGCGTGGGCTGTGCCTGGGAGACGCCCTGGGCTCCCAGTTCTTCGTTCCCGTGAACTACCCGCTGCTCAAGAGCCGCGAGCTGCCGCCCGCTCCGTGGCAGTGGACCGACGACACCGAGATGGCGTGCTCGGTCCTGGCCGTGCTCGCCGAACACGGCCGTATCGACCAGGACGCGCTCGCCCGCTCCTTCGCCGAGCACCACGACTTCGACCGCGGCTACGGCCCCGCCGTCAACCGGATGCTCCGGCTGATCAGGGAGGGCGGCGACTGGCGCGAACTCGCGGCCGCGCTCTTCAAGGGGCAGGGCTCCTGGGGCAACGGCGCGGCGATGCGCATCGCGCCGCTCGGTGCCTGGTACGCGGACGATCCCGAGCAGGCCACTCATCAGGCCGAGATCTCGGCGTACGTCACGCATCAGCACCGTGAGGCGGTCGTGGGCGCCATGGCCGTCGCCGCCGCCGCCGCGCTGGCGGCTGCTCCCGGCGGGCCGCCGACGCCTGCCGACCTGCTGGACGGCGTGATCGCTCTGGTGCCCCGCAGCGCCGTGGGCGCCGGCCTCCGCCGCGCCCGGGACATGCTCGACTACGGCGACGCGGGGACCGTGGCCGCGGTGCTGGGTTGCGGACGGCGTACGACCGCGCACGACACCGTGCCGTTCGCGCTCTGGTCCGCCGCCCGGTCGCTGGGCGACTACGAGCAGGGCTTCTGGGTCACCGCGCAGGTGGGCGGCGACGTGGACACGACCTGCGCCATCTTCGGCGGTGTCGTCGCTGCGGGGAAGGCCGGAGCGCCGCCGGCGGCCTGGCTGGAGCGGACCGAGGAGCTGCCGGGATGGGTTCCGGCGCAGGCGCTCTGACTCCGGTGCGCGGGCGGCGCGCGTGACGGTGGGTGCTGCTGGGTGACGTGGTGGGCGCCGGATGCGCCCGTGGCACCGGGCATTCGCCGGATTCGCCGGTTCCGTGACTGTCACGGTCCTGCCACAGCCCAGTCCTCGCAGCGCCGGAACCGGACTCCGGGGCTAGTCTGACGGGCCACGCCGCCCTGTTGATCATGTCGGGCGTGCGCTCACACGACACCGGGCTCCGGCCGCGGCACCCTGCCGTCCCCTGCCCGGTCGGGAGGGGGTCCCGTGTCCGATACGCCGTCCGATACGCCGTCCGCGCCGTCCGCCTCGTCGTCGCCGCCGGCGTCGCCCGAGCCGTCCGACCCGTCGACGTTGTCCGAGCCGTCCGAGTCGTCGATGTCGTCCCAGCCGCCTGCGTCGCCCGAGCCGTCGTATCCCCCACCGCCCGCGCCGTCCCAGCAGGCCGGTGCGGGCAGCGCCCCGGAACCCGCGCCGAAAGGGCCGGCTCCGGCGCCGCCCGCCATGTCGTACCGGGAGCAGCACAGCAGGGCGACGCAGCCCCAGCGGTACCAGCCCTGGCCGCCGCCCCCGCCCGCGCCGCGACAGCCGCCCGCTCCGCCGAAGTGGGTGACCGACGTGCGGCCCGAGTCTCCGGCCCCGATCCGCCCGGCCGCGTTCGCGGCCGCCCTGGCCACCGCCCTGCTGAGCGCCCTGCTGCTCGGCGAGGGCCTGGGGCCGAACCTGCTGGTCGTGGCCGTCCCGGCCGCGACCGCCGCGTACTTCGCCGCCCGGGCGGCGGGCCGCCGCCTCCGGCCCTGGACGCTCGTATGGGCGCTCGGGGGTCTGGCCCTGCTGGTCGTTCCGGCGCTGCGCGACGCGGGCTGGCCGACGTTCCTCGCGGTCAGTTCCGCCCTGGCACTCGGATCACTCGCCCTGCACGGCAGCCGCACCTGGGCCGGTGTCCTCGCCGGCTCGCTGGGGATCTTCGGATCTGTCGGCTCCGGTCCGGCGTGGGCCTGGCGCGGGCTGCGGGAGCGGGCGGAGGTGTCCCGCGGCCGCTGGGCGCCCGTGGTGCGTACGTCCCTCGTCGCCGTCGTACTCCTGATCGTCTTCGGCGCGCTCTTCGCCTCCGCGGACGCCGCGTTCGCCGATCTGCTCGGCGGCCTGACGCCCGACGTCTCCGTGGCCGACGGACCCTGGCGCGTGTTCCTCTTCGCGCTCGGCCTCGTGGGGGCCCTCGCCGCCGCCCGTACCGCCGCCGCGCCGATGCGCTGGGACCGGCTCGAGATACGTCCGGGACGTGCGCGTGGCCGGACGGAGTGGGCGCTTCCGCTGGTCGTGCTCAATCTCCTGTTCGCCGCCTTCATCGCGGTCCAGCTCGCCGTCCTGTTCGGCGGCTACGACAAGGTGCTCAGCGCGACCGGACTGACGTATGCCGAGTACGCGCGGCAGGGCTTCTGGCAGTTGCTCTGGGCCACCCTGCTGGTCCTCCTGGTCATCGCCCTCGCTCTGCGCTGGGCTCCGCGCGGTCAGGCCCGCGACCGCACCCTGGTGCGGTCGGTGCTCGGCACGCTGTGCGTCCTGACGCTGGTCGTCGTCGCCTCCGCACTGCGCCGGATGGACCTGTACGTCGACGCGTACGGCCTGACCCGGCTGCGCGTCTCCGTGGCGGCGGTCGAGCTGTGGCTGGGCCTGGTGATCGTACTGATCATGGCGGCCGGGGTGCTGGGGTCCCGCTGGCTGCCGCGCGCGGTCGCGGCGAGCGCGGCGGCGGCCGTGCTGGCGTTCGGCCTGCTGTCGCCGGACGGGCTGGTCGCGGAGCGCAACGTGGCGCGCTACGGCACCAGCGAGAAGCTCGACGTGCACTACTTCCAGGATTTGTCGGCGGACGCGGTCCCGGCCCTGGACACGTTGCCGGAGCCGCAGCGCTCCTGTGCGCTGGTGGGCATCGCGGAGCGCCTGGACGGGGAGAACGAGCCCTGGTACGCGACGAGCCTCGGTGTGGCGCGGGCGCGCGAGATTCTCGCGGCGCGCCCCCTGGAGGTCGACGAGGCCGAGTGCCGCAGGCTCGGCACGTACGGCAGCGAGCGCGGCCTGTACGACGAGTACTGACCGGCCGGGGCCGGCCGGCGGGCACGTGTCCGCCGACCGGTGGGGCGGGCCGACGGACAAGGGGGCGGAGCCGGACTGCGGCTCCGCCCCCTGCCGTTCCGTACGCGCCCTTCCTCGGTTTCCGTACGCGCCGGCTGTTCTCAGACCGCCCCGGGTCCCGCCGTCCCGCTCAGGGCCTCCAGGTCGCTCTTGCGCACCCGGATGACGAACAGCGCGACGACCACGGCGAGCGCCACCAGGCCGACGCCCGCCCAGAAGGCCGTCGATATGCCCTCGGCCAGGACATGGTGGCCCCACGGGGCCGGCAGTTCGTGCGTCCTGGCGAAAGCTTCATGCTGGGCCGGTGTCGCCTCCTTCAGGAACGACGGCATCTGCCGCTCGGCCTCGTCGCGGCCGGCGGTGCCGAAGACCGTCATGAGAATCGACAGTCCGAGGGAACCACCCACCATCTGTGTGGCGTTGAGCAGACTGGAGGCGGCTCCCGACTCCTGCTGCGCCACACCCGACACCGCTGTGAGGGTCGCCGTGACGAAGACCAGCCCCATGCCGAAACCGAAGAGCAGCATCGGCCCGAGCACGCCGCCCAGGTACGAACTATCCGGATCGATGGCGGTCAGCCAGGCCATGCCCGATCCGGTGAACACCGCGCCCGCGACCAGGAACGGCTTCGGCCCGAGCACCGGGAGCAGCTTGGAGGAGAGACCGGCCGCGGTCACGATCATGACCGTCACCGGCAGGAACGCCAGACCTGCGGAGATCGGGCTGTACCCCAGTACGTTCTGCACGAACAGCACGATGAAGAAGAACATGCCGAACATCGCCGCGGCGAGGCTCATCATGATCGCGTACGTGCCCGAGCGGTTGCGGTCGGCGAACATCCGCAGCGGCGTGATCGGTTCGGGCGCCCGCCGTTCGTTGAACACGAAGGCGATCAGCAGGACGACGGCCACGCCGAACGAGCCCAGCGTGACCCCGTCCCGCCATCCGTCGTCGGCGGCACGGATGAACCCGTACACCAACGACGCCATGCCCACGGTCGAGGTGAGCGCGCCCGTGATGTCGAAGCGGCCGGAGTGCCGCTCCGACTCGTTGATGAACACCGGGGACAGGACCGCGATGAGCACGCCGATCGGCAGGTTGACGTAGAAGACCCAGCGCCAGTCGAGCCACTCGGTGAGCATGCCGCCCGCCAGCAGCCCGATCGCGGCGCCGCTGGCCGAGACGGCGGCGAAGATGCCGAACGCCCGGTTGCGCTCGGGCCCTTCGCGGAACGTCGTGGTGATCAGGGCGAGCGCGGTCGGCGAGGCGATGGCGCCGCCGACGCCCTGGAGCGCCCGCGCGGCGAGCATCTGCCACGGCTCCTGTGCGATGCCGCACAACAGCGAGGCGAAGGTGAAGAGCAGGACGCCGAAGACGAAGACGCGCCTGCGGCCGAGGATGTCGCCCGCCCGTCCGCCCAGCAGCAGCAGTCCGCCGAACGTCAGGGTGTAGGCGTTGACCACCCAGGACAGGTCGGTCGTGCTGAACGAGAGAGCGGTCTGGATGTCCGGCAGCGCGATGTTCACAATCGTGCTGTCGAGTACCACCATGAGCTGGAGAGCCGCTATGACGGTGAGGGCGATCCCCGGACGCCCTTGACGGCGGGCGGCGCCCGGCCGGTGTGGTGCAGCCAACTGAGAGGTGGTCACTGTGTCCCCCCACAAGTGAATTAGTGAACGGGTGCGTTCACTGTCATGCCACGGTAGGGATTCCCCCTCAGTGAACGCAAGCGTTCACTGAGCCCTTTGTCCTCAACGGAGAGAAAAACATGGCCACTTCGCGCTGGACCGCCGCCGCTGCCAAGGTGCAGCCGGTCGCACTGCGCCGCCGCGGACCCGTGCTGGAGCGGGCGATCCTGGACTCCGCCCTGGAGCAGTTGAGCACGGTCGGCTGGAACGCGCTCACCATGGAAGGCGTCGCGGCGGGCGCGCAGACCGGCAAGGCCGCGATCTACCGGCGCTGGCCATCGAAGGAGGACCTCGTCGCGGACGCCCTGCGGGCCGCGCTGCCGGTCCTCGACGAGGCTCCGGACCGGGGCAGCATCCGCGACGATCTCTACCAGCTCTGTCGGCAGGTGCGCGGGGCGATGTTCTCCAAGCCGGGCTCCGCGCTGCGCTCGGTGATTCACGAATGCGACAGCGAGCTCGCGGAGCGGTTCCACGGAGTGATCGTCCGGCAAGTGATCGAACCGTCGAACAGGCTCTTCCGCGAGGCCGTACGTCGGGGTGTGCAGCGGGGGGACGTCCGCCCCGACGCCACGAGCGACCTGCTCTTCGATGTCGTCCCGGGGCTGATGATGTACCGCTCGAAGGTGTGCGGGAGCGAATGGCCGGACGAGGAGATCGCCGAGATGATCGACCGGATCATGGTGCCGCTGCTGCGCCCGACGGGCGGCTGAGCACCGGGGGCGGGCCCGGGGTGTCGCGGGCGGGCCCCGGCGGCGTAACCTGGCAGGCGCCATGCCGTACGAACCACCCACTCACACCGTCGAGCGCTCACTGCGCGCCACCACCGGGGCCAAGATCATCGCTGGTGTCGACGAAGTCGGGCGCGGAGCATGGGCCGGACCCGTCACCGTGTGCGCGGCCGTCACCGGCCTGCGCCGCCCGCCCGACGGGCTCACCGACTCCAAATTGATCAGCCCGAAGCGCCGTACCGAGCTGGCCGCGGTCCTGGAGAAGTGGGTCACCGCGCACGCGGTCGGGCATTCCTCGCCCGAGGAGATCGACGCGCTCGGCATGACCGCCGCGCTGCGGCTCGCCGCCGTACGCGCGCTCGAGGCGCTGCCGGTGCGGCCGGACGCGGTGATCCTCGACGGGAAGCACGACTATCTCGGGCAGCCCTGGAAGGTCCGCACGGTGATCAAGGGCGACCAGTCCTGCATCGCGGTGGCCGCCGCCTCCGTGATCGCCAAGGTGCGGCGGGACGCGATGATGGCCGAACTGGAGCACGGGTCCGAGGAGTTGGCCGCCTATGCCTTCTCGGCCAACGCGGGCTATCCCTCGCCCGTGCACAAGGCGGCGCTGGCGGAGCGGGGGCCCTCCCCGTACCACCGGCTTTCCTGGATCTACCTCGACGCGCTGCCCCAGTGGGCGCACCTCAAGAAGACCCGGATCTCGGCGGAGGCCGCCGCTCTGGAAAGCGGGGGCCAACTCGGCTTCGATTTCTGATCGCACGCATGTACCCACCCGCTGCTGCGTTCAGCGGTGACATTTGATAGACATCCACTCATGCCTCTCTCCCCCGAGGAGCCTCAGATTCACGAGAGCGCCCAGGGTCCCCGCGTCACTCCGGCCACCGGCCGTCCCGCGACGACCCCTCGTCCCGTACCCGGTCCGCGCACCGCTGCCATGCCGCGTCCCGGACGTCCCGTACCCGGTCCCGGCCCGGTCAGGCCCGCGCCCGCGGCGCAGCGGTCGCACACGCCCGGTGGCCGGTCCCCGTCCCCGCGGCAGGAGAACCGTCCCGCGCCGCAGGTCCAGCTGATCCCCGCTCCGGCGGGCGGTGCGCTCGACGCCGCCGACGAGGCGGTCGACGTACTGCTCGACGCGGGCCGTGCGCCGGGCGACATCCTGGTGCTCACCACGGGTGTGCAGCACCCGTGGGCCGCCCACGAGCTGTCCTTCGGTGAAGCGTCCTACTGGGCGCAGCACGATGCCCGTGACGACGTCTTCTACGCGAACGCCGCCGCTGTGGACCGGGCTGCCGCCCGGCCCGTGGTCGTCGTCGCGGTGAACGGCGAGGCCGGCGACGACGCCGTGAACCGCGCGCTGCCGCTGGCCAAGGCGCGCGCGGGCGCGCTGCTGATCGTGTGCGGCGACCCGCAGCGGGTCAACTCCGCGCTCGGCGCGGGCGTCTGAGCCGTACGCCTCGGCGCGACGTCGTACGGCGTTGTGCGACCGCGTAGCGGGCGCTCGTTCGGTGCGCCCGCCCTCGCGTGGCGCGTGAGGTACGGACGGGAGGCGCGGGCCCGGCGCGGCGCCGTCAGCGCGCCGCCACCCGCCGGAGTGCTTCCGCCGCCCCGCCGCCCGAGCGCGGCGGGGGCGGCCCGGCCTCGGCGGCGGCCTCCGCCAGGCCGGACGGACGTGAATCGGTGCTCGGGCGACGGCCGCCACGGCCTTCGCCCAGCACCTGCCACCCGCCGCGCGTCAGTGTGATGTACGCGCCGCAGCGCAGGCCGTGCAGGGTGCAGGCGTCCCGCAGGCCCCACATCCACGCCCCGTCCTCCTCCGTCCACCGCTCGTCGCCGTCGCGGCAGTAGAGCAGCACCGCGGTCCGCACGGGCGTGCGGCGGCGCAGGTCGTGCGGGATGACGCGGCGCAGATGCGCGAGCAGGGCGTTGCGGAACTCCCATCCGTCGGCCGGGACGGAGCGCCGGGCGAACGAGGCGCTGGCGGTGAGCCGTTCCTCGGAGTCGAGGACGGCGACGACCGCCGTGGCCGGCTGCGGGTGATGCCGTGCGTGCAGTCCGCTGACGACTTCGCGCGGATTGCGCAGCAGCGGGATACCGGCGGCAGCCCACTCGGACGGTTCGAGCGTCCGGCCGAGACGGCTGGCTGCGTCGGCCGACGCCGGGTGCAACGAGCCGGTGGACGGAGCGAATCCGAAGGTCACGGTTCTCCCTTCGCATACGCGCCCACAATGCGGGCAGGGGTGATTGGGCGCACCGCGGCACAGCCCATCCGGTCCGCGGGCGCGCCATGCGGGGAGCGTTCCAATTCTCGCTGCCCCGCGGGGTGTGCGGCAACGAGCAATTGGAGCCGCCGACTGAAATCCACTGGTATGACGTGGATATCCCTGCCCAGTCCGGCCCCTTGCGATGCCTGGCGTCCCGTCCGAACGGCGCGGACCAGGGGAAACACCGCTCTTCGCTCCGACCGGTGCACTGGCGGCGGCGCGTCCGCGGAACGAGTCGTCGGCTCCCGGGGCGGCTGCCGGGTCAGCTCTGCACGGCCAGCACGAGGGGCAGCACCCCCTGCGCACCCGCGCGTCGCAGAAGGCGCGCGGCCACCGCCAACGTCCAGCCCGTTTCCGTGAAGTCGTCCACCACGAGCACCGGGCCGGCGGTTTCGGCCAGTGCCGAAGCCAGATGCGGCGGGACGGTGAAGGCGCCCTCCAGAGCGCGCAGGCGCTGCGCGCTGTTGCTGCGGTGCGGGGAGACGGCCTCGGCCTCCGCCGTGTACTCCAGCGAGCCCAGCAGCGGCATCCTGCCGACTTCGGCGATGCGGGCGCCCAGCGTGCCGATCAGCTCCGGCCTGGTACGCGAGGCCACGGTGACCACCCCCACCGGGCGGGCGGGAGCCTCCGGATCGCCCGAGGCCCAACCACCCGGCCCCCTGGCCCAGTCGGCCAGTACGCCCACGACCGCCTGAGCCACCGCTTCCGGCACGGGACCGTCCGGGGCGCCAGGAGACAGCATCGGACGCAGCCGGTTGCCCCAGCCGATGTCCGACAGCCTGCCCAGCGCCCGCCCGGGCAAGGCCAGTTCGCCCGCGGGGATACGGCCCTTGCGGTCGATGCCGACCGCGCCGAGCCCGGTCGGCCACATCCGGCGCGGTTCCACCTCGACGCCCGCGCGGCTCAGTTCACCGCGCGCGGTGTCCAGCGCCTGCGGAGACAGCTCGGCGGTGAACCGCGGCTTCGTGCAGTTGTCGCAGCGGCCGCAGGGCGCGGCGCCCTCGTCGTCCAACTGGCGTTGCAGGAACTCCATCCGGCAGCCGGCCGTCGTGGCGTAGTCCCGCATGGCCTGCTGTTCGGCCTCCCGCTGCCGCGCCACCCAGGCGTACCGTTCGGCGTCGTACGTCCAGGGCCGGCCCGTGGCGGTCCAGCCGCCCTTGACCCGCCTGACCGCCCCGTCCACGTCGAGGACCTTCAGCATCATCTCCAGGCGGGAGCGGCGCAGTTCCACCAGGGGTTCCAGCGCCGGCAGCGACAGCGGCCTCTCCGCGCGGGCGAGCACGTCGAGGGTGCGCCGGACCAGATCCTCGGGCGGGAAGGCGACGGAGGCGAAGTACTGCCAGATCGCCTCGTCCTCCTTGCCCGGCAGCAATAGCACCTCGGCGTGGTCGACGGCGCGGCCGGCGCGGCCCACCTGCTGGTAGTAGGCGATGGGGGAGGAGGGGGAGCCGAGGTGGACGACGAATCCGAGGTCCGGCTTGTCGAAGCCCATGCCGAGGGCGGAGGTGGCGACGAGGGCCTTGACCCGGTTGGCGAGCAGGTCCTCCTCCGCCTGCTGCCGTTCGGCGTTCTCGGTCTTGCCCGTGTACGAGGCGACGGTGTGCCCGCGCTGGCGCAGGAAGGCGGTGACCTCCTCGGCAGCGGCCACGGTCAGGGTGTAGATGATCCCGGAGCCGGGCAGCTCGCCGAGGTGGTCGGCGAGCCAGGCCAGCCGGTGAGCGGCGTCGGGCAGGCGCAGGACGCCGAGGCTGAGGCTGTCCCGGTTGAGCGGCCCGCGCAGCACCAGGGCGTCCGAGCCGCCTCCCGTGCCCAGCTGCTCCGCCACATCGGCGGTGACGCGCGCGTTGGCCGTGGCCGTGGTCGCGAGAACCGGCACGTCGGGCGGCAGGTCGGCGAGCATGGTGCGCAGTCGGCGGTAGTCGGGACGGAAGTCGTGCCCCCAGTCCGAGATGCAGTGGGCCTCGTCCACCACCAGCAGTCCGGTGGCGGCGGACAGTTTGGGCAGCACCTCGTCGCGGAAGTCGGGGTTGTTCAGCCGCTCGGGGCTCACCAGCAGCACGTCGACCTCACCCGCGGCGACCTCGGCCTGGACCGTCTCCCACTCCTCGGTGTTGGAGGAGTTGATGGTCCGGGCGCGGATGCCGGCGCGGGCCGCGGCCTCGACCTGGTTGCGCATGAGCGCGAGAAGCGGCGAGACGATCACCGTGGGCCCCGCTCCGCGCTGCCGCAGCAGCGCGGTCGCGACGAAGTAGACCGCGGACTTGCCCCAGCCCGTCCGCTGGACGACCAGGGCTCTGCGCTTGTCCGCGACGAGAGCTTCAATGGCCAGCCACTGGTCCTCGCGCAGCCGGGCGCCGCCGGTGGGGTCGCCGACGAGGCGGGCGAGTACGGAATCGGCCGAGGACCTGAGGTCTGCGTTGGTCATGCCCCCATGCAACCCGATGCCTCGGACATTGCGCGAATGCGGCTTCCGGCCTGTGGATAAAGTTATCCACAGGGTTGGCGGAGTCGGCGGTGTCTGCGGGACCGTCGAGCCATGAACAAGCACCACGAACCCACAGGCCCTTCGGACGGCGACCAGATCACCCTCCGGGGCCCCGCAGAACTCGCCGACGCCCTGCCGTACCTCATGGGCTTCCATCCGACCGACAGCGTCGTGATGGTCGCGCTGCACGGAAACCGGGGCCGGTTCGGCGGGCGGCTCAGGCTGGGCATCCCCCGGTCCCCGAGGGAATGGCCGTTCGTCTCCGACCAGCTCGCCGACTGTCTGATCAGCGGCAGCGAGCGCCGCAGCGGCCGCCCCGACGGCATCGTCGTCTTCCTCTGCATGGACCCCACCGGTGAGGAGTCCGGACGCCAGGTCATGGAGCGGCTGCGCCCCTTCGCGCAGCGGCTGCGCACGGCGTGCGGCGCGCTCGACGTACCCGTGTTCGAGGCGCTGTGCATTTCGGACGGGAGGTACTGGTCCTACTGCTGCCCCGACGAGCGCTGCTGCCCGCCCGAGGGCAACGTACTGGCTCTGCCCGGCACCTCGGTGATGGCCGCCGCCGCGACCTACGCGGGGATCCACGTACGCGGATCGCTGCGGGAGATGGAGGCCAGGCTCACGCCGCGCGCGCCGGCCGACCGCGAGCAGGTACGGGCGCTGGACGCGGCAGGACTCGCTCTGGTGCCCCGCATCCTCGGCGGGGCCGAGCGCACACAGGTCGGCGCGGAGACGCTCGGGCTGGCCAGGCGGCTCATGAAGCGCCTCGACGAGAACCGGCCGGCGTCGGCGAACCGGCCTGACGCGGACGCCGGGGACGACGCCCTCATCTCCCACGACGAGGCCGCCGCCGTCATCCTCGGCCTTCAGGACCGGGAGACCAGGGACCGGGCCGCGGAGTGGATGGAGGGTCCCGACGCCGCGGCCGCACTGCGGCTCTGGCGGGCGCTCGCCCGGCGGTGCGCCGGAGCGTACGAAAGCCACGCCGCCGCCCCGCTCACACTCGCGGGGTGGGTGGCCTGGTCGACCGGTGACGAACCCGAGGCCAGGGTCGCCCTCGGCCGCGCCCTGCGGACCGACCCGGAGTACACCTTCGCTCAGCTCCTCCATCAGGCGTGCAACGAGGGCATGGACCCCGAAGCGCTGCGGCGCTGCCTGCGTGCGGAGCGCGCCGAGCGCGAACAACCCCGCCAACTCCGCCCCCGCGTGATGCGCACGCGCAAGACCACGCGTTCCGTACGTCCCCGGGCAGCCGCCGAACAGAGCGCACCGCCCGCCAGGCCGCGCCCCGGGACGGCCGCGGCGCGGGGGCGCACGCGCCGGCAGGACGAACAGCGGGGGAGGAGCGAACGATGACGGCCGTGACCCGCGTGCCGACGCGAACGTTCACACGTGTGGCGGTACCGCGAACGCCTCGCGCCCTTTCCGGTGCGACCGTCACGAGCGCAGAGGAGGCACCGTATGACCCTCACCGCCCCGTCCCCGGCCGCAGCGGGAAGAACGCTCGCCCGAGGCGGTGGGCTCCCCGGTGAGCTGCCCTCGGTCCACGCCCTGCTGATCTGCGCGGACCTGCCGGGGCTCGTGCTCTCCGCCGAGAGCGGTCAGCTCACCGGCAGCGGACTGGAGGGCTTCTACCAGTCGGGGCGCCGACTGCTCTCCCGCTGCCACCTGCGGGTCGCCGGACGCGAACCGGTCGCCGTCCAGGGCCGGCTGCTCTCGGCCGCCCGCGCCCGTTTCGTCGGCGTCGTGCGGACGCCGGGCGGCGCGGGACCGGACCCCGAGGTCCTCGTGGAGCGGCTGCGGGACGCCGACGGCACGGAGCGGATCGTCCTGCGCAGCTCGGCATCCCGCCCTGTGCGGGTGCGGGTGGAGATCGGACTCGGCACCGATCTGGCCGACCTCGGCGCCGTCGCGGCCGGCCGGCCGGGGCGCGAGCTGCCCGCCAGTGTCCACGCGTCGGGGCTGCGCTGGTCGGCGGCGGGAGCCGAGTCGGTCGTCACCGCCGATCCGCCGCCCCAGGACGCGATCGCCTCCGCCGGCCTGCTGCGCTGGGAGATCGAGCTGCAGCCCGGCGCCTCGCGCACCCTCACTCTGCGGATCCGTGCCGACCGGCGTGCCCGGCCGCCGGCGCGGACCGGGACGGATCCGTTCTCCGATGCGACGGCGGAAGGAGACGATCCGCGGGTGCGGGAGCTGCTGCGCACCAGCCTCGACGATCTGCGGGCCCTGCTGATGCGCGACTCCCGCAACCCGGCGGACACGTATCTGGCGGCGGGAGTGCCCTGGCGGTGCGGGCTCGCGCCGGCCGAGGCGCTGTGGGCGGCGCGCATGGCACTGCCGCTCGGCACCCGGCTCGCCGCGTCGACGCTGCGTACTCTCGCCCGCACGCAGATGACGGGCCCTGGGCCCGAACAGGGCAGGCTCCCCGGCCCCCTCAGGGACGCCGGACCGCATCTCCCGCCCAGCTGCACGGGCGTGGAGGCGACGCTGGCCTTCCCCGTCGTGCTCGCGGAGGCGCGGCGGTGGGGGCTGGCGGAGCAGGACCTGGACGAGCTGCTTCCGGCCGCCGAACGCTGTCTGCTCTGGCTGCGCAGAGCCGCGGACGACGACGGCTGCCTGCCGGAACCGTGGCCCGGCGGGCCACGGTGTGGTGAGACCCAGGCGCACGCCCACCGCGCGGCCGTGCTCGGCGCCGACCTGCTGGCCGAGTGCGGCAGGCCGGGCGCCGAGGGGTGGCGCGAGTGGGCGGCCACGGTGCGCCGTACGTTCCGGGAGCGCTTCTGGATCGACGACCGCGCGGGCGGTCGGCCGGCGGCGGCCCGCACCGCCGATGGCCGGCTCGTCCCGCACCTCGGCGGCGCGACCGCGCACCTCCTGGACACCGGTCTGCTCGGCGGGGGCAGACAGGCCCCGGGCCTGCTGGACAAGGTGCAGACCGAGCAGGTGGCGAGGCTGCTCGGCGGCCCGGCCATGGACTCGGGCTGGGGACTGCGCAGTCTCGGCTCCAGGGAGCTCGGCCACAACCCCTTCGGCCACCGCGGCGGAGCGGTGCGCGTCCACGAAACGGCTGTCGCCGTCGCGGGACTGGCGGCGGCCGGGTACGAACGCGAGGCGACCGCGCTGCTGCGCGGGCTGCTCGACGCGGCCGGAGCGTTCGGCAACCGGCTGCCGGAGATGTACGCCGGCGAGCAGCGCACCGCCGGCAGCCTTCCCGTGCCGCACCCGGCCGCCTGCCGGCCGGCGGCCGTGGCCGCCGCGGCCGGGGTGCACCTGCTCACCGCCCTCGCGGGCATCCGTCCCGACGCCCCGGCGGGCACGGTCGCGCTCTTCCCGATGCGCGGCGCACCGATCGGCGCCGTGCAGTTCTCGGGCCTGCGGGTGGCGGGGGAGCCCTTCGGCGTACGGATCAGCAGGCTCGGCCTCGGCATGATCGAGGAAGCCGCCGACGCCCTCCAGTTGGGGGGCTGAGGCGTGGGCGGCGACGAGGGCCGAAGCTGCCGTTCCGCGGAGCGGCTCCACGAAGAGGACTGTTTATCGTCAGGAAGACGACTATGATCACGGCATGTCGCCCTACGACCCATCGGCCTTTCCTCCCTTCGCCGTCACCGTGGATCTGGTCGTACTCACCGTGCGCCGGCACGCGCTCTGCGCGCTGGTCGTACGTCGCGGCGAGCAGCCCTACCAGGGCCGCTGGGCGCTGCCCGGGGGGTTCGTGCGGTCGGAGGAGGATCTCGGGGCGGCCGCGGCACGCGAACTCGCCGAGGAGACGGGTCTGTGCGCCCACGACCCGGGCTCCCCGTCGATCGGCAACGGGGCCCATCTCGAACAGCTCGCCACGTACGGAGACCCGAAACGGGACCCGCGCATGCGCGTGGTGAGCGTGGCCTACCTGGTGCTCGCGCCGGACCTTCCCGCCCCGCGGGCGGGCGGCGACGCGCACAGCGCGCGCTGGGCGCCGGTGGAGGCACTGCTCGGCCAGGAGGACGAGTACACCCGCGACGAAGAGCCTCCGGCTCCGCTCGCCTTCGACCATGCCCAGATCCTCGCGGACGGAGTGGAGCGCGCCCGCTCCAAGATCGAGTACTCGTCGCTCGCGACCGCTTTCTGCCCCCCGGAGTTCACTGTCGGTGAGCTGCGACGGGTGTACGAAGCCGTCTGGGGCGTCGCTCTCGACCCTCGCAACTTCCACCGCAAAGTCACCGGCACCCCGGGGTTCCTCGTCCCGTCGGGCGGAACCACCACCCGGCAGGGCGGCAGGCCGGCGCAATTGTTCCGGGCGGGCGGGGCGACGCTCCTCAACCCCCCGATGCTGCGCCCCGAGGTGTGACGCCGCAGGGCCGAACGGGGGTCGGCGCGGACCGGGGAGCCGGCCCCGCCTGAGACCTCTCACGCCAACGCGCCCCGCGTTGCACAAAAAGTCCGATATGTCGAGTTATCGTGCTGGGGTACCGCCCAGCCGCCGAGCGGTCTCCCCTTCCGCGAGAGAAGCGATGCTCCAGGCCATCGGACTCACCAGTGCCCCCCGCCGTGAACTCCCGCCCGCCGTCGACGACCTGACGTTCGAGGCGCGGCCGGGACGCGTCACGGCCCTCCTCGGCGCCGCCGGGTCCGGCAAGACCACGGCGCTCAGGCTGATGCTCGACCTGACCCCCGGTCGCGGCGTCACGTACTTCCGCGGCCGTCCCCTGTACCGGATCGCCCACCCCGTCCGCGAGGTCGGCGTCCTCCTGGGCGATGTTCCGGGCCACCCGGCCCGTACTGTCCGAGGCCAGCTCCGCATGCTCTGCGCCGCGGCCGGCGTGCCCGCCTCCCGCGCGAACGACATGCTCGACCTCGTCGGCCTGGCCGCCCTCGCCGACGAGCGCCTGAGCATGCTCTCGCTCGGCATGGACCGCCGACTCGGCCTCGCCTCCGCCTTGTTGGGAGACCCGCACACACTCCTCCTCGACCAGCCCGCCGCGGGCCTGTCGCCGCGCGAGCACAGCTGGCTGTTCGGACTGCTGCGCGGCCACGCCGCCCAGGGCGGAACGGTGCTGTACACGACGAGCGACCCCCGGGAGGCCGCCCGTACCGCCGACCGGGTCGTCACCATCGACAGCGGCCGGCTCGTCGCGGACCAGGACGCCGCCGAGTTCGCCAGAACCAGGCTGCGCCCGCGCGTCGTGGTCAGCACGCCGCACGCCGCCCGTCTCGGCGCCCTCGTCACCCGCGAGGCCCGCGCCGCCCGTCGTTCCGTCGAAGTCGTCACCGAGGGCGGCACCCGCCTGTCCGTGTACGGCAGCGACTGCGCCCGGATCGGGGAGACCGCCTTCCGGCACGGCATCCCGGTCCACCGGCTCGCCGACGAGACCCGCGACACCGGACCGCCGCCCGCCGCGGAGCGGCAACCCGCCCCCGCCGGCCCCCGGAGCACGGGAGGCGCCGCCACCGGGGCGCGCGCGACGGCCCCGCCGCTCCTGCCCTCGCGCCCGGCCCGCAGTCCGCTGCGCCCGCTGCGCTACGAGCTGCACCGCCTCTTCGGCACCCGGACGAGCCTCCTGGTCGTCGCCGCCGCCCTGGCCGCCTCCGTGACGGTCTCCGTACTGCTGGCCCGCGTCGGCAGCGCCCCGCTGTCCGCCCTGCTCGCCGCCTGGCCGGACATCCTGCCCCTGCCGCCCGCCGCGCTGGGCGCGGGCCTGCTCGGCGCCATGGCCTTCGGCGAGGAGTTCCGCTATCCCGCCCTGGCCGCCGCGCGGGGCACGGTTCCCCGCCGCGTCGGACTGCTCCTCGCGAAACTGACCGTCTCCGCCGCCATGGCACTGCTGCTCGCGCTGCTCGCCGTCGTGGCCGACGCACAGGCCCTGCGGCTGGTGTACGGCGAAGACTTGCTGCGCGTACCGGACAAATGGGCCGCCATGGCCGTCAGTTGGTCCGGCCTGACCGTCGGCTGCGCGTGGGCCGGGCTGCTGGGTGCGGCCGTCTTCCGGGCCACGGCCGCCGGAGTGGCCGCGGTGCTCGCCGTACCGGTCCTGGTGGCGCCGGTCGCCCAGCGGATGGTCGTGGGGCCGTCCCTGCGTTCGGTGGCCGGACTGCCGGGCAGGCTGCGGGAGGTGGCCTGGCTGCGCTGGCCGTACGAGCTCGACGGGTGGGCGGTGGCCGCGATGAAGGCTGCGGCACAACCGGTGGGAGTGGCCCTCACGTTGTCGCTGTGCGCCCTGCTTTGCGCGTATCTGTTCACTGGCTTTCGCCGCAGAACCCATTGGTGACCGACTCGCGCGGTCAAGTCTGACGCTCGGTCACAACTTCCCTGGGTACGTCCGTTTCTTTCCGATAAGTCGTCAATTGCGGGGCGGGCGGCGATCACCCTTTCGTGTGCTTTTCACCAAAGACCTCAAGGGTCGTGGAAGTCCCGCCGACAAAGGATCCGTGAGTACCCTTGCGCACACCATGATGACCGCCTCCCGCTCCGCCGATTCCGGCCTCGCCGGGCCGGGTGAACTCGATCGCTACCCCTACGCGGAGGTGCCGGGCGCCGACCGCGTCGGCGTGCCCTCCTGGGAAGGGGCCGACACGGACCTGGGCCGGATGGGCCGCCGCTCGGCGGGCAGCCGGGGCCGCGGGCTCCACGGCCAACTCGTCCAGCAGCTCGGGCAGATGATCGTCTCCGGCGATCTCGGCGCCGACCGTCCGCTCGTCCCCGAGGAGATCGGCCAGCGCTTCGAGGTCTCCCGCACCGTCGTCCGCGAATCCCTGCGGGTGCTCGAGGCCAAGGGCCTCGTCAGTGCCCGCCCCAACGTCGGCACCCGGGTCCGTCCGGTCAGTGACTGGAACCTGCTGGACCCCGACATCATCGAGTGGCGGGCGTTCGGTCCGCAGCGCGACGACCAGCGTCGCGAACTGGGTGAACTGCGGTGGATGATCGAGCCGCTCGCCGCCCGGCTCGCGGCCGGCCACGGACGCGAGGACCTCCAGCAGCGGCTCGGCGACATGGTCGAGATCATGGGCCACGCCCTCACGCAGGGCGATTCCCTGACGTTCTCCCGCGCCGACGCCGAGTTCCACTCCCTGCTCATCCAGCTCGCCGGCAACCGCATGCTGGAGCACCTCTCCGGTATCGTCTCCGCCGCCCTCCAGGTGTCCGGCGGCCCCGTCACCGGCTGTGACCGCCCCACCGAGGCCGCGCTCGTCCATCACTCCCGCACCGTAGACGCGCTCGCCGCGGGCGACGCTCCGGCGGCCGAGGCCGCCATGCGCCAACTGCTCACCGTCCACCCGGAAGTGGAGCGTGTGGTGCCGGCGCCGCGCGAGCACTGACCGCGGACCACGGCCAGGGTGTGCGCCATGCGGCCCGGCTGCGCTGACGAACCTCGTGTCGCCGGATCCCCTGGGGTCCGGCGACACGATTGTGGGCCCATGTCCCTTCTGTTCTTCCGATTTCGTACGGGGTGTGACTCGGGCCACGAAGATTGGGCGTAACACTCCGCGGAACTGTGCGATGACCTAAGAGGTGACAGCCGAAGAGGGAATACAGCCGTCGAAACCGGCGCTGTAACCAGTCCGAGGTTCAACCTGCGCCGTCGGTACATCCCCAGCCGATGTCGTCGGCCGTGGCCCGCACTCAGGGCGAGGCGGCCGGAAGCCGTTCCCATCGTTCCGAGAGGTTGTTCGTGTCGGCCAGCACATCCCGTACGCTCCCGCCGGAGATCGCCGAGTCCGAGTCTGTGATGGCGCTCATCGAGCGGGGGAAGGCTGATGGGCAGATCGCGGGCGATGACGTGCGCCAGGCATTCTTGGCCGACCAGATTCCGGCGGCCCAGTGGAAGAACGTTCTGCGCAGCCTGAACCAGATCCTCGAGGAAGAGGGTGTGACGCTGATGGTCACCGCCGCGGAGTCGCCCAAGCGCCCCCGCAAGAGCGTCGCGGCGAAGAGCCCGGCCAAGCGCACCGCGACCAAGTCCGTCGCGGCCGCCTCGGCCCAGCCGGCCCCCGCCCAGACCGTCGCGGCGGCCTCCGCTCCGGCGGCGGAGACCGTGGACGCCGTGGCCGACGACGACGATGCCGCGCCGGAGCCGGTGAAGAAGGCCGCCGCGAAGAAGACGGCTGCCAAGAAGACCGTCGCGAAGAAGACCGCGGCCAAGAAGACGGCCGCCAAGAAGACCTCCGCCAAGAAGGACGCCGGCGAGGCCGACGGCGAGGACTCCGCCGAGGAGACCCCGCTCAAGGCGGGAGCCGACGAGGAGGAAGAGGGCGGGGAGAAGGGGTTCGTTCTCTCCGACGAGGACGAGGACGACGCGCCCGCGCAGCAGGTCGCCGTCGCCGGCGCCACCGCAGACCCGGTCAAGGACTACCTCAAGCAGATCGGCAAGGTCCCCCTCCTCAACGCCGAGCAGGAGGTGGAGCTCGCCAAGCGCATCGAGGCCGGCCTCTTCGCCGAGGACAAGCTGGCCAACAGCGACAAGCTCGCGCCGAAGCTCAAGCGCGAGCTGGAGATCATCGCCGAGGACGGCCGCCGCGCCAAGAACCACCTGCTGGAGGCCAACCTCCGCCTGGTCGTCTCGCTGGCCAAGCGCTACACCGGCCGCGGCATGCTCTTCCTGGACCTGATCCAGGAGGGCAACCTGGGTCTGATCCGCGCGGTCGAGAAGTTCGACTACACCAAGGGCTACAAGTTCTCGACGTACGCCACCTGGTGGATCCGTCAGGCGATCACCCGCGCGATGGCCGACCAGGCCCGCACCATCCGTATCCCGGTGCACATGGTCGAGGTCATCAACAAGCTGGCCCGCGTCCAGCGCCAGATGCTCCAGGACCTGGGCCGCGAGCCCACCCCGGAGGAGCTGGCCAAGGAACTCGACATGACCCCCGAGAAGGTCATCGAGGTCCAGAAGTACGGCCGCGAGCCCATCTCCCTGCACACCCCGCTCGGCGAGGACGGCGACAGCGAGTTCGGCGACCTCATCGAGGACTCCGAGGCGGTCGTCCCGGCCGACGCCGTCTCCTTCACCCTGCTCCAGGAGCAGCTGCACTCGGTCCTCGACACCCTCTCCGAGCGCGAGGCCGGTGTCGTGTCCATGCGGTTCGGGCTCACCGACGGCCAGCCGAAGACGCTGGACGAGATCGGCAAGGTCTACGGCGTGACGCGTGAGCGCATCCGTCAGATCGAGTCGAAGACGATGTCCAAGCTGCGTCACCCGTCGCGCTCCCAGGTGCTGCGCGACTACCTCGACTAGACCGTTTCCCGATCGGGGCATACCTGGTCGTGCACCGCTCGGGCCGGGGCCCGGGGTCCCTCGCACGGGGCCCCGGGCCCCGGCTTTTCGCGGGTGCGGCGCGCAGGCGTCCGGCCGAGGCTGGTGGTGCCATAGCTCCACCGAGCCAGGAGGCCGTATGCGTCGCTCTTTCGCCGGATCACTGACAGGGGCGCTGGCCCTGACGGCCATGGCCGTCGCGGCGCCACAGGCATCGGGAGGCGCCGCCGCCCCGGACGGTGTGGTGATCGGGGGCCAGCCGGTACAGATCTCGCAGTCGCCCTGGGTGGTGGCCCTGTCCAGCCGTGACCGGTTCGGAGGTACGCGAGCGGGGCAATTCTGCGGGGGAGTGGTGGTGGCGCCCGCCCAAGTACTGACGGCGGCACACTGCGTGAGCGCGGACGTCCTGGGCGTACCGCTCGGCCAGGTGCGGGATCTGCGGGTGATCGCGGGCCGTACCACGCTCAAGGGCACGGGCGGCCGGGAGATCGCGGTGAGCGGCGTCCAGCTGAACCCGGCGTACGACGCCAAGACGAACGCGGGCGACTTCGCCCTGCTCACGCTCCTGGACCCGCTGCCCGCCTCGGACGTCATCAGGGCCGCAGGGCGGGGCAGCGCGGCGTACACGGCCGGCACGCGCGCCATGGTCTACGGCTGGGGGGACACATCGGGCAGTGGGGCGTACGCCGACGAGCTGCGGGCGGCTCCGGTCAAGGTGATGGACGACAGCGCCTGCGAGCGGGCCTATCCCGGCCGCGCGGAGGGGACGTACCGCCCGGACACCATGCTGTGCGCCGGAGACGAGAACGGGGGGCACGACGCCTGCCAGGGGGACAGCGGCGGGCCGCTGGTGGCCGACGGCCGGCTGATCGGGCTCGTCTCCTGGGGGAGCGGCTGCGGCCGGGCGGAGAGCCCCGGGGTGTACGCGCGCCTGTCGGCTGCCCCTGAAACCTGGGCGGCAAGGGACTGATTACGCTTGCAGCGTACAAGTACGGGCGGCCTTCCCTGATCACTCAGGGGAGGCCGCCCGTCGGCCGGTCCGGGGACCGGCCCTCGGCTCGTCGTGGTGGCGAGGTGCCTGCGTTCTCAGCGTTCCTCGTCTTCCGGGGACGGCGGCACGGGGGTCAGCCGGTCGGTCTCGTCCTGTATTTCAGCGGCGATCTTCTTGAGTTCCGGCTCGAACTTGCGACCGTGGTGGGCGCAGAAGAGCAGTTCGCCGCCGCTGGCCAGGACGACGCGCAGGTAGGCCTGGGCGCCGCATCGGTCGCATCGGTCAGCGGCCGTCAGGGGGCTCGCGGGGGTCAGAACAGTAGTCACGTCGCCTCTTCTCTAGCTCGACGAGCTGTCGTACCAGGGTCAACATCCAACCAGGCCGAAAACGTTCCCGCTCGTGGCTTTTCCTTGAAAATTCTTCCGAGGTGGCTGTCTGTTGCCGGTTAGCGGCGAAGGAGCCGTATTGCGTCGCTCTACGGTTTCGCGTCGATTAATGGGGTCTGCCCTCCCGGCTGGCTTGCCGGGTTGTTCATGAGGACGTGCCCGGAGCCTAAATGGTTCATGCCTCGAAGGGAACGTGATGTCCACGTCACTCGATCGAGGGATCGAACGTGCATGCGACTCTGGACTAGCATGAGTTTTCCCCAGGGTGGCGTTACATCGGCTCTACCAGGCCTCGGTACCCTCTGACCGGCGACCCACGCCGGGCCCGTACCCCATCGGGACACATTTGAAATTCAGCGAGGAGCGAACCGCGTGACCGCCGAAACGTCCGTGCCGTCCACTGCGCTTCTGACCGGTGCAGACCGTGACGGTTCCAACTACACCGCGCGGCACCTTCTCGTACTCGAGGGGCTGGAGGCCGTCCGCAAGCGACCCGGCATGTACATCGGGTCCACGGACAGCCGTGGCCTCATGCACTGCCTGTGGGAGATCATCGACAACTCCGTCGACGAGGCCCTCGGCGGGTACTGCGACCACATCGAGGTGGTCCTCCACGAGGACGGCTCCGTCGAGGTCCGGGACAACGGCCGCGGCATCCCGGTCGACGTGGAGCCCAAGACGGGTCTGTCCGGCGTCGAGGTCGTGATGACCAAGCTGCACGCCGGCGGAAAGTTCGGCGGCGGCTCGTACGCGGCCTCCGGCGGCCTGCACGGCGTCGGCGCGTCCGTCGTGAACGCCCTCTCCGCCCGCCTCGACGTCGAGGTCGACCGCAACAGCGCGACGCACGCCATCAGCTTCCGGCGCGGCGTGCCCGGCATGTTCACCGAGTCCGGCCCCGACGCCCCCTTCGACCCGGCCAACGGGCTGCGCAAGGGCAAGCGGGTGCCCAAGACGCGCACCGGCACGCGCGTGCGTTACTGGGCCGACCACCAGATCTTCCTCAAGGACGCCAAGCTCAGCCTGGAGACGCTGTACCAGCGCGCTCGCCAGACGGCCTTCCTGGTGCCCGGTCTGACCATCATCGTCCGTGACGAGCGCGCCACGGACGGTGAGGGCAAGACCGAGGAGGTCTTCCGCTTCGACGGCGGCATCAGTGAGTTCTGCGAGTACCTCGCGCAGGACAAGGCCATCTGCGACGTCCTGCGGCTGAGCGGACAGGGCACCTTCAAGGAGACCGTGCCGGTCCTCGACGACCGCGGTCACATGACGGCCACCGAGGTCACCCGTGAGCTGGGCGTGGACATCGCGCTGCGCTGGGGCACCGGGTACGACACCACCGTCAGGTCCTTCGTCAACATCATCGCCACCCCCAAGGGCGGCACCCACATCTCCGGTTTCGAGCGCTCCCTCACCAGGACCGTCAACGAGGCCCTGCGCTCGGCCAAGCTGCTGCGTGTCGCCGAGGACGACGTCGTCAAGGACGACGCGATGGAGGGCCTCACGGCGGTGGTCACGGTGCGGCTGGCGGAGCCGCAGTTCGAGGGCCAGACGAAGGAGGTGCTCGGCACGTCGGCGGCCGCGCGGATCGTCGGCAACGTCGTCGCCAAGGAGCTGAAGACCTTCCTGACCTCCACCAAGCGCGACGCGAAGCAGCAGGCGCGCTCGGTGATGGAGAAGGTCGTCGCCGCCGCCCGGACGCGTATCGCGGCCCGCCAGCACAAGGAGGCGCAGCGCCGCAAGACCGCGCTGGAGTCCTCCTCGCTGCCGGCGAAGCTCGCCGACTGCCGCAGCGACGACGTGGAGCGCAGCGAGCTCTTCATCGTCGAGGGAGACTCCGCGCTGGGTACGGCGAAGCTCGCCCGGAACTCCGAGTTCCAGGCGCTGCTGCCCATTCGCGGCAAGATCCTCAACGTGCAGAAGTCGTCCGTCTCGGACATGCTCAAGAACGCCGAGTGCGGCGCCATCATCCAGGTCATAGGAGCGGGATCCGGGCGGACCTTCGACCTCGACGCGGCGCGCTACGGCAAGATCGTGCTCCTCGTCGACGCCGACGTCGACGGCGCGCACATCCGCTGCCTGCTGCTGACGCTCTTCCAGCGCTACATGCGGCCGATGGTGGAGGCGGGACGCGTCTTCGCCGCCGTGCCGCCGCTGCACCGGATCGAGCTGATCCAGCCCAAGAAGGGCCAGGACAAGTACGTCTACACGTACTCGGACAACGAACTGCGGCAGACGCTGCTGGAGTACCAGCGCAAGAACGTGCGCTACAAGGACTCCATCCAGCGCTACAAGGGCCTCGGCGAGATGGACGCCGATCAGCTGGCGGAGACGACGATGGACCCCCGCCACCGCACGCTGCGCCGTATCAACATCGGTGACCTGGAGTCCTCCGAGCAGGTCTTCGACCTCCTGATGGGCAACGAGGTCGCGCCCCGCAAGGAGTTCATCACCAGTTCGGCGGCCACCCTGGACCGCTCCCGCATCGACGCCTGAGCCCGACCGCCGCACAGCACCGCTCCACGCTCCGCGCGGTTCACCCCCACGGGTGGACCGCGCGGAGTTTTTTCGCCTCCACCGTCACTTCGCCTTCACCTGAAGGGGTGAAGTGCGCGGATGAAGAGTCCGGGATCTTCCTGATCTGTCCATCCTTGGGCACGCGGACGACGCGTTCGCGGAGAAGGAGAGTTGACCGGTGGAGAAGCAGGAAGGGCGTGAGGCCGCCGCCGTGCGGTTCGACGATCCCTGGTACGACGCGCTCGCCTCCGGCTGGGGCGAGCTCGACGGTACGGGCGCACCCGCGCCGGTCCCGCCGCCCGCGGGCCCCGGTCCCGGCCCCGGCCCCAGTGCCGCGGAGATCTACCTGGAGGTCCAGCGCAGCGCCGCCTTCCAGGAAGTACGCGGCCGCTACCGGCGGTTCGTCGTCCCCGCCACCCTCGCCTTCTTCACCTGGTACGTCGTCTACGTCGTCGCGGCCACCACCGCCCACGACCTGATGGCCCGCCCCGTCGCGGGCGCGGTGAACGTGGCGATGGTCGCCGGGCTCGGGCAGTTCCTCACCACCTTCCTGCTGACCTGGGCGTACGCGCGTCACGCCCGGTTGCGCAGGGACCGGGCGGCGCTCGATCTGCGCTGGGACACGCAGGAACTGACCCGGGGGATCAAGGGGGCCGGCCGGTGACCCGTGACCACCAGACACTCGCGCTGCTGTTGTTCTGCGCGTTCGTCGCGGCGACGCTGGCCATCACGACGTGGGTGAGCCGCAACCGGCGTGGTTCCGCGGAGGAGTTCTACGCGGGAGGACGGCTGTTCTCACCGATGGAGAACGGTTTCGCCATCGCGGGCGACTACATGTCCGCGGCCTCCTTCCTCGGAATCTCCGGCCTGATCGCTCTCTTCGGCTACGACGGCATGCTCTACTCCGTCGGCTTCCTCGTCGCCTGGCTCGTCGTCCTGCTGCTCGTCGCCGAACTCGTCCGCAACTGCGGACGGTTCACCCTCGCCGACGTCGTCGCCGCGCGGATGCGGGAGCGGCCCGTGCGCATCGCGGCGGGAACTTCCTCGGTCACCGTGTCCGTTCTCTACCTGGTGGCGCAGATGGTGGGCGCGGGCAGCCTGGTCGCGCTGCTGCTGGGCGGGAGCAGCGAGGCGGCGCGCACCTGGACGGTCATCGGCGTGGGCGCGCTGATGGTGATCTACGTGTCGCTGGGAGGGATGCGGGCCACCACCTGGATCCAGATCGTCAAGGCAGTGCTGCTGATGGCGGGTACGGTGGCGCTCACCGTGCTCGTACTGGTGCGCTTCCACGGCGACTTCAACCAGTTGCTGCTCTCCGCCGCCGAGCGCAGCGGCCACGGGAAGGACTTCCTGTCGCCCGGCCTGCGGTACGGCGGGGACTGGACCGCGCGCTTCGACTTCATCAGCCTCGGGCTCGCGCTCGTCCTCGGCACGGCCGGTCTGCCGCACATCCTCACCCGCTTCTACACCGTGCCGACCGCCCGCGCCGCCCGCCGCTCGGTCGTCTGGTCGATCGGCCTCATCGGCAGTTTCTACCTGATGACGATCGTGCTCGGCTTCGGCGCGGCGGCGGTGGTCGGCACCGACGAGGTGCGCGCGTCCAACGCGGCGGGCAACACGGCGGTTCCGCTGCTCGCGCTCGACCTGGGCGGCGGCGCGGGTTCCACGGGAGGAACGGTTCTCTTCGCCATCGTCGCGGCCGTGGCGTTCGCCACCATCCTCGCGGTCGTCGCCGGCATCACCCTGGCGTCCTCCGCCTCCGTCGCCCACGACCTGTACGCCTCGCTCAGGCGGCGCCACGCCAAGCAGTACAGCGAGGTCGCGGTGGCCCGCCTCGCTGCGGCCGGGATCGGGGCGGCGGCCATCGCCCTGGGCCTGCTCGCCCGCGACCTGAACGTCGCGTTCCTCGTCGGCCTGGCGTTCGCGGTCGCCGCCTCCGCCAATCTCCCGGTGCTGCTGTACTCGCTGTTCTGGCGGAACTTCACCACGCGCGGCGCGGTCTGGTCGGTGTACGGCGGCCTGGTCCCGGCCGTCCTGCTCGTCCTGCTCTCGCCCGTCGTCTCGGGCAGCCCCGAAGCGCTGTTCCCCGGCGTCGACTTCCAGCTCTTCCCCCTGCAGAATCCGGGCCTGGTCTCCATCCCGCTGGGCTTCCTCGCCGGCTGGGCCGGTACGGTGCTGTCGCCCGAACCGCCGGACGAGGCCGGGCACGCCGAAACGGAGGTGCGCTCCCTCACCGGCGCGGGCGCGGTCTGACCGGCGCGGGAGGGCGTGGTCCAACAGCCCCCGCTCGCGGCCGCGCGCCTCTGGAGCCCGCTGGGCCGCGCGGGCCGTCTCAGCCGCCGCTCGCCGTCCATGCGTAGCGGTGCTCCGGGCGGCCCGTCTCGCCGTACTTGAGGCTCAGGCGTACCCGCCCCGACCGCTCCAGCAGCTTCAGGTAGCGGTGCGCGGTCTGCCGGCTGATGCCCGCGCGTTCCGCGATCTCCTGGGCGGACAGCGGCCCTCCCGCGGCCAGCAGCACCTGCCGGACCAGCTCGGCGGTGGTCGGTGAATGCCCCTTCGGCAGGTCGGGCGAGCCGGGCACGGAGAGGGCGCCGAAGATGCGGTCCACCTCGGCCTGTTCCGCCTCGCCGCCCCCGTCGAGGGTCCGGCGCAGCGCGGCGTACGCGTCGAGCTTCGTGCGCAGCCCCGCGAAGTTGAAGGGTTTCACGAGGTACTGGAGGGCTCCCTGGCGCATCGCGGCCTGCACGGTCCCGATGTCGCGCGCCGCCGTCACCATGATCACGTCGGTCTGGAGGCCGAGCGCCCGCAGCTCCTGGACGAGCGCCAGCCCGTTCCCGTCCGGCAGGTAGTGGTCCAGGAGCACCAGGTCGACGTGGTGCGCGCGCAGCTGGGCCAGCGCCTCGGCGGCGGAGTGCGCGCGGCCGACGACCCGGAAGCCCTCGACCTTGGCCACGTACGCGGCGTTGATCTCCGCGACGCGCACGTCGTCGTCCACCACGAGTACGTCGATCATCTCGCCTCTCCCGCCGCGTCCGGCCCCGCGCCCACCGGGGCTACCGGTCCCGCACCGCCGCGGTCCGCCCCACCGCCCTCGACACCGTCCGGGCCGGACTCCGTCACCGGGTCCGTCAGCGCCTCCGGCAGTACGACGGTGAACTCGGCGCCGCCCTGCGCACCCGCGCCGGCGCGGGCGCTGCCGCCCTGCCGCTCCGCGAGCCTGCGCACCATCGCGAGGCCCAGACCCCGCTTGCCGTGGGCCGGCAGCTCCTTGGTCGACCACCCCTCCGTGAAGATCAGCTCGCGCTGCTCCGCCGGAACACCGGGCCCGCTGTCGGTCACCGTGAGGACCGCCGTGCGCCCCCGCGCCCGCAGCCCGACCTCGATCACGGCGTCCGGGGAGCCGGCCGACGCGTCCAGCGCGTTGTCCACCAGGTTGCCGACGACGGTGACCAGGCCGCGCGGGTCCACCAGCCGGTCGGGCAGCAGCGTCTCTCCGGAGAGCCGGAGGGAGACCCCCCGTTCGGCGGCGACCGTGGCCTTGCCGACCAGCAGCGCCGCCAGCATCGGGTCGTGGATCTTCTCGGTGATCTGCTCTGCGGTGGCGCGGTGCACCCCCGCGACCTCCGTCACGAACCACACCGCCTCCTCGTGCATGCCCAGCTCCAGCAGCCCCAGGAGCGTGTGCATCCGGTTGGCGTGTTCGTGGTCCTGGGCGCGCAGGGCGTCGATCAGACCGCGCGTCGAGTCGAGTTCGCGGCCGAGCCGCTCCAGCTCGGTGCGGTCGCGCAGGGTCGCCACCGCGCCGCCGTCGTCCGTCGGCATCCGGTTGGTGACGAGGACGCGGTGCCCGCGCACGGTCAGCAGGTCGTCGCCGGTCACCCGCCCCGCCAGCACGTCCGCCGTACGCCCCTCGCCCAGCACCTCGTCGAGCGGCCGCCCGGTGGCCTCCGGCCCCAGCCCGAGCAGCCGCTGGGCCTCGTCGTTCATCAGCCGGATCCTGCCCCGGGCGTCCAGGGCGACCACGCCCTCCCGGATGCCGTGCAGCATCGCCTCGCGTTCCGCCAGCAGCGCGGAGATGTCGGAGAAGGCCAGGTCGTGGGTCTGCCGCTGAAGTCTCCGGGAGATGAGGTACGCCGCGACCGCGCCGACGGCCAGAGCCCCGCCCGCGTACGCCAGCAGCCCCGGGATGGCCGCGAGCAGCCGGGCGCGGACGCTGTCGTACTCGATGCCGACCGACACCGCGCCGACGATGGCGCCGTCCGCGTCGCGCAGCGGGACCTTGCCGCGGGCGGAGCGGCCGAGCGTACCCTCGTCGATCTCCATCACCTCGCGGCCCGCCAGGGCCTCGCTCGGGTCGGTGGAGACGATCCTGCCGATCTGGCGGGGGTCGGTGTGGGACCAGCGGACGCCTCGGTGGTCCATGATCACGACGTACTCGGCGCCCGTGGAGCGCCGGACGCGCTCCGCTTCGGCCTGCGCAGGCCCCGCGGCGGCCGGCCGTGAGCCGGTCACCGCGTCGGCGAGCTGCGGCTGGGCGGCGGTGGTCTGCGCGATGGCGAGGGCCCGCCGCATCGCCTCCTGGTCGAGCTGAGCGCTGAGCGGGGCCAGGAAGAGGCCGGTGGCGAGCACGGTGACGCCGGTGGCGATGGCCAGCTGCATCAGGAGGACCTGAGAGAAGACGCGCTGGGGCCAGCCCAGACGCAGGCGTCTGCCGGAGGTGGTCGGTGCGGCGCTCATGTCTACGAACGGTAGAGCGCCGGGCGGGGCTTTCCGAAATCCCCCGCTCCGCCCGGCGGCGCTCCCGGGGCCGCCCCTATCCTGGGCAGCCCGTCGCCGCACCGTGAGAAAGGCCCTCGGTGAGCAAGAAGCAGATCCCGGTCATCGTCCTCGCGGGCTTCCTGGGTTCGGGCAAGACCACCTTGCTCAACCACCTGCTCGCCCGCAGCCGGGGCACCAGGATCGGTGCGATCGTCAACGATTTCGGGGCCATCGAGATCGACGCCATGGCGGTCGCCGGGCAGCTCGGGGACTCCACCGTCTCGCTCGGGAACGGCTGCCTGTGCTGCGCCGTCGACGCGAACGAGCTGGACGAGTACCTGGAGCGGCTGACCCGGCCGGCTGCCCGCCTGGACGTCATCGTCATCGAGGCGAGCGGGCTCGCCGAGCCGCAGGAACTGGTGCGGATGATCCTCGCCGGCGAGAACGAGCGGATCGTGTACGGCGGGCTCGCCGAGGTCGTCGACGCGTTCGAGTTCGACGCGACGCGCAGGCGCCACCCCGAGCTGGACCGCCATCTCGCCGTCGCCGACCTCGTCGTGCTCAACAAGACGGACCGGGTGGGGGAGGAGCGGCTGGGAGCCGTCCTCGACACCGTACGGAACCTCAGCGGGGGCACGCCCGTCGTCAGGGCGTCGTACGGGCGGATCGATCCGCAGCTGCTCTTCGACCCGGCGGCGCGGCCGGACGCCGAGGAGAAGGCGCGGCAGCTCTCCTTCGACGACCTGCGCGGCGACGAGGACGCGCACGACGACCACGAGGATCATCTCCACGCGGCGTACGAGAGCGTCTC
Source organism: Streptomyces sp. NPDC046122 (assembly GCF_056429965.1). NCBI lineage: Bacteria > Bacillati > Actinomycetota > Actinomycetes > Kitasatosporales > Streptomycetaceae > Streptomyces > Streptomyces sp. NPDC046122. Next base: position 1,029,851 of record NZ_JBWKLQ010000001.1, on the reverse strand, counting down.
CTTCGCCTCCGACGTGCCCATGGACCCGCGCCGGCTGATGGAGTTCCTCGACACGAGACCCGAGGGGCTCTACCGCATCAAGGGGTACGTCGACTTCGGCCCGGCCGACCCCCGCAACCGGTACGGCGTGCACGCGGTGGGCCGGTTCCTGCGCTTCTACCCCGAGCCGTGGGGGCGGGACGAACCGAGGACGACGCAGCTCGTGCTCATCGGGTCCGGGACCGACACGGAGGCGCTCGGCAAGGAGCTCGCGGCCTGCCGGGCGGAGGGCGCGCGGGCGGAAACGCGGGAGGCGCCGCTGGAAGGTCCGCTTCCGCAGGAGGCGCTCGACGTACCGCAGGACGCCCTCTCCGCCGCCTGCGAGCGGAGCATGTGGGGCGTCCTGCGGTACGTGCGGGGCGAGGGCTAGACCGGGCCCGCCAGAGCCGCCACCGGCGTCGCCAGCGGGGTGCCCGAGCCGTCGCGGCGCGGGTCGGGCTCCGGCAGCTCCACCGGGGCCCCGTTCTTCGTCGCGGCCCGTGCCGGGGCCGTGCCCGCCCAGGCGAGGAGCAGCGCGTCCTCGCCCTTGAGGAACCGCTGACAGCGCACGCCGCCCGTGGCCCGGCCCTTGCGCGGGTACTGGTCGAACGGCGTCAGCTTCGCGGACGTCTCCGTGTCGCCGAGCAGCGTCCCCGCCGTACCGGCCACCGTGAAGACCACGGCGTCCGCCGCCGGGTCGACCGCGGTGAAGGAGATGACCTTGGCGCCGTCGGCGAGCTTGATGCCCGCCATGCCGCCCGCGGCCCGGCCCTGCGGGCGGACCTGCCCCGCCGGATAGCGCAGCAGCTGAGCGTCGTCCGTGATGAAGACCAGGTCCTCCTCGCCGGTGCGCAGCTCGGCCCCGCCGACGATCCGGTCGCCCTCCTTCAGGGAGATGACCTCCAGTTCGTCCTTGTTGCCGGGGTAGTCCGGCACCACCCGCTTGACGACGCCCTGCTCGGTACCGAGCGCCAGCCCGGGCGAGGACTCGTCGAGCGTGGTGAGGCAGATCAGCGTCTCGTCCGGCCCCAGGGTCAGGAACTCCGTGACCGGTGCTCCGCCCGACAGATTGGGCGCGGAGGCCGTGTCGGGGAGCTGGGGCAGGTCGATCACCGAAAGCCGCAGCAGGCGGCCGAACGAGGTCACCGCGCCCACGTCGCCGCGCGCCGTCGCGGGCACGGCCGAGACGATCACGTCGTGCTTGGTGCGCCGGGCGTCGTCCATGGCGAGGGGCTCGCCGTTGGCCGTACGGGCCAGCAGGCCGGTCGAGGACAGGAGAACGCGGCACGGGTCGTCCGCGACCTCCAGCGGCACCGCGGCGACCGGCGAACTCCCCGACTCCAGCAGCACGGTGCGCCGGTCGGTGCCGAACTTCTTCGCCACCGCCGCCAGTTCCGCCGAGACCAGCTTGCGCAGCTCGGTGTCCGACTCCAGGATCGCGGTCAGCTCGTCGATCTCGGCGGTCAGCCGGTCGCGCTCGGCCTCCAGCTCGATCTTGTCGAACCTGGTGAGCCGGCGCAGCGGCGTGTCCAGGATGTACTGCGTCTGGATGTCGCTCAGCGAGAACCGCTCGATCAGCCGCTCCTTGGCCTGGGCCGAGTTGTCGCTGGAGCGGATGAGACGGATGACCTCGTCGATGTCGAGCAGCGCGACGAGCAGGCCGAGGACCAGGTGCAGCCGGTCGCGGCGCTTGGTGCGGCGGAACTCGCTGCGGCGGCGCACGACCTCGAAGCGGTGGTCGAGGTAGACCTCGAGCAGCTCCTTGAGGCCCAGCGTCAGGGGCTGCCCGTCGACCAGCGCCACGTTGTTGATGCCGAAGGTCTCCTCCATCGGCGTCAGCTTGTAGAGCTGCTCCAGGACGGCCTCCGGGACGAAGCCGTTCTTGATCTCGATGACCAGGCGCAGCCCGTGCGCACGGTCGGTGAGGTCCTTGACGTCCGCGATGCCCTGGAGCTTCTTCGCCGAGACCAGGTCCTTGATCTTGGCGATCACCTTCTCCGGCCCGACGGTGAAGGGCAGTTCCGTGACGACCAGGCCCTTGCGGCGCGCCGTCACGTTCTCCACGGTGGCCGTCGAGCGGATCTTGAACGTGCCGCGCCCGTTCTCGTACGCGTCCTTGATCCCGCCGAGGCCGACGATGCGGCCGCCGGTCGGCAGGTCGGGACCGGGCACGAAGCGCATCAGCGTCTCGAGATCGGCGCCGGGGTGCCTGATCAGGTGCCGGGCCGCGGCGACGACCTCGCCCAGGTTGTGCGGCGGCATGTTCGTCGCCATGCCGACGGCGATGCCCGACGCGCCGTTGACCAGCAGGTTCGGATAGGCGGCGGGAAGCGCGACCGGCTCCCGCTCCTGCCCGTCGTAGTTCGGGCTGAAGTCGACCGTGTCCTCGTCGATCGACTCGGTCATCAGCGACGTGGCGTCGGCCATCCGGCATTCCGTGTACCGCATGGCGGCCGGCGGGTCGTCGTTGCCCAGCGAGCCGAAGTTGCCGTGGCCGTCGACGAGCGGCAGGCGCATCGAGAAGGGCTGCGCCATCCGCACGAGCGCGTCGTAGATCGACGCGTCGCCGTGGGGGTGCAGCTTGCCCATCACCTCGCCGACGACGCGGGCGCACTTCACATAGCCGCGGTCGGGCCGCAGCCCCATCTCGTTCATCTGGTAGACGATGCGGCGGTGCACCGGCTTCATGCCGTCGCGGGCGTCGGGCAGGGCTCGCGAGTAGATCACCGAGTACGCGTACTCGAGGAAGGAGCCCTGCATCTCGTCGACGACGTCGACATCGAGGATCTTCTCCTCGAACGCATCGTCCGGCGGCGGGGTCTTCGTGCTGCGGCGGGCCATCGCGGCTGCGGCTCCTTCGCGGTTCTGTGGGGCGAGTTCTTGCGTGTGATGCCGACCATTGTGGACCGCCGCACTGACAACGCCGACCTCGACCCGTCCGTAGCGCCTCGCCGGGCGTTCCCTGAGGGCGTACACCGGCCGGGAACTTCGCCAGGTGTCCGCGAGCTTGCATACAGTGGCAGGACTTCTCCATATCGCGATCGAAGGGACGTACATGCCCATGGGTCACACGGCCACAGCGCAGGCCGGTTCCGGCGGCCTGACAGCGACCGAGCACCGGCTGGCCAACGGTCTGCGCGTGGTGCTCTCCGAGGACCACCTGACCCCGGTCGCCGCGGTCTGCCTCTGGTACGACGTCGGTTCGCGCCACGAGGTCAAGGGCCGTACCGGTCTTGCTCACCTTTTCGAGCACCTGATGTTCCAGGGCTCGGCGCAGGTCAAGGGCAACGGCCACTTCGAGCTGGTGCAGGGTGCGGGCGGTTCGCTCAACGGCACGACCAGCTTCGAGCGCACGAACTACTTCGAGACGATGCCCGCCCACCAGCTGGAACTGGCCCTGTGGCTCGAAGCCGACCGGATGGGCTCGCTGCTCACCGCGCTCGACGAGGAGTCGATGGAGAACCAGCGCGACGTCGTCAAGAACGAGCGCCGGCAGCGGTACGACAACGTTCCGTACGGCACCGCGTTCGAGCGGCTGACCGCGCTCTCGTACCCCGAGGGCCACCCGTACCACCACACGCCGATCGGCTCGATGGCCGACCTGGACGCGGCGACCCTGGAGGACGCGCGCGCCTTCTTCCGTACGTACTACGCGCCCAACAACGCGGTGATCTCGGTCGTCGGCGACATCGACCCGGAGCAGACGCTCGCCTGGATCGAGAAGTACTTCGGCTCCATCCCGTCCCACGACGGCAAGCAGCCGCCGCGCGACGGATCGCTGCCCGACATCATCGGCGAGGAGCTGCGCGAGGAGATCCACGAGGAGGTCCCGGCGCGCGCCCTGATGGCCGCCTACCGGCTGCCGCACGACGGCACCCGCGAGGCGGACGCCGCCGACCTGGCGCTCACCGTCCTCGGCGGCGGCGAGTCCTCCCGGCTGCACAACCGTCTGGTGCGCCGCGACCGCACGGCCGTCGCGGCCGGCTTCGGGCTGCTGCGCCTGTCCGGCGCGCCCTCGCTCGGCTGGCTCGACGTCAAGACGTCCGCCGGAGTCGAGGTGCCCGACATCGAGCGCGCCGTCGACGAGGAGCTGGCCCGGTTCGCCGCCGAGGGCCCCACGCCCGAGGAGATGGAGCGCGCGCAGGCCCAGTTGGAGCGCGAGTGGCTCGACCGGCTGGGCACGGTCGCGGGCCGCGCCGACGAACTGTGCCGGTACGCCGTCCTGTTCGGCGACCCGCAGCTCGCGCTGACCGCCGTCCAGCGCGTCCTGGACATCACCGCGGAGGAGGTCCAGGCGGCCGCCGCGGCCCGCCTGCGCCCGGACAACCGCGCGGTCCTGGTGTACGAGCCGACGCACGCAGGGGACACGGCGGACGCCGGGGCCGACGACACCGCAGACGCCGCCGGTGCGACCGGTGCGCAGGAAGGGGCGGACAAGTGACCGACGCCGCAGCCGTGAGCATGGAGTTCCACCCGCAGCCGCAGGCCGGCACCCCCACCCCGTGGGCCTTCCCCGCCCCCGAGCGCGGCAGCCTGCCCAACGGCCTGACCGTGCTGCGCTGCCACCGCCCCGGCCAGCAGGTCGTGGCCGTCGAGATCTTCCTCGCCGCCCCGCTGGAGGCCGAGCCGGAAGGGCTCGACGGCGTCGCGACGATCATGGCGCGTGCCCTGTCGGAGGGCACCGACAAGCACTCCGCCGAGGAGTTCGCCGCCGAGCTGGAGCGCTGCGGAGCCACGCTCGACGCGTTCGCCGACCACCCGGGCGTCCGGGTCTCCCTGGAGGTCCCCGTCTCCCGGCTGCCCAAGGCGCTCGGCCTGCTCGCCGACGCGCTGCGCGCCCCCGCCTTCGCGGACGGCGAGGTCGAGCGCCTGGTGGCCAACCGGCTCGACGAGATCCCGCACGAGACGGCCAACCCGTCCCGCCGCGCCGCCAAGCAGCTCTCCAAGGAGCTCTTCCCGGCGACCTCGCGCATGTCGCGGCCGCGCCAGGGCACCGAGGAGACGGTGGGGCGCATCGACGCCGCCGCCGTGAAGGGCTTCTACGCCGCGCACGTGCGCCCCGCGACCGCCACCGCCGTGATCGTCGGCGACCTGGAGGGCACCGACCTGGACGCGATCCTGGCGGACACCCTGGGCGCGTGGAAGGGCGACAACTCCGAGCCGCGTCCCGTGCCGCCGGTGGTCGCCGACGACACCGGCCGGGTGGTCGTCGTGGACCGCCCCGGCGCGGTCCAGACGCAGCTGCTGATCGGCCGGATCGGCCCCGACCGGCACGACCGCGTGTGGCCGGCGCAGGTCCTCGGCACGTACTGCCTGGGCGGCACGCTCACCTCCCGCCTGGACCGCGTCCTGCGCGAGGAGAAGGGCTACACGTACGGCGTGCGCGCCTTCGGGCAGGTGCTGCGCTCCGCGCCGGACGGGTCGGGCGCCTCGATGCTGGCGATCAGCGGCTCGGTGGACACGGAGTCCACCGGCCCGGCGCTCGAAGACCTCTGGAAGGTGCTGCGCACCCTCGCGGCCGAGGGCCTCACCGACGCCGAGCGGGACGTCGCCGTACAGAACCTCGTCGGGGTCGCGCCGCTCAAGTACGAGACGGCGGCGGCCGTCGCGGGCACGCTCGCGGACCAGGTCGAGCAGCACCTGCCGGACGACTTCCAGGCCCAGCTGTACACCCGTCTCGCGGAGACGGGCACCGTGGAGGCGACCGCTGCGGTCGTCAGCGCCTTCCCGCAGGACCGCCTGGTCACGGTCCTCGTGGGTGACGCCTCGCGGATCGAGGAGCCCGTCAGGGCGCTCGGCATCGGTGAGGTGAAGGTGGTCAGCGGCTGAGCCCGAACCGCCTGCTCGATCCGCCCTGAAGAGGGGCAAAGTGGGACCCCGGTATTCGAGAGGCCGCCGGGGTCCTTCTCTTATGTCCGTTTTGTTGCGGAGGTTGCCTGTCTGGCCTGTGGGGTGCGTTACAAAACGCCGTGTCTGTTTGGTGATTAAAAGATGACCCGTTTAGCGTCTGTCCGGCTGTCCGTCAGCAGTGAGCCGCATCCGCGGCACCGGACAGTCATCGCCGAGTCCCCGTCAGGCGCGAGCCTGGGGAGCCGGGGACCCACGCAGTCCCTGGGGTGAATCGGACGTCCTTCGCAGGTGCGGAGGGGTCCGTAGGAGACCTTCCTGCTCCGAACCCGTCAGCTAACCCGGTAGGCGAGAAGGAAGGAAAGGACCAGCCACTCCATGGCGTTCACCCGTGCCACCGGGAAGCACCGTCGTCCGAGCCGCCTGACGCGCAAGAGCGCGAACATGGCCGGCGTCGCCGCACTCGCGACCACCGGCGTCATCGGAGGTCTGACCTCTCCGGCCCTCGCCGCCGACGGCGACGCGGCCCAGGCCGTCCAGGACACCGGCCTGACCCAGGCCATCGTCATCGGCGACTCCCTCGCGGACCAGATAGCGGCCCAGGCCGACCAGCAGAAGCGTGCCGCCGTCAAGGCGGAGGCCGCGCGCAAGGCCGAGGCCGAGCGCAAGGCCGAGGCGAAGCGCAAGGCGGAGGCGAGAGCCAAGGCGGAGGCCGAGGCGCGGGCCAAGAAGGAGCGCGAGGAGCGCGCGGCCAAGGAGCGCGCCGCCCGTGAGGCGGAGCGCAAGCGCCTGAACGCCTACACCCTCCCGATCGCCGGCTCCGTCGTCACCACCGGCTACAAGACCGGCGGCAACCTCTGGTCCTCCGGCAGTCACTCCGGCGTCGACTTCCGTGCCGCGTCCGGCAGTTCCGTCGTCGCCGTCGGTGCGGGCACCGTCGTCGAGGCCGGCTGGGGCGGGGCGTACGGCAACAACATCGTGATCCGGATGAACGACGGCACGTACACGCAGTACGGCCACCTCTCCTCCCTCGGCGTCTCCGTCGGCCAAGCCGTCACCTCCGGCCAGCAGATCGGCCTCTCGGGCTCGACCGGCAACTCGACGGGCCCCCACCTGCACTTCGAGGCCCGTACGTCCCCCGAGTACGGCTCCGACATGGACCCGGTCGCGTACCTGCGCGCCCACGGCGTGAGCGTCTGACGCGTCCGGTCCGTCCGCTCGTACGCAAGGCCCCGGCTTCCCCGCCGGGGCCTTGCGCGTGTCCAAAAGCCGTCCCTGAATTACGGCGCCCGTCGGAAAATGCGGAATGCTGCAATAGAGTCACCGAAAAGGCGTCGGTCGACCGCGTTGTGCGGGGATCAAAGGCGGAGGTTCGGTCATGCGCATTCCCGCGCAATCGGTATGCACGGCAATCCGTGACGACATCGTTTCCGGTGTGTTCCCGCGCGGCGCCAGGCTCACCGAAGAGCTCCTCGCGCGCCGTTACGGCGTCTCGCGCGTCCCGGTGCGCGAGGCGCTGCGCACGCTGGAGTCCGAAGGGTTCGTCACCACCCGCCGGCACGCCGGCGCCTGCGTGGCCGAGCCCACCGAGCAGGAGGCCGCCGACCTCCTGGAGGTGCGCACGCTCCTCGAACCGCTGGGCGCGGCCCGTGCCGCCCAGCGGCGTACCGAGGCCCACCTCAAGGTGCTGCGCGGCCTGGTCAGACTCGGGCAGGAGCGGGCGCGCCGGGGAGAGGGCGAGGATCTGCGGGCGCTGGGCGGCTGGTTCCACGAGACGCTCGCCCAGGCGTCGGGCAGCCCCGGCCTCACGGCCCTGCTCACCCAGCTCAGACACAAGATCGCCTGGATGTACGCCGTCGAGCAGCCCGCGCGTCCCGCGGAGGCGTGGGCGGAGCACGGGGCCATCGTCGACGCCGTGGCGCGCGGCGACGCGGAACGGGCCCGCGCGCTGACGGCCCTGCACGCCGAACGCGCGGTGGCCTCGCACCGGCTGCGTCGCACCGGGCGCGAACGCGGGCGCGCAGGCGTGAGGACTTCGCAACATGACGTAAACACGGTGAGTGGCCGCCTTTAACAGCCGCGCCGTATATAAAAAGAGGGCGAATTCGCGGGGCTTTTTCTGCTGTCCGAATTCACTGGAATACCGCGGCGTGCGGATGTGTGTGGCCGTCCGCGTGCAAAACAGAAAGAAGCCGCGGTCCCCGAATTCCGGGTGCCGCGGCTCCTTCGTGAGAATGCGCCCGTCCGAGTGGTCAGACGGTCTCGGGCAGCTCGTCCAGGCCCTCGGAGACCAGCTTCGCCAGGCGGTCGAGAGCGGCATCGGAGCCGTCGGCCTCGGACGCCAGCACGATCTCCTCGCCACCCTGCGCGCCGAGGCCCAGCACCGCGAGCATGGAGGCGGCGTTGACCGGGTTGCCGTCGGCCTTGGCGATCGTCACGGGGACGCCCGAGGCGGTCGCCGCGCGGACGAAGATGGAGGCGGGCCGGGCGTGCAGGCCCTCGGCCCAGCCGACGGTGACACGGCGCTCAACCATGGTGTTGCCCTTCATGTTCTAACGGTTGTCTAGACCAGTCTCTCACGTCGTGCGGAGCGGCCGTGCCCCCGCCCCGGGCCGGCCCGCGCCGCGGCCTCAGCCTGCCTTGCCCCGCGCTGCCCCGCGACCCGTAGGCTTTCGTCATGCAGCCCTCGCCGGAGCAGGCCTCGCAGGACCACGACGGACACCACGCGTACCCGGCCCACTGGGAAGCCGACGTGGTGCTGCGTGACGGAGGCACGGCGCGGATCCGCCCCATCACCGCCGACGACGCGCAGCGCCTGGTCAGCTTCTACGAGCAGGTGTCGGACGAGTCGAAGTACTACCGCTTCTTCGCCCCGTACCCCCGCCTCTCCGCCAAGGACGTCCACCGCTTCACCCACCACGACTACGTGGACCGGGTGGGACTGGCCGCCACGGTCGGCGGCGAGTTCATCGCCACCGTCCGCTACGACCGGATCAACGCGCAGGGGCGGCCCTCCTCCGGCCCCGACGCCGACCTGGCCGAGGTCGCCTTCCTCGTCCAGGACGCGCACCAGGGGCGCGGGGTCGCCTCCGCCCTCCTGGAGCACGTCGGCGCGGTCGCGCGCGAGCGCGGCATCCGGCGCTTCGTCGCGGAGGTGCTGCCCGCCAACACCAAGATGATCAAAGTCTTCACCGACGCGGGCTACACCCAGAAGCGCAGCTTCGAGGACGGCGTCGTCCACCTCGAGTTCGACCTGGAGCCGACCGACCGCTCCGTCGCCGTCCAGCGCGCCCGCGAGCACCGCGCGGAGTCCCGCTCCGTGCAGCGGCTGCTCGGCCCCGGCTCGGTCGCCGTCGTCGGCGCGGGCCGCGCGCCGGGCGGAGTGGGGCGCACGGTCCTGCGCAATCTCCTCGCCGCCGGGTTCACCGGGCGTACGTACGCCGTGAACCGGGCCTTCCCCGAGGACCTCACCGAGCTCGACGGCGTGCCCGCGCACCGCTCCGTCGCCGGGATCGGCGAGGCCGTCGACCTCGCGGTCGTCGCCGTACCGGCCGAACGGGTGCCGGAGGTGGTCGCCGACTGCGGTGAGAGCGGCGTCCAGGGCCTCGTCGTCCTCTCCGCCGGGTACGCCGAGAGCGGGGCCCGGGGGCGGGAGCGCCAGCGTGAACTCGTACGGCAGGCGCGTTCGTACGGCATGCGCATCATCGGCCCGAACGCCTTCGGGATCATCAACACGTCGGACGCCGTACGCCTCAACGCCTCCCTCGCGCCACAGCCGCCCGCGCGCGGACGCATCGGCCTCTTCACCCAGTCCGGGGCGATCGGCATCGCGCTGCTGTCGGGGCTGTACCGGCGCGGCGCCGGGCTGTCCTCGTTCATCTCGTCAGGCAACCGGGCCGACGTGTCGGGCAACGACTTCCTCCAGTACTGGTACGACGATCCCGACACCGACGTCGTCCTCCTCTACCTGGAGTCGATCGGCAACCCGCGCAAGTTCACCCGCCTGGCCCGGCGCACGGCGGCGGAGAAACCGGTCGTCGTGGTGAAGGGCGCGCGCCACAGCGGAAGCACGCCGCCGGGGCACGCGGTGCCCGCCACGCGCATCCCCGACGCGACGGTGTCCGCCCTGCTGCGGCAGGCCGGCGTCATCCGCGTCGACACCGTCACCGAGCTCGTCGACGCGGGGCTGCTCCTGGCCGGCCAGCCGCTTCCGGCGGGGCCGAGGGTCGCGATCCTCGGCAACTCGGAGTCCCTCGGCCTCCTGACGTACGACGCCTGCCTGGCGGAGGGCCTGCGCCCGCTTCCACCGCTCGATCTGACGACGGCCGCGACTCCGGCGGACTTCCGCGCGGCGCTGGCCGGAGCGCTGGCGGACGGGACGTGTGACGCGGTGGTGGTCACGGCGATTCCGTGGGTCGGCGAGAACGGGGCGACCGAGTCCGGCGACGGAGAGGTGCTGGCGGCGGCGCTGCGCGAGGGGGCGGCGACCGGGCCCGCGAAGCCGGTGGCGGTCGTGCACGTGGAGATGGGAGACCTGGCCGACGCCCTCGCCGCGGCGGCCGGTACGGCCCGCCCCGCGCCCGCGGCCCCGGCGGCAGACCCGGACCGGGGCGCCGCGGCGAACGGCTCGTCCCCGGACCGTGCCCCGGCCACGGCCCGGGGAAGCGCCACCCCCGGCCGGCCGCAGGCGGCCCCTCCGGCGCCCGGGGACGAAGGGCGCCCGGGGGCAGGGGGACCCGCCACGGCTTCCGGCAACGAGCGGGCAGGGGAACCCACCGGGGCCCAGCCGTCACACCCGTCGCCCCACGACACCCGCCGCATCCCCGCCTACCCCGCCGCCGAGCGAGCCGTGCGCGCGCTGGCGGAGGCGGTGAAGTACGCGCAGTGGCGCCGGCACGCCGCCGAACCCGGGCGGGTGCCCGAGTACGACGACATCGACGAGGCCGGGGCCGCCGCCCAGATCGGCGCGCTGCTGGACGAGAGCGCCGACCCGCGCGGCATGCCGCTGGCCGGTGACGCCGCCGGCGAGCTCCTCGGGCGGTACGGCATCGACGTACGGCCGACCCTGCCCGCGCCCCACCCCGACGCCGCCGTGGCCGCCGCCGCCCGGCTCGGTTACCCCGTCGCGCTCAAGACCACCGCCCCGCACCTGCGCCACCGCCCCGACCTCGGCGCCGTACGCCTCGACCTGGCCGACGAGACGGAACTGCGGAGGTCCTACCACGAGTTGACCGACGCCCTGGGCAAGTCCGAGGAGCTCCAGCTCGTCGTCCAGGCCATGGCGCCCCGGGGCGTCGACACCGTCGTCAGGGCGTCCATCGACGCCGCCGCCGGCGCGGTCCTCTCCTTCGGGCTCGCCGGAGCCGCCTCCGAGCTGCTCGGCGACGTCGCCCACCGGCTGGTTCCGGCCACCGACCGGGACGCCGCCGAACTCATCAGGTCGGTGCGGACCGCACCGCTCCTCTTCGGCTGGCGCGGCTCGGACCCGGTCGACACCGCGGCGCTCGAAGAGCTCCTGCTGCGCGTGTCACGCCTCGTCGACGATCACCCGGAAGTGGTCGGGATCGCGCTGGAACCCGTGGTCGTCGCCCCGCGCGGCCTGTCCGTCCTCGGCGCGACTGTGCGCCTCGCGCCCCCGCCCGCCCGCGACGACCTCGGCCCCCGCCGCCTGCCCAGCTACTGACCCCGGCATCGCGGCCCCCGGCGCCCCGTAGGATGGAGGACATGGCGAAGACCGGTACGACGACCCAGGGGCTGCGCGCGGCGATCGAGCGCAGCGGCTACTACCCGGCCCTCGTGGCCGAAGCGGTGGAGGCCGCTGTAGGCGGCGAGCCGGTCGCCTCCTACCTCGTGCACCAGGAGACGACGTTCGACTCCAACGAGGTCCGCCGGCACGTCACGGTCCTCGTCCTCACGGGCAACCGCTTCATCGTCAGCCACACCGACGAGCAGGCTGCCGACACCACCTCCCCGGCGCCGTACGCCACCACCTCCACGGAGTCGGTCAAGCTCGACCGGATCTCCTCCGTCGTGGTCAGCCGCGTCGTCGCCAACCCGGAGAAGTACGTTCCGGGCACCCTGCCCCGCGAGGTCGTCCTGACCATCGGCTGGGGCGCCGTGTCCCGCATCGACCTGGAGCCCGCCGCCTGCGGCGACCCCAACTGCGAGGCCGACCACGGCTACACCGGCAACACCACCGCCGACGACCTGAGCCTGCGCGTCAGCGAGGCCGGCGACGGTCCGGACACCGTGCGCCAGACGCTCGCGTTCGCCCAGGCGCTCTCCGAAGCGACCGCCGCGGCCGACCGCTGATGGCGCAGCCCGCCTGGTCCGACCCGGTTCCGCTCGCTCTGGACACCGCGCCCGTCCCCGAGTACGGCGCCGGATCGCTCGCCGACCTCCTGCCGACCCTGGCGGCAGGCATGGGCGTACCCGGCACGACCGCCGCGATCCCCGAGCTGACGCCCGCCGACCGGAACTGCGTGTTCCTGATCGACGGCCTCGGCTGGGAGCAGATCAAGGCTCACCCGGACGAGGCCCCGTTCCTCCACTCCCTCCTGGGCAGCTCGCGCGGCGGCACGGGCCGCCCGCTCACGGCCGGCTTCCCCGCCACCACCGCGACCTCCCTCGCCTCGGTCGGCACCGGCCTGCCGCCCGGCGCGCACGGCCTGCCCGGCTACACCGTCCGCGACCCCGCCACCGGCGCGCTGATGAACCAGCTGCGCTGGAAGCCGTGGACCGACCCGCACGCATGGCAGCCGTACCCCACGGTCTTCCAGCTCGCGGACGCCGCGGGCGTGCACACCGCGCAGGTGTCCTCGCCCGACTTCCAGCACACCCCGCTGACCAAGATCGCGCTGAGCGGCGGCACGTTCCGCGGCAGGCTGACCGGCGAGGACCGGATGGACCTGGCCGCCGGCGAACTGGCCGCCGGGGACCGCTCGCTCGTCTACACGTACTACAGCGAGGTCGACGGCAAGGGCCACCGCTTCGGCATCGACTCCGACGCCTGGCGCGGCCAGCTGATGTACGTCGACCGGCTCGCCCAGCGCCTCGCCGAGCAGCTCCCGCCCCGCTCGGCGCTCTACGTCACAGCCGACCACGGCATGATCGACATCCCCTTCGACGAGCAGTCGCGCATCGACTTCGACGAGGACTGGGAGCTGGGCGCCGGCGTCGCCCTGCTGGGCGGCGAGGGCCGGGCCCGCCACGTGTACGCCGTCCCGGGCGCCGAGAACGACGTGCTCACCGTCTGGCGCGAGGTGCTCGGCGAGCAGTTCTGGGTGGCGAGCCGGGACGAGGCCGTCGCGGCCGGCTGGTTCGGCCCGGTGGTCGACGAGCGGGTGCGGGGGCGCATCGGCGACGTCGTCGCCGCGGCCCGCGACGACGTCGTGGTCGTCGCGTCGCGCCGGGAGCCGCACGAGTCCGCGATGGTGGGCATGCACGGCTCCATGACGGCCGCCGAGCAGCTCGTCCCGCTCATCGAAGTCCGCCCGTAACTCCCGACTCCCCCCGCACAGACCCGAAAGGTCCTCAACCCCTCATGCCCGAGCTGGTGTTCTTCTCCGGAACGATGGACTGCGGAAAGAGCACCCTCGCTCTTCAGATCGAGCACAACCGGTCGACCCGCGGCCTCCAGGGCATGATCTTCACGCGCGACGACCGCGCGGGCGCGGGCAAGCTCTCCTCCCGCCTGGGCCTGGTCACCGACGCCGTGGAGGCCGCCGACGGCTTCGACTTCTACGCGTACCTCGTCGCCCACCTCTCCCAGGGCAACCGGGCCGACTACGTGATCGTCGACGAGGCGCAGTTCCTGGCCGGCGAGCAGATCGACCAGCTCGCCCGCGTCGTGGACGACCTGGAACTCGACGTGTTCGCGTTCGGCATCACCACCGACTTCCGCTCCAAGCTCTTCCCCGGCTCGCAGCGCCTGGTCGAACTCGCCGACCGGGTCGAGGTCCTCCAGGTCGAGGCGCTGTGCTGGTGCGGCGCGCGGGCCACGCACAACGCCCGCACCATAGGGGGCGAAATGGTCGTCGAGGGCGCCCAGGTCGTCGTCGGCGACGTCAACCAGGCGCCGGACGAGATCGGTTACGAGGTGCTGTGCCGCCGCCACCACCGGCGGCGGATGACGGCCGCCGCCGCGCACGCCGGGGCACTGTCGCCCGACGTGCTGCCCGTCGACCCGTCCTCCCTCACCGAGTCCGTCAGCCGGTCGCCGTCGTCACGATCGTGAACACCGCGCCCTCCGGGTCCGCGACGCACGCCACCCGCCCGGCGGCGGCGTCATGGGGCGGCCGCAGCACATGCCCGCCCAGCTCCGCCAGCATGCGGGCGGACCCGTCGGTGTCCGCGACCTCGAAGTACGTCATCCAGTGCGCGCCGCGGTCGCGCGGCAGCGCCTGGCCCACGCCCTGCACGGAGGCGACGGGCCGGCCGGCGAGACGCAGCGTCAGCTGGTCGAAGTCGGCCGAGGCCCCGGCCTCCACCTCATGCCCGAACACGGCCGCGTAGAACTTGCCGACCATCGACGCCTCACGGGTCATCAGCTCGTTCCAGACCGGCGTGCCGTGGGCGCCGGCGATCGCCGTGCCGAGATGGGCCGCTGCCTGCCAGACGCCGAAGACCGCGCCCGCCGGGTCGGAGGCGATCGCCATCCGGCCGGCGTCCCCCGCGTCGAGCGGCCCGACCCCGACCGTGCCGCCGTGGCTCCGGATCGACTCGGCCGTGACACCGGCGTCGTCGCTGGCGAAGTACGGCGTCCAGGCGATGGGCAGATGCCGGTCGGGCGGCAGCTGCCCGATGCCCGCGATCTCCTGTCCGTCGAGCATCGCCCGTACGTACGGGCCGAGCTGCTGCGGTCCCGGCCGGAACTCCCAGCCGAACAGGGCTCCGTAGAATTCCTGCGTGGTGGCCAGGCCGTGCACCATCAGACTCACCCAGCAGGGCGCACCGGGCGTCCGCCGCCGGGTCGCTGCCTCGGTCATCGTCACTCTCTCCTCGGACCATCGTGGTGGTCGTGCGGGAACGGGCGCCCATGCCGAAGCCGTGAACGGGCGCGCCCGTGCAGATGCTTGCACCACCTGTCGTGCGGCGCGTCCCGGCCGCGCCGCTTTCTCTGGGTTCCCGTGGAAGAATGCCCGTTTTGGCATCTCCCATCCCGTTTCGACTCCCTGGCTGTACGGTGTCGGTCGCATCGAGGGCTGCGCAAGGATGGCACCTATGAATGCCATCATCACCGCAGCCGAACTCACCGGCGCGCTGACCGGAGACCGGCCGCCGGTACTCCTCGACGTCCGCTACCAGATGGGCGGACCGCACGGCCGCGCCGCGTACGAGGAGGGGCACCTCCCCGGAGCCGTCTTCGTCGACCTCGAAGCGGAACTTGCCGATCCGCCCGGCGCCCGGGGCCGCCACCCGCTCCCCGGCACGGAGGAGTTCGGCGCGGTCATGCGCCGCGCGGGCGTCCGTCACGACACCCCCGTCGTCGTGTACGACGGGGGGCAGGGCTGGGCGGCGGCGCGGGCCTGGTGGATGCTGCGCTGGACCGGCCACCCCGACGTACGCGTCCTGGACGGCGGCCTCGCGGTCTGGACGGGCCCGGTCGAGACCGAGGTCCCGACCCCGGCGACCGGCGATTTCAAGCCAGTCCCCGGAGCCGTGCCGCTCCTTGACGCCGACGGCGCCGCCGAACTGGCCCGCACCGGACTGCTGCTCGACGCGCGGGCGGGTGAGCGGTACCGGGGCGAGGTGGAGCCGATCGACCGCGTAGCCGGCCACATCCCGGGCGCGGTCTCCGCCCCGACCATGGAGAACGTCGGCCCCGACGGCCGCCTGCTGCCGGCCTCCGAACTGGCCGCCCGTTTCACGTCTCTCGGCGCCGGAGGGGACCGCCCGCTCGGCGTCTACTGCGGATCCGGTGTATCGGCCGCCCAGCAGGTCCTGGCCCTGGAGGTCGCGGGCATCCCGGCGGCGCTGTACGTGGGGTCGTGGTCGGAATGGTCCGCCGACGCGTCCCGCCCGGTGGCCACCGGAGCCGAACCCCGGTAGGGCCGGCGGATCCGGTAAAGCCGGTAATCGGGGTAACTCCGCATGCCGAAGGGCCCGTACGCCATCCGTACGGGCCCCTTCGCTCAAGGCGTCTAGTCCTGCTTCTTGCGACGTGTGCCGAACACGATCTCGTCCCAGCTCGGTACGGCCGCCCGCCGTCCGGGACGCACGCCGTCGGCTTCTGCCTGGCGGTCCGTCGTACCGGTGAGCCGGTCGCGGTGGCCGGCGACGGCGCGCGGCATGAGCACATCGGCGTACGCGGCGCCCGCCCCCGAGGCCGCGGAGGCCGCGGGCTCCTCCGCCTCCGGCTCCTCCGCCGCGTCGGGCTCGGTCGTCGGCGGCTCGGAGGCCGGGGCCGGCCGCTCGGGCACCACCATGTCGCCGCGGAAGCTCGGCACCGCCTCCAGCAGGCTGGTCAGCGAGTCCCGTTCGCCCGGGCCGCCCTCGTCCGCGTCGGACGCGGGCGAAGCGGGCCGTTCCAGCTGACGGTCGAGCGAGCGGTCGAGCGGCCGGTCCCTGGGCAGCCGGGCGATCCGCGGCACGAACGGGAAGCTCGGCTCGGGCGCGGCGGCCGTGTCGTCCGTCTCACCGATCAGCGCGCGCGCCTCGTCGTCCACGGCCTGCACGAGCCGCCGGGGCGGGTCGTACGTCCAGCTCGCGGAATGGGGCTCGCCCGCCACGCGGTAGACCAACAGGACTTCCCAGGTGCCGTCGTCGCGCCGCCAGGAGTCCCACAGGACCGTTTCCTTGTCGGCTCCGCGCAGCAGAAGCCGCTCCTGCACCGCCTCGCCGAGCTGCGGCCCGGTCCCGGTGTTCTCCCCGGGGCGGCGTACGGGAGTCTTGCGCGCGCGCTCGGCCATGAAGGCGCGCTCGGCGAGCACCGGACCTTCGAACCGGCGGACGCGGTCGACGGGGATGCCGGCGTGCTGGGCGACCTCCTCCGCGGAGGCGCCGGCTCGTATACGCGCCTGGATGTCCCGAGGCCGGAGGTGGCTCTCCACCTCGATCTCGATCTGGCCGAGGCGGGCGCGGTCGTTGCGCACCGCGGCACGCAGCCGCTCATCGATCGGAAGCGTGTACTCCGTGCTGTCAGCAGCCTTCAGCACCAGTCGTGTGCCGTCATTGGAGACGGCCACGACACGCAGTTCGGGCATGGGAACCTCCCGGGTGGTGCCTGCCGACGTCACGTGCGTCGCTGCTTCCGCTAGTCGAGTGTGGCCTGCCCGGGTGCAGCCTGCCACAACCTTGCCCCGTAGCCCGGCGTGTCGGGCATCAGCCCGAGATCGCCGTTATGGCACGGTTACCGTTTCGCCACTTACGGTGACCGCTTCGTCACCGTGAGCAGCGGGCGCCCGCGATGGAGGCCGGACCCAGGGCTCGCCACAGTACTCCATTCGGGCCATGGGGGTGGACCGGCGCGCCACCGAACTTCTCATGCGGTACGGGAGTTGAAGTGCCCGCTCTGCCGCCACAACCCCTCTCAAGTGGCCTCCTTCACAGAATTCCCCGAAGCGGAACTATCCACTTCGCCCACATGTCCCTTTCTGTTGCGAGGTGGAACAGATGGGCCAGATGGGTGAGATGGGTATTCGGAGGCTGAGCACGGACGGGAAGCCCGGAGCCGACGGGGAGGAGCCGACTCGACCTGAGTGTGGCTCGGATCGCGGGCAGCGCGGTCGCCGCGGTCGTGGCGGCCGTGCTGGGGTCCGAACTGGGCGTGTACGGGACGATCATCGGCGCGGGAGTGGTCAGCGTCGTCGCGGCCAGTGGCGGCACGCTCTTCCAGCACCTGTTCCGGCGCACCGGGGAACAGATCCGCGGGGTCACGGTCCACGCGAAGCCGAAGGGCCGTCAGGCGCCGGCGGGCGGCCCGGCCGGCGAGGAGGGGCGGACGGGGGTGCCGCACACCGCCGCGGGGCCGGCGGGCCTGACGGACGGACAGTTCACCGACCCCACCACGCACGGCACGCGGGTCCGGGGCCAGCGGCGGTCCCTGGTCGCGGCCCTGGTCGTCTTCGTCGTGGCGACGGGGGGCGTCACGGCGTACGAGCTGGTCTCGGGCGGCGACCTCAGCGGCGGCGGGGGCAGCACGGTCGGCAACGTCCTGCGCGGCGGCGAGCAGCACCGCGAGAAGACCACGCCGTCGCGGTCGCCGTCCGGGCGGCCGCCCGGCGTCTCGCCGGAGGGCACGCCGTCCCCGTGACGAGGCGGCCGGGCTAGTCGCCCAGGACCCGGCGCAGGTAGTCGTTGGCGAAGAGGCGCTGCGGGTCCAGGCGGTCGCGCAGCGCCGTGAACTCGGCGAAGCGCGGGTACGCCCCGGCCAGGTACTCCGCGTCGCGCGTGTGCACCTTGCCCCAGTGCGGCCGCCCGCCGTGCGCCGTCATGATGCGCTCGACCGCGGTGAAGTACGCCTGGTACGGGGTCCCCCGGTAGAGGTGCACGGCGATGTACGCCGTGTCCCGGCCGGACGCGGTGGAGAGCGTGATGTCGTCCGCCGGGGCGGTGCGTACCTCCACCGGGAAGCTGACGCGCAGCGGCGAGCGCTCGATCAGCGCCTTCACCTCGCGCAGCGCCGCGACGGCCGCCTCGCGCGGAACGGCGTACTCCATCTCCATGAAGCGCACCCGGCGCGGGCTGGTGAACACCTTGTAGGGGATGTCCGTGTAGGTACGGGCGGAGAGCGCGCGGCTGGAGACCCTGGCGATCGCGGGCACCGCCGCGGGGAAGGCGCGGCCCACCGAACAGGCCACCTGAAAGACGCCGTTGGAGAGCAGCTCGTCCTCCACCCAGGCGCTGACGCGGCCGGGCGGGGCGGCCGGGCCCGCGCTGCGGTTGTTGCGCTTGGTGTTGCAGTTGCCCGTGTGCGGGAACCAGTAGAACTCGAAGTGCTCGTTCTCGGCGTGCAGCGCGTCGAAGTCGGCCGTGACCCGGTCGAACGTCATCGGCTCCTCGCGCGCCGTCAGCAGGAAGAGGGGCTCCACGGCGAAGGTGATCGCCGTGACGACGCCCAGCGCGCCGAGCCCCACCCTGGCCGCCGCGAAGACCTCTCGCTCTTCGGCGGTCCCGTTCGGCGAACAGGTGAGCAGCGACCCGTCCGCCAGGACCAGTTCCATCGCGCGGATCTGCGCGGCCGTCGCGGCGGAGTCGCGCCCCGTGCCGTGCGTCCCCGTGCTGGTCGCGCCGGCGACCGTCTGCTCCATGATGTCGCCCATGTTCGTGAGCGACAGGCCCTCCCTGGCGAGCGCCACGTTCAGGCGCTTGAGCGGAGTACCCGCCTCCACGGTCACGGTCCCGGCCTCCCGGTCGATCGCCCGGATGCCGGTCAGCAGGTCGGGGCGTATCAGCACGCCGTCGGTCGCGGCGACCGCGGTGAAGGAGTGGCCCGTGCCGGCCGGCTTGACCTTCAGGCCGTCCTCAGCCGCCCTGCGCACGGCCTCGGCGAGCTCCTCGGCAGAGGCGGGGGTCACCTCCCGCGCGGGGCGGGCGGTGACGTTCCCCGCCCAGTTACGCCACGTGCTCGCTGTCCTGGACGCCGTCCTCGATGTGCCGGCCATCAGTCCCGTGCCCTCCCCGCGTCGGTGCCGGCGTGCGAAGCCGGCGATACCCAAGGAACGCCACGAGGGCCGCGAGAACTCCCGACGCGACGGGCACCGCGTACCCCGCGTCCGCCCCCGCCGCGTCGACCACCCAGCCTGCGGCCGAGGAACCGAGAGCGACGCCGACGGCGAGCCCGGTCCCGGTCCAGGTCATGCCCTCGGTCAGTTTGGCGCGCGGTACGTGCTGCTCGATGAGAGCCATGGTGGTCACCATCGTGGGTGCGATGGAAAGGCCCGCGACAAAGAGCGCCACGGCCAGCAACGGCAAGTTCCCGGCCAGTAGGAGGGGGATCATACTCACGGCCATGGCGCAGACGCCCACCAGCCACCTCGTGGACGCCCGCCCCTTGAGATGGAGCAGGCCGAAGACCGCTCCCGCGAGGCACGAGCCGAGCGCGTACACGGCGAGGACCAGGCTGGCCGCCGCCTTGTGGCCCTGCTCCTCGGCGAACGCGACCGTCACCACGTCGATCGACCCGAAGATCGCGCCGACGGCCACGAAGGTGGCCACCAGCACCTGGAGGCCGCCCGAGCGCAGCGCGGAGCCCCCGGTGTGCTCGTCGCGCGGATGCGGGACGGGCTCGGTGGCGCGCTGGGCGGTCAGCCAGAAGACGCCGACCGTGAGGAAGACGGCGGCCAGCAGCGGGCCGGCCTCCGGGAACCACGCGGTCGACAGTCCGATGGAGATGATCGGGCCGAAGATGAAGCAGACCTCGTCGGCGATCGACTCCCAGGAGTACGCCGTGTGCAGCTCGCGCGGGGAGCCCCGGTAGATCTCGGCCCAGCGGGCCCGGACCATCGAGCCGACGCTCGGGACGCACCCGGCGCCCGCCGCGAAGACGAACAGCGTCCAGTCGGGCGCGCCCTGCTGGGCGCAGATCAGCAGCCCCGTGACGGCCGCCACCGCCACCAGCGTGGCCGGGCGCAGGACACGGCGCTGCCCGTACCGGTCGACGTAGCGCGATATCTGCGGCCCCATGACCGCGGCCGCCATGGCGAGCGTGGCCGAGAGGGCTCCCGCCAGCCCGTACCGGCCGGTGAGCTCGGAGATCATGGTGACGATGCCGATGCCCATCATGGAGATCGGTATCCGGCCGAAGAAACCGGCGACGGAGAACGCCTTGGTGCCTGGGACGGCGAAGATCGCGCGGTACGGACTGGGCAAGGGACGCTCCGGTAAGGCGTATAGGTGGAACTTGCATCTTACGGTCGCCCCGCGGCGTGCCGCACGGCGGTTTCACCGCCGCCGCGCGCGGGTGGCAGGATCGTTCCCATGCCCGATCAGCGCGATCCAGCCCCTTACGACGCCCTGCTGCTTCTCTCCTTCGGCGGCCCCGAAGGCCCGGACGACGTGGTCCCGTTCCTCGAGAACGTCACCCGCGGCCGCGGCATCCCCAGGGAGCGGCTCAAGGAGGTGGGGCAGCACTACTTCCTCTTCGGCGGCGTCAGCCCGATCAACGAGCAGAACCGCGCCCTCCTCGACGCCCTGCGCAAGGACTTCGCCGAGCACGGTCTGGACGGCCTGCCGGTCTACTGGGGCAACCGGAACTGGGCGCCGTACCTCGTCGACACCCTGCGCGAGATCGCCGCCGACGGCCGCCGCCGTGTCGCCGTGCTCGCGACGAGCGCGTACGCCTCGTACTCCGGCTGCCGCCAGTACCGCGAGAACCTCGCCGAGGCGCTCGCGACGCTGGAGACCGAGGGAATCGAGCCGCTGCGCGTCGACAAGCTGCGGCACTACTTCAACCACCCGGGTTTCGTACGTCCCGTGGTCGACGGGGTGCTCAAGTCACTGGCCGAGCTGGACGAGAGCGTACGGGCCGGGGCGCACCTCGCCTTCACGACCCATTCCATCCCCACGGCCGCCGCGGACGCCTCGGGTCCGGTGGAGGAGCACGGGGACGGCGGGGCGTACGTCGCCGAGCACCTGGACGTCGCCCGGCTGGTCGCGGAGGCGGTACGGCAGGAGACCGGCGTCGCGCACCCCTGGCAGCTCGTCTACCAGTCGCGCAGCGGGGCCCCGCACACCCCGTGGCTGGAACCGGACATCTGCGACCACCTGGAGGAGCGGCACGCCGCGGGCGTGCCCGCCGTCGTGATGGTCCCGATCGGCTTCGTGTCGGACCACATGGAGGTCCTGTACGACCTGGACACCGAGGCCACCGCCAAGGCCGCGGAACTCGGCCTGCCGGTGAGGCGGTCCGCGACCGTGGGCGCCGACCCGCGCTTCGCCGCCGCCGTGCGCGAGCTGCTTCTGGAGCGGGCCGCCGCCGAGCGGGGGTTCGTGGTGGAGCGGTGCGCGCTGGGGGCGCTCGGCGCGAGCCACGACCTGTGCCCGGTCGGGTGCTGCCCGGCCAGGTCGCCCAAGCCCGCGGCCGCGGGCGCCGACAGTCCGTACGCCTGAACCGAGGAGAGCCGTGACCGACCCCCTCTCGACCGAGCTGCTCGACATCGCCCTGGAGGCCGCGCGGCGGGCCGGAGCGCTGCTGCGGGACGGGCGGCCGGCCGATCTCGGCGTGGCCGCCACCAAGTCCAGCCCCATCGACGTCGTCACCGAGATGGACCTCGCGGCCGAGAAGCTGATCACCGGCTTCCTCGCCGAGCACCGGCCCGACGACGGGTTCCTCGGCGAGGAGGGCGCGAGCAGTGAGGGCACCAGTGGCGTCCGGTGGGTGATCGACCCGCTCGACGGCACGGTGAACTACCTCTACGGCCTGCCGACTTGGGCCGTGTCCATCGCGGCCGAGCTGAACGGTGAGACCGTGGTGGGGGTCGTGGCGGCGCCGATGCGCGGCGAGACGTACCAGGCGGTACGGGGCGGCGGCGCGTACGCCGGCGCCGCGCCGCTGCGAGTGCGGCCCGCGCCGCCGCTCGACCAGGCGCTGGTCTCCACCGGCTTCAACTACGTCACGACGGTGCGCAGCCACCAGGCGGACGTCGCGCGGCGGATGATCCCGCTGCTTCGGGACATCCGGCGCAGCGGGTCGGCGGCGATCGACCTGTGCGACGTGGCCGCCGGGCGTCTTGACGGGTACTACGAGCGCGGGCTCAGCCCCTGGGACTTCGCCGCGGGCGACCTGATCGCCCGGGAGGCGGGCGCGGTGACCGGTGGGCGACCCGGTGAGCGGCCGTCGGGTGAGCTGACGGTCGCGGCGTCACCCGGCGTCTTCGACCCGCTCCAGGCCCTCCTGGAGGACTTCGGCGCCTGGCACGACTAGACCCCGCCCCGGCGCAGCGCGAGGGCCCCGGCGCCTGCCCGGCGCCGGGGCCCTCGTGACGTGCTTCAACGTGCTCCGAACGGTCGGGCGGGGCAGGTCACGCGCTCGCGGCGGTCACCTGTACGCCGTGCTCCGCGGCGAGGCGGTGCAGGTCCTCCAGCTCCGCCTGCTCCACCTCCGCCAGGAAGTCGTCGCCCGTCTCTCGAGCCATCGTGAGGTCGGATTCCGTGGCCTTTATGCGCTGCAGCAGGCCTGCGGTGAAAGCGTCCATGGGTTGCGCCCCCTCGTCATGGGTCGGCGGCACGGGGGTGTGCCGGGGGTGGGGTGGGGTCGATCACGTGGCGTGCCGAACACAGGGCGTGATCGTGGGGTGTGCAGTCGTCCTCCCCACAGCCCGCCTCAGGAAAACCTCAACTCGCCCGGGAATCATGGAAATCCCCCCTCACGGCCGTCCGCCGGGTCTTTCCGGCCCTACCGCCTTACCGCCGGTTTATGGCCGAAAGGGGCAGGATGGCAGCACACATCGATCGATCACACCTGCCCGCGTGGGCAGTCGGCGGAAGGATTTGCGACGTGCGCGTACTCGTCGTCGAGGACGAGCAGCTGCTCGCCGATGCGGTGGCCACCGGACTGCGCCGGGAGGCCATGGCCGTCGACGTCGTGTACGACGGAGCGGCCGCCCTGGAGCGCATCGGGGTGAACGACTACGACGTCGTCGTGCTCGACCGGGACCTCCCGCTGGTGCACGGGGACGACGTCTGCCGCAAGATCGTCGAGCTGGGCATGCCCACCCGCGTCCTGATGCTCACCGCCTCCGGCGACGTCAGCGACCGCGTGGAGGGCCTGGAGATCGGCGCCGACGACTACCTGCCGAAGCCGTTCGCCTTCAGCGAGCTGACCGCGCGGGTACGGGCCCTCGGGCGCCGTACGACGGTCGCGCTGCCGCCCGTCCTGGAGCGCTCCGGCATCAAGCTCGACCCGAACCGCCGTGAGGTCTTCCGCGACGGCCAGGAGCTCCAGCTGGCGCCGAAGGAGTTCGCGGTGCTGGAGGTGCTGATGCGCAGCGAGGGAGCCGTCGTGTCGGCCGAGCAGCTGCTGGAGAAGGCCTGGGACGAGAACACCGACCCGTTCACCAACGTCGTGCGGGTCACCGTCATGACGCTGCGCCGCAAGCTCGGGGAACCGCCGGTCATCGTCACCGTGCCCGGTTCCGGCTACCGGATCTGACGCGCCGTGGCCTCGACCCCGGCGCCCCCCGCCGCGCCGCCGAAACCGACCTGGGACCCGAGGGAGCAGGAACCCTCGTTCCCCTGGCTCCGCCCGACCATCCGGATACGGCTCACCCTGCTGTACGGCGGGATGTTCCTGATCGCCGGCATCCTGCTGCTCTCGATCATCTACCTGCTCGCCGCCCAGGCGCTCGCCGTCGGCAGCGACCTGCCGTTCAAGATCGTGAGCGGCAGGGTCGAGAGCACCGTGTGCGACCTGCGCGACCTGCCCAGCCAGCCCTCGCCCGAGCAGTTCAACGCGGCGATGAACGCCTGCGTCAACCACCAGCGGCAGCAGGCGCTCGACGAGCTGCTCAGCCGCTCGCTGCTCGCCCTGCTCGGCCTCAGCGTCATCGCCTTCGCCTTCGGCTACGCGATGGCCGGACGGGTCCTGTCGCCGCTCGGCAGGATCACGCGTACGGCCCGCCGGGTGGCGGGCACCGACCTGACCCGGCGGATCGAGCTGGACGGGCCGGACGACGAGCTCAAGGAGCTCGCCGACACCTTCGACGAGATGCTGGACCGGCTGGAGCGGGCGTTCACCGCCCAGCAGCGGTTCGTCGGCAACGCGTCGCACGAGCTGCGGACGCCGCTGGCGATCAACCGGACGCTGCTGGAGGTCCACCTCTCGGACCCGGGGGCGCCGCCCGAGCTCCAGCAGCTCGGCAAGACGCTGCTGGCCACCAACGAGCGCAGCGAGCAGCTCGTGGAGGGTCTGCTGCTGCTCGCCAGCAGCGAGAACCAGATCGTCGAGCGCAAGCCGGTGGACCTGGCCGAGGTCGCCTCGCGCGCCATCGACCAGGCGCACGGCGAGGCGGCGGCGAAGGGCGTGGAGATCCGG
Organism: Streptomyces sp. NPDC046122; assembly: GCF_056429965.1. Classification (NCBI taxonomy): domain Bacteria; kingdom Bacillati; phylum Actinomycetota; class Actinomycetes; order Kitasatosporales; family Streptomycetaceae; genus Streptomyces; species Streptomyces sp. NPDC046122. Next base: position 1,005,013 of record NZ_JBWKLQ010000001.1, on the reverse strand, counting down.
GGCGAGCGCGCGCCCGCCGTCGTGCAGGGCAACGGCGTCCTGCTGGAGCGGATCGCTCTCAACCTGGTGCAGAATGCCGTGCGCTACAACGTGCCGGAGGACGGCTGGGTCGAGGTCACCACCGAGGTCGCCCACGGACAGGCGCTTCTGGTCGTCTCGAACACGGGTCCCGTGGTTCCCGCGTACGAGGTCGACAACCTCTTCGAGCCGTTCAGGCGGCTGAGGACCGAGCGCACGGGCAGTGACAAGGGCGTGGGTCTCGGCCTCTCGATCGCGCGCAGCGTCGCGAGGGCCCACGGAGGCCGTATCATCGCGGAGCCCCGCGAGGGCGGTGGCCTCGTGATGCGCGTAACGCTTCCGGTCTGAGGTGTTTCGTGCAGCCAACGCGGCTGTTCGCTTTAAGCGGAATTTTCGGGACCCTGCCCGGGTCTGCCTGTGTGTGTTCGATCACAGGTGCCGATAACTCGTCATCCACTCTCCGTGATCGCGAACTTCCCTGGAAAACCGGGAAAAGTCCGGGTTTCCAGGGGGTGAGATAACGGGAAGTACACGAGGTGGCGCTCGCGAAGCAGGGCATGAGGACCGTGTACGGTCCCGATCGCCATCCAAACCGACCGCCCCCCGGGGGATCGGTTGGGTGTCGATTGAGTAACAGACCTTGATGTGAGGCAAAATCTCCGCCTCAGGTCGGGCACAAGTCCGGCCTCTCACGCGTTACGTGCGCTGAGACACCGCAACTACCCAGAGGGGGAGAGCGACAGTGGCAACGGATTACGACACCCCACGCAAGACCGATGACGACGTCGATTCGGACAGCCTTGAAGAGCTCAAGGCCCGTCGGAGCGACAAGACGGCATCGGCCGTTGACGTGGACGAATTCGAGGCGGCGGAAGGGCTCGAACTGCCCGGCGCCGACCTGTCCAACGAAGAGCTCGCCGTACGTGTCCTGCCGAAGCAGGCCGACGAGTTCACCTGCATGAGCTGCTTCCTGGTGCACCACCGCAGCCAGCTGGCCAGGGAGAAGAACGGCCAGCCGATCTGCCGCGACTGCGACTAGGGACGGCCGGCCGTGGCAGGCGCGACACCGTCCTGGAAGAAGCGCTTCCGGCGCAAGGATTCGCCGGAGGCGCCGCACGACGTGAGCGCGGCCGTCGGCGCACGTGACGACGAGCGGGGCCTGCCGGCCTCGCTCGAAACGGCGGAAGGGCCCACTGCGCGGGCCCGGCGCCTGGCGGCTGTCAGGCAGGGCGTACGGAAGGGCGGCCAGGGCGCGAAGGCCGGCATCGGCTATCTCGCCGACCGGGTCGTCGAGATCGCGCCGCGCGTTCCCGTACGTGACCTGCCGACCCTGCGCAGGCACTTCCCGGGCCTCGGCCCGGAGCAGATCGCGGACAAACTGGTGGCGGGCGCGGCCAACGCGACCTCCACCGTGGGGGCGGGCGTCGGCGCCGCGGCCATGCTGCCCGTACCCCCCGCGATGCCGGCCGAGCTGGCTGCCGAGGTCACCGGCGTGGCCGCGATCGAGCTGAAGCTCATCGCGGAACTGCACGAGGTCTACGGCCTGCGGCCGCCCGGCGGGCGGGCCCAGCGCAGCACCGCCTACCTCACCTCCTGGACCCAGGAGCGGGGCATCGACGTGTCCAAACCGGCCACGTACAACACGGCGCTCGGCACGCAGATGAAGCGCCAGCTCCGGCAGCAGATCATGAAGCGCATGGTCCGCAACCTGCCGAACCTCATGCCGTTCATGGTCGGCGCCGCCGTCGGCGCCGTGATGAACCGCCGCGACACCAGGAACCTCGCCGAACGCATCCGCAGAGATCTGCGCGCCGCGCAGATCCCCTGGGACGCGCTGCCCGAGCTGCCTCCGTTGGAGAAGCCGGAGCAGCCCCAGATCGAGCTGGACCCCGGCCCCGGGGAGCCGGCGAGCTAGCCCGCCCGTACGGCCGCCAGAGCGGCCGCCAGGCCCTCGGGGTCCCGCGTCGAGAGGTACAGGTACGGCGTCGGATCGGCCGGGTCGGTGACCTCGACGCGCAGCGCCCGGGGGATGTAGCTGCGCAGCAGCATGTGGGCGCGGGTGTCGGCCTTGTGCGACCGCCAGGCGCGGGCCTCCTCGGCGTCCAGCACCTCGGCCTCGCCCAGGGCGGAGACCGGGATACGGGCGTCCCCGGCGATCAGCGCGTCCCCGACCACCCGGATCCGCTGCGAGCCGTACGTGCTGACGCCGGCCGCGGCGAGCGCCCCGGCGCCGACGAGCCCGCCCAGCATCGGCAGGAGACCCAGGGGCAGCAGCATCAGTCCGCCCGCGACGCCGGCGAGGCCGGCGATGATCCACCAGGAGCGGGGGGCGGTCAGGCGTTCTGCGTACTGCGGGGCGGAAGGCTGCATGAAACCAAGCTTGGCACGGCGCGACCTGCGCGTACGCGCGCGGGTAAGGTCTGCGCCTGTGAGTACTGAGAACTCCCGGGAGACGGCCCCCGGGTCCGCGGCCCTCAAGCCCCCGGCCGACGCCATAGCCCCGGTCCGGCACCCGGACGCACCGCCGCCCGGTGAGCTGCTCGGAGCGCACTACGCGCACTGCTTCGGCTGCGGCGGGGAACAGCCTCACGGGCTGCACCTCCAGGCCCGCGCGGGCGAAGGCGTGCGCGTCTCGGCCGAGTTCACCGTCAGGCCCGCCCACCAGGGCGCTCCCGGCCTCGCACACGGCGGCGTACTGGCCACGGCGCTCGACGAGACGCTCGGCTCGCTGAACTGGCTCCTGCGGGTGATCGCGGTGACCGGCCGGCTGGAGACCGATTTCGTCCGTCCGGTGCCGGTGGACACCGTGCTGCACCTCGACGCCGAGGTGACCGCGGTCCACGGCCGCAAGATCTACTCCACGGCGACCGGACGCATCGGAGGCCCTGACGGGCCCGTGGCGGTCCGCGCCGACGCCCTCTTCATCGAAGTCAAGGTCGACCACTTCATCGAGAACGGACGCCCGGAGGAGATCCGGGCGGCCATGGCCGACCCCGATCAGGCCAGGCGCGCCCGCGCCTTCGAGGTGAACCCGTGACCCGTAGTCCCGTAGACGTGCTGATCCGCCGGGTCGACCCGGACGTGCCCCTTCCTTCGTACGGGCATCCGGGTGACGCGGGAGCCGATCTGGTGACCACCGAGGCCGCCGAGCTCGCCCCCGGCGAGCGCGCGGTGCTGCCCACCGGGGTGTCTGTCGCGTTGCCGGACGGGTACGCGGCCTTCGTGCACCCGCGATCCGGTCTCGCTGCCCGCTGTGGAGTCGCCCTCGTGAATGCCCCGGGGACGGTGGATGCCGGGTACCGTGGGGAAATCAAGGTGATCGTGGTCAATCTCGACCCGCGCGAAAACGTGCGGTTCGAGCGCTTCGACCGGATTGCCCAACTGGTCGTCCAGCAGGTCGAGAAGGTGCGCTTCCACGAGGTCGCGGAGCTTCCCGGCTCGGCGCGGGCCGAGGGGGGCTTCGGTTCCACCGGCGGTCATGCGGCCGTGGACGGCCGGGCGGGTGGGAATCGATACGCATCGGTCGTATCCGACCGGGAAGGACAGTGACGTGTTCGGACGTCGCAAGAAGAGCGAGCCCGCCAACACAGCGGATGTGGCGGGCGAGGCCGAGCAGGTCGTCGACGACGTCGAGCCTGACGAGGCCGCGGACGGCGACGGGTCGGTACGCAGGGTGAACCTGCCGCCGGCACCCCGCCCGGACGGTCCGTGGGACGTGTCCGAGGTGATGGAGCCCGGCGAGGGCCGGGTCGACCTGGGCGGATTGTTCGTGCCCGGGGTCGAGGGCATGGAGCTGCGGGTCGAGGTCGCGGGCGACGCGATCGTGGCGGCGACGGTCGTACTGCGCGACAGCGCCGTACAGCTCCAGGCCTTCGCGGCTCCCAAGAAGGAAGGCATCTGGGGCGAGGTCCGCGAGGAGATCGCCTCCGGCATCACGCAGCAGGGCGGCATCATCGACGAGGTCGAGGGCCCGCTGGGCTGGGAGCTGCGCGCGCAGGTTCCCGTGCAGCTGCCCGACGGCACGGGCGGCGTCCAGATGGTGCGCTTCGTCGGCGTCGACGGACCGCGCTGGTTCCTGCGCGGAGTGATCTCCGGTCAGGGCGCGGTGCAGCCGCAGGCCGCGGGCGTACTGGAGCACGTCTTCAAGGACACCGTGGTCGTGCGGGGCGAGGGGCCGATGGCCCCGCGCGACCCGATCGTCCTCAAGCTCCCGAACGACGCCCAGATGGTGCCCGAGGGCGTGCAGCAGGAGGAGCAGGACGGCTCGCGCTTCTCCGGCGGCATGGGGCAGCTCCAGCGCGGCCCCGAGATCACCGAGGTGCGCTGACCCGAGCCCGGCGCGACCGGTGGGCCGTACTCCCCGTGACGGGGGGTGCGGCCCACCGGCGTTCCCGGCCGCTGCCGCAGTCCCGGCGCCGGGGAGGCCGTGCGCAGCGTGACCGTTCCGGACGACCGCACGGGGGAGCGGGGTCACGAGGGAACGGCCGGACGCGGTCGTGCGGAGCGAAGGCGGAGCCGCGCCCGTCACCCCGCACGACGCCCAGCCCCTGGACCTTGCCGACCGGATGCCCGAACTGAGGGGCGGCCGGTCTTGTCGGACACCGCTGACGGCGTCCGCTGTCGGCTTCGGGCGCACGCGGGCGCGTAAGCGTCTCGCCCGTACGCGTCCGCACGCCCCGTTTCGCCGCCTCTCCGGCTGTAGCGTCACCAGGGCCGCCCCGTCGGGGCGCGGCACGCTTCTGGAGACAATGAGGCCATGGGACGCGGCAAGCTGAGGATGTACCTGGGTGCGGCGCCCGGTGTCGGCAAGACGTACGCCATGCTCTCCGAGGCCCACCGGCGCGTCGAGCGCGGCACCGACTGCGTCGTCGCCGTGGTCGAGCACCACGACCGGCCCCGCACCGAAGCGCTGCTGCACGGGCTCGAACAGATCCCGCGCCGCGCGTTCGAACACCGCTCCGCCGTCCTCACCGAGATGGACGTCGACGCGGTCCTCGAACGCCGCCCCGCCGTCGCCCTCGTCGACGAACTCGCCCATGCCAACGTCCCCGGCTCCCGCAACGCCAAGCGCTGGCAGGACGTCGAAGAGCTGCTCCAGGCCGGCATCGACGTCATCTCCACCGTCAACATCCAGCACCTGGAGTCCCTCGGCGACGTCGCCGAGTCGATAACCGGCGTACGGCAGCGGGAGACCGTGCCCGACGAGGTCGTGCGCCGGGCCGACCAGATCGAGCTGGTCGACATGTCGCCCCAGGCCCTGCGCCGCCGCATGGCTCACGGCAACATATACAAGCCGGACAGACTCGACGCCGCGCTCTCCCACTACTTCCGCCCCGGCAACCTCACCGCGCTGCGCGAGCTGGCGCTCCTGTGGGTCGCCGACCGGGTCGACGAGTACCTCCAGCAGTACCGGGGCGAGCACAACATCCGCTCCACCTGGCAGGCGCGCGAGCGCATCGTCGTCGGCCTCACCGGCGGACCCGAGGGCCGTACGCTCATCCGCCGGGCCTCCCGCATGGCGGCCAAGGGCTCCGGCAGCGAGATCCTCGCCGTCTACATCGCCCGCAGCGACGCCCTCACGTCGGCGTCGCCCAGGGAACTCGCCGTGCAGCGCACCCTCGTCGAGGATCTCGGCGGCACCTTCCACCACGTCATAGGCGACGACGTGCCCTCCGCTCTGCTGGAGTTCGCGCGCGGGGTGAACGCCACCCAGATCGTGCTCGGCTCCAGCCGGCGCAAGACCTGGCAGTACGTCTTCGGACCGGGCGTCGGCGCCACCGTGGCCCGCGACTCCGGGCCCGACCTCGACGTCCACATCGTCACCCACGACCACGTCGCCAGGGGGCGCGGTCTGCCCGTCGCGCGCGGCGCCCGCCTCGGCCGGGCCCGGATCGTCTCCGGCCGGCTGGTCGGCGTGTTCGGCCCCGTCCTGCTGTCGCTGCTGCTGACCAGGGTGGAGAACGGCCCCGGGCTCGCCAACGACGTCCTGCTCTTCCTATTCCTCACCGTGATCGCGGCCCTGATCGGCGGGCTGCTGCCCGCGCTCGCCTCGGCCGCCGTGGGCTCGCTGCTGCTGAACTACTACTTCACGCCGCCCACCCGCACCCTGACGATCGACGACCCGGAGAACCTCGTCGCCATCGTGATCTTCTTCGCGGTGGCCGTGTCGGTCGCCTCGGTGGTGGACCTGGCGGCCCGCCGCACCCAGCAGGCGGCCCGGCTGCGCGCCGAGTCGGAGATCCTCTCCTTCCTCGCCGGCAGCGTGCTGCGCGGCGAGACGGCGCTCGACGCCCTGCTGGAACGGGTCCGGGAGACGTTCGCCATGGAATCCGTGGCGCTCCTGGAACGGACGAGCGACGTCGACCCGTGGACCTGCGCGGGCAGCGCCGGCCCCCGGCCGGTGGCCCGCCCCGAGGACGCCGACGTGGACATGCCCGTCGGCGACCACATGTCCCTGGCGCTCAGCGGCCGCGTCCTGCCCGCCGAGGACCGCCGGGTGCTCGGCGCGTTCGCCGCGCAGGCCGCCGTCGTACTGGACCGGCAGCGCCTGGTCGGGGAGGCGGAGGGGGCCCGCAAACTCGCCGAGGGCAACCGCATCCGCACCGCCCTGCTCGCTGCCGTCAGCCACGACCTGCGGACCCCGCTGGCCGCCATCAAGGCCGCCGTGTCGTCCCTGCGCTCCGACGACGTGGCCTGGTCGGACGCCGACGAGGCCGAACTGCTCGCGGGCATCGAGGACGGTGCGGACCGCCTCGGCCACCTCGTCGGCAACCTGCTCGACATGTCCCGGCTCCAGACCGGCACGGTCACCCCGCTGATCCGCGAGACCGGCCTCGACGAGGTCGTCCCGATGGCGCTCGTCGGCGTACCCGCCGAAAGCGTCGGCCTCGACATCCCTGAGACCCTGCCGATGGTGGCGGTCGATCGCGGCCTCCTGGAGCGCGCCGTCGCCAACATCGTCGAGAACGCCGTCAAGTACAGCCCCGGCGGCGCTCCCGTCCAGGTCGCCGCCAGCGCGCTCGGCGACCGCGTCGAACTGCGCGTCGCGGACCGCGGGCCCGGGGTTCCCGACGGCGAGAAGGACCGGATATTCGAACCGTTCCAGCGCTACGGCGACGCTCCGCGCGGTGCCGGGGTGGGCCTGGGCCTCGCCGTCGCCCGAGGCTTCGCCGAGTCCATGGGCGGCACGCTCACCGCCGAGGACACCCCCGGGGGCGGCATGACCATGATCCTGACCCTCAAGGCGGCCACCGGGCCCGCACCTCCGGGCCCGCACCTCCCCGCCCGGATCACCGCGTGACCCGGCCCCGCGCGCAGTCCCGTACCTCCCGCAGAAAGGCAGGCACTCCATGACCCGGGTGCTCGTGGTCGACGACGAGCCACAGATCGTGCGCGCCCTCGTGATCAACCTGAAGGCGCGCCACTACGAGGTGGAGTCCGCCGCCGACGGCGCCACCGCGCTGCGGCTCGCCGCCGCCCGCCACCCCGACGTGGTCGTCCTCGACCTCGGCCTGCCCGACATGGACGGCGTGGAGGTCATCAAGGGGCTGCGCGGCTGGACCCGGGTGCCGATCCTGGTGCTCTCCGCCCGTCACACGTCCGACGAGAAGGTGGAGGCGCTGGACGCCGGGGCCGACGACTACGTCACCAAGCCCTTCGGCATGGACGAACTGCTCGCCAGGCTCCGTGCCGCGGTCCGCAGGGCCGAGCCGGCCGCCGCCGCCGAGGACGACGTGATCGTCGACGCGGGCGACTTCACCGTCGACCTGGCCGCCAAGAAGGTCCACCGCGACGGCAGGGACGTACGGCTGACCCCCACCGAGTGGCACCTGCTGGAGGTGCTCGTACGGAACACCGGCCGCCTCGTCGGCCAGAAACAGCTCCTCCAGGAGGTCTGGGGCCCTTCGTACGGCACCGAGACGAACTACCTGCGGGTCTACATGGCGCAGCTGCGCCGCAAGCTGGAGGCCGACCCCTCGCACCCCCGGCACTTCGTCACCGAGCCCGGCATGGGCTACCGGTTCGAGCGGGGGTGACGCGAGGGCGACGGGACAGCGGGGCGACGCGGGGTGATCCGGGCGGGCCCGCTCCCCGGTACGCTTCGTGTATGAGTGCCGTACCACGTTCGGAGAAGCCCGCCGGCCGGTTCCGCCGGATGCTCGACCGGCTGTCCACCTCGCAGGAGGACCTGCACTCCGCGGAGCTCCAGGAGGACGCCCAGGCCGCGGGGTGCTCACGCATCTGCGACTGCGACGACCGCCAGGTGGTGAAGGTGACTGGTACCTTGCGGACGGTCACCCTGCGTCCGCGGGCCGGTGTCCCCGCCCTGGAGGCGGAACTGTTCGACGGCACCGCGCCCCTGGACGTCGTGTGGCTTGGCCGCCGTTCCATCGTGGGCATAGAACCGGGCCGCAGGCTCATCGCCTCGGGCCGTATCTCCATGAGCCACGGCCGCCGGGTGCTATTCAATCCCAAATACGAGCTCCGACCGCTCGGACAGGAGTAGCCGGTGACGTCTCTCGACAAGCCGACCGCGACGGATCACGACAGCGCGCGAAACCAGGCCGCCGACGCGCAGGCCGCTGAGGCCCAGGACTCCAGGGCCGTGACGGAGGCCGCGCTGTTCGAGGCGTTCGGCGGCCTGCGGGGCATGGTGGAGACGGTGCTCCCCGGCCTGCTGTTCGTGACGATCTACACGGTCAACAAGAACCTGCACGTCTCGGCCGTCGCAGCGCTCGCGGTGTCCTTGCTGCTCGTCGCCGTACGGCTGATCCGACGGGACACGGTCAAGCACGCCTTCAGCGGTGTCTTCGGGGTCGCCTTCGGCGTCGTCTTCGCGATGATGACCGGCAACGCCAAGGACTTCTACCTGCCGGGCATGATCTACACCCTGGGCCTCGCCCTCGCGTACATCGTGACCACGCTCGCGGGCGTCCCGCTGATCGGCCTGATCCTCGGTCCGATCTTCAAGGAGAACCTCTCCTGGCGGACGCGCAACCCGGGACGCAAGAAGGCGTACGCGAAGGCCAGCTGGGCCTGGGGCCTGATCCTGCTCGCCAAGTGCGCGATCCTCTTCCCGCTGTACTGGTGGGCCGACACCACCCAGCTCGGCTGGGTGCTGGTCGCGCTCAAGATCCCGCCGTTCCTGCTCGCGGTCTACCTGACGTGGGTCTTCCTGGCGAAGGCCCCGCCGCCCATCGACGTGTTCGCGGAGATGGAGGCGCAGGAGAAGGCCGAGAAGGAGCGCAAGGCGGCCGCCGCCGCTGCCTCCGCGCAGCGCGAGGCCTGACCTGCCCGTACGTACGTACGTACGCGAGCGGGGCCCGGAACCGTCGTGGTTCCGGGCCCCGCTCACGTCGTGCGTGCGGACGCGGTCAGCTCGCCGCGTCCTCCTTGCGGACCGACAGCAGGTCCTCCAGCTGCTCCTCACGGGCCTGGGCGGCCACGAAGAGCAGCTCGTCGCCGGCCTCCAGGGTCTCCTCCTGGCTCGGCGTGAGCACCCGCGTACCGCGGATGATCGTCACCAGCGAGGTGTCCTCGGGCCAGTCGACGTCCCCGACCTGCGTGCCCGCCAGCGCCGACTCGGGCGGCAGCGTCAGCTCGACGAGGTTGGCGTCGCCGTGGCTGAAGCGCAGCAGCCGTACGAGATCGCCCACGCTCACCGCCTCCTCGACCAGCGCCGACATCAGGCGCGGGGTGGAGACCGCCACGTCGACGCCCCAGGCCTCGGTGAACAGCCACTCGTTCTTGGGGTTGTTGACGCGGGCCACCACGCGCGGCACGCCGTACTCGGTCTTCGCGAGGAGCGAGACGACCAGGTTGACCTTGTCGTCACCGGTCGCCGCGATCACCACGTTGCAGCGCTGGAGCGCCGCCTCGTCGAGCGAGGTGATCTCGCAGGCGTCGGCCAGCAGCCACTCGGCGAGCGGCACGCGCTCCACCGAGATGGCGGTCGGCGCCTTGTCGATGAGCAGGATCTCGTGCCCGTTCTCCAGCAGCTCGCCCGCGATGGAACGTCCCACCGCGCCGGCCCCCGCAATGGCGACCCTCATGCCTGACCGCCTTCCTCGGGGCCGTGCGAACAGGCCGCCTCGACCTTCGCGATCTCGTCCGTACGCATCATCACGTGCACCAGGTCGCCTTCCTGGAGCACCGTCTGGGAGGTCGGCAGCACCGCTTCGCCCAGGCGGGTGAGGAAAGCGACGCGCACGCCCGTCTCCTCCTGGAGCCGGCTGATCTTGTGGCCGATCCAGGCGGGGGAGGTGTGCACCTCCGCGAGCTGCACGCCGCCGCTCGGGTCGCGCCACAACGGCTCGGCGCCCGAGGGCAGCAGCCGGCGCATCATCTGGTCGGCGGTCCAGCGGACCGTGGCGACCGTCGGAATGCCCAGGCGCTGGTAGACCTCGGCGCGCCGCGGGTCGTAGATACGGGCCGCGACGTTCTCGATGGCGAACATCTCGCGGGCCACCCGGGCCGCGATGATGTTGGAGTTGTCACCGCTGCTGACCGCCGCGAACGCGCCCGCGTCCTCGATGCCCGCCTCGCGGAGGGTGTCCTGGTCGAAGCCGACCCCGGTGACCCTGCGGCCGCCGAAACCGGAACCCAGGCGGCGGAAGGCCGTGGGGTCCCGGTCGATCACTGCGACCGTGTGCCCCTGCTGTTCAAGGTTCTGCGCGAGAGCGGCTCCCACTCGCCCGCAGCCCATGATGACGACGTGCATCGTCCCGTTACCCCGCACTCCTGGTCGCCCCGCTGACCTGCACAAACACCCTGCTCACATCGTCCTTCCCGGCTCACCGGGGGAAGCGTGGGCACTCGTGCCCGCCGCTGCCTCACCCCTGTCTTCGTCCACCGTAGCGGCAACGCCGAACGCGTCATCGATCACGTAGGACGTCCCGCGGGCCGTTCCGGGTTGCTCCGGGCCGCCGGAGTGTGGCGAAGGCGGGGAGACGGCCGCACCCAACGGAGATTCCGTGGTGGGGGGTGGTGGGTGGGCGATGCCCATTTCGAACGCTTACGATCCTCTGCGTGTCCAAACTGACCGACGTGCCCAAACGGATCCTGATCGGCCGGGCCCTGCGCAGTGACAAGCTGGGGGAGACCCTTCTCCCCAAGCGCATCGCGCTCCCCGTCTTCGCTTCCGACCCGCTCTCCTCCGTGGCGTACGCACCGGGCGAAGTCCTCCTGGTGCTCTCCATCGCGGGTGTGTCGGCGTACCACTTCAGCCCGTGGATCGCGGTCGCCGTCGTGGTGCTGATGTTCACCGTGGTGGCCTCGTACCGCCAGAACGTGCGCGCGTACCCGAGCGGCGGCGGCGACTACGAGGTCGCCAACACCAACCTCGGCCCCAGGGCCGGCCTCACCGTCGCCAGCGCCCTGCTCGTCGACTACGTCCTCACGGTCGCCGTGTCGATCTCGTCGGGCGTGGAGAACCTCGGTTCGGCCATCCACTTCGTCGTCGAGCACAAGGTGCTGTGCGCGATCGGCATCATCGTGCTGCTGACGCTCATGAACCTGCGCGGGGTCAAGGAGTCCGGCAAGCTCTTCGCTATCCCCACGTACGTCTTCGTGGCGGGCGTCTTCCTCATGATCGCGTGGGGCGCCTACCGCGGCATGGTCATGGACGACACCATGCACGCCCCCACCTCCGACTTCGAGATCAAGCCCGAACACCAGGGCCTGGCCGGCTTCGCGCTCGTCTTCCTGCTGCTGCGCGCCTTCTCCTCCGGCTGTGCGGCGCTCACGGGCGTCGAGGCGATCAGCAACGGCGTCCCGGCCTTCCGCAAGCCCAAGAGCCGCAACGCCGCCACGACGCTGGCGCTGATGGGCGGCCTGGCCGTCACGATGTTCTGCGGCATCATCGGTCTCGCGATGGCCACCGACGTCAAGATGGCCGAGAACCCCGCGAAGGACCTGCTCCACAACGGCGTCGCCGTCGGACCGGACTACGTACAGGACCCCGTGATCTCCCAGGTCGCGGCGGCCGTCTTCGGTGACGGGACCTTCTTCTTCGTCCTCCTCGCGGCGGCCACCGCGCTGGTGCTCTTCCTGGCCGCCAACACGGCGTACAACGGCTTCCCGCTGCTCGGCTCGATCCTCGCGCAGGACCGGTACCTGCCGCGCCAGCTGCACACCCGCGGCGACCGCCTCGCCTTCTCGAACGGCATCGTGCTGCTCGCCGGGGCGGCCATCCTGCTGGTCTGGATCTACGGCGCCGACTCGACGAAGCTGATCCAGCTCTACATCGTCGGCGTCTTCGTCTCCTTCACGCTCAGCCAGATCGGCATGGTCCGGCACTGGAACCGCCACCTGCGCACCGAGAAGGACCAGGCCACGCGCCGCCGCATGATCCGCTCGCGGGCGATCAACACGTTCGGCGCGTTCTTCACGGGCCTCGTGCTCGTCGTCGTTCTGGCCACGAAGTTCACGCACGGCGCGTGGGTCGCGCTGCTCGGCATGGTGATCTTCTACGGGACGATGAGTGCGATCCGTAAGCACTACGACCGGGTCGCGGAGGAGATCGCCGCCGACGAGGGCCCCTCCGACGACAGCGTGCGCCCCTCGCGCGTCCACTCCATCGTCCTGGTGTCCAAGGTCCACAAGCCCACGCTGCGGGCCCTGGCCTTCGCCAAGCTGACGCGCTCCGACAAGCTGGAGGCGCTCAGCATCAGCGTCGACCCGGCCGAGACGAAGGCGCTGAAGGAGGAGTGGGAGCGGCGCGGGATCAACGTGCCGCTGAAGATCCTGGACTCGCCGTACCGCGAGATCACTCGGCCGATCATCGACTACGTGAAGGGCCTGCGGCGGGAGAGTCCGCGGGACGCGATCAGCGTCTACATCCCGGAGTACGTGGTCGGCCACTGGTACGAGCACCTGCTGCACAACCAGAGCGCGCTGCGGCTGAAGGGCCGGCTGCTGTTCACCCCGGGCGTCATGGTGACGTCGGTGCCGTACCAGCTGCAGTCCTCGGAGCTCGCCAAGGAGCGGGCGAAGAGGCGCCAGGAGTGGAACGCGCCCGGTGCGGTGCGGCGCGGTCCGGTGGACCGCCGCCCGAAGGAGAACAGCGGCGGCAAGCGCTGACCTCCTTCCCGGCTTCGCTCCTTCCCGGCTTCGCTGTGGTGAACGGCCGGACGACACCCACGTAGACTGGTGGGCTGAAGTCCGGCCGTACCCCTTTGATCCCTGGAGTCACCCCGTCATGCAGTCAGTACCCAAGGACTCGAAGGAAGCCGCGCAGCCGGCCGAGCCGGCCGACTCCCTCGTCGGGACCGAGTACGAGGTCGAGGTGGGCCCGGTCGCCCACGGCGGCCACTGCATCGCGCGCACGGACGAGGGCCGGGTGCTGTTCGTACGGCACGCGCTGCCCGGCGAGAAGGTCCGCGCCCGCGTGACGGACGGCGACGAGTCCTCCCGCTACCTGCGCGCCGACGCGGTCGAGGTCCTCGAGGCGTCGAAGGACCGCATCGAGGCCCCGTGTCCGTACGCCGGACCGGGCAAATGCGGCGGCTGCGACTGGCAGCACGCCAAGCCCGGCGCGCAGCGCAGGCTCAAGGGCGAGGTGATCGCGGAGCAGCTCATGCGCCTCGCGGGCCTCACGCCCGAGGAGGCGGGCTGGGACGGCACCGTCATGCCGGCGCCCGGCGACAAGCTCCCGCAGGGCGAGGTCCCCGCCTGGCGCACGCGCGTGCAGTACGCCGTGGACGCCGACGGCCGCGTCGGCCTGCGCAAGCACCGCTCGCACGAGGTGCAGCCGATCGACCACTGCATGATCGCGGCGCCGGGCGTCAGTGAGCTGGGCATCGAGCAGCAGGACTGGCCCCAGATGGCGTCGGTCGAGGCGATCGCGGCCACAGGCTCGAACGACCGCCAGGTCGTGCTGACCCCGCGCCCGGGCGGCCGCCTCCCGCTTGTCGAGCTCGACAAGCCGGTCTCGGTCCTGCGCGTGGAGGAGAAGGACGGCGGAGTGCACCGGGTGCACGGCCGCGCCTTCGTACGGGAGCGGGCGGACGGGCGTACGTACCGCGTCGGCATGGGCGGGTTCTGGCAGGTGCACCCGCAGGCCGCGGACACCCTGATGCGCGCCGTCATGCAGGGCCTGCTGCCCCGCAAGGGCGACTCGGCCCTCGACCTCTACTGCGGCGTCGGCCTCTTCGCGGGCGCGATCGCCGACCGGGTGGGCGACCAGGGCGCGGTGCTCGGCATCGAGACCAGCAAGCGCGCGGTGGAGGACGCCCGCCACAACCTGCAGAGCTTCGAGCGCGTCCGCATCGAGCAGGGCAAGGTCGAACAGGTCCTGCCGCGCACCGGCATCACGAACGTCGACCTGATCGTCCTGGACCCGCCCCGCGCGGGAGCCGGCAAGCAGACGGTCAAGCACCTGTCCACCCTGGGCGCCCGCCGCATCGCCTACGTGGCGTGCGACCCGGCGGCACTGGCCCGCGACCTGGCGTACTTCGCGGCCAACGGCTACAAGGTGCGGACGCTGCGGGCGTTCGACCTGTTCCCGATGACGCATCACGTGGAGTGCGTCGCCATCCTCGAACCGGCCGCAAAGGGCTCCTGACCTGCGGTTTTAAGCGTGCGCATTATGTGCGCTGCGGGCGTTACGGGCGATATCTTGACGCTGAAATGACGCTCGTGACGCTCAAATGGCGCTCGTTCTGACGAGGCGTCACCTGCCTGATCGTGCAGGTCACGTCGGCTGGGAGGCGCGCTCCCGAGGGCTGGTTTTGCGGAACCTGAAGAAAATTTCGCCGGGTTCGGGCGCCGCTGATTGCGGTGGCAGGCGCGCTGCCGCCGTACTTCGGCGGGCCGGAGTTGTGGCGGAGCGGGCGTCAGTAGGTGGGGCCGTAGGGCTCCAGTGCCCGAGGAAGGGCTTCAGGTCGTCGGGGCGTGGCTCGGGAATGTCGGGCAGCCGGGGCGGCGTGTTCAGTGGGTCGAGACGCTCCACGCGGGCTGCTGCCCAGTCGATCCAGGCTTCGGCTTTGGTCCTGGTCTGGCCTGGGGGCATGGCCTCGACCCGGGTGCGTACGGCGCTCACGTACTCCGTCAGTCGAGCGGCGTGGCGCCATGTTGCTTCCTGCGCCTCGAAGTGGCTGACGCGGTACGCCTCGGCATACCGGATTCGGGCTTCTTCCATGGCGGCTTCCCAGCGGATGCGCTTCTGGCGTGCCGCTTCGATTTCGTCCAGGCGTCTGCGTTCGGCGGCTTCGCCGCGGAGGGTGTTTTCTTGGGCGATCTCGGCGAGCTGGTCTTCGAGGGGGCGGCCGGGGGTGTCGGACCATTCGCTCGCCCGGTGCGGTTGGCCGCCGCTGAGGACGAAGCGGAGCCGTTCGGACGGGGTGTAGTCGAAGCGGGGGATCCTGGCCCAGGAGTCCTTCTTGGCCGCGGCGAGTTCCTTCTCGGTGGCGACGTGTTCGGTCCGGTCTTGCTCCTGGAGGACAAGGAACCCCACGGTCTGGCCCTGTGCGGTGATGGCGAAGTGGGGAGATGCCCTGCGGCGGCGATGAGACGGGGGCGCGAAGCCGGTCTGTCCTGCTGAACTGGAATGTCCATCGGCCTCGGCAGCGGTGATCAGCGCCTGGACGAGCCGGAGGGCACGTCCTTGGACGGGCTTCGTGAGGCCCAGTGGCTGTTGTTCGTTCTGCATGGCCCGGACCACGGTGTGCGGCCGTGTGAGCCGGGAGCGAACGGGGACGGGTTCGAGGACGGCGAGGCGCCAGGCGGGGATGCCGACGAGGTTGATCTCGTACCCGCCCGGGCACCAACGCCTGGCAGGTGGTCTTGTAGGAGCTGGTCTCCCATGCATCGGCAGGGCACCCGGCTTCTACCCACTTCAGCACGGCGAGTTGCCGCTCATTGACCTGCCGCTCCAATGGCTCGCCCCTCCCGTGATTGGCATTTACGGGGCAGATGCTGTCAGCCCTGGTGGTAATCGGTGGGTGCTTCCCGGGGATTCCTTCGAAGGAGCGGCCGATGTGGGCTTCCCGTTGTGGTGTCACAGGAACTCAGGCCATGGTCCCCACGATTTCGTCGACGATTTCCAGGGTGGTATCCGGGTGCAGGAAGGCGAATCGGGCGACGGTCTCGCCTTCCCAGCCGGTGGGTGCGACGAACGCGGTCTGGCCGGCGAGGAGGCGGGCTGACCATTCCGTGTAGTCCTCGGTGGTCCAGCCGATACGGCGGAAGAGGACGGCGGAGAGCTCGGGTTCGCGGATGAGTTCGAGGTACGGGGTGCTTCGGATGAGTGCGGCCGTGTCGCGGGCCAGGGTGAGGGCTTTCTCGATGGCCTCGCTGTAGGCATGGGTGCCGTGGACGGCGAGGGAGAACCACAGCGGGAGGCCGCGGGCGCGGCGGCTGAGGTGGTGGGCGTAGTCGCTGGGGTTCCACTGGGTGTCGTCGTCGGTGTGCAGTGCGTCGAGGTAGGAGGCGTCCTGGGTGTGGGCCGCTCCGGCCAGGCGCGGGTCACGGTAGAGGAGGGTGGCGCAGTCGAAGGGGGCGAAGAGCCACTTGTGGGGGTCGATGACGAAGGAGTCGGCGTGCTCGATGCCCCGGTAGCGGTCCCGGACGCTCGGGGCGAGGAGGCCGGCGCCGCCGTACGCGCCGTCGACGTGGAGCCACAGGTCGACGTCCCGGGCCACGGAGGCGATTCCCGCCAGGTCGTCGACGATGCCCGCGTTGGTCGTGCCCGCGGTGGCCGCCACCCCGATGACATCGGACGGGTCGGCATCGGCGAGAAGCGCGGCGCGCAGGGCGGGGCCGGTCAGGCGGTGGTCCACGGTCGGCACCACGAAGGGTGCGACGCCGATGATGCGCAGGGCGTTGCCGATGGACGAGTGGGCCTGGTCCGACACGGCGAACCGGACGCGGTCGTACGGTCCGAGGCCCCGGAGGCGACGGGCCGTGTCGCGGGCGGTGACCAGGGCGGAGAGGTTCCCGGCCGAGCCGCCGGAGACGAAGCAGCCGCCGGCGTCGGCCGGCATCCCTGCGAGGTCTGCGAGCAGGCGCAGTACCTGGTTCTCGGCGGCGACGGGGCCGGAGGCGAGCAGCCACGAGACGCCCTGGATCGACGAGCACGAGACGAGCATGTCGAAGAGGACGGCGGCCTGGGTGGGGGCGGCGGGGACGAACGACAGGAAGCGGGGGCTGTCGACCGCGATCACGGTGGGCGCCAGCTGCTCGGTCCACAGCCGCAGGACCTCCCCCGGATCGTTGCCCTCGGCTCCGATGAGCCCTGCCAGGACCCGGTCGAGCTTGTCCGCCTCGCCCGGCTGGTTGAGGGCGGGCCGGTTCAGGAGGCGGTCGCGCAGTGAGGCGACGACGAGGTCGGTGAGGGCAGGGTCGTACGTGTGCATGGTGGACCTTCGCGTTGACGATCAGCGGCCCAAGACGGGGCCGGTGGTCAGTGAAACCCGGGGCCCGTGTCGAGGAGTTCGGCCTCCGCCACAGCTCTGACCTGCCCACTTCGTCCGCGCGGCCGAATCCTTCGCCAGGCGAGGAGCCGTCCGGTTCCCCGTACCAAGACGGACGGAAGTTTGTGGAGCCGACGACGACACCCGGAGCATCCGGGCGGACCACGATCACGGGAGGCCCCGGCGGACGACGGCGGGAACAGCGAAAGGCCCCCCCATGCGTCACGTCACCCGCCCGACCCTCGGCATCCTCGGCGGGATGGGGCCGCTCGCCACGGCCGACTTCTACCGCCGGGTCGTCGAACGCACCCCGGCCGGCTCCGACCAGACGCATCTGCCCGTCGTCATGTGGGCCGATCCCGCCGTCCCGGACCGGACCGCGGCGTTGCTCGGGGACGGGCCGTCCCCCGTCCCCGCCCTCGTGGAGGGCGCCCGCTGGCTCCAGCGCGCGGGGGTCACCTGTATCGCCGTCCCCTGCAACACCGCGCACGCCTACGTCGAGCAGCTGTCCAAGGCGACCGGCGTCGAGGTCCTCGACATGATCCGGGCCGCCCTGGAGACGGCGGCCCGTCGCACGCCCGGGCTCGAGCGGGTGGGAGTCCTCGCGACCCGCGGGACGCGAGTGAGCGGGCTGTACGAGCGGGCCGGCGCCCGGCTCGGGCTCGACGTGGTCCAGGTCCCCGCCCCCGTGCAGGAGGCGTACGTGGACGCGGCGATCCGTGCGGTCAAGGGCGGTACGGACTCCGCCGAGCCCGAGCACTGGATCGCCGCGGCGGCCGAGAGCCTCAAGGACCAGGGTGCCCAGGCGGCGATCGCCGCCTGTACGGAGATCCCGCTGATCAGCGAGGCGGCGGCCCGCATGCTCCCGCTGGTGGACTCGACCGACGCCCTCGCCGAAGCCGCCGTCGCCCGCCTGTGGGACGCCGGCAAGGCCGTTCGTACCGGGGTACGAACGGGCTGACGTACCCTCGTTCTGACGTACCACATCGCAGGGCTGCGCACGTCCTAACCTGCGGAGATGATCAGGCACATGTCGACGCACCCTGCCCGGAGCCTCAGCCGGGTGCTGGAGGACTTCGGCCACACCCTCCTGGATCTGCTGTATGGCGACCCCGACGCGGCCGGGGAGATCGGCGGCGTCGGCATCCACGATCCGTACGACGAGCAGCACTATCCGGAGCACGCCATCGTCCTCGGCGTCGGTGTGCACGGCACGGACGAGATCGGTCGGCTGCTGCGGTACCTCGCCGCGCTCGGGGCCACTGCCCTGGTCGTCCGCGGCCCCGTCGACGACGCCGACGAGCTGGAACCGGTCGTGAACCAGACCGGTGTCGCGTTGCTCGCCCTGACCCGCGGCGCGTCCTGGTCGCAGCTGGCGGCGATGCTGCGCACCCAGCTCGCCGAAGGCGACGTCGGCGACGCTCGCGAGGGCGAGGAGCAGACTCTCGGCGGCGTGCCGTCCGGGGACCTCTTCGCCCTGGCCAACGCCATCGCCACCCTGCTCGACGCCCCCATCACCATCGAGGACCGCCGCTCCCGCATCCTCGCGTTCTCCGGCCGGCAGGACGAGGCGGACGCCCCCCGCGTGGAGAGCATCCTGGCCCGCCAGGTGCCCGAACGCTATCTGCGCCACCACGAGGAGCACGGCGTCTTCAAGGAGTTGTACCGCAGCGAGGGCCTGGTGCACGTTCCCCCGCCGACTCTCGGCGAGGAGGTGGCGCTGCCGCGGGTGGCGGTGGCGGTCCGGGCCGGGGACGAGTTCCTCGGATCGGTGTGGGCGGCGCTGCGCAAGCCCCTCACTCCGGAGCGGGAGCAGGCGTTCCTGGAGGCGGCGAAGCTCGTGGCCCTCCACATGCTCCGCTTCCGGGCGGGCACGGACGCCGAGAACCGGCTGCGCGCCGACCTCGTCACGACCACGCTGGAAGGCGGGGCCGGAGCGGTCGAGGCACTCGGCCGGCTCGGGCTCGTCGACGAACCGACCCTGGTCATGGCCATGGGCCTCGCTCCCGAGCGGGGCGAGGACCACGCCCACGTCACGGCCGAGCGCCAGCGCCTCGCCTCGGCCCTGGCCGTCCACCTCACCGCCGTACAGCCGCGTTCCGCCGTGGCCCTGCTCGGCGACGTGGCGTACGCGCTCTTCCCCGTGCCCGGCGACACCGCCCACGCCCGCGAGCGTGCCCTGCAGGTGGCCTCGAACTTCCTGGCCCGCACCGGAGAGCGGACCGGCGCCGTCATCGGGATCGGCTCGGTCGCCGAGGAGCCCGCCGCGCTCCCGCGCTCCCGCGCCAACGCCGACCGGGCACTGCGCGTGCTGTTCACCGGCCGGACCGGGAAGCGCGCCGCCTCCATCGCCGATGTGTACGTCGACGCCCTGCTCATCGAGATGCGAGACCTGGCCGTCGCCAACCGCGACGAGCTCTCAGGGCCCCTCGCCCGCCTCATGTCGTACGACGCCAAGCACAACGCCCACCTGGTCGAGACCCTGCGGGCGTGGCTGGACGCATTCGGCGACGTGATCACCGCCTCCGCGAGCGTGTTCGTCCACCCCAACACCTTCCGCTACCGGATCCGCAGGGTGTCCGAGGTGGGCGAGATCGACCTTCAGGATCCGGCGGCGAGGTTCGCCGCGATGCTGCAGCTGCGCCTGTTGGGCCCGGGGCAGACGCAGAACGGCGGCGAGACCGAAACGGGTCCCGCCGCCCGGCTCGACTGAGAGCCGCCCCGTTCGGAGTCAGAGACGGACGCCCGGCGGGACCGTCAGGTCCTTGTGGGTGTCGTGGAAGGCGTCCGCGTCCTGGATGGTGCGCACCCAGTCGTAGAACAGCTCCTTCGTCGACAGCGTCTCGATGCCTCGGGACGCAAGGCGCCGCAGGCCGCGCTCGTGGGCCTGGCCGGGGGAGTAGGCGGCGTCGTCCACGACCACGACGCGCTTGCCGGCGTGGTGCAGCTGGATCGCCGAGTGCGCCACGCAGATGTCGGTCTCGATGCCGACGAGGATCATGGTCGTACGGCCGGTGGCCTCGATCGCGGCGGCGATGTCCGGGTTGTCCCACACGGCGAAGGTGTTCTTCGGCAGGGTGACCGCCTTGGCCGGCAGCACCTCGCGGATCTCCGGCACGGTGTGGCCGCTGGTGTCGGGATCCTCCTCGGTCACCACGACCGGGATGCCCAGGCGGTCGGCCACGGACGTGATCCAGGCGATGCGCCGCACCATGTCGTGGAACCGCTGCCGGTCCACGTCCAGCCGCTTGGGCGGATAGAAATCGGTCTGCACATCGATGATCACCAGTGCGCAGTCGTCGCGCTCGATCAGCGGCATCGTCGTCTCGTCTCCTCGTACGTCGGGTGCTCGCCACCCTAGGAAGGCCCACCGCCCCCGGAGTCGTCCGCAGGACCAAGCTCCGACCTGCATCTTCGTATCCGAGGACGAACCGTTCGGGGGTGCTCCGCACGTACGATTCCCGCCAAGTTCAAGGAGCCGCATCGAGCCACCCGGAGGACGTGCGTGAAGGTCGACATCGAGCACTGGGCGCGTCGCCTGGCGGCGCTGGCCGCCGACTCCGAGGTCCCCGGCGCGAGCGTCGCGTTCTGGTACGACGGTGAGGTGCACGAGTGCGCCACCGGTGTCCTCAACACCGCCGCCGGGGCGCCCGTACGCACCGACTCGCTGTTCCAGATCGGTTCGGTCACCAAGGCGTGGACCGCGACCCAGCTGATGCTCCTGGTCGAAGACGGCCGCGTCACCCTGGACACCCCCGTCGCGGAGATCCTGCCGGAATTCCGAGTACTGGACCGGGAAGCAACGGCCGCCATCACCCTGCGCCACCTGCTCACCCACACCTCGGGCATCGACGGCGACCTGTTCCTGGACACCGGACGCGGCGACGACTGCCTGCGGCGCTACGTCGAGGCGTGCGCCGACCTGGAGCAGACCTTCCCCGTCGGGGACTCCCACTCGTACTGCAACTCCGGATTCGTCATCGCCGGCCGGGTCGTCGAGCGGCTCACTGGCACGGTCTGGGACCAGGCCCTGCGGGAGCAGATCTGCGAGCCGCTGGGACTGACCCACACCTGGACGCTGCCCGAGGATGTCCTGCGCTTCGGCGCAGCCGTCGGCCACGACGAGCAGGGCGCCGTGGTGCCGCAGTGGGGGCTGCCCCGGTCCGTCGGTCCCGCGGGCCTCATCTGCGCGCGTGCCGCCGACGTGGTCTCCTTCGGCCGTGCCCACCTCACTCCGGGCGCGCTCCTCGCGGACCCGGCCGCACTGCGCCGGGCGCAGGTCGACCTGCCCAATCCGCATGCCGGGGGACGGCAGTGGGGCATCGGCTGGAGCCTGGACGAGTGGGACGGTCACGAGGTCGTCTCCCACACCGGCGACACCATCGGCCAGCACGCCGCCCTCTGGGTGCTGCCCGAACTCGGGACCGTCGTCGCCGCGCTGATCAACGGTGGCCGGAGCGTCGAGTTCCAGCATCGGCTGGCCACAGAGCTGCTCCGGGAGCTCCACGCGATCGACGTCCCCGCCCCCATCGCCCCGCCCGAGCAGCCCGTCCACGTTGACGTCGCCCCCTTCACCGGCGTGTACGAGCGCGCCGGCAGCAGGACCCACGTTACGGCGGACGAGGGCCGACTGAGCCTGCGCACCGAGCCGACCGGCATCCTCGTGGGCCTCGCCCGCTCCCGCACCCTGGACCTCGTCGCCGTCGACGCGACGACCTTCGTCGGCCGCGACGAAGGGGACTCGATCTGGGACGCGGTGGTGTTCGAGCAGCGCCCCGACGGCCCCTCGTACCTCCACTACAGCGGCCGTGCCACCCCGAAGACCGGCTGACCCCATCCACGCATGATTGGAACCCCCATGGCACCACCGTCCGCCGCTGACGAGGTGACCTCTCGCCTCCAGGTGATCTTCGACGAAGCCGGAGTCGAGGGCTTCGTCCACGCCCGCGACATCGACGGTGACGGTGACGCTCGCGAGGTCGCCCTCCGTGCCGACGCTCCCGTCATCGTCGCTTCAATCCGCAAGATCGCCGTCGCAGTCGCGTACGCCCGCCAGGTGGCGGCCGGAGCCCTCGACCGGGCCGCCCGCCACACCATCACCGCCGCCAACCGCGAAGGCGGCGGCATCGGCACCGACAGCTGCCAGCACGACGTCACCATGAGCACCCGCGACCTCGCCTTCTTCATGCTCTCCATGAGCGACAACGCGGCCACCGACAAGCTCATGGAGATCCTCGGCACGGACCGGGTACGCGCCGTGGCCGCCGAACTGGGCTGCCCGAACCTGCCGGTCGGGCGCTACCGCGATCTGTGGGACCCGGTCTGGGCGGAACTCGGCCTCGACCCGGACGGCGACATCGACGCCCAGCTGGACCGGGTGAGCGAGGACCGGATCAGGGGCCTGGCCATGCTCGACCCCACCCGATCCGCGTCCAGCACACCGCGGGGGATCACCTCCCTGCTCACGGCGGTCTGGCGCGACCGGGCCGGCCCCGCCGAAGCCTGCGCCGAGGTCCGCGAGCTGATGAGCCATCAGCTGTCCACCCATCGCCTCATCGCCGGCTTCGAGCCCGACGTGCGCGTCGCGGCCAAGAACGGCTCTCTATGGGGCGTTCTCAACGAAGCCGCCGTCGTCGAGTACCCCGACGGCGGCCGCTACGCCGTCGCGGTCTTCCTGCGCACCCCCGACCTCGGCGGCCGCAACCCGGCCGCCGACGCCGCGATCGGCCGCGCCGCACGGACCGCCGTCGACCACCTGCGCCGGGCACCAGCCGCCGCCACCACCCGTCAGGAGAAGACGACATGACCACAGCCGCAGCGCGGTCGGCCGGGGCCGATCGGCCCCGCACCCTGCTCGCGTCCGCCTTCACCCAGGCCGGTGTCGAAGGGTACGTCCACGCCCGGGACCTCGACACGGGTGCCGAGCTCGGCCACGGCGCCGACACCCAGGTCGTGCTCGCCTCCGTCTTCAAGATCCCCATCGCGCTCGAGTACGCCCGCCAGGTGGCGGCCGGAGAGCTCGACCCGGCCCGGCGCCACACGGTCACGGCCGCCTACCGGGCCGGCGGCAGCGGTACGGACGGCTGCGCGTACGACGTCGAGATGAGCGCCCGCGACCTCGCCTTCATGATGATGACGATCAGCGACAACGCCGCGACCGACCTGCTCCTGGACGTCGTCGGCCCCGACCGGGTCCGCGCCACCCTGGACGATCTGGGCTTCAAGGGCTTCGGCTTCTCTTCCTCCGCCGCCCTGGACGACGACATCCGCCAGGAACTCGGCCTCGCGCCGGACCGCTCCATCGACGACCAGCTGACCGGCATCCCCGACGAACGGCTCCTCGCCCTCCGCGCCTGCGCCCCCGGCACCAGCCCTTCGAGCACGCCCCGCGAGGTGACCGCGCTCCTCGCCGCCATCTGGCGCGACGAAGCCGGTCCGGCGGCAGCCTGCGCCGAAGTCCGCGACATCATGAGCCAACAGGTGTGGCAGCACCGCCTGGTCTCCGGCTTCCCCGAAGCGGGTGTGCGGCTCGCAGGCAAGACCGGCACCGACTTCGCCGTACGCAACGAAGCCGGCGTCATCGAGTACCCCGACGGCAAGCGGTACGCCGTGGGCGTCTTCCTGCGGACCTCGACGGCGGCCACCCGGCAGCCCCTCGCGGACCGTGCGATCGGCCGCGCCGCCAGGATCGCCGTCGACCACCTCCGTAGCCGGACGTGAACGAGCCACCCGTGCCTGTCACCCCTCCGTACGGACCTGCCATGCCCCGGACCGCTTCTCCCGCGGTCCGGGGCCGTCGTGTCTTCGCGGTCGCCGCCCGACTTGGGATCCCCCACCCAACAGGCCCAGCGGCTTTCGTCGCCCCGACTGAATCAATTCCGGCCACCAGCCGCGACTGTAGGGCAACTCTCCCGCCCCAAGGAGTCCCCCTATGAAGCCCCCGATGCCCTCGATGAAGAGAGCCAAGGCGCTGTCCGCCTGTCTGGCGGTGTCCCTGCTGGCGGCCGGCTGTGGCAGCGTCGTCCAGGCCGGATCGTCCGGCGGTGATGCCTTCAGCTTCGCGATCAAGAGCGACCCCGGACTGCTCGACCCCGCCCAGGTCCAGAACACCACCACGTACACCGCGCTGTCGCTCGCGTACGACACCCTGGTGCACGCCGGGCCCGACGGCCGGATCGTCTCCGGGCTCGCCGAGAAGTGGGAGGTCAAGCCCGCCTCCGTCACCTTCACCCTGCGCCGTGACGTCACCTGCGCCGACGGCAGCCCCGTGACCGCGAGCACCGTCGCCGCGAACGTTGCCCACATCACCGATCCGGCCACCAAGTCGCCCGCGTACGGCGTCGTGGTCCCCGAGGGCCTCACCGCGAAGGCGGACGACAGCGCCCGCACGGTGACGCTCTCCACGTCGGAGCCGTTCGCCTTCACCCTGCAGAGCACCCGCTACCTGTTCATCGTCTGCGGAGCCGGTCTGAAGGACCGCGGTCTGCTCCAGACCGGCACTTCCGGGTCGGGCCCCTTCCGGCTCACCTCCGCCGAGCCGAACCAGAGCTACACCTTCGCCAAGCGCGACGACTACGCCTGGGGACCGGGCGGGGCGACCACCGCCGACGCCGCCATGCCCGGTTCCGTCGTGCTCAAGGTCGTCGGCAGCGAGGCGACGACCGCCAACCTGCTGCTCTCCCACCAGCTGAACGGTGCACAGCTCGCCGGCCCCGACCGCGCCCGCATCACGAACATCCCCGGGGTGACCACCACCGACCAGGCCAACGGCACACAGGAGTTCTTCTTCCACCAGGGCAAGGGCCACCCGGGAAGCGACCCGGCAGTCCGCAAGGCCCTGCTCCAGGCCGTCGACTTCGAATCGCTCGGAGCAATCGCCACCGGCGGGACCGGCCGCACCCCCACCGGGCTGGTCATGGAACCGAAGCCTTGCCCTGGCGACACCATCGCCGGCCACCTGCCCACCTTCGACCCGTACGCGGCCGGATCGGCGCTCCACGCCGCAGGGTGGCGCCGCGGCCCCGACGGATTCCGCATGAAGGAAGGGAAGCGGCTCACCCTGCGCATGATCTATGGCACGTCGTCGGGCGAGACGATGGCCGCCGCGGCCGAGTACCTGGCCGAGTCGTGGAAGAACGTCGGCGTCGACGTCCGGCTGCGGGCTCTGTCCGACGCCGCGTACGGCGAGGTGGAAGCGGTCACCCAGGACTGGGACGTGAACTGGGCGCCGCTGGGCGTCACGCTGCCCACCCAGCTGCTCGGCGCGCTGTCGGGCCCCTTCACCCCCGACGGCGGCAACTTCGCCCACCTCACCAACAAGACCTACGAGCGGCTCACCGCCGAGGCGAGCAGGCTCCCCGGCGCCGCCGGCTGCGCCCTGTGGGAGAGGTCGGAACACGCGCTCCTCGACAGCGCGGACATTGTCCCCGTCGTCGACAAGACCGTCACGATCGCCGCCCACAACGCCACCTTCCGCATCACGTCGGGCCTCTTCGACCCGACGTCGATCCGGATGACGGGAGGACAGAAGTGACCACCCCATCCGACGTGCTCACCCCGCACGAAGCGCCCACCGCCACTGCCGCGTCGCCGCGCCGCCCCCGGCGACTGACCCCGCGCTTCTTCGCCCGGCATCTGCTCCGACTCGCCGGTTCCCTCGCCGTGCTCGTCGTCGCCTCGTTCGCGATGATCCACCTCATCCCCGGCGACCCGCTGCGCCAGATGCTCGGCCCGACCGCGCCGAAGGAACTCGTCGACCAGCGCAGGAGCGAACTCGGGCTCGACGAGCCGCTCGTCACCCAGTTCACGGACTATGTGCGGCAGCTGCTCTCCGGCGATCTCGGCACCTCCTTCTTCAGCTCCCAGCCGGTGACCGACATCATCGGCCAGGGCCTCCCCAACACCCTGGCCCTCGCCTTCCTGGCGACCCTCACCGCTCTGGCCGTGGCCGTGCCGCTGGGCCTGTGGGCCGCCGTCCGCACCCACAACGGACGTCGGAGGGGCACCGAGAGCGCGTTCACCACCCTCACCGGTGCCGCCGTCGCCATCCCCGAGTACCTGTACGGTCTGGCGTTGCTGCTCGTCCTCGCTCTCGGGCTCGGCCTGTTCCCGCCGGCCGGTCTCACCGGGCCCGCCTCCTTCGTGCTGCCGGTGACGGCTCTCGCCATCGCCCCGGCGGCGATGATCGCCCGCCTGGCGCGCGTCGAGACCCTGCGCGAACTCGACACCGACTACATGCGCCTGGCCCACGCCAAGCGGCTGCCCGCCTGGCGGCTGTACGCCGTCCACCTGCTGCCCAACACCCTGACCGCGACCCTGACCATGGGCGGCCTACTGCTCAGCGGGCTGATCACCGGCAGCGTGCTAGTCGAGAACGTGTTCGCCTGGCCCGGACTCGGCCTGCGCACCGTCGAGGCCATCACCCAGAAGGACTACCCCGTGGCGCAGGCGATGATCCTCGTCTACGGCGCGCTCGTCCTCGTCGTCAACTTCTTCGTCGACATCCTGCTCGGGATCCTCGACCCCAAGTCGACTCTGTCCACTCCGTCTGCCTCCACCCGCAGGGAGGGCTGATGAGCCGTCTGCTGAGAAACCCCGCCGGTCTGCTGGGCGCCGTGATCGTCGCCCTCATGGTTCTCCTCGCCATCGTCGGCCCGCCGATCTGGGAGGACGCCGCCACCCGGATGAACCCGAAGGAGATCAGCCAGGGAGCCTCCGCCTCGCACCTGCTCGGCACCGACGCCCTCGGCCGTGACCTGCTCGCCCGGACCCTGGTCGCCACCCGGCTGACCCTGGGCCTCGCCTTCCTGGCCACCCTGATCGGCACCGTCACCGGCATCCTGCTCGGCACCCTGCCGCAGATCCTGCCCCGGCGCGCGGGCCGAGCGGTGATCGCCACGGTCGACCTGCTCGTGGCCTTCCCCGCCCTGCTGCTCGCCATGTTCACCGCCGTCGCCGCCGGCCTCGGCGCCCAGGGCGCCGTCCTCGGCATCGGCGTCGCCCTCGCACCGACGTTCGCCCGGCTCACCCACACCATGACCGCGTCCGTCGCCGGATCCGACTACATCGCGGCGGCCCGCATGCTGCGCGTGCCCCGCCACCGCATCCTCACCCGCCACATCCTGCCCAACATCGCCGAACCGCTCATCCTCAACACCGCTCAGGCCATGGGCGGCGCCCTGCTCGGCCTGTCCGCGATGTCCTTCCTCGGCATGGGCGTCCAGGCACCCTCGTACGACTGGGGCCGGCTGCTCAACGAAGCCTTCGGGCACGTCTACGTCACCCCGTCCGTCGTCGTCGCCCCCGCGCTCGCCGTCAGCCTCTCCGGCCTTGGCTTCATGCTGCTCGGCGACACCTTCGCCAAGGCGGCCGCCCACACCCGCGAAACGGTCGGCAAGCCCCTCGCCCCCGTGGTGGTCCCCCGGCGGGACGAGCCCGCTCCGGACGCTGTCCTGGAGGTACGGAACCTGACCGTCGCCTTCCCCGGCGGCATCACCCCCGTACGGCAGGTGTCGCTGACCGTCCGCGCGGGAGAGATCGTCGGCCTCGTCGGCGAGTCGGGCAGCGGCAAGAGCATGACGGCCGCCGCCATCGGGCAGATCGTGCCCTACCCCGGCCTCGCCGGCAGCGCTCGCATGCGGCTCGGCGGGGTCGACCTCGACGGCCTGACCGACTCCGAGCGCCGCAAGCTGCTCGGGTCGTCGCTCGCGATGGTCTTCCAGGACCCCACCAGCTCCCTCAACCCCGCCCTGCGCGTCGGCGGCCAGCTCGCCGAAGTGGCCACCCTGCACGACGGCGCCACCCGCACCGAGGCTCGGGCCCGCGCCGTCGAACGGCTCGACCGGGTCCGCATCAAGGACCCCGCCGACGTCGCCAAGCGCTACCCGCACGAGCTGTCCGGCGGCATGCGCCAGCGCGCCGTCATCGCCATGGGCCTGATGAACACGCCCCGCCTGATCATCGCGGACGAGCCCACCACCGCCCTCGACGTCACCGTCCAGCGCGAGGTCCTGCGGGTCCTGCGCGAAGCGGTCGACGAGACGCAGGCCGGCACCCTGTTCATCTCCCACGACATCGCCGTCGTCAGCGAACTGTGCGACCGGATCGCCGTCATGTACGCCGGCCGCATCGTCGAGGAACTCCCCGCCGACGCCCTCCACTACGCCCGCCACCCCTACACCCGCGCCCTCGTCGGCTCGCTCCCCGACATGGACACCGACCGCTCGGGCCCCCTCACCACCATCCCCGGCCGCCAGCCCGCGCCCGGCGACGTGGGCGACGGCTGCGCCTTCGCCGACCGGTGCGCCTTCGCCACCGCCCGCTGCGCCATCCGCCCCAAGCTGCTCGCCCGTACGGAAACCCACTCCGTGGCCTGCTGGGAGGTCCTGTGAACATCCGCGAACTCACCGTCCGCTTCGGCTCCTTCACCGCCGTCGATCGTGTCAGCCTGGAGGTGCCGAAGGGATCCGCCACCGGCCTCGTGGGGGAGTCCGGCTCCGGGAAGTCCACCCTCGCCCGCGCCGTGGCCGGCCTGACCCCGTACAGCGGAACCGTCTCCGGGGTCGCACGCGGCCGCGTACAGATGGTGTTCCAGGACCCGTACTCCTCGCTCAACCCGCGCATGAGCATCGGCGACGCCATCGCCGAGGGCACCCGCGTCCCCCGCGCCCAGCGGTCGGCGGAAGTCGGACGGCTCCTCGAACTGGTCTCCCTCCCCGCCACGTACGCGAGCAAGTACCCCCGGGAACTCTCCGGCGGCCAGCGCCAGCGCGTCGCCATCGCCCGCGCCCTCGCCGCCGAGCCGGAACTCCTCATCGCGGACGAGATCACCTCCGCCCTCGACGTCTCCGTCCAAGGCGCCGTCCTCAACCTCTTGCGCGAACTGCGCGGCGAACTCGGCCTGACCATGCTCTTCATCTCGCACAACCTCGCCGTCGTCCGGTACGTATGCGACGCCGTCGCCGTCATGCACCACGGCCGGCTCGTGGAATCCGGCCCCGTCGAGGACGTGATCGGCGCGCCTCGCCACGAGTACACCCGCACCCTGCTCGACGCGGTCCCGCGCCTGGCCCGCGCCTGAGCCACTCGCTCCTCCTCCCGAGCGTCCGGTGGCCCCACACCCCTTCCAGGGCCGCCGGACGCCTCTTCACCGCCCGAAAGGCCCGCCGTGTCCCACGACCTCCACCACCGTGCCGTCGTCGCCGACGCGCACAACGACCTCCTCATGGCCGTCGCCGCACGCCCCCCGAAGCGCTGGGGCTCCTTCTTCCGCGAACGCTGGCTGCCGCAACTGCGCGAGGGCGGCATCGACATCCAGGTCCTGCCCGTGTTCATCGACGACCAGTACCGGCCCGAGGGCGCGCTCCGGCAGACCCTCCGCATGATCGAGTGCGCCCACGTCCTCGCCGAGGCCAACGCCGACCAGGTCGCACTGTGCCTGAACGGCGCAGATATCGACGCTGCCCTCGCCGAGGGGAAGATCGCCCTCGTCCTCGCCCTGGAGAGTGCTCCCGGCATCGACGCCTCCGTCGAACTCTTTCCCACCCTCTTCCGGCTGGGCGTACGGATGGCCTCGATCGCCCACTGGGGACGCACCCCGCTCGCCGACGGCAGCCGAGAGGACGCCACCGGCAGCCGGCTGACCGCACCCGGCGTCGAAGCGCTCCACGAGATGGAACGCCTCGGGATGCTCTTCGACATCTCTCACCTGGGGGCGAGCGGTGTCGCACACGTCCTGGAACTGGCTACCCGGCCGCTCATCGCCACCCACTCGTGCGCCCGAGCCCTGCGCGACCACCACCGCAACCTCACCGACGACCAGATCCGCGGCGTGGCGGCCACGGGTGGTGTGGTGTGCGTGAACTTCGTACCGGACTTCCTCACCGACGACCAGGCGAAGGTGAGCACCGACCGGATCGTCGACCACATCGAGCACATCGTCTCGGTCGCCGGGATCGACCACGTCGGCCTCGGCTCCGACTTCGTACGCGAGGTCATGCACGACGTCACGCCACCCTGCTGCGAGAGCCTCGACGAGGAGGACCCCATGTTCGACTTCCCTGGGCTCGAGGGTCCCGCGGGCATGCCCCTGGTGACCGAGGCGCTGCTCCACAGAGGTCTGCCGGAAGCCCACATCCTCAAGATCCTCGGCGGGAACATGCGGCAGCTCATGGCCAAGCACATGGGCTGACCTGGGTTTAACCCTTAAAACGGTGACCGGCCGGTCGTGTGACCCGCCGGGCACCAGCCGTTCCGGCGGGCGTTGGGTCCGCAGTACGAACCGGACGTCCAGCTTGTCACCACGGCACCAACCGGGCCGTGTCCAGCCTGCCTAGCGTGGCGGTCATCCCAATCTGGAGGACCCACCGTGCCGGTTGACCAAGAACCCCGTCCACTGCGAGCGGACGGCGCGTTCGACCTCGACGCCATGCTCGCCGACCTCGAAGAACTCGTGACCTGCGAGTCGTACTCCGCGGACCACGCCGCCGTCGCCCGCAGCGCACAGGTGGTCGCCGACCAGGGAAGCCGACTGCTCGGCGCCCGCCCGCAGACGCTGGTCGTCGACGGCGTCACCCACGTCCAGTGGACCTTCGGTGCCCCGCGCATCCTGCTCCTGGGGCACCACGACACCGTCTGGCCGATCGGCTCGCTCACGACCCACCCCTGGTCGGTGGATCAGGGCATCGCACGCGGCCCGGGCGTCTTCGACATGAAGGCCGGCCTGGTCCAGATGTTCCACGCCCTGGCCTCCCTGCCCTCCCTCGACGGAGTGTGCGTCCTGATCACGGGCGACGAGGAGGTCGGCTCGGACACCTCCCGCCCCCTCATCGAGGACCTGGCACGGCAGTGCGCGGCCACCCTCGTCCTGGAGCCGTCCGCCCCCGGGGGTGCGCTCAAGACCGGTCGCAAGGGCATGTCCCTGTACGACATCACCGTTCACGGCCGCGCCGCCCATTCCGGGCTGGAACCCGAGAAGGGCGTCAACGCGGCGACCGAACTCGCCCACCAGATCCTCGCCCTGAGCCGGATCGCCGACACGGTGACCGCGGAGACCGGGCCCGGGACGACCGTCACTCCCACCGTGATGTCGGCGGGCACCACGAACAACACCGTGCCCGCCCGCGCCGACCTCAGCGTGGACGTACGCGTCCCCACGGCAGTGGCGCAGGAAGCCGTCGACCAGCTCATCAGGACCCTGCAGCCGCATGATCCCGAGGCGCGCCTGCGGATCGCCGGCGGCCCCAACCGCCCGCCCCTGGACCCGGACGCCTCCCACAAGCTCTTCGCCTTGGCCGACGACATCGCCCCACGACTCGGCCTAGGCCCCCTGCGGCAGGCCGCTGTCGGCGGCGCCTCCGACGGCAACTACACCGCCGGAGTCGGCTGCCCCACCCTCGACGGCCTCGGCGCCGTCGGCGACGGCGCCCACGCCGACCACGAACACGTCGTCACCACCGCCATGCCGGACCGCGCCCGGCTCCTGGCCGAACTCGTCGGAGCGATGCAGTGAACGCACTCGACCTCAGGGAACTCCACACCATGGAGGACCTCGACACCGTCAGCCGCCTCTACGCCCACATCTGGGGCACCGACGCCGACAGCCCGCCCGTCTCCGCGGAAATCATGCGCGCCCTGTCGCACGCGGGTAACTACGTCGCCGGCGCCTACGAGCAGGGCCGACTGGTCGGCGCGTCCGTCGCCTTCTTCGGCGACCCCATCGGCACCACCCTGCACTCCCACATCACCGGCACTGCCATGGGACGCGGCATCGGCCTCGCCCTCAAACTGCACCAGCGCCAGTGGGCCCTCGCCCGCGGAATCAAGCGCATCACCTGGACCTATGACCCGCTGATCCGCCGCAACGCCTACTTCAACCTCGTCAAACTCGGGGCCCGACCCGAGGAGTACCTGACGTCGTTCTACGGCGCCATGGACGACGCCATCAACGGCGGCGACGAGTCCGACCGCGTCCTGACCGCCTGGGACCTGACCGCGCCCGCAGGGCCGTACGTCTTCGAGCTGCCCGCCGACGTGGCCCACGGCGTCCGCGAGCACGACGGCCACCCCGTGATCGGACACACCGACGCCGCCACCGTCCTCATTGACCTCCCCGACGACATCGAGTCCCTCCGCCGTACGGACCCGGACGCCGCCCGCGACTGGCGTCTGGCTGTCCGGCACACCCTGGGCGGCCTGCTCGCCGAGGGAGCCCGCGTTGCCGGATTCCACGACCGGCGCAGCTACGTCATCCACCGCACCGCCGGCCCCGCCGCCTGAACCACTCACCAGGAGTCACCCGCACATGAAGACCACGATCTCCGGCGTCGAACTGCGCCGGATCGCGATGCCGCTCGTCGCCCCGTTCCGCACCTCCTTCGGCGTCGAGACCAGCCGCGACGTCCTGCTCGTCCGCGTCGTCACCTCCGACGGCACGGAAGGCTGGGCCGAGTGCGCGGCCATGTCGGAGCCCCGCTACTGCTCCGAGTTCGTCGACGGCGCCCAGGACGTCCTGCGCCGCTTCCTCGTCCCGGCCCTGCCGAAGGACGGCGTGGACGCGGCCACCGTCGGCCGCGCCCTGGAACCCTTCACCGGCCACCACATGGCGAAGTCGGTCTTGGAGACCGCCGTCCTCGACGCCCAACTCCGCACGTCGGGCGAGACCTTCGGCGCCTACCTGGGCGCGTCCCGCGACCGCGTGCCGTGCGGCGTCTCCGTCGGCATCATGGACTCAATACCGGAGCTCCTGGACGCCGTCGAAGGTTACGTCTCCGAGGGCTACGTCCGGATCAAGCTGAAGATCGAGCCCGGCTGGGACGTCGAACCCGTCCGCGCCGTCCGCGAGCGCTTCGGCGACGACCTCCTCCTCCAGGTCGACGCCAACGCCGCGTACACCCTCGTCGACGCCCAGCAACTCGCCAAGCTCGACGACTTCGGCCTCCTGCTGATCGAACAGCCCCTCGCCAACGACGACATGGTCCAGCACGCCCAGCTCGCCAAGCTGCTGCGCACCCCGATCTGCCTGGACGAGTCCATCGAATCCGCCGCCGACGCAGCAGCCGCCATCTCCCTCGGCGCCTGCTCGATCATCAACATCAAGCCGGCGCGCGTCGGCGGCTACCTGGAAGCCCGCCGCATCCACGACATCGCCCGCTCCCACGGCATCCCCGTCTGGTGCGGCGGCATGCTGGAAACCGGCATCGGCCGCGCCGCCAATGTCGCCCTCGCCGCCCTCCCCGGCTTCACCCTCCCCGGTGACACCTCCGGCTCCCACCGCTACTTCGCCACCGACATCACGGAGCCGTTCCTCCTCGCGGACGGTCACCTCGACGTCCCGACGGGTCCGGGACTCGGCATCGAGCCGCTCCCCGACGTCCTGAAGGAGGTCACCACCTCCACCGAGTGGATCGCGCTCTAGTCCTCCGTACAAGACAACCGACCTCCCGAAGGCTCCCTGGGCGCCACCGCGCCCAGGGAGCCTTCGCCGCACCTCGTCTCCTGCGACGGAATGGCCCGACCGGATTCAGCGCAGGACACGAACGTAAGGGGCCACCGCTCCCGCATAGTGGCACCACCGCACCGCGTGACGATAGGAGCGCTTACACCCACGAGCATCCACGCCGCCACGCCGCCCGCCCGCCCTGCCGACAAACCATCCTCCTCGGCGCGAAGGTGGGTGGGCACCCGGACTACGGCGGCAGGAGCCTTACCACCCAGCGGCGCGGATTCGCCCCAGGGCCGCGAAACGGCTGTCGTGTACGCGAAGCCGTCCAGTAAGGCCGCCGCCTACAAGCAGTCGCGCCTCCCAAGGTCCTGTGCCCCGGCGACCGGCTGTAAACCGAAGCCCGCCTGGCCGACGGCGGCGTGCACGAGCTCTGGTCCGTGGATCGTCAGCGTCCTTGACCTCCGCGTGCTGTGGCGCGCCGCCGCGTCCCACAACGCCTCACCCCCGCTGTCGGCACCCCGACGTTGCGCGGGCCCTGCGCGATGTCACGAATCAGATCTTCTCGGCGGTCACGCGCGGGTGGTCGGCGGTGAGCATGGTGACGTCCTCGACGTCGGAGGTCAGGATGGTCACGCGGCCCGGCTGGGCGAGGGCGGTGGCGCAGAGCATCGCGTCGATGGCGTACTTGTGACCGTGCAGCCCGGCCGCGCGCAGCAGGGTGGCGGCGGACTGGGCGAGGGCCTGAGTGACGGGCTCGACCCGCAGCCGGGACAGCGTCCACTTCAGCGCGGCGTCGTTGATCCGGGGGTGGATCACCTCGACGCGGACCGCGGCCGAGGTGATCACCGGAGGATCGGCGTCACGCGCGGCGGTGAAAGACTCGTGGACCTCGCGGTCGCGTTGTACGGCCTTGGCCAGCCCCTCGCTGTCCAGGATGAGCGCGCCGCTCACGCGGCCGCCCCGGCGTCGGCGGCGGTGCTGCCGGTGAGCTTGGCCCGCTTGGCGGCCATGCCTTCCGGATCGGCGGGGCCGTTGGCCTTGTCCAAGTCGGCGATCAGCTCGTCCAGGTTGTCGCGCTCGATCTGCCGTTTCGCGGCCTTCTCCAGGTACGCGGACACACCCCGCTTGCCGACCCGCTCACGGATCGCTTGCAGGGTGCCGGCGGTGCGGGATACGGAGATGCCGCTGGTGGGGCCGTCGCCGGGAGGGAAGTCGGTGTCGTCGTCAGCCATGACACGAGGGTGGCATTTCGAATGCCATACGGCGAGATCCTTGTCTGTGGGGAGCCGGGGTCGCTCTCCGGCGTGCGTCAGAGGCCGCACGTAGCGCACATAGTGCGCGCAATGCACATTGATCTTGTGTCCGCTTTGCGTCTCCTGCGTCGCTGACCTGCGGTTTTCTTTAACCTGTTTTTTTGGCTCTACATGTTTTCGATGACGCACCACGTGGAGTGCGTGGCGATTCTGGAGCCGGTCCGCGAGGACAGCTGACCTGGGGTTTTGTGGTGCTCTTCCCTCGCTCGACCTGTTTCTCCCAGCCCAACAGGTGAAGCGCGGGGCGTGTCTGCGATACCCGGCTGACCTGCAGATTCAGGCGTGCCGCGGCGACCACTGAGCATGCCGTCTCCGCGTGCCCGTCAGGTCGCCGAGCTCGTATGACGCTCGTTCTGAAGACCCATCACATCAGGCTGGGTCGCGTTCGACGTATTGGTCAGACTGCCGCGCAGCTGGGCGGCAGTCTGGCGTGATCGGCTTCCCGACGTCCCCCTTTCTTGCCGATGCCCTGACGATCAGCACCACCGCATGGCGGGCACGGCCGACCACCGGGGCTGATCTGCCCGACGGTTTTTCGGTCAATCGGGCTGGAAACGCGCTGTTCCGGGGTGTCCGGAAACAGGAGAACCTGGGGGCGAGGGAAGAGGGCACGGGCAGAGCCGAGGGGGAGCCGCCATGTCCAGTCCGCTGTACGTTCCCGTCCTGCCGGCCAAGCCGCACGCCCTGGCTGCCTATCAGCACCTGGACCCGGCGGTGCAGTCGGCCGTCGTACCACTCTGGAACCTGCCTCCGCGACCGGGCCTTCCCCCGGACGCCCTCCGCGCGGAGATCCGGCGTGACGCCCACGCCGTGAGCAGGAGGCAGCGCCACCATCCTGCATGGCTCGACGCCCCGTTTGCCGACGCGGCACAACTGACGGCACTCGCGGCCGTGCTGGCGGAACTGGGCGAACTGGGCCCGCTGCGACCGGTCACCGGCCCCGATCGCCCCGCCTCACACCAGGCTGCTTCCCTGGCGCAGGCCCGGACCACCGGGAAGGGCCTCGGCATACGGGTCGCGGTGCCCGGCGAGTGGGACGGCGCCGCCGCCCTCGCTGTACGCGATCTCCTGGCACGCGCGGATCCGGCCGTCGAGACGGACCTCCTGCTCGACCTCGGCACCGTCCTGGCCGATCGGGCCGAGGCCGCGAAGGAGGCCCTGCGCGCC
Organism: Streptomyces sp. NPDC046122; assembly: GCF_056429965.1. NCBI lineage: Bacteria > Bacillati > Actinomycetota > Actinomycetes > Kitasatosporales > Streptomycetaceae > Streptomyces > Streptomyces sp. NPDC046122. The sequence goes on along the minus strand of NZ_JBWKLQ010000001.1, from coordinate 968,663 downwards.
CTCGACGCCCTGATGCCGCTGACCCCGTGGCGCATCGCCGCCGTGCTCAGCGGTGCGTTCCCGGTGGTGACCGCCGACATGCTGGAACACGGCCTGCACGCCGAACCTCGGATGGATTGGCACACCTGGCGCGAGCTGTCGGACAGCGGCCGAGGCTACGTACGGTGGCTCAGCCACGGCGACTACGGGATCCAGTCCGTCCGGGCCCTCGCGCGCGCGACGTCCCAGGGCGGCGGCCCGCCCTGGGGAACGCTCCGCTACACCACTGAGGAGTCGTTCCTCCTCGCCAAGGTCCTCACCCGCGGCGAGGAGCGCAACACCGTCAATCGGGCGGCAGCCCGGCAGCTCGTCGAGCTGCCCGATTTCCGGGGCGCGGCGGCCGGTGCGGGGGAGAGCTGGCTGCGGGACTGCGCGCACGGGCGGGGGCCGTCCGCGACGGGCAACGCGACGGTCTGGCTCCGCGTGGGGAACGTCCAGCACATGTCGTACGTCGTCCGGAGCCTGCGCATGTGACCTGGGCCCGCAAGCCCCGTCCCGTGCGGGACCGGTCAGGCGAAGACGGGATCCAGCATCGTCTCCCCGGCCAGCACCCGCCAAGCCGGCAGCCGCACCGTCCGGGCCACCGGCGCGGGCTTCGCCCCCCGGCCGCCGGACGGCAGCCCGATCAGCAGGTCACCGCGCGCGTGGATGAGCCGCAGATGGCGGGCGGGATCCTGCCCCGGCAGGGGGCCCGTGTCGATGAGCACCGCCGTGTTCTCCCCGTCCACCGTGAGCAGCAGGTCCACCGTGTGCCCGCCGACCACCGCCGCGCGTTCCAGGTCGGTGATGCCACGGGTACCGAGATACTCCTGGAGCCGGTCGGCGAGCTCCTCGCGGAATCCGGGCGACGCCGGGGGACCGGGGACTGCGTCCTGGTGTGCGGAGGCTCCCGCGCGCAGCACCGTCGAGCGCTCCGCGAGCAGGGCCGGCAGCCCCGCCTGCCCCTGCCAGAAGCGATGGCTCCCCACCGTGATCAGCTGCGACTTCGCCCGGGTGACCGCGACGTTCCAGAGGTTGACCTGGCTGGCCACCCAGTGCGTCGTCTTCGGCGGGGTGTTGTCCGTGGCCACCGGGCTCAGGACCATGACGTCGCGCTGACCGCCCTGGAAGGCGTGCACCGTACCGACCCGGACCCGGTCGTCACCGGCCCACACCCGGGCCAGCGCCTCCTTCTGCGCGCGGAAGGGTGTCACCACCCCGACCGTGGCGTCCTGGGGCAGCCGTGCCAGCAGATCGTCCACCGTCCGCCGCACCTGGTCCGCCTCGGCCTGGTTGCGCCAGGACCGGCCGCCGCTGCCGGCCGCGGACTCGCCGTACGGCACGTCCACCCAGCCGAGCACCGGAGCCGGATCGGCCGCCCCCGCCGGATCGACGGGCGGAACCTGCCTGCGGACATCGGTGAGGACCTGCAACTGGCCCGCGTAGCAGTAGCCGTTGACCACGTCCGCGATCTGCGGATGGCACCGGTAGTGCTCGTCGAGCAGCAGCGCAGCATCCCCGTGCTGCGCCGCCGCATGGTACGAGGCGTACACGTGGTAGGCCAGCCGATGGTCCTCCAGCTGCGCGGCGGTCAGGCCCGCCCGCACCCGGGCCTGCCGCTCCTGCTCCGGACTGATCCCGGGAATGTGCCCGAGCTGCATCGGGTCGCCGATGATCAACGCCCGCTTCGCCCGGAACAGCAGCGGCAGCACCGACGGGATCGAGCACTGGCTCGCCTCGTCGATCACCACGAGGTCGAAGAGCTTCGGGGCGAGTTCGAGCTGGCGCACCGAGTGCGTACTGATGGCCCATGCCTTCAGGTGCGCCATCAGATTGCGCTGGCTCTTCTGGAAACCCGAGCGCCGGCGCAACGCCTGGAGCCGCTGGTTCATCAGCGACCGGCCCCGCACCATGCCCTCGGCGGCCACGGCCTGCGCCAGTTCCCCCGACACCGCGGAGGACGCGGCGGCGCTCTTCATCCGTGCCTGCTTCAGCGCCTCCTCGTCCCAGGCCAGTTGTGACGGTACGAGCTCGCGGAGGCCCCGCTCCACCGCCATGGCCTCCGCGAGGTCGAGTAGCAGTTCGGGTGGGGCAGGGCGCTCCGCTACCCAGTCCGGCCACGAAGTCTCGGATCCGCCGCCGGACGAACCTGCGAGGGCTGTGAGGGCCCGCCCGCGGCGCCACCTGCCGAAGGTCAGCCATCCGGCTCCGGCTGCCCGCCGGGCGCGCTCCTCCCAGCGGGCGAGCGCAGCCGGCTACGCCGCCGTCCAGGCGCCCTCCAGCAGTCGTACGGGCAGAGCGAGCCCGTCCGCCCGCCGGGCCCGCTGACGGACCAGCTCCGACAGGCGCGCCTCCTCGCCGATCCGCCCTGCCGCCTCCGCCCGGAGCGCAGCCGTACGAGCGTGACGGTTGCGCAGATCACCGGCCACGGTCGCGGCACCCCGCGCCGGGGCCGCTGCCGGCTCGGCCAGCAGTCCAGCCAGCTTCTCGGCCTCCCGTTCCCGGGCTTCCACGTTTCCGGTCCGCATGAGCAGGCCGGGCGAGATCTCGTCGCACCGCTCGGCCACCACGTTGACGGCCTCGTTGTTCGTGGACGCGACCAGTACGGACTGGCCGGCGGCGACGGCGGTCGCGACCACGGCAGTCACCACCTCGCTCTTGCCGGTACCGGGCGGGCCGGTCGCGACGGTGAGCCGGCGGGTCATCGCCGAGGAGATCACCCGCTCCTGGCTCTCGTTGCACGGGCCGGGGGAGACCACCGTCACGGCCGCCTCGTCGCGACCCGTCCCGTCACCGCAGTCGCCCTCGCCGGTCAGGAAGGCGTCCAGCGCGGTACCCGCGATCTGACCGGCACGCGTGGACATCTGGAGCAGGTTGTCAACCAGGCCCTCGGTCGCGACCCGCTCCATGCCGGAGGGCGTGAGCAGCACGGCGGCGTTGTGGGCACCGGGCCGCAGCGAGTCCATCACGGACCGCTCGCTGAGCGAGGACAGGTCGAGGGGCTCCAGCTCCGGAACGCCGAGCTGGGTCAGGAGCTCGCGTACCGCCTTGACCATCTGGGTGCCGTTGCCCTCCTGCCAGCTCGGCTGCCAGCGGGCCAGCAGCTCGGCGGCCTCGTCGTCGGACAGCAGCTCGGTGATCACACCGGTGTGCAGGGAGGGGACCCCGCTCGGACGCAGCAGGTCGCGGCCGTTCTCGTCCGGGGTCAGCTCCATCGGCTGGACCAGCAGCGGCGCGATCTGTACCGCCGCCCGCCGACGGCCGTCCCCGCCGCGTTCGGGAAGGGTGATCGCGGGATACCCGTACCAGTACTCCTGGAGCCCGGCCCCGTCGGCCTGCGCACCCGTGCTCTTCGGCTTGGGCAGCTGCCCGGGGGCGGGGAAGGAGTGCCCGAGCCCGGACTGGATCGACTCCGGGCCCTGGCCCAGCAGGAAGTACGCGGAGCCGCGGCCGCTGTCGCGGTCGGGCAGCATGCCCGCCGCCGCCTGGGCGCCGAGGCAGTGCGCGTAGTACCGCAGCAGCCGCTGCGGGTCGACGCCCTCCCCGGTGTCCTGGGCGACCAGCTGCCGCGCCTTCAGCAGGGCGGGGGAGCCCCCCGACCGAGCGGCGGCCTGAGCCGCGTCGCGCGGCGCGTCGGGAAGACGGACCGGACGGGCGACCGAGCGGGCGAAGGGCAGTGAACGGGTGGCCCGGATCGTGGACTTGGTCGGCCGCTGTTCTTCGGGGACGCCCTTGATCACCATTTGCGCGGTCAGGTACTCGAAGAGATCGTCCGGGGTGATCCAGCCGCCTTCCTTGATCCGCCCGCTCCGCAGGCCTTCCACAATCTCCCCGGTGAACCGGGAAGTACCGAGAGAAGACCCCTCCGGTGCCATCGCGGACGCAGTCTGGAGGGCGTCGGAGGCGGTGATGAAGTACACGCCGGTCGGGCGCAGCAGCGTACTGGGCGCGGGCCGATCACCGGTGTCCGTTTCCGTGCCGCCCTTGGCCGTCCACCCCTGGACGACGGACCCGCTGGAGCAGCAGTCCAGCAGCACCAGCTTGGACGCGGCACGGCAGGACTGGAGCATCCGCTCCAGGAACTCGGCGGGGACCGCCGTGCCCGGCAGGTCGTCCGGGTCGGCGTCCCGGGTCAGAAAGTACAGCTGCCCGTCCGCCTCGCAGAACTGGCCGTGCCCGCTGAAGTAGAGCAGTGCCGTCTCGCTGGGCTGCCGCTCCTTCAGGAACTGCTCGACGGCGTACAGCATTTCGCCGCGGGTCGGCTCGGCGACCATCGCGCAGTCGTTGTACATGCCGATCTCGGTGCTCTCCAGCACCGCCCGCATGTAATGCAGATCGGCCCGGACCGGCGGCAGGTCGTGATAGCGGTCGCTGTCGTATGTGGATACGCCGATGAGCATGGCGTACCGGTCGTTGTCGCTCACTGCGCGCCCGGCCCCGCCTCGCCGCCGTCCTCGTCCTCGTCACGGGTGTCGGACGCACCGTCGGCGAGGAACCTGTCGATCAGCTCGCTGTCGGCCCGGGCCTCCTTGCCGGACACGCTCAGCGTCGCCCCGTCCGCCCGGGTGATGACGATGGTCCGCTGGGGTACGCGGGCCAGCCAGACCTGGATGCTCGCCGCGACGAGGGAGCCTCCGCTGAAGATCAGCCCGACCAGGTCGGTGACCGGGCCACCCTTGTCGGATTCATCCTCGGGCCGAGGGCGCGGGGTATCGAGCGCGGCCCGCGGATCGGCCTCGGCGAGGACGGCGAGCAGCTCGCGCGCTTCGCGCCGGGCGCGCAGCGGGTCCTCGTCGACGATGGCGATGCGATGGCCGGCGGCGGCCGGGCCAGTGGTGGTACTCACGTTCTTCGTCCCCCTACGTCTTCCCCGTGCGGCCGACACACGGACGGGCGAGCGTACCGAAGACCCCTGGCAACGAACTCGCCAGTTTCCGGAAAATGGCTGGTCATTGGCCTGAAACCGCCAGCTCCGCCCATCCGGTCCCACCGGGGTACCCCGACGTGCGGTGTCGCCGCCCGGCCAGATTCCGTGTCAGGTCGCGAGGAACCGACTCGGTGCCCCGTGCCAGGAGACACGCAGTTCTTCGCGGGCGCGGGTGCAGGCGACGAAGAGGAGGTTCAACTCTCCCAGCACGTCGTCCCGGTGTTGCTGGGCGTCCACGTCTGCCCGTGTCAGGGCCGCCGTCAGGGGGACCACGCCCTCACTGACGCCCACGACCGCGACACACCGGAACTCCAACCCTTTCATCCGGTGCATCGTGCCGATACGTACGCCGTCCCCGGGTTCCCTGGAGGTGCCCAGCAGGTGCGTGGGGATGCCTGCTTGTACGAGGCTCTGCGCCACTTCCTTGCCGAGCTGGAGGTGGCGCACGGCCACCCCGATCTCGCCGGGCTCCAGGCCGTCGTTCACCCACTGCGTGATCCAGCCGACGAGGCCTGCGATCTCTTCCGTCCTGCTGCCCGCTCCCTCCAGTTCCGGCAGGCTGCCGCGCAGCACGGACCGGAAGCCCGTGAGGGACTCGACGCCTCCGTCCATGTCGTCCGGGCTCTCACTGCTGAGCAGCGCCGTGGACCACTGCAGGATCTCGTGCGTGGTGCGGTAGTTGACGCGCAGCCGGTGGGACCTCCCGCTGACGTTGATGCCCAGGCCGCGGAGGGACACCTTGTTCCCGTAGATGCGCTGATGCGTGTCGCCGGCGATGAAGAGGTCGTCGGGTCCGGGTGCGACCAGTGCTCTGAGCATGCGCCACTGCACGGGGTGCAGATCCTGTGCCTCATCCACCACCACATGGCGGAAGGGGCGGTCGGTACGTGGTTCCAGCAGACGAGCCGCCTCCGCACACACCTGGAGGAATGTCCACTCGCCGGCCTGCCGGAGCTCACGGGTGAATGCTTCCATGGCACGCCAGACCCGCGCGCGCCGCAGCGGGCTCAGCGCGGCGCCCCGGCCCGCGCGGGAGGCCTTGAGGTACGCCTCGGGTGAGCGCAGATCCTGCGCGAGGACGACCTGCCGCCACTCCTGGTCGAGGAAGACGTCGCTGAACTCGATGCCGAGGTGCTGGGCGATCCGGTTCCAGCGCGAGTGGACGTCCTTCTGGCTGGTCAGAATGGTGAGTTGACTACCGCGGTCTTCGCGTACGAGCTGATTGGCCAGCGCGTCGATGTTCACGACACGGATCTTCCCCGCCAGCGATTCGTCGGGCACGAGCAGTTCGAGACCGCGTCGCAGGTCGGCGGCGAGGTCCCTGGTGTAGGTCGTGAGGAGAATCGCGCCGTCGGGTGCTTCGGGAGGCAACCGCCGAGCCAGGTGGAGGGCTCGGTGCAGAGCCACCACGGTCTTCCCCGTGCCGGGCCCGCCCGTCACTCGGGCCGGTCCGTTGTACGAGGGACGGTAGGCGATGCGCCGTTGACTGGGGTGCAGGAAGACCCGCCACGCGTCGAACGGCCTGGACAGCATGTCCAGCAGTTCATCGGGCCCGGACAACAGGGCGATACGTCCGTGCGAACGTGCCATGGCAGCAGCGAGCTCGTCCTCTTGACCGTGCTGCTCGTCGGCCGCGGCCTGCTCTGCGTGTACTCGGCGCGCCGCTACGAGCCGTTGGTGACGGCACTACAGAAAGCCGTTGGTGACGGCACTACAGAAAGCCGTTGCCCGGGGTGTCCAGGTGGATGTCGTCGTCGAGACCCTCCAGGGTGCAGGTAGCGCCCTGTCGGATATTGAGCCGGCATCCGCCTTTACAGACGTTGTCGGGGCGAGGGTCTGGCACTGGCCCTCGTGCAAGAGGAAGGACCCCGGGGCAAAGACCCATGCGAAGCTGGCAGTGGCCGATCGACGCATGCTGCTGACAACCAGCGCCAACTTCACCCAGGCAGGCGGGGACCGGAACATCGAGGCCGGGATACTGATCGAGGGCGGGCCTGCTCCGGTCCGTGCCGTGGAACATGTGCGGGAACTCCAGCGATCCGGGGTCCTCCAGCGCCTCTGGTGAGCGCCGCCTGTCATGACGCTCGTTTGACGCCCGTCGCCGCCTGCAGCGCCTCCGGATCTCTGGCACGCGCCCATGACCTGGGCTTTCTACGGCAGTTTCTCTCCGGGCACCTTTCCGATGACGCATCATGTCGAGTGTGTCGCGATCCTTGAGCCTGTTGAAAAGGGTCGCTGACCTGCTGATTTTCTGATTCCCCAGGTTGCGAGCGGGTCGTGCCGACATGTTTTCGTAGGTCCACCGCGCGGAGCATGCCTGCAGGTTCCCGCCACGTGCGCACCTGCGGTTTCGCAGCGGGGCGAGTGCCGACAGCAGCAGCGTGCCGATGATCCGGTTGTCACCGGTGAACTGCTTGATCCGGGTGCGCAGTCCGGGTCCGCGATGCTGTCGGGCCGGTGGGCGTACTGCTCGATGTCCTCCTCCGACACGTTGTGCGTGAGGAGGAGGTACGGGCCGCAGCTTCGTCCGGTACAGCTTGTCGGCAGCCTTGAAGACCACCTTGAGGCTGTCGGTGAACGGTTTGTCGCCGCCCGGCGTGATCAGTGGGTAGAGGTCGCCGACCGGGATCAGGACGCCCAGCCGCAGCTCGGCCCGGTGGTCGGCGAGCAGCTGCCCCGTCAGCTTCATGCCGGTCCGGTTGCGCTGGAGCGCGGACGACACGTGCACGAGGGTGTCCGTGAACGCCGGCGAGAAGGGGTATGACAGCCGGAAACTCTCCTCGTCCGCGCCCACGCCGTCCGCGCCGCGGTCGGAGCCCAGGAGCGTGTCCCACACCTCCTGCCGGATCCTGCGGTCTTCTCGAACTCCGCAATGGGTGTCGTCGGCTGAGGCGGTGACGGGCCGCCCCGCCCCCGGCAGCTAACCGGCAGTTTGGGGCAACTCGGTTGACGGCGGCCCGGGGCGCTCGGAGCATCGGAGTGCGGTCTTGCGCACGCACCCGCGTTCCCGTACGAGAGAAGAGTGGACCACCCGATGAGGCCAGAAGCAGTTGTAGCGTTGCTCGCCGAGCCCAGCCGGCTGCGGGTGTTCTCCGCGGTCGTCCTCGGAGCGTCCTCGCTGCCTGCCGCGGCCGAGGCGGCCGGGGTCTCCGCCAAGGAGGCCGCCGGAGCGCTGCGTCGGTTGCGTGCCGGCGGCCTGGTGTCCGAGACCGAGAACCTGCTCACCGCGCACACCGACCACTTCAAGGCCATCGTGCGCGACAACCGCACCCCAGAGGCGCCCGAGCGCCACGGGTACGCCGACGAGCAGGTCGAGTCCCTGCTGCGCACCTTCGTACGCGACGGCCGGCTGGTCCGGCTCCCCTCCCAGTGGGGCCGCCGCCGCATCGTGCTCCAGCACCTCACCCACCGTACGTTCGCCACCGACACCACGTACGACGAGCGCACCGTCAACGAGAAGCTGAAGACCTGGTGCGAGGGGGCCGGCACCGATCACGTGACGGTTCGGCGCTACCTCGTGGACCTCTGCCTGCTCGGCCGCGAGGCCGGCCGCTACTGGCTCCGCACCGACATCCAGCCCGCCCTCTGACCCGGTCGACCGGCACCGCGGCGCCGCCCGCGCAGGCTTCGAAGGGCCCGCTCCTCGCGGGCCCTTCGGCGTGTCCGGCAGCCTCTGGCGTACGCCGCCCCGGCCGCCCCAAGTGCCGCACGAATGCCTGCCCGGCTGCCTGAACCCTCCCTCGCCGGCTGCCTAACCTGGCACCGCGTGCGTGCCGGACCCGCCCTGCGCGGCCCCTCACCGCCGCGCCCGGCCCCCGCGTCCTCGCGGCTCGCGTGCGCCCGGCCGGCACCGTGACCAGAGGAGATCAGTAGTGTTCCCGTTGTCCTATGCGCAGCAGCGGCTGTGGTTCCTCAACCGGCTGGAAGGACCGAACTCCACCTTCAACGCCCCGCTGACCCTCCGGCTCACCGGCCGGCTCGACACCGCCGCGCTGAGCGCCGCCTGGTGCGACGTCCTGGAGCGCCACGAGAGTCTGCGCACCTCCTTCGCCGAGCACGACGGCGAGCCCCGGCAGTTTGTCCTTCCCGCCGACGACCGGCGCCTGGCCGTGGTCATGTCCGACTGCGCACCCGACGGCCTGGCCGCCGCCCTCAGCGCCCTCCAGTCGGCCCCCTTCGACCTGGCCGCCGAACTCCCGGTACGTGCCCGGCTGCTGGCCGTCGGACCCGAGGAGCACGTCCTCACCCTGGTCATGCACCACATCGTCAGCGACGGCTGGTCGATGGCACCCCTCCTGCGCGACCTGGCCACGGCCTACACCGCCCGTACCGGCGCCGGAACCGGCCCGGGGACCGCTCCCGACTGGGAGCCGCTGCCGGTCCAGTACTCCGACTACGCCCTCTGGCAGCGGGAACTGCTCGGCGCGGCCGAAGACCCCGCCAGCCTGCTCAACCGGCAACTGGACTTCTGGCGCGACACCCTGGTCGGCCTGCCCGAGGAGCTGGACCTGCCCGCCGACCGCCCGCGCCCGCCGGTCGCCACCCACCGCGGCGGCCAGGTCGGCTTCGATCTCGGCCCGGAGCTCACCGAGCGGCTCCGCGAGAGGGCCCGGGCCACCGGCACCACGCTGTTCATGGTGCTCCAGGCCGGCGTCGCCGCCCTGCTCACCCGCCTCGGCAGCGGCACCGACATCCCCCTCGGCACGGTCGTCGCCGGCCGTTCCGACGAGGCCCTCGACGACCTCGTCGGCTTCTTCGTCAACACCCTCGTGTTGCGCACCGACACCTCCGGCGACCCCACCTTCGAGGAACTGCTGTCCCGCGTCCGGACCACCGACCTGTCCGCCTACGGGCACCAGGACATCCCCTTCGAGCGCTTGGTCGAGGAGCTCAACCCGGCCCGCTCCCGCTCCCGCCACCCCCTGGTGCAGGTCTCGGTCGAACTGCATTCGGCCGGCGGCGCCCCGGTCCCGTGGCCGGGCCTGGAGTGCGCCGAACTCCCCGCCGATCTCGGCGGCATCGCCAAACTCGACCTCACCTGGGACTTCTTCGAGACCGCCGACACCGTCACCGGGGAACTCGCCTACGACCGCGACCTGTTCGACGACGAGACCGGGGCCCAATTGGCCGGTCTGCTCGACCGGCTGCTCACGGCCGCCGCCGACGCCCCGGCCGTCCCCCTGTCCCGGCTCGCGCTGCTCACCGAGGAGGACCGCCGGGACCTCCTCGTCGACCGGCACCGCACCCAGCACGCCGACCTGACCCACGGCGTTGTGGCCAGGATCCGCTCCCACGCGGCGGCCCGGCCCGGCGCCCCGGCCGTCACCGACGCCGACGGGACCACCCTCGACTACGCCGCTCTCGCCGGCCGCGCCAGTGCTGTCAGCCGCCGGCTGCGTCCCACGCCCGAAGCCCCGTGCGGGTTCGCGGCCGTCCTCGCCGACCGTGGTTCCGGCGCCGTCACCGCCCTGCTGGGCATCCTGGGCGCCGGATGCGCGTACTTCCCGCTCGACACCCGGGCCCCGCTCGCCCGCAACGCCGCCCGGCTGGCCGACACCCGCGCCGCCCACCTCATCACCGATGCCCGGCACGCCGACCGCGCCCGGGAGATCGCCGAGGCCGCCGGCCACCCGGTCGAAGTCGTCGTCCTGGACACGACCACGGATCCGCTGGACGCACTCGCCCCCGTCGCGCACGGCCCCGACGACCTGGCGTACGCGATCTTCACCTCCGGGTCCACCGGCAGGCCCAAGGGCGCGATGGTCGCGCACCGCGGCCTGGTCAACAACCTGCTCGGCGAGGCCGAGGCCATCGGTATCACCGACGCCCGCCACGTCGTCGCCTCCAGCGCCCCGCTGACGTTCGACATCTCCGTATGGCAGATGCTCACCGCGCTGATCTTCGGCGGACGGGTCCAGGCCGTCGACGAGGCCACCGCCCGCGACCCACGCGCCCTGTTCGCCCTCGCGGTCGACTCCCGTACGACCGTCCTCCAGGTCGTGCCCAGCCTGCTGCAGGCCGCCCTCGACGACTGGGACGCCCGGGGCGGCGCTCCCGCGCGGCTCCCGCTCACCGCGCTCGCCGTCACCGGCGAGGCCCTGCCCGGCGACGCCGCCCGTCGCTGGCTGGCCCGCTACCCGGACATCCCCCTGGTCAACTGCTACGGCCCCACCGAGTGCTCCGACGACGTCACCCAGGCCGTCATCACCGCCGGCCATGCCCCCGACGGGGCCCGCAGCCCCATCGGCGTCGCCACCCGCGGCATGACGCTGTACGTCCTGGACGAGCACCTGGGCCTGGTCCCCGCCGGAGTCCCGGGCGAGCTGTACATCGGCGGCGTCGGAGTCGGGCTCGGCTACCTCGACGACCCGGGACGCACCGCCACCGTGTTCGTCCCCGACCCGTTCCGCACGGAACCCGGCAGCCGCATGTACCGCACCGGCGACGTGGTGCGCTACCGGCGCGACGGCCAGCTGGAGTTCCTCGGCCGCCAGGACCACCAGATCAAGATCCGGGGCCAGCGCATCGAGCTGGGAGAGGTCGAGTTCGCCCTGCGCAAGGTCCCCGGCGTGCGCGACGCGGCCGCCTCGGTGGTCACCGGCCCGGCCGGTCAGCGCATGCTCGTCGGCCACTACATCGGCAGCCCCGCCCCGGCCGAGGTGCGGGCCGAACTGGCCGCCGTACTGTCCGACGCGATGGTGCCGTCCGTCCTCAACCCGATGGACGCCTTCCCGCTCACCCCCAACGGCAAGCTGGACCGCAAGGCGCTGCCCACCCCCGATCCGGGCGGCGGTCCGGCCGGGCGCGCCCCGCGTACCGCCGAGGAGAAGGAGCTGTGCCAGGTCTTCGAAGAGGTGCTGGGAGTGACCCGGGTCGGCGCCGACGACGGCTTCTTCGACCTCGGCGGCCACTCGCTGCTGGCGATCCGCCTGATGACGGCGCTCAACCAGCGGCTCGGCGCCGACCTTCCGCTCAGCGCCGTCTTCGAGCGGCAGACGCCGGCCGGCCTGGCCGAACTGCTCGGCGGCCCCGCCCCCGCGCCCACCGGTCCGGCCGGCGCAGACCTGGCCGCGGACGTGTGGCTCGACGAGGAGATCCGCGCCACCGGGCCGCTCGCCCACGACGCCGCCGGTGCGCACGGTCCCCGGCACGTACTGCTCACCGGGGCGACGGGATTCCTCGGCTCCTTCGTACTCCGCGACGCCCTGGCGCACAGCGAGGCCACGGTGCACTGCCTGGTCAGGGCGGCCGACGACGACGAGGCCATGCGGCGCATCGAGCGCTCCCTGAGCGGCTACGGGCTGTGGGACGAGACCCTGCGCGAACGGATCGTCCCGGTCGCCGGCGACCTCGGCCGGCCACTGCTGGGCCTGTCCGAGGAGCGTTTCGACGCCCTGGCCCGGGAGGTCGAGCTGATCCTCCACAACGGCTCCCGGGTCAACCTGATGGAGTCCTACACCCGGCTCAAGGCGGCCAACGTGGACGGCGTCCGTGAGATCCTCCGGCTCGCCGTCCGCCACCGCACCAAGGCGGTCCACTACGTCTCCACCATCAGCACGGTGGTGGCCGGCCCCGACGACCCCGAGGTTCTGCCCGAGTCCTGGGTGAGCGACCCCGCGCTCATCGACCCGTACGGATACGTGCGCAGCAAGTGGGTGGCCGAGGGCATCCTCCGGATCGCCCAGGAACGCGGGGTGCCCACCGCCGTCCACCGTCCGTCCCGCATCGCGGGCGACTCCGTGACGGGCGCGGTCGGCGGGGACGACGCCTTCTGGCACTACGTCAGGGCCTGCGTCGAGCTCGGCGCCCGCCCCGCCGCCGGCCCCGAGGGGGACACCTTGCGCGAGAACATGGTGCCGGTGGACTTCGTCTCCCGCGCCCTCGTGCACCTGGCCCTGACCGGGCCCGCCGACGGCCGGGTCCACAGCCTGGTCGCCCCCGAGCAGGTCGCGTTGTCCGCCGTGCTCGACCACGCGCGGGCCGCGGGGCATCCGGTGGAGGAGGTTCCGTTCGAGGAGTGGCTGGAGCGGCTCAACGAGCGCGCCGCCGCGCAGCCGTCCGGTCTGCCGGGAGCCACTGGCAGCTCCCTGCCGGCCGTCGCTCTGCTGGCCAGTACGAACGGGGAGACGCCCGGTCGTTATCCGGACGTCTTCGACCGCCGCAACCTGGAGCGCGGACTGGCCGGGAGCGGGCTGGAGTGCCCGCGGGTCGACGCGGGGCTGCTGGGCCGCTGGTTCGACTGGTTCGCGCGTACCGGGTTCCTGCCGGCACGCGGCTGAGCGGTCCGCCCGGTCCGGGGAGCCCTGCCCCCGGGCCGGGCGGACGGCAGCCGGCGTACGGGCAGCCGGGGTACGGCAGCCGGCGTACGGCGCCCCGGATCAGCCGAGGTGGCCGGGGTCCGGGTCGCCCGGGTCGCGCAGCATCCCGGAGGTGGCCAGCAGATAGCCCAACTGCGCCCGGCTGTTGCTCTCCAGCTGCGCGGAGACCTTCCGCAGGTGCTCGGCGACGCTGCGCCGGCTCATGCCCAGCCGGCGGGCGATCGAGTCGTCCGTCTCGCCGGCGACCACCGCGAGCAGGATGGCCCGCCGTACGTCCGTGGTCGCGGCGGTCGACCGGACCGGCGCGGTCTCGGGGGACACAGGCACCGACCTGGACCAGGCGTTGTCGAAGAAGCGGGCCAGCAGCCGCACCAGCGCGGGGTGCCGGACCTGCAGCGCCGCGACCCCGCGCTGGTCCGACACCGGGACGAAGGCCGTCTCCCGGTCGCAGATGATCATTCGCTCGAACACCTCCGCCAGCGTGCGGACTTCGGCGCCGGCCCCGGTGATCTGCTCGATGTAGGCGATCGTCGCCGGGTGCGACCGCACCGTGTGCTGGTAGATGGTCCGCTGCGACACTCCGCGCGCCAGCAGCCGCAGATCCCTCGGCAGCGCCTCGGCCAGCAGGTCGGGGGAGCGGCCCCCGCCCGGTTGGGCCGTCAGCAGCTCCTCCCGGCAATTGTCCACCGCGGCCTCCAGCGTCCTGCTGATCAGCTCGCCGCCCGACAGCAGGGTCAGCTGGGGCTGTTCGTCCCGGCGCGCCTCGGCGTAGGCGTCGGTGAACCGGGAGAAGAGGGCGTTGGTGGTCCGCAGCCGTTCCTCCCCCTCGGCGACCACAGCGTGCAGGGGAGCGAGGACCGAGTACGCCGCGGTCGCCGGCGGGACGATCATCGCCTGGCCGGGATCGTCCGGCGCCCGCGCCGCCAGCCGCAGCTCCCACAGGCACGCGGGCACCTGCTCGGTCGGCAGTGGCCCGGTGGACAGCGCGCGGTACACCTCCAACGCGGCACCGCAGACGCCTTCTGGGCTTGAAATGTCGCAATTACACGGCAGGTGGGTGGATTGCGCGTGGTTCACAACTGTGCAGATTACACTTGCGCACTTCGCAAACTCTGGGAGGTGGCCGAGGGCTGTTCGAAGATCTCCTCAGACCGAAAACCGCCTTCGGTCACTCCGAGAGATTGAAGACATCATGCGCGACAACGCCTCCCTCAGACTTCGTTCCGCCTTCCGCGCCCTCGCCGCCTCCGCCTTCCTGGCACTCACCCTCGCGGCCGGGACCACCGCCCTGACCAGCGCCCCGCAGGACCGGCCCGCACAGGCCGACTCGGCGTGGGGCAACGGCCCCAAGCCCGCCCCCCACGGCAAGTAGCCGGGCCGTCGGCCGCCCCCGCAGAGAGCCGCGACATGCTGCCGGACTCCCGCGCCCACCGAGATGACCTGATCGCGTTCATCGCCGCGAGCCCCTCTCCGTACCACGCGGTGACCGAGTCGGCCCTCCGGCTGGAGAAGGCCGGATTCCGCGAGTTGTTCGAACGGGACGACTGGGCGGACACGACCGGTGGGTGCTACGTCGTACGCGACGGCGCCCTCGTCGCCTGGTACGCGCACCCGGACACAGCCCCCGACGCCCCCCTCGTCCTGGTCGCGTCCCGCACCGACTCCCCGAACCTGCGGATCAACCCCGCACCCGACACCGCCGACGCCGGCTGGCGCCGGATCGCCGTCACTCCGTACGCCGACTGCCCGCCGGAACCCTGGTACGAACGTGACCTCGGTGTCTCCGGACGGCTCCTGCTGCGCGACGGCACCACCCGGCTGGCCTGTCTCGACGAACCACTGCTCCGCCTGGCCGGCCCCGTGCCGGACCCGGACCCGGACCCGGGCCGCGCCCGCCGTCTCGCCGCGCTGTGGGGGCTGGGCGGCATCGACCCCGGCGCCCTGATGGCTCGGGTCGCCGAGCAGAGTGGCACCGACTCCTACGAGGTGCTGGGGTGGGACCTCATGCTCCACGACGTGCAGATGCCCGGACTGCTGGGTGGGCGGGGGGAGTTCCTCGTCGGGTCCCGCCTGGACAACCTGCTCGCCCTGCACGCCGGACTCGCGGCGCTGACCGCCGCGGCGCACCCCGCCCCGGCCGGCCCGACGAGGACGGCGGCGGGACCGGTGACCGTACTGGTCGCCACCGACGACACGGGCTGCGGCGGTACGGGCACCACCGCACCCGCGGTCTTCGCCGCGCACACCCTGCGCCGTGCGGCCGAGGCCAGGGGCGCGGGCCGGTCGCACTGGTACAGGTCCCTCGCGGGCGGCTACCGGGTGCACGCCGGGCTGACCCCCGCCGTGCACCCGGACCGCCCCGACCACCACGACCTCGCGCACCGGCCGCTGCCCAACGGCGGTCCGGTCGTCACCCTGGACGGGCACCGCCCGCACAGTACGGGCGGACGCGGCTTCGCCGCCTTCGTCGCGGCCTGCGAACGCGCGGGTGTGCCGTGGCAGACGTACGTGCGCGGCACGAGTGAACGCCGCGCCTGCGGCGGCGCCGGGGCCGCCCCCGGCGACGGCGCCGGGCCGACCGACCTGCTCGCTCTGACGACCGTCGAGGCGGGCGTGGCCGCTCTGTCGGCGCACACGCCGCGGGAGCTGTGCGGGGCGGACGACCCCTGGCTGCTCGCCCGCACGTTCACCGCCCTGGCCTCGGCCGCCGCCGCTGCCTGACCGGGAGCCGGCACGGCCCGAACCGGACCGCACCAGTGGTCCGGCGGGTGTCGTGGCGGCTCGCGCAGGACGGCACCGCCGCCACCGCCGGCGGGGTCACACCACACAGAAACGGGGATGGGATGCAGACTATCGGGGAACCGACCCGCTTCGGCGAGTTGCTTCAGCAGTACCGCAAGAGGATCGGCTACACGCAGACGGAGCTCTCGGGCTTCTCCACCGTCAGCGTGCGGGCCATCCGCAACCTGGAACTGGGGAAGGCCAGAAGCCCCCGCCGGGAAACCGTCCGGCTCCTCGCCGACACCCTCCGGCTCGGCGGCGCGCAGCGGGCCACCCTGCTGCTCGCCGCCGGCCACGAGGCCGACGACGCGTCCTTCGACGCCCTTCCCGCTCTCCCGGCCGCTGCCTCCCGGCCCCTGCACGGCCGCGCGGCCGAGGTCGGCCGACTGACCGAGCGCCTGCGCGCCGAACCCGGCGCCCACGCGTTCGTCACCGGCCTCGGCGGAGTCGGCAAGACCCGCGTCGCCCTGGCCGTGGCGAAAGTCCTCCGCACCGAGGACCGGATGCCTGTCCTGTGGGTCCCCCTGGGCGTCGGCGAGCGGGCCGACGGCATCGGCCCCGGCGCGGGCGGACACCTTCCCGCCGCCGTGCGGTCGGGTCTGCTCGCCGGACCCTCGGGCGCCCCCGAAGTGGTCCGGCTGATCGGCGACCGGCCTGTGCTGCTCGTCCTCGACGGCGACGACACCGGCCGGGTCCCACCGGGGGCCGTCGACGCGCTCCTGGACAGCTGCCGCAACCTGCGCGTACTGGAGACCAGCCGCCGTCCGCGCGGCGGTCCCCGCGACCTCTGTCTGCCTCTGCCGCCGCTGCCACTGCCCGGACCCACCCGCTCGGACCTCGGCCCCGATGCCGCCGCCGCTGCGGTGAACCCGGCCCTGGCCGTCCTGCTCGACCGGGCCGCGGAACTGCGCGCCGACCTCGGATCCGGTCCCGAGACCGTCGCCCACCTGCTGGAGATCTGCACCCGCCTCGACGGCGTGCCGCGCGCTCTGGAATCGGCCGCCCACTGGCTGCAGCTGTCCACCCCCGCCGAACTCGTCCGCACCGCCCGCGCCGAACCCCACGTCCTGGCCGCGCCCCCGACAGCCGGCGACACGGCCGCCCACTGGGTCCACGAGGCCACCCGGCACGCCGCCGACGCACTGTCACCCGCCCACCGGGCCCTGCTCCGACGCCTCGCCGCCCGCGACCGGCCCTGGACCATGGAGGAACTCGCCACCGGAACCGGTGCCGGGCTCGGAGAGACCGCCGCGGCCGTGCACGCGCTGCTGCACAGCGGCCTGGTCCTGCGCAGCGCCTCCCCTCGCGCCGTTGCCTTCGGCGTCCTGAACCTCGTACGGGGCTGCCTGGCCGCATCCGAGGCGCCTCTGTCGACCGGCGCTCCGCAGCCCGGCGCCCCCGATGCCGGCGCGCCGCGGCCCGACGCGCTCGCCGCCGCGGCCGACCCCCGCCGCACCCACCCGCCCCTCGACCAGGAGCAGCAGCATGCCCGCCCCGAACCCGCCCACGGTCAGCCCCGCCGCACCCGCCACGCGGCCTGAGCCGCCCCGCTGGACGGTCCGGCTCCGCACGGCCCGCCACGCCCCCCTCGCCCGGGTCGTCGCCTTCGCCCACTCCGGCTCCGGCCCCAACGCCCTGCTGCCCCTGCTGCGCCGGCTGCACCCCGACGCCGAAGTGCTGGGGGTCACCCTGCCCGGGCGGGAACGCCGCTTCACCGAGAGCTGCGCCGGCCTGCCCGGCGACATCGACGGCGTCCTGTCCGGCGTCCTGGCCGAACTCGCCGCCGAACCACCGCTTCCCACGGTCTACTTCGGGCACAGCATGGGCGCCGCGTTCGCGGCGGCGCTCGCCCTCGCCGAACCCCGCCTCTGCCAGAAGCTGGTCCTCAGCGGGCACCCCTCCCTGGAGTCGCGGGCCGGCCGCGCGGAGGACTGGACGCAGGACGACCTCCTCGACGTCGTCCGGCTCGGCGGCGGAACACCCGAGGAGTTCCTCGCCGACCCGTTCGTCCGCGACCACCTGCTGGAACTGCTGCGCTGCGACCTGACCCTCGGCCGCCGGCTGGCCGAACGCAACGCCGACCGCCCGCTTCCCGTCCCGCCCACCGTGCTGGGAGGGATCGACGACGCTCTGGTGCCGCCCGCCGAACTCGACAGCTGGGCCGAGCGCGGCCCGCTGCGCCGCCGCCTCTACCCCGGCGGCCACTTCTACCTGCTCGACGAGGTCAACGTGGACGCGGTCGCCGCCGAGATCACCACCGGGCTCCTCACGTAGATGCCCCTTCCGCCCGGCCGACCGGTTCGCGCACCGCCACCGGGCCGCACCGGAAACCGCCTACTGCACGCACCCGCGCACGCGCGCACCAATGAGAATGGGCTGCTCCACCCCATGAACCGTTCCACCCTGACCGCCGCCTTCGCGGCCGCCGCCGCATCCCGGTCCGGCGCGGCCGCTGTCGAGACCGCCGACGGCAGCTGCTCGTACGCGCTGCTCGACACCTGGTCCGACGCCGTCGGCTCTCGCCTGCGCGCCGCCGGGGTACGCCGCGGCGACCGCGTCGCCCTGCGCACCGCACCCGGCGCCGGCGCGCTCGCGGCGATGCTGGGCATCCTCAAGGCGGGCGCCGCCTACGTCCCCCTCGACGTGCGCAACCCGCCCTCCCGCAACGCCTTCGTCCTCACCGACAGCGGGGCCCGCGCCTTCGTCGGCGACCCGGAGGGCTGCCCCGTCGCCGGGCTGCACGTCCTCGGCGACGCCGAACTCGCCGCCCTCGCCGGGACGCACCCCACCGGCGCCCCGTCCACGGACGAAGCACCCCGGCCGGCGGACACCGCGTACGTGATCTACACCTCCGGCACCACCGGCCGGCCCAAGGGCGTACCCGTCAGACACGAGAGTGTGGCCGCCCTCCTCGACGCCGCCGCCGGACTCTTCACCTTCACGGCCGACGACCGCTGGCTGCTGTTCCACTCCCTCGGCTTCGACTTCTCCGTCTGGGAGATCTGGGGCGCCCTCACCACGGGCGCCACGGTGGTGGTGATGCCGCCCGGCGCCGCGCGCTCCCCGTACGCCACCCTGCGTGTGGTCGCCGAACGGGGTGTCACCGTCCTCAACCAGACCCCCACGGCCTTCGCCGGCTTCGCCGGCGCGGCCCTGGAGAAGGGCACCCCGCTGCCCGCCCTGCGCCACATCGTGTTCGGCGGCGAGAAGCTCAACCCCCGTACGCTGCGCGCCTGGGCGGACCGGTACGGCACGACCGGCCCCCGCCTGGTCAACATGTACGGCATCACCGAGACCACCGTGCACGCCACCTTCCACGTCCTCACCGAGGCCGACCTCGCGGGCGCCGAGTCCCCCATAGGCCGGCCGCTGCCCTCCTTCACCACCGCCGTGGTCACCGACGACGGCAGGGACGCCCCCGACGGGCAGGAGGGCGAACTGTGGCTGGCCGGCCCGCAGGTCACCGCCGGCTATCTGGACCGCCCGGAACTCGACGCCGAACGGTTCGCCCTGCGCCCCGCCCCCGGATCGGCCCCCGGCGGCCCCCTCCTGCGGCACTACCGCTCCGGCGACCTCGTGGTACGACGCCCGGACGGTGTCCTCATCTACCGGGGCCGGGCCGACCTCCAGGTGAAACTGCGCGGCCATCGCGTCGAGCTGGGCGACATCGAGTCCGCCGTCCGCTCCCATCCGGCCGTCCGTGACGCCGTCGTATGGCCCCGCGCCTACCGCCCCGGTGACGAACGGCTCGTCTGCGCCTGGACCACCGACCGCGCCCACCAGCCCCCGACGGCCGCACAGCTGCGCGAGCACGTCGCCGACCGGCTCCCCTCGTACATGCATCCCGCCGCGTACCGACCACTGCACGAACTGCCGCTCACCGTCAACGGCAAGACCGACCGGGCAGCCGTCGCCGCGGCCTGGGAGAGTGCCCCGCGAGTCACCGGCCCCGTTACGCCCGTCCCCGTGGCACCGGCGCGGGACGGGGCTGCCCCGGTGACGGTCCTCCAGCAGGGCTGGTTCGGCTGAGCCGGCGGCGGACGGCCGGGCCCGAAACACCGGGCGGGGCAACTGCCGCCGTTGTGCCCGCCATTGTGCCCGCGCCGTCCGCACGCCCGCTCGTAGCGTGAACACGGCGGGCAATACGCCGCACCGCGCACCCCTGGAGGGGCATTGATAGCCACGCGAACGTACGACCTGATAGCCGGCGACCGCTTCCTGGAACTCGACGGATTTGAAACGGACTTCTCGACCAGTGTGAAACTGGAAGGCCTCAACCCGGCCGGGTCGATCAAATTGAAGGCCGCCCGAGAAATGATCGAGCGGGCCGAGGAACAGGGCCTTGTCGGCGGTCGCCGCCTCATCGAATCCACGTCCGGAAACCTCGGGGTGGCGCTCGCGTCGATCTGCGCGGCCAAGGGCTATCCCATCACCCTGGTCACCGACCCCAACGCCAACGCCCGGACCGTACGGTTCATCCGGGCGCTCGGCGCCCAGGTCGTGACCGTCACCAATCGCGACAGCGCGGGCGGATACCTGCGCACCCGCATCGCCTACATCCAGCGGCGGCTCGCGGCCGACCCCGGGCTGGTCTGGCTCAACCAGTACGCCAACCCGGCCAACGCCGCCGCGCACAGCCGCCACACCGTCACCGAGATCCTCGACGGATTCGGCGTTCCGGACTGGCTGTTCGTCGGCACCGGAACCTCCGGAACGCTGATGGGCTGCGTCCGCAGGCTCCGCGAACTGGGGTTGCCCACCCAGGTCGTGGCCGTGGACGCGGTGGGCTCGGTCACCTTCGGAGACCTGCCGGGACCGCGCTGGATCCCGGGCATCGGCGCCAGCCGGGTGCCGGAGATCTTCCACGACGACGGCAGCTTCCAGAAGGTGCTGGTGGACGAGGTGGACACCGTCCGGATGTGCCGCCGCATCGCACGCGAGCACGGCCTGCTGCTCGGCGGCTCCTCGGGCAGCGCCCTGGCCGCCGTCCACGCACTGCGGGACCGGATCCCCTCCGGCGCCCGGGTCCTGACCCTCTCCCCGGACATGGGCGAGGGCTACCTCGACACCGTCTACAGCGACGAATGGGTGACCGGCCGGTTCGGCCCGGGGGCCCTCGACACACCGTCCGAAGCGGTCGCCGACCAACTGCTGCCCCTCTGAGAGGAAACACTGTGCCACTCGAATTCTCCGTACTCGGAGGCCGGGACATCGTCAGTCTGCTCGAAGGCAGCGAGAAGGACGTCGTCGAAAGGGTGCGCGAGGCGTACTTGACACACGAGTCCGGTGCCACCGTCAACCCGGACAGCTATTTCCTCCGCTTCCCCGACAAGCCCGATTCCCGCATCATCGCCCTGCCCGCATATCTCGGCGGAGACGACGACGTCGCCGGCATCAAGTGGATCGCCAGCTTTCCGCAGAACACCGCGGCCGGAATCCCGCGTGCCTCCGCCGTGCTGGTCCTCAACGACTACGCCACCGGATACCCCTTCGCGCTGCTGGAAGCGGCCGGGATTAGCGCCGCCCGCACCGCGGCCTCGGCGGCCCTGGCGGCCACCGTGCTGGCGACCCGCCCGCCGGCCACCGTCGGCGTCCTCGGCGGTGGCGTCATCGCCCGCACGATCTGCCGCTACCTCCACCGCACCGGCACCCCGCTCACCGAGGTCCGCTGCCACGACCTGGACGACTCGTCCGCGTCCGCCCTGAGCGGCCACCTCGCGGACTCCTACGGCGCCGAGGCCCGGCCCGCCACCGCCGCCGAGGCCCTGGACTGCGACCTCGTCGTCCTCGCCACCACCGCGCTGCGCCCGCACGTCGCCGCCGACCGGACGTTCCGCCCCGACCAGCTGATCCTCAACGTCTCCCTGCGCGACCTCGCCCCCGAGATCCTGCTCGGCGCGAACAACGTCTTCGACGACGTCGAGCACTGCATGAAGGCGGACACCTCGCCCCACCTGGCCGAACAGCTCACGGGAGGGCGGGAGTTCGTGACCGGGACCCTCGCGCAGGTGATCGACGGCCGGGTGCGCCCCGCAGCGGACCGCCCCACGGTCTTCTCCCCGTTCGGCCTGGGCGTCCTCGACCTGGCCGTCGGCCACTACCTCTACCAGCGGGCCCGCGCGGAGGGGCGGCTGCTGTCCGTCCCGGACTTCTTCGGCGAGACCCGCCGCTGGTGAGCGGCGCCAACTACCGGTGAAGTGCCCGGCCTTGTGCCGCTCCCGCCCCGCACCCCCGACCTAACGTCGGAACCACACCCACAGGAATCGATCGGGACTGATGACCATGGCTGCTGCAGATGTGACGCCGTCCGGAGCGGACGGCACGCCGTCCGGGTTCCCCGTCGCCGGCTCGTGTCCACTGACCGGGGACTGCTCGACGGTACGCCGCTCCCTGCCCCTGCCGGCCGCCCTCTCCGAGGCCGTGGCCGGCCGGACCGCCGAGCACCTGCTCGCCGCCGCCCTGCTGCTGGGCCGCAAGTACGCCGACGCCACCGGTTTCCGGGCCGGCATCCGCCGCGCGGGCCGGCCGGACCGCGTCGCCGCGCTGGAGATGCCCTCCGGCCGCACCGCCGGCGAGCACCTGGCCGAAGTCGTCGGGTACCTCGCGGACGAGGCGGGCACCGGCGGGACGCCCCCGGCCGCCGAGCCGGACGAGGTCCGGCCGATGCTGGTCTGCGCCCTCGACGACGGCGGGGCCGACGCGGGGGAGCGGCCGGGCGGGCCGGACGCCCTCACGGTGTCCGCCGAGCACACCGCCGACGGTGTCGTCCTGCACGCCGCGACCCACGGCCACCTGCTCGACGGCCGGGCCGCCGAGGCGGCCCTCGGCCACCTCGCGCAGCTCTTGGAGGGGCTGACCCGTACGCCTGCGGCGTCGATCGGCTCCCTGCCGCTCGTCACCCCGGCCGAGCGGGCCCGGCTGCACGCCCTGCGGGGCGTGCGCACCGATTACCCGCGCGAGTCCTCCGTGTACGAGCTGTTCGCGGCCCAGGCCGCCGAACGCCCCGACCACCCGGCTGTCGTCCACGACGGCGGAACCACCCTCACCTACCGAGAGCTGTCCGAGCGCGCCGAGGCGCTCGCGGCCGTCCTGCACGCCCGCGGCGCCGGCCGCGGCAGCCGCGTCGCGCTCCTGCTGGAGAAGACGGACCGGCTGATGGTCGCCGTCCTCGCGTGCGTGCGCGTCGGCGCCGCCTACGTTCCGCTCACCCCCGGCCTGCCCGACAACCGGCGCGACTTCCTCCTTGCCGACAGCGGCGCCTGCCTGCTGCTGACGGAGGAGCCGCAGATCACCGCCGTCGTCCCGGTCCTGGACCTCACGCGCCCCCAGGAGGCGGCCGTCGGGCTGCCCGAGTCCCCGGCCGGCCCGCTCGACACCGCTTACGTCATGTACACCTCCGGCACCACCGGCACGCCGAAGGGCGTCCTGGTCAACCACCGGGCCGTTGTCCGGCTCGTCACCGGTACCGACTACGCCGACCTGAATGCCGACACCGTGGTCCTGCAGACCGGGGCCGTCGCCTTCGACGCCACCACCTTCGAGTTCTGGGGCGCCCTGCTCAACGGCGGCACCCTGGTCCTCGTACCGTCCTGGACGGTGCTGGAGGCCGCCGAACTCCGTGCCGCCGTCGACCGCCACGGCGTCAACACCCTCTGGCTCACGGCCGCGCTATTCAACCAGCTCGTCGACCAGGACGCGGGCCTGCTCGCCGGCTGCCAGGTGCTCGTCGGCGGCGAGGCGCTGTCGCCGCGGCACATCGCCGCCGCCCTGGCCGCCGCCCCCACCGCCACGTACATCAACGGCTACGGGCCGACCGAGAACACCACCTTCTCCCTCACCCACCGCATCACGCGCCCCTACCCCGACCGGATCCCCATCGGCACCCCCCTCGCGAACTCCACCGCCTACGTGCTGGACCGCGACGGCAATCCGCAGCCCATCGGCGTCGCCGGGGAACTGCACGTGGGCGGCGACGGCCTCAGCGACGGCTACCTCGGCCGGCCCGAACTCGACGCCCGGGCCTTCACCACGGGCGGCACCGGCGCCCCCGAGCGGCTCTACCGCACCGGCGACATCGCCCGCTGGACGGAGGACGGGGTGATCGAGTACCTGGGACGGGCCGACAACCAGGTGAAGATCCGCGGTTACCGGGTCGAACTCGGCGAGATCGAGAGCCGGCTCACCGCCCTCCCCGGCGTCCGTGAGGCCGTCGTCCTGCTGCGGCCGCGCCCCGAGGGCGCACCCGTCCTGTGCACCTACGTCACCGCTGACTCCCGGCTCGACCTCGGGGCCCTGCACGCGGCCCTGTCCCGCGAGCTGCCCGAGCACATGGTCCCGAGCGGGTTCTGGCAGGTGGACGCGATCCCGCTGACCCGCAACCACAAGGCGGACCGCGCAGCACTGGCCGCCCTGCAGCCCGCCGAGGGCGGCCCGGCCCACCCGACCGCCGGGGCCGCTCCCGCGACCGGGTACGCCGACCCGTTCGAAGCGGCGGTCGCGGGCGTCTTCGCCGAGGTCCTGGACGTCCCCGAGGTCGCCCCGCAGGACGACTTCTACGCCCTCGGAGGCCACTCGCTGCTCGCCATCCGGGTGTGGAGTCGTATCCGCGCCGACCTGGGTGTGGACTTCGAACTCCGGCAGGTGCTCGACACCCCGACCGTCGCCGGGCTCGCCGCGAGCCTGCGCCGCGCGGCCTCGTCCGAACCGGCGGCGGCGCGCCCCCGCCTGATCCGCCGCTCCGCCTGACCGGCGCCCCGGCCGCCGGCCCCCGGTGGGAGGCGCGCGACCCGTACCACCGGCACCCCCTTGAACGACCGGTACCACCCGAACGACCCGTACCCAGCGACTGCAGCGCACGCAGCGCACCGCGCACGTCAGCACGCCGAGCCTTTCGGCGGCTCAGAGGATTCCGAGGTTCCCGGCAATGAGCAATGATCTTCTTTCCACAGGGGTGAGTGTGTTCCCGCTGTCGTTCGCCCAGCAGCGGCTGTGGTTCTTCAACCGGCTGGAGGGCCCCAGCGCCACGTACAACGTGCCGATCGTCGCCCGGATCGGCGGAGACCTGGACGTTCGCGCACTCCGCGCCGCCCTCGTCGACGTCGTCGAGCGCCACGAGGTCCTGCGCACCGTGTTCGTCGAACGGGACGGCGAACCGTTCCAGCGGGTCCTGCCCACCGCCGAGGTGCCGCTGCCCCTCGAGGTCACCGAGACGGCCGCCGACCGCCTGGACGCCGCCCTGCGCCGCGAGGCCGAGCTGCCCTTCGATCTGGACGCGGGCCCCAGCATCCGTGCCACCCTCTTCCGTACCGCCCCCGACCAGCACGTACTCGCCCTCGTCCTGCACCACGTCGTCTGCGACGGCTGGTCGGTCGACCCGCTGCTGCGCGACCTCGGCACTGCCTACGACGCCCGCGCCGAAGGCCGCGCGCCGGCCTGGGAGCCGCTGCCGGTCCAGTACACCGACTACACCCTCTGGCAGCGCGAACTCCTCGGCGCCGCCGCCGACCCCGACAGCCTGGCCGGCCGCCAGCTCGCCTACTGGCGCGAGACCCTGGCCGACCTGCCGGAGGAACTCGCTCTCCCGTTCGACCGTCCTCGTCCGCAGGTGGGCACCTTCCGCGGCCGGAAGACGGACTTCAGCCTCTCTCCCCAGGTGCACGCCGCCCTTCTGGAGACCGCCCGGCAGACCCGCACCACTCTCTTCATGGTCGTCCAGGCCGCCGTCGCCGCCCTGTTGACCCGCCTCGGCGCCGGCACCGACATTCCTCTCGGCGTCTCCATCGCCGGCCGCACCGACCAGGCGCTCGACGACCTCGTCGGCCTCTTCATCAACACCCAGGTGCTGCGTACCGACACGTCAGGCGACCCCTCTTTCCGCGAGCTCGTCGAGCGGGTCCGCGAGACCAGCCTCGACGCCTACTCCCGCCAGGATCTGCCGTTCGACCGTCTCGTGGAGGAGCTCAACCCGGTGCGCCACCGGGCCCGCCACCCGCTGTTCCAGGTCGGCCTCGAACTGCACAGCGGGGGACGCGAGATGCGGCTGGGCGACCTGGTCACCAGCGTCGAGTTCATGAAGATGTCGGTGGCCAAGTTCGACCTCTCCGTCGTCCTGCGCGACCGCACCGCCGCGGATGGGACCCCGCTCGGTATCGACGGCACCCTGGAGTACGCCGCCGACCTCTTCGACGCCGACACCGCGGCCGCCCTCACCGAGCGCCTGGTGCGGTTCCTGGAGGCCGCCGTCGCCCGACCGGACGCCCCGATCGGCGCCGCCGACATCGTCACCCCCGCCGAGCGGGTGCGGCTCGCCGAGTGGAACTCCACCGCCCGTGAACTCCCCGCGGGCACCATCGGCGACCTGTTCGCCCGGCGCGCCGCGCTCACCCCGGACGCGACGGCTCTCGTGGCCGGCGCCACCGAGCTCTCGTACGCCGAACTCAACGCCCGCGTCAACCGCCTCGCCCACCACCTCATCGACCTGGGCGTCGCCGCCGACTCGGTCGTCGCCGTCGCCATGCCGCGCACCGCGGACGCGGTCGTCGCCTGGCTGGCGGTCGCCAAGTCCGGCGGCGTCTACACCCCGATCGACCCGCAGAACCCGGCCGAGCGGATCCGCCAAGTGCTCACCGACGCCCGCCCGGCCGTCCTCGTCACCACCGAGGGGATCGCCGCCGGCCTCGGCCCCGACACCGAGCTGCCCCCGCTGGTCACCGATCACCACCAGGCCGCGAGCCCCGAGCACGACGTGACCGACGCCTGCCGGCCGGTCGCGCTGCTGCCCGACCACGCGGCCTACATCATCTACACCTCCGGCTCCACCGGTCTGCCCAAGGGCGTCACCGTTCTGCACCGCGCCCTGACCAATCTGTGGACGTACCACGCCGACATCACGTTCCCGCCGCCGGCCGCCCCCGCCGACCGGGTGCGGGTGGCCCTGTCCGCCTCCCTGGCCTTCGACACCTCCTGGGAAGGCGTCCTGGCCATGGTCGCCGGCCACGAGCTGCACCTCCTGGACGAGCTGACGCGCCGCGACCCGCGCCTGCTCGTGGACTACGTCACCAGCCGCGGCATCGGCCAGCTCGACGTCACGCCGAGCTTCGCCGCCCAACTCCTCGCCGAAGGCGTCCTGGACGGCGACCGGGCCCCGCGCACCCTCATGCTGGGCGGCGAAGCCGTCAGCGAGACCCTCTGGAACGACCTGCGCAAGGCCCCCCACACCACCGTCTACAACTACTACGGGCCCAGCGAGTTCTGCGTCGAGGCCTCGGGCTGCGCCCTGCCCGAGTACCCGGCGGCCACCATCGGTCGACCCGTGTACAACAGCGCTGTCCACATCCTCGACGAGCACCTCCACCCCGTGCCTCCGGGCGTGCTGGGCGAGATCTACCTGGCGGGCGCCAACCTCGGCCGCGGCTACCTGGGCCGGGCCGCCCAGACCGCAGGCCGGTTCGTGGCCAACCCCTTCGGCGAGCCGGGGGAGAGGATGTACCGCAGCGGCGACCTGGGCCGCTGGACCTCGGACGGTTACCTGATCTTCGCCGGCCGCTCCGACGACCAGGTCAAACTGCGGGGTATCCGTATCGAGCTCGGTGAGATCCAGACCGCTGTCGCCTCGTACGCCGACGTGGCCGACGCGGCGGTCGTCGTCCGCGAGGACACCCCCGGAGACAAGCGGCTGGTCGCCTACCTGGTGCCGGGCAAGGGCGCCACCGTCGATGTGACCGAACTCCGGTCGGCCCTCGGCACGCGGCTGCCCGAGTACATGATCCCGTCCGCGTTCGTGCTGCTGGACGAACTGCCGCTGACCCGCAACGCCAAGCTGGACCGCCGGGCGCTGCCGGTGCCGGACTACGGCTCCCGCTCCGGCGGCCGGGCCCCGGAGACCGAGCGCGAGAAGCAGGTCGCCGCGCTCTTCGCGGAGATACTCAAGGTCGACTCGGTGTCGCTGGACGACAACTTCTTCGAACTCGGCGGGCATTCGCTCCTGGCCACCCGGCTGGTGAACCGCATCCGCAGCGTCATGGGCGTCGAGGTCAACCTGATGAAGCTGTTCGGCAGCCCCACCGTGGCCGGCGTCGTCGGCAGCCTCGGCGACGACGCGCCGGCCGCCGCCGCGGCCCGCCCGCAGCTGGTACGTCGCGGCGTCTGAGCCCCGGCCGTTCCCGAGCCCCCGCGGTCCGTCCAGGACCGGTCCCAGCCCGTACCGAACTCCCCGGGGGTGCCGCGCACCGCCACTCGCCGCGTCACCCCCGGACCCCCGCCCCAGGAGAGCTCACGCCATGACCCCCGAGATCGACGACTGCTTCGCCCGGCTGAAGGCCGAGCACGGCGCCGATTCCCTCGCCCGCGTCGAGGAGATGCTGGAACCCAAGCGCCGCAGCGACCAGCGCCACCCGCTCCAGCAGGCCGCCAAGTGGGTGCTCCCCGGCATCCCGCAGGTTGCCTGGCACGACCCGTACGCCTATCCCGAACTGCTGCCCCTGGTCACGTCACTGGAGGCCAACCACGCGCAGATCAAGGCCGAGCAGGAGCTCGCCTGGGAGCAGCGCCGGGCCGAGTTCTCGGACTACGAGCACTACCTGGTCCGCCAGCGCGACTGGCAGGCCCTGTACCTCTACCGGGACGGCGCCCTCAACGGCGAGGCCCAGGCCCTGGCCCCCACCGCGTACAAGGTGCTCGGGGAGCACGCCGTCGACACCGGCGTGATCTGCCCGCTCCTGGAGTCCCACTTCTCCACCCTGCTGCCGGGCGCCGCGATCAAGCCGCACTGCGACCTGTGGAACTTCAGCATCAACCTCCACCTGGCCATCGACATCCCCGAGGGCGCCGCGATCCGTGTCGCCGAGGAGACGCGGCAGTGGGAGGAGGGCAAGTGCCTGCTCTTCGACTACTCCTTCGAGCACGAGGCATGGAACGGCGGCGACCGCGCCCGGACCTGTCTGCTGGCCGACCTGTGGCACCCGGACACCACCCTGCCGGAGCGGGCCGCGCTCACCACGCTGATGAACGAGATCCAGAAGATGATGGCCGGCTGACCCGTCCCGCCGCCCCGCCCGTTCCCGCCCCGCGCTCCCGCCGCGCCCAGCCCGAAGAGGTCACGTTGCCCGCCGCCACCGCCGTCAAGAGCGCTCTCGACCACATCGATCTCGCCGACCCGCAGGTCTTCACCGACCCCGGCCACCACCGGGTCTTCCGCTACCTGCGCGACCACGCCCCGCTGCACTGGAACCCCGAGGGCACCGAACCGGGCTTCTGGTCGGTCACCCGCTACCAGGACTGCCTCGCCGTCCAGAAGGACGGAGCCACGTTCAGCTCGGCCGGCACCAACACCCTCGGAGCCCAGCGCTGGACCGGCGACGAGGGCTCGGGCCGCATGCTCACCCACGTGGACGGCCCCCGGCACACCGAGCTCCGCCAGCTGGTGAACCGCTCCTTCACGCCACGGGCCATCGGCCGCCTCGAGCCCTACATCCGCTCGGTCGTCACGGAGTCCCTCGACGAGGCCCTCCAGCAGGGCGAGGTCGACTTCGTCGACACGGTCGCCCTCCTGCCCGTCGCCTCCATCGCCGCACTCCTCGGCGTGCCCAAGGAGGACTGGACCCTGCTGCTGAGCCTGACCACCGCCGCCTTCGGCTCCGCCGACCAGGACCTCCAGCTCTCCCCGAGCGCCCGCGCCGCCGCCGCGGCCGCCCACGCGCAACTCCTGCTCTACTGCCAGGACCTGATGGACCAGCGGCGGATGGCGCCCCGGGACGACATCGTGACCCGCCTCGTCGAGGCCCAGCGCACCGGCAAGCTCACCGAAGAGGACGCGATGCTCTTCTTCGACCTGCTCCTCCTCGGCGGCAACGAGACCACCCGGCACGGCGCCGTCGGCGCCCTCCTCGCCCTCATGGACCACCCCGGCCAGTGGGCCGTGCTGCGTGCCGACCGCGGCCTGCTCACCCCGGCCGTCGGCGAAGTTCTCCGCCACGTCTCGCCGAGCAAGCACGTACTGCGCCGCGCCGAGCGGGACGTGGAACTCCACGGGCAGACCATCAAGGCCGGCCAGGACGTCGCCATCTGGCACTTCTCCGCCAACCGCGACCACCGGGCCTTTCCCGACCCCGACCTCTTCGACGTCGCCCGTACCAGCGATGTCCCGCACCTCGCGCTCGGCTCCGGACCGCACTACTGCATCGGCGCCGCCCTCGCCTCGCTGGAGCTGCGGCTCTTCCTCGACGAACTGTGCAACCGCGTCGGCTCCGCCGAGCTGTTGGACGAGCCGGTCCGCCTCGCCTCCACTGTCATCAGCGGCTTCAAGCAGGCTCGCGTCCGTCTCCTGCCCGCCTGAACGACCGCCCCCTCGTACCTCGCCTCCCAGAACAGGTGACCCCACCGATGCAAGAGACCACCCTGGCCCCGCAACCCGGCACGACGGCCGCGGACACCGAGGCGGCCGCGCCCCCCGTCCCGCCCGCGGGCCCCGCCCCGGCAGCCCTCGCGGGCCAGGACGGCCCCGCGGCAGGCGCTCAGGACCGTCCCTCCCTGTGGAGCAGCCGCAACTTCCTGCTGCTGTGGACCGGCCAGACCGTCGGTGAACTGGGGGCGCAGATCTCCGCGGTCGCCGTCCCGCTGCTCGCCGCCACCGTTCTCCGGGCGAGCGTCTTCGAGATCTCGCTGCTCACCTTCCTCGCCTGGCTGCCCTACCTGCTGTTCTCGCTGCCGGCCGGAGTGATCGCGGACCGGGTCGACCAGCGCCGGCTGATGATCTGGTGCGACCTGGGGCGGATGGTCCTGATGGGCTCGCTGCCGGTGGTCGCCGTGCTCTCCGACCTCACGCTGTGGCACCTGTACACGGTGGTCGGTCTGACCGGCGTGCTGACCGTCCTGTTCAACGTCGCCTACAAGGCGAAACTGCCCCGCATGGTCGAGGCGCACCAGCTCGTCGACGGCAACGCCAAGCTCTCCATGAGCAAGGACTTCGCCGAACTCATCGGCCCCACCCTCAGCGGCGTACTCATCGGACTCGTCGGCGCCACCCGCACCTTCCTGGGCAACGGCCTCGCCTTCCTGATCAGTGCCGTCACCCTGCTCCTCATCAAGGAGCCGCCCGTCACCGGCCCGGTGGAGGAGAAGGAGACCGACCGGGCTCCGCTGCGCGCCCAGATGACCGAGGGTCTCGCCTTCATCCGCGAGCAGCCCATCCTGCGCAAGATCCTCGCCTGCACCACCACCTCCAACTTCTTCGTCATGGCGGCCGGTTCCATCGAAGTGACCTTCATGGTCCGCGAACTCCATGCACCGTCCTGGATGGTCGGCCTGGTGTTCAGCGTCAGCGCGATCGGCGGCCTGGTCGTGGGCGCTCTCACCCAGCGCATCTCGCAGCGTGTGGGCACCGCCCGGATCATCTGGCTCTCCATGGCCGTCCCCGGCCCGCTGTACCTGCTGATGCCGCTGGCCCAGCCCGGCTGGGGCGTGCTCCTCTACGGCCTCGGCCTCGCCGCGTTCTCCGCCAACGCCGTGCTGTACAACGTCGCGGCCACCTCGTACCAGCAGTCCATCACCCCCACCCACCTGCTGGGCCGGGTCAACGCCTCCTTCCTGTGGATCTGCTACGGCGCCATCCCCCTCGGCGCCCTCACCGGTGGTGCGCTGGCCAGTCTGCTCGGCCTGCGTACGGCCCTGCTGATCTGCGTGCTCGGCACCTGGAGCGCGGCGCTCTTCGTCTACTTCTCGCCCCTGCGCCGCATGCGGGACATGCCGCAGACCCCGTCCCGGACCGACGGCTGATCCGGGCGTGTCCGGTGACGCCGACCACATCACCCTCTACGGCAGGGAGCGCGAGACGGCGGAGCTGTGCGCGGCCCTGACCGCAGGCGGGACGCGCACCGCGGAGGTCACCGGGTTCGCCGGCGTGGGCAAGACCGCGCTGGCCCGGTCGGTGGCCGGGCGGGTGGAGCGGGAGACGGGTCTGCCCGTGCACTGGGTCTCCGCCGGGCACCCCGCCCCGCCCGGGCGCCGGGGCGGGGACGACCCCGGCGCCCGGCCCGCCCTCGTCGTAATCGACGGCCGCCCGGCGACGGTGCCGGACACCGGGGACGGAGCGGTTCGGGCGGACAGGGGGGACACCGCCCGGCGGGCGCGTGCGGCAGAGCCCGCCGAGGCAGCCGCCGAACGCTGGCCCCGGGCCCGGATACTCGTCACCGGCCGCGCGCCCGGCCGTTTTCGCGCCGACCACCGCCTGAGTCTGGCCCCCCTCGGGCCGGCCGCCGACGGCGCTGATCCGGCATACGAGCTGCTGCTGGCGGCCGTGTGCCGGATCGACCCGTCTCTACCCGCCACCACCGCCGACGCGCCGCGCGTCGCCGAGATCGCCCGTCTCCTCGACGGCCTGCCACGGTCGTTGGAGTCCGCCGCCCACTGGTTCCCGCTCGCCCGGCCCGCCGACCTGCTGGCCGCCGCCCGCACCGATCCGCTGCTGCTGACCTCGCCCCCCTGGGCGCGGGGCGGCCGGCCCGACTGCGTCGAGGCCGCCGCCGCCGCGGTCGCCGCGCTGTCCCCGGCCCAGGAACGGCTACTGTCCTGGGCCGCCGTACGCACCGAGCCCTGGTCGGCCGCCGATGCCGAGGGTCTGGCCGTCCCCGGTGGCCGCGCGCTCTCCCGCTGGGAAGCAGGCCGAGTCGTCCGGGACCTGCTCGCCCGTGGCCTCGTCCGCCGGTCCGGTCCGTCCCGCGTCCGGCTGCTCAGCGCCGTATCGGCCGCGGTAACGGAATTCATGGAACGATAACTGCCGCAAATGTGCCCCCTCATATGCCTTACCGGTTCTGATGCTCTGAATAATCTCTGTGACGGCAGTGATTGATGGATGAGTAACAAGGAGAAACCGAGATGGTGAACCCCTTCGACAACGAGGACGGGACTTTCCTGGTGCTGGTGAACGGGGAGAACCAGCACTCGCTGTGGCCCGCCGCCCACCCCGTCCCGGCCGGTTGGAAGCAGGTTGTTTCCACTGGTACGCGCCAGAGTTGCGTCGACTACATCGAGCGGAACTGGACCGACCTGCGCCCCGAGCACCTGATCGCGCACGCCGCCGGCGCCCGCGTCGCCTGAATCCCCCGGGCGCATCCCAGAAACAGGAGTGAGAAGTGTCCGAATCGGTTGTCGACGCCCCCGTGTCGGCCCAGCTCATATTCGAGAGATCGCGTACGACCAAGCGCGACCAGACGGTATTCATTGGCAAACTGGCGCTTGTGGTGGGGTTGGGGGCGGCCGGTGTCGCGCTGGTCCTCGCCGGCCACCCGCTGACCCTCGTCGCCGGCATCTTCCTGCTCGGCGCCCTCTACACGCACATGGTGGAACTCCAGCACCAGTGCCTGCACCATTCCGCTTTCGTCAAGGGCCCGCCGCACCGCACCGCAGGTGTCCTGCTGGGCCTGCCCATGCTGGTCTCTTACAGCCACTACCGCGTCCGGCATCTCCAGCACCACCGGTTCCTCGGCACCGACCAGGACACTGAGTTCTTCGGCTTCGACACCCGCCAGCCGCTCACCGTGGGCGTGATGGCCCGGGGCATGTTCGACTACGCGCGGCTCGGCTCAGTCGCCCGTGACAGCTACCGCAGCTGGCGCGGTACCTGGGAGTACGACGCGGGCAAGATCTCCGACAGGATGCGCGCCGACGCCGTCGCCGAGCACCGGCTGATGGGCGTCGCCGTGGCGGCCGCGGCGGCCCTGTCGGTGTGCGGCTTCGGCGAGTACGTCCTGACCCTGTGGCTGCTGCCGATGCTGCTGGTGTCCACGCCCCTTCACTTCCTGGTCGAGCTGCCCGAGCACATCCGCTGCGACAACGACACCACCGACGTGCTGCGCAACACCCGCTCCATCAGCGGGAGCTGGTTCAGCACCTGGTACACCAACGGCAACAACCTGCACGTGGAGCATCACGCCGCGATGACCGTGCCGATCAACCGACTGCCCGAGCGGCACGGCGAAGTCCTCCGCCTCGCCAAGCACACTGACCGCAGCTACTGGACCTTCTACAGGGGCGTCGTGCGCGAGGTCATGGCCGGCACCCGCCGCTCCGCGCCCGCCCGTACGGAAGCCCCGTGATCACCGCCGCCGCACCCGCCGGCGCCCCGGCCGGGACACCGGTCGCCGTCCCGACGCCGGCCCGCCCCGTATCCGGCGCGGCCGGGGTCCCCGCGGGCGCCCGGCACCTCACCGACCTGGTCCACCGGCCCGGACCGGCGGAGAACGACTCCGCGCCCCCCGCCCTGCTCAGCGCGGACGGCGAGATCGGCTACGCCGAGCTGTGGCGCCGGATCGCCGCCGCCGAGGCCCTGCTCGCCACCCGCGCGGTGCGGGCCGGCGACCCGGTGGGCCTGTACTTCCACCGCTCCGCCGACTACGTCGTCGCCCTGCTCGCGACCTTCTCGCTCGGCGCCGTCGCCGTCCCCCTCGACCCGGAGTACCCGGCCGAACGGATCGACTGGATGCTCGCCTCGGCCCGTCCCGCCCTGGTGCTGCGGGGCCGGGACGCCGTACGCCACCCGGACGAGGACCTCAACCCGCACCGCTGGACGACGCTTCGGTCCTCCGCGTCCGCCGCCCCGGGGGCGACCGCGCGGCCCGAGCCCCCTGCCCGCGCCGGGCACGCCGCCGACGACGCCTGCGCGCATCCGGCGGTGATCCTGTTCACCTCCGGCTCCACCGGCCGCCCCAAGGGCGTCCGCCTGCACCACGCCGGCCTCGTGAACCGGATGCTGTGGGGCCAACGCCAGTACGCCTTCCACCCCGGCGACCGGGTCCTGCACAAGGCGTCCATCTCCTTCGACGCCTCGCTGCACGAGATCTTCGCGCCGCTCGTCGCCGGCGGCACCCTCGTCATCGCCCCGCCCGGCCTGCAGTACGACAGCCTCGGCCTGGTCCGCCTGATGCAGGAGGCCGGTGTCACCACCGCCCACTTCGTGCCCTCCCTGCTCCGCTACCTGCTCGCCGAGCCCGAACTCGCCGACTGCCTCGACCTGCGCCTGCTGTTCTGCGGGGGCGAGGCTCTGGGCATGGACCTGGTGCGGACGTTCCGTCGGACCCTCCCCGACTGCCTGCTGTTCAACCAGTACGGCCCCACCGAGGCCTCCGTCAACGTCTCCTACTGGGACGCCCGCGAGGGCCACGACGGCGCCGTCGCCCCCATCGGACGGCCCGTCGACGGCGCCGAACTCCACGTCCTGGCCCCCGACCTAACCCCTGTACCGCCGGGGGAGACGGGTGAATTGTGGGTCGGCGGCACGCCCGTCGCCCCCGGCTACCTCGACCCCGTCCTCACCGCCGAACGCTTCCTCCCCGCCCCCTGGGCCGACCCCGACGCGGGCCTCACGCTCTACCGCACCGGTGACCTGGTCCGCCTGCACCCCGCGGGGTTCCTGGAGTACCACGGCCGCACCGACGATCAGGTCAAGATCCGCGGCGTACGCGTGGAGCCCGGCGAAGTCGCTGCCGTCCTCGCCCGCCACGACCAGGTCCTCGATGTCCTCGTCCTCGCCGACCCCGACCCCGAACCGCACCTCGTCGCCTACGTGGTCCCCGCCGGACCCGACTGTGGCCTCACCGCCGACGGCCTGCGCGCCTGGGCCGCGCAGGCCCTTCCGCCGGCCCTGCGCCCCGAGCGGACGATCCTGCTGCCCGCACTGCCCCGGCTGGCCAACGGCAAGGTGGACCGCGCCGGCCTGGCCCGTTCCTCCGACCGGCCCGTGGCCACCGAGGAGACCCTCGCCGGCGCGGCCACCGGAGAGCGGCTGCGGGAGATCTGGCGCCGCACCCTCGGCGTCGCCGCCGTACGGGACGAGGACGACTTCCTGGCCCTCGGCGGCCACTCCCTCCTCGCCCTGCGCATCACCACGCGGGTACGCGAGGCCACCGGGCTGGAACTGCCGCCCAGCAGCCTGCTGCGCGCCCCCGACTTCGCCGGCTGGCTCCGCGCGGCCGGCCTGGAACCCCACTCGCCGGAGTTGTGACCCCATGACCGCCTCCCTGACCGCACCGCGCACCGTCGCAGCCGGGCACCGGAACCCGCTGTCCGACATGCAGCGGTCGATGCTCGCCCACGAGGCCCTCGAAGAGCTGCCGATCTACACCATGCCGCTCTGCTTCGAGATCACCGGCCCACTCGACCCGGGCCTCCTCGAACAGGCCCTGCACCACGTGGTCCGCCGCCATCCGGTGCTGTGCGCGCTCTACGACGGCACCGAGGCGAGCGTCCTGGGCGACGCCGCCCCGCTGCCGCCCCTGCGCCGCCCGGACACGGCCGGGGCCCCGCCCGGGACGCCCGGCATCGCCCCGGCCCTCGCCGCTCACCTCGACGTTCCGTTCGACCTGACCCGTGAGGTGCCGGTCAGGGCCGCCCTGACCGCCGCTGGACCGAACCGGAACCAGCTCGCCCTGGCCGTGCACCACGTCGCCGGCGACAGCGTGTCGCTGGCTCTCCTGCTGCGGGAACTCGGCGCGGCCTACTCCGCCCTCGTCCGCGAGGCACGGCTGCCGCAACTCCCGCCCGCCGCCGACTTCTTCAGCCACGCACGCGCCGAACTCCAGGACGCCGCAACAACCCCGGCGCCTCCGGAGACAGGCCCGACACCCGGGGCCGCGGTTCCGGCCGGGGACGCCGCATGGTGGGCCGCCCACCTGCGCGGCACCCGCCCGCAGCCCTACCCCCGGCGCGTCCCTCCGCCGGATGCGGACCGCTGCACCCGTATCTCCCTCGATCTGCGCCTGGACGCGGACGACACCGCCGGCGTGCGGGAACTGGCCCGCATCGCCCGGGTGTCACCTTCGACCGTCCTGTTCACGGCCGTCTCCCACACCGTCGCCGGCCCGGACGACCACGAGACCGTGATCGGCCTGCCCACGGCCCTGCGCGACCGGCCCGAACTCCGCTCGGCCATGGGCCCGCTGCTGAACACCCTGCCCGTCCGCACCCGCCTGCGCCCGGGCGCCGGCCCCGTAGAAGCCGCCCGCGCCCACTCCGCCGCCATGGAGCAGTCGCTGGCCCACAAGGAGCTGCCGTTCTCCCGGATCGTGCACGCGGCCGGAGTGCGACGTTCCTTCGACGCCGCCCCGCTCTTCCTGCACGTGGTCAACATCGACCAGCAGCCGCTGCGACTGCGCCTGGCCGACGCCCGGTGCACCCTTCTGCCGGTCCCGCGCAGCTGGGTGGTCTTCCCCGCCCAATGGGAGTTCGGCTGGGGCGCCGTCGGCAACATCCGCGGCGAACTGCGCCTTTCCGCCGACGCGTTCACCGCCCGCCACGCCGACGAGCTGGCCGGACGCTTCCGTCATGCCCTCACCCGGCTCCTCCAGGACATCCTCTAAGGACCCGCCATGACCACGCCCCAGTCCACCGCCCCGGCCGGAAACGTCACCGCCGCTCTCCGCTCCCTGTTCGAGGAGATCCTCGGCCGGTCGGGCATCGGCGACGACGACGACTTCTTCGACCTGGGCGGGGACTCCCTGTCCGCCATGCGCCTGGTCACCCGGTCCCGGCAGGTCCCCCACCTGAACCTGACGATCCGCACCCTCTTCCGCAACCCCTCCCCGGCCGCGCTGGCCGCAGCGCTGGACGCCGCCGCCCGGGCCGAAGCGGAGCAGACCGGCCCCGGCCGCACACCCGGCCTGCCCGCCCCCGACCTCGGTCGCATTCCGCGCCCCGAGCACACGCCGCTGTCCTTCGCCCAGGAGGGCCTGTGGTACCTCGCTCTCCTCCACGGCCCCAGCCCCACCTACAACATCCCGGTCGCCGTCCGTCTCTCCGGCACGCTCGACACCGGGGCCCTCGAAGCGGCCCTGGGCGACCTGGTCGCCCGCCACGAGTCCCTGCGTACCGTCTTCCCGGAAGTCCGCGGTGTCCCCTACCAGCACGTCCTCACCCCCGAGGAAGCACGCCCGGTCCTGCACAGCCTCAGCTGCCCCCGCGCGGGCCTCGACGAGGCCGAACGGGCCGCCGCCCGGGAGCCCTTCGACATCCTGACCGGCCCGCCGCTGCGCGCCACCCTCCTCACCGTCGAGGACGAGCCGGGCAGTTACGTCCTCATGCTCGTCGTGCACCACATCGTCGGCGACGGGTGGTCGGTCCGCCCCATGGTCCGCGACCTCTCCGACGCGTACGCGGCCCGTGTCGCCGGACGCGCTCCGCAGCTCGCCGAGCTGCCCGTCCAGTACGCCGACTTCGCCCTGTGGGAGCGCGAGACCGTAGCCCGTACGCTCGACGACCGCCTGGCCCACTGGCGCCCCGCCCTGGCCGGCCTGCCCGACGCGCTGCCGCTGCCCACCGACAGGCCCCGTCCCGCCGTCGCCTCCTCCCGGGGCGCGGCCGAGCCCGTCACCGTGGACGCCGCTCTCACCGGCCGTCTCAGGGCCCTCGCCCAGGAGACCGGCGCCACCGTCTTCATGCTGCTCCAGACGGCCTTGGCGGTGGCTCTCACCCGGGCCGGCGCGGGGGAGGACATCCCGGTCGGCACCCCGGTCAGCGGGCGCGGGCATGACGACCTCGACGACCTGGTCGGCTACTTCGTCAACATGCTGGTCCTGCGGACGGACACCTCCGGCGCCCCCACCCACCGGGAGCTCCTCGCCCGGGTGCGCGCCGCCGACCTGGCGGCCTACGCCCACCAGGACGTTCCCTTCGACAAGCTGGTCACCGCGCTCAACCCGCGCCGCAGCGCCGCTCACCACCCGCTGTTCCAGGTCGTCCTCGCCTTCGGGGGCGGCGCGCATCAGCCGGTGACGATGCCCGGCCTCCGGGGCCGGACGGATCAGGTTCCCCTGGCCGTGGCCAAGTTCGACCTGGGCCTCTACCTCGACGAGACCCCCGCCGGGGCGATCACGGGCCACCTCGCCTACGCCACCGACCTGTTCGCCCCGGCCACGGCCCGGGCTCTCGCCGGTTCCTTCCTGGCCGCCCTCACCACGCTGGCCACCGCACCGGACACCAGGATCGGCGGCTGATCGCGCACGAGCCGGCCACCGCGCGGCAGGACCGCGCTGGCGAGGCGGTGGCGCGGTCCGCTCGCCGTCGAGCGGGGTGCCCCGGCCCACGGTCGCTGTCCGGGCCGCGCGGACATGTCACCGCTCATCCCGTCCGTGTCGCTGTTGGGCCGAACGGGTGAGGCGCGGGAAGATGGTCCGATGCAGACACAGCACGTGAGCGGAGTGGTCCGGTGAGCAGGTACGACGTCACCGATGAACAGTGGGCCGGGCTCGCTCAGGTCGTGCCGCTGCGCAGCAGGAACGAGTGGCCCTCCCGGGTCGATCACCGCACCGTGCCGCAGGAGGAGGCGGCCGCCGAGCAGCGGCGGATGATCGTGCTGCGCGTGCAGGTGTTCTCCGACGCCCGTGAGGTCGCGGAGTACCTGATCGCGCACGTACCGGTGCTCCTGGACCTGACGGCGGCGGACGTCGATGTGGCCAAGCGCATCCTCGACTTCAGCAGCGGCGTAGTCTTCGGCCTCGGCAGCGGCATGCACCGGGTCGACCGGAACGTCTTCCTGCTGTCGCCGGCCGGCATGGAGGTCGAGGGGGCCGAGGCGGCCGCCGTCCCCCAAACGTAGGAAGGTGGGTCAGGCGTAACGGTTCGCCCGCCGAAGTGCTGCGTACCGTCCGGGCCATGACTGCCGTTGCCCCGGGGACGACCCCGGGACCCTCAGCGCCTCCGGCGCACTCCGCACCTCCATCGCCCGCGGCACCTCCAGGGCCCCCGGCCCGGGGCCGCGGGGCCCCGACGGTGACCGAACTGCGGCTCTCCGCCTTCCGGTCGCACCGCGGCGCCGTCGTCCCGCTCGGCCCGGTGACGCTGCTCGCGGGCCCGGCGGGCAGCGGCAAGTCGAGCGTGCTGGAGGCGTACGACGCGCTGGCCCGCCTCGGCGGGGGCGCCCAACTCGGGGAGGTGTTCCGGGACCCGGCCGGCTGCGTCCCGGAGCGGGCGGGCCCCGACGCCCAGGGGCGGCGGGGATTCCGGATCGGCTGCACGGTGGACGGGCCCGTCGGCCCGGTGCGTCTGGACCTCGCCGTACAGGCCGAGCCGGAACTGCGCGTCGTCGGTGAGCGGCTGACGTGCGACGGGCAGACGCTGCTGAGCACGGCGCTGCGCGATCCGGGGCGCAGTACGGTCCAGGCGGCCTGGTACACGGCCGGCAGCGCGCCGGTGACGAAGGCGCCGCTGCCCGACGACGTGCTGGGTACGGCGCTGCTTCCGCTGCGCGTGGCCGGCAAGACGGCGGGGCAGCTGCGGGTGCTGGCGGCGGCGGAACAGGTGGTTCTCGGGCTGCGCTCGGTGTTCGCGTGCGACCCGCAGCCCGCGCGGATGCGGGAGCCGGCGGCGCTGGGCGACGCCCGGCTGCGGCGCGGGTGCGACAACCTGGCCGAGGTGCTGTGGCGTACCCACCACCAGTGCGCGAAGCGCCACGCGCGGCTGGCGGCGACGGTCCGGTCGGGGTGCGCGGGCCCGGTGGAGGCGCTGACCGTGGAGGAGCTCGCGGACGGGCGGGTACGGGCGCTGGTGGCGCGGGGCGGGGCGTTGGCCACGCCCGTGGAACGGCTGAGCGACGGGGAACTGCGGTACCTGGCGCTCGCGCTGGTCCTGCTGACCGGACCGGGGGTGCTGGCCGTGGACACCGTGGCCGAAGTCCCCGCCGCCCTGCGGACGCTGACGGTGCTCGCGGACGGCTTCGACCGGTGCCTGGACGAGCGTCAGACGCGGGAACTGGTGGCGCTCGCGGCCTCCGTCTGCGCCGACCGGCACATCAGGCTGCTGGGGACGGTCACGGACACCTCCGCCGCGTACGCGCGTGAAGCGGGCGGGGTGGCGGTGGTAGACCTGGGCCCGTGACCGAACTCGATCTGGCGGGACTGCAACGGCGGCTGGCGGAATTCGCGTCGG
This sequence comes from Streptomyces sp. NPDC046122, assembly GCF_056429965.1. NCBI lineage: Bacteria > Bacillati > Actinomycetota > Actinomycetes > Kitasatosporales > Streptomycetaceae > Streptomyces > Streptomyces sp. NPDC046122. Next base: position 927,710 of record NZ_JBWKLQ010000001.1, on the reverse strand, counting down.
CGCGGGGCTGGGAGCCGTACCACACGCCGAAGAACCTGGCCGTGGCGCTGAGCGTGGAGGCGTCCGAACTGGTGGAGATCTTCCAGTGGCTGACGCCCGAACAGTCGGCGCGGGTGATGGAGGATCCGCGCTCCGCGCACCGGGTGGCGGACGAGGTGGCCGATGTCCTGGCGTACTTGCTGCAGTTCAGTGAGGTGCTCGGGATCGATGTGCTGGAGGCGCTCGCCGCCAAGATCGACCGGAATGAGGTGCGCTTCCCGGTGCCGGAAAACAAGGATCGTCACTCTCCGGAGTGATGAAATTATCCAAATTCGCTTTTCTGTCCACAGATTTCGCCATAGCCCTGGCTTTCCGGGCCCCATGCCCTCACTCTGGGTAGTGAACGGGTGAACGGTGCGCGAAAGAAGCGGGCCATGGTGAGGACGGGGGGCGGCGCATGGACGCGGTGAGGCTCATCGGGCAGAGCCGGCACGCACTCGCGCGGAGCCGCACGGCACGGGACATCCTGGCGGAGGCGTGGCAGGCGCAGGCCCTGACCCAGGCGGTCGGCGGGCACCTGGCGCTGACCGGTCCGGCGGAGCTGAGAGGCGAGGCGCGCGGGCTCAGCGAAACGGGCGGGCGGGGCTGCGGGGCGCTCGACATCCCGGCGCTGTGGGCGGGGGCGGCGGCCGACGCCGGGGGTCCGCCGCCGGACGCTCGGCCACGGGCGGCGCAGATGACGCAGGTGGGAGACGCGCGGGGGACGTTGATCGGGCTGAGCGCGCTTCTCGGCGAGGTGGGCATCGCGCTCGTCGGCGTCGCGTGCGCCACCGACGAGGAGGCGCTCTACTGGCAGTGCATCGAGGGCATCGACGCCGCCGACGAGTCGAGTGACCGGGTGCGCGGGATATTACGCCGCCTCGCGGTGCGGGAGCAGGACAGGCGGCGCAGCGCTGCCTGGGACTCGGCGGCGGAGCCGTCGTGACGCCGTCAGCCGTCGGCGGCACTCGGGTCGGTGGCGTGCTGGTCGGCGGCGGACCGGCGATCGGCTGTGCACTGGAGTTCGGCGTCGAGCAGCGAGAGGTCGGCGTTCAGCGCCGCCATCAGTTCCTCCATCTGCTGAAGCAGGCCCGTGGGCGACCCCGTTGCGTGCCGGGTCGGCTGTCGCGGTACCGGCTGCACGGCTCTGCCGGTCTGTTCGGATGCGGCTTCCTGGGACATGACGGCCTCCTCGGCCCCGGCTCTCCCACGGGGGAGCGCGGTGCGCGTACGCGCACCGGCAGGGGCCGCCGGCGCGAGGACCGGGCGGTTCGGCTCCGCCCGAGCCAACGACCACTCCGGGTGGTGGTCACCGGGGAGGCCGTGTGCGGGCTGCCGGGTGGTGGAAGTTCACCCGGGAGGGCAGTGCGGGGCCGGATGCCGGAGGTGGGGTTGACGGCGGCGGCACGGTGCAGGATGGAGGCATGGATCTTCGAATCTTCACGGAGCCCCAGCAAGGGGCGAGCTACGACACCCTGCTCACCGTCGCCAAGGCCACCGAGGACCTCGGCTTCGACGCCTTCTACCGGTCCGACCACTACCTGCGCATGGGCTCGGGCGACGGCCTGCCGGGGCCGACCGACGCGTGGATCACGCTGGCCGGGCTCGCCCGCGAGACCAAGCGGATCAGGCTCGGCACGCTGATGACCGCCGGCACCTTCCGGCTGCCGGGTGTGCTGGCCATCCAGGTCGCGCAGGTCGACCAGATGTCGGGCGGCCGGGTCGAGCTGGGCCTGGGCGCCGGCTGGTTCGAGGAGGAGCACCGGGCGTACGGCATCCCGTTCCCCAAGGAGAAGTTCGGCCGACTGGAGGAGCAGCTCGCCATCGTCACGGGGCTCTGGGCCACGGAGCCCGGCAGCACCTTCAGCTACGACGGGACGTACTACCAGCTGACGGATTCGCCCGCGCTGCCCAAGCCCGCCCAGGTGAAGGTGCCGGTGCTCGTCGGCGGGCACGGCGCGGTCCGCACGCCGCGGCTCGCCGCGCAGTACGCCGACGAGTTCAACATCCCGTTCGCCTCACTGGAGGACAGCGAGCGGCAGTTCGGGCGGGTCAGGGAGGCGGCCGAGCGGGCCGGACGGCGGGCGGACGACCTGGTGTACTCCAACGCGCTGGTCGTGTGCGTCGGCAAGGACGACGCGGAGGTGGCGCGCCGGGCGGCGGTCATCGGGCGGGACGTGGAGGAGCTCAAGGCCAACGGGCTCGCCGGTTCGCCCGCCGAGGTGGTCGACAAGATCGGCCAGTACGAGGCGATCGGCGCGTCGCGGATCTACCTCCAGATGCTGGACCTGGACGACCTGGAACACCTGGAGCTGATCTCCTCGCAGGTCCAGTCGCAGCTGACCTGACCTGACCTGACCTGACCTGACCGCAGGCGCCCGGTGTTCCCGCGCCGGGCCCGCCCGCCGAGTGAAGGAGCCCGCCGTGAAGCCCGTCCGTCCGTTGGCCGCCGCGCTCGGCGGCGACGCGCCGGGGCCCGTCGTCCTCGACGGCGGCCTGTCCAACCAGCTGGAGGCGCAGGGCTGCGACCTGTCCGACGCGCTGTGGTCGGCGCGGCTGCTCGCCGACGGGCCGCAGCAGATCGAAGCGGCGCACGCGGCCTATGTGCGGGCGGGCGCCCAGGTGCTGATCACCGCCAGTTACCAGGCGACGTTCGAGGGCTTCGCGCGCCGGGGGCTCGGCCGAGGCGAGGCGGCGGAGCTGCTGGGGCGCAGTGTCGAACTGGCCCGTGCGGCGGGGGCGTCCGTGGACCGGGAGGTGTGGGTGGCGGCCTCGGTCGGGCCGTACGGGGCGATGCTGGCCGACGGCAGTGAGTACCGGGGGAGGTACGGGCTGTCGGTGCGGGAGCTCGAGCGGTTCCACCGGCCGCGCGTCGAGGCGCTGGTCGCGGCGGGGCCCGACGTGCTGGCACTGGAGACGGTGCCGGACACCGACGAGGCGCAGGCGCTGCTGCGGGCCGTCGAGGGGACCGGGATGCCGGTCTGGCTCTCGTACAGCGTCGCGGGCGGGCAGACCCGGGCCGGCCAGCCGCTGGACGCGGCCTTCGCCCTCGCGGCGGGCAACGACCAGGTGATCGCGGTGGGGGTCAACTGCTGCGAGCCGCGCGACGCGGACGCCGCCGTGGAGGTGGCGGCCTCCGTGACCGGGAAGCCGGTCGTGGTCTACCCGAACAGCGGTGAACGGTGGGACGCGGAGGGGAGGCGGTGGCGCGGCGGAAGCACGTACGACCCGAGGCGGGTGCGGCAGTGGCAGGCGTCCGGGGCCCGGCTGGTGGGCGGCTGCTGCCGGGTCGGGCCGGCGGAGATCGCGGAACTGGCCCGGCCGGCCGGACCGTTCGCTTAAACCCCTGGTCCAGGGCGGGGTGGGCCGACGATACTCGGACGCGTGTTCCTGACGATCAGCACTACCGGCAACCAGGAGCGTCCCGCGACCGACCTCGGCTTTCTGCTGCACAAGCACCCCGACAAGGCGCAGACGTTCTCCACTTCCCACGGCACGGCGCACGTCCTCTACCCCGAGGCGTCCGCCGAGCGGTGCACGGCCGCGCTCCTGCTGGAGGTGGATCCTGTGGCGCTCGTGCGGCGTGGCAAGGGCAAGGGGCGCGGCGGCTCACCCGACTCCGCGCTCGCGCAGTACGTCAACGACCGGCCGTACGCCGCGTCGTCGCTGCTGGCCGTCGCCCTGAGCACGGTCTTCAAGACCGCGCTGCAGGGCGTGTGCGCCGCGCTGCCCGAGCGTGCAGCGGCCCCGCTGCCGCTGCGCGTCGAGGTGCCCGCGCTGCCCGCCCGGGGCGGCGCGGAGCTGGTGACGAAGCTGTTCGCGCCGCTGGGCTGGACGACGGTCTCCGCGGAGCCGGTGCCGCTGGACGAACAGTTCCCGGAGTGGGGCGACTCGCGGTACGTACAGCTGGTGCTGGAGGGCGAGCTGCGGCTGGCCGACGCGCTGCGGCAGCTGTACGTCCTGCTGCCGGTCCTCGACGACGCGAAGCACTACTGGGTCGCGCCCGACGAGGTGGACAAACTGCTGCGCGCCGGTGAGGGCTGGCTGGCCGACCACCCCGAGCAGAAGCTGATCACCAGCCGCTACCTCTCGCGCCGCTGGAGCCTGACGCGGCAGGCCATGGAGCGTCTCGAACTGGTGCGTCTGGCCGAGGCCGACGACCTCGCGGTCGAGGAGATCGACAACGCGGTCGACGAGACGACGGACACCGACGAGCGGCCCGTGCCGCTGGCCGTGCGGCGCCGCGACGCGATCCTGCAGGCGCTGGACGCGGCCGGGGCGACCCGGGTGCTCGACCTGGGCTGCGGGCAGGGCCAGCTGGTGCAGGCGCTGCTCAAGAACGTGAAGTACACCGAGATCGTCGGCGTGGACGTGTCCATGCGCGCGCTCACCATCGCCTCCCGGCGGCTCAAGCTCGACCGGCTGGGTGAGCGGCAGGCCGAGCGTGTGAAGCTCATGCAGGGCTCGCTCACGTACACCGACAAGCGGCTCAAGGGGTACGACGCCGCCGTGCTCAGCGAGGTGATCGAGCACCTCGACCTGCCGCGGCTGCCCGCCCTGGAGTACGCCGTGTTCGGATCCGCGCGGCCGCTCACCGTCCTCGTGACGACGCCGAACGTCGAGTACAACGTGCGCTGGGAGAGCCTGCCCGCCGGGCACGTACGGCACGGCGACCACCGCTTCGAGTGGACGCGCGAGGAGTTCCGCGCGTGGGCCGGGCAGGTCGCCGAACGGCACGGCTACACGGTGGAGTTCGTGCCCGTCGGTCCCGAGGACCCCGAGGTCGGCCCGCCGACGCAGATGGCCGTGTTCACCCGGACCGCCCAGGGCGAGCAGGACCAGCGGGGCAAGGACCAGCGGGGCAAGGACGAGCGGGACGGCGGCAGGCGGGACCACGACGAGCAGGGCAAGGGCACGCAGGCCGCGCAGGACGAGAAGGAGGCGAAAGCCGCATGAGCACCACCACCCGCACGCTTCCCGTCACCGACCTGTCCCTCGTGGTCCTCGTGGGCGCCACCGGATCGGGCAAGTCCACCTTCGCCCGACGGCACTTCAAGCCCACCGAGGTCGTCTCCTCCGACTTCTGCCGCGGCCTCGTCGCCGACGACGAGAACGACCAGAGCGCGAGCCGCGACGCCTTCGACGTACTGCACTACATCGCGGGCAAGCGCCTGGAGGCCGGACGGCTGACCGTCGTCGACGCGACCAACGTGCAGCAGGAGAGCAGGAAGCAGCTCGTCCAGCTGGCCCGTAAGTACGACGTGCTGCCGATCGCCATCGTCCTCGACCTGCCGGAGGAGGTCTGCGCCGCGCGCAACGCCGGACGCCCCGACCGGGCCGGGATGCCCCGCCACGTCATCCAGCGGCACCGGCGCGAGCTGCGCCGTTCGCTGCGGAGCCTGGAACGCGAGGGCTTCCGCAAGGTGCACGTCCTGCGCGGCGTGGAGGAGGTCGACGCGGCCGAGGTCGTACTGGAGCGCCGTTACAACGACCTCACCCACCTCACCGGCCCCTTCGACATCATCGGTGACATCCACGGCTGCCGCTCCGAGCTGGAGACCCTGCTCGGCAAGCTCGGTTACGTCGACGGTTCGCACCCCGAGGGGCGTACGGCCGTCTTCGTCGGCGACCTGGTGGACCGCGGCCCGGACAGCCCCGGCGTGCTGCGCCGGGTGATGGGCATGGTCGCCTCCGGCGACGCCCTGTGCGTGCCCGGGAACCACGAGAACAAGCTGGGCCGTTACCTCAAGGGCAGGAACGTCCAGCACACCCACGGACTCGCCGAGACCGTCGAGCAGCTGGACAAGGAGGACGACGCCTTCAAGGAGCGGGTGCGGGAGTTCATCGACGGCCTCGTCAGCCACTACGTCCTCGACGGCGGCAACCTCGTCGTGTGCCACGCGGGCCTGCCGGAGAAGTACCACGGCCGCACCTCCGGCCGCGTCCGGTCGCACGCCCTGTACGGCGACACCACCGGCGAGACGGACGAGTTCGGCCTGCCGGTGCGGTACCCGTGGGCGGAGGAGTACCGGGGTCGCGCCGCCGTCGTCTACGGCCACACGCCCGTGCCCAACACCTCCTGGATCAACAACACCATCTGCCTGGACACCGGCGCGGTCTTCGGCGGAAAGATGACGGCGCTGCGCTGGCCCGAGCGCGAGCTCGTCGACGTACCGGCCGAGCGGGTCTGGTACGAGCCGGCCAAGCCGCTCACCACCGAGGCTCCGGGCGGACACGACGGCCGTCCGCTGGACCTCGCCGACGTGCACGGCCGCCGGGTCGTCGAGACGCGGCACATGGGGCGGGTCGCCGTGCGCGAGGAGAACGCAGCGGCGGCGCTCGAAGTGATGAGCCGCTTCGCCGTCGACCCGCGTCTGCTCACCTACCTGCCGCCGACGATGTCGCCGACCGCCACGTCGCACGTCGAGGGCTACCTGGAGCATCCGGCCGAAGCCTTCGCGACGTACCGGGCCGACGGTGTCGGCAGAGTCGTGTGCGAGGAGAAGCACATGGGCTCGCGTGCGGTGGCGCTGGTCTGCCGGAACGCGGACGTGGCGCGCGAGCGCTTCGGCGTGGACGGTCCCACGGGGGCTGTGCACACCCGCACCGGCCGCCCCTTCTTCGACGACCCGACCACCGCCGAACTGATCCTCGGCCGGCTGCGCACCGCCGTGACCGAGGCCGGTCTGTGGGAGGAGCTCGACACCGACTGGCTGCTGCTCGACGCGGAGCTGATGCCCTGGTCGCTCAAGGCGTCCGGGCTGCTGCGCCACCAGTACGCCGCCGTCGGCGCGGCCGCGCGTGCCGTCTTCCCCGGTGCGGTGGCGGCCCTCGAAGGAGCGGCCGGGCGCGGGGTCGACGTCAAGGAGCTGCTCGCGACGCAGCGCCGGCGGGCCGGCGACGCCGCCGCGTTCACGGACGCCTACCGGCGCTACTGCTGGCCGACCGAAGGGCTGGAGGGCGTGCGGCTCGCGCCGTTCCAGCTGCTCGCCGTCCAGGGGCGCTCGCTCGCGGGCGTACCGCACGACGAGCAGCTGGCGTGGCTGGACCGGCTGGTCGAGCACGACCCGACCGCGCTCCTGCAGACCACCCGCAGGCTGATCGTCGACACCGGCGACCCGGCGTCCGTCCAGTCGGGCATCGACTGGTGGCTGGAGATGACCAGCCGGGGCGGCGAGGGCATGGTCGTCAAGCCGGTCGAGGCGCTCGTACGGGACGGGAAGAACCGGCTCGTGCAGCCTGGTATCAAGGTCCGCGGCCGCGAGTACCTGCGGATCATCTACGGTCCCGAGTACACGCGCCCCGAGCAGCTCGGCAGGCTGCGCGAACGCTTCCTCGGCCACAAGCGCTCGCTCGCCCTGCGCGAGTACGCGCTCGGCCTGGAGGCGCTGGACCGGCTGGCCGGGGGAGAACCGCTCTGGCGGATCCACGAGGCCGTGTTCGCGGTCCTGGCGCTGGAGTCGGAGCCGGTCGACCCCCGGCTCTGATCCCCTCCGTCCACGGCGCCCCCGGTGAGAAAATGTGATCGCCTCGAACCGGGGGCGCCATACGCACGCGCCCGCGGCCGTGCTCGGCCAGGATGGAGCCATGGGATTCCACGTCGATTCCGAGACCGGGCGCCTGCGCCGCGTCATCCTCCACCGACCGGACCTGGAGCTGAAGCGCCTCACCCCCGGCAACAAGGACGCGCTGCTCTTCGACGACGTGCTGTGGGTGCGCCGCGCGCGCCAGGAGCACGACGGGTTCGCCGACGTCCTGCGCGACCGGGGCGTCGAGGTGCACCTCTTCGGTGATCTGCTGCGCGAGTCGCTGGAGATCCCGGAGGCCAGGAACCTCGTCATGGACCGGGTCTTCGACGAGAAGGAGTACGGTCCGCTCGCCACCGGGCACCTGCGCGAGACGTTCGACGAACTGCCCGTGGCCGAGCTGGTCGAGGCGCTCGTCGGCGGCATGACCAAGCGCGAGTACCTGGAGCGGCACCCCGAGCCCACCTCGGTCCGCTTCCACGTCATGGACCTCGACGACTTCCTGCTCGGGCCGCTGCCGAACCACCTGTTCACCCGGGACACCTCCGCGTGGATCTACGACGGTGTGGCCATCAACGCGATGCGCTGGCCGGCCCGGCAGCGCGAGACCGTGCACTTCGAGGCGATCTACAAGCACCATCCGCTGTTCAAGAGCCCGCAGGCGGGTGCGTTCCACCACTGGTCGGAGGGCCAGACCGACTACCCGTCCACCATCGAGGGGGGCGACGTCCTGGTCCTCGGGAACGGCGCCGTCCTGATCGGGATGAGCGAGCGCACCACCCCGCAGGCCGTGGAGATGCTCGCCCAGGGCATGTTCGCGGCGGGCTCGGCGACCACGATCGTGGCGCTCGACATGCCCAAGCACCGGGCGTTCATGCACCTCGACACGGTGATGACCATGGTCGACGGCGACACCTTCACGCAGTACGCCGGTCTCGGCATGCTCCGTTCGTACACGATCGAACCGGGCGTGGGGGAGAAGGAGCTGAAGGTCACCGACCACCCGCCGGAGCACATGCACAAGGCCATCGCGGCCGCCCTGGGCCTCAGCGGCATCCGGGTGCTGACCCCCACCCAGGACGTGCACGCGGCGCAGCGCGAGCAGTGGGACGACGGCTGCAACGTCCTGGCGGTCGAGCCGGGCGTCGTCGTGGCGTACGAGCGCAACGTCACCACCAACACCCACCTGCGCAAGGTGGGCATCGAGGTCATCGAGATCCGGGGCAACGAGCTGGGCAGGGGGCGCGGCGGCCCCCGGTGCATGAGCTGCCCGGTCGAACGGGACGCTGTATAGTGATGCGACCTTCTGTATATAGTTTCATCACTTCGCTTTCGTGACCGACCCAGGAGCAGCCACCATGGCGACAGACCTCGCAGGCCGCCACTTCCTCAAGGAGCTGGACTTCACCGCCGAGGAGTTCCGGAGTCTGCTCGACCTCGCCGCCGAGCTCAAGGCGGCCAAGAAGGCCGGTGCCGAGGTGCCGCGGCTGCGCGGCCGGAACATCGCGCTGATCTTCGAGAAGACGTCGACCCGTACGCGCTGCGCATTCGAGGTCGCCGCCGCCGACCAGGGGGCGTCGACGACGTTCCTGGACCCCTCCGGCTCGCAGATGGGGCACAAGGAGTCGGTGAAGGACACGGCGCGCGTACTGGGCCGGATGTTCGACGGGATCGAGTACCGCGGGGACAGCCAGGCCGCGGTCGAGGAGCTGGCGGCGTACGCCGGCGTGCCGGTCTTCAACGGGCTCACCGACGACTGGCACCCCACCCAGATGCTCGCCGACGTGCTGACCATGACCGAGCACTGCGCCAAGCCGCTGGAGCGGATCGCCTTCGCCTACCTGGGCGACGCCCGGTTCAACATGGGCAACTCCTACCTGGTCACCGGCGCGCTGCTCGGCATGGACGTACGCATCGTCGCGCCCAAGGCGTACTGGCCGGCCGAGGAGATCGTGGCGCGCGCCCGGGAGGCCGCCGAGGTGAGCGGCGCGCGCGTCACCCTCACCGAGGACGTCGCCGAGGGAGTCCTGGGCGCCGACTTCGTCGCCACCGACGTCTGGGTGTCGATGGGCGAGCCCAAGCAGGTCTGGGCCGAGCGCATCGAGGCGCTCGGCCCGTACACCGTCACCATGGACGTCCTGCGGGCCACCGGGAACGCGGACGTGAAGTTCCTGCACTGTCTGCCGGCCTTCCACGACCTCGGCACGAAGGTCGGCGCCGAGATCCACGAGCGGTACGGCCTCGCCGAGCTGGAGGTCACGGACGAGGTGTTCGAATCCGCGCACTCGGTGGTCTTCGACGAGGCCGAGAACCGCATGCACACGATCAAGGCGGTGCTGGTCGCCACCATGGCCGGGGGCGACGGCGCGGTGTGACGCGGGCGCCCCAGGGCGGCCCGCCCAGCACGGACCGGCGGGCGCCGCGACGCGCCAGGAGGCGCGGTGCGGTGTCTCCGTTTCCCGCACGGCGTGATGCCCCTTTCCAGGGAGAGCGGACGGGCGGTCTTCAACCGTACGAACTTCACCATGCCGGGCGAAGAGCCGCCCGCCCGTCGGACGCGGGTCGTCCGGCACCCCGCGAGGGGACCTGCGCCCTTTATCGCGCGATCCTGACGACAGTCACGCATCGGTGATACCTTCGAGAGGCAGGCACCAGCCGCACGGCTGAAGGAGGCCCCGCCCCGATGAGCCCCTTTCCCAGTTCCGCACCGCGCACCGAGCAGTGGCACCACCTGCGGGTGACCGTCGAGGACGGTGTCGCCACCGTCACCCTGGCCCGCCCCGAGAAACTCAACGCGCTCACCTTCGGCGCGTACGCGGACCTGCGCGACCTCCTCGCCGAGCTGGCCCGCGAGCGCGCGGTGCGCGCCCTCGTCCTCGGCGGCGAGGGACGCGGTTTCTGTTCCGGCGGCGACGTCGACGAGATCATCGGCGCCACGCTCTCCATGGACACCGCCCAGCTCCTCGACTTCAACCGGATGACCGGGCAGGTCGTACGGGCGCTGCGCGAGTGCCCCTTCCCCGTCGTCGCCGCCGTGCACGGGGTGGCCGCCGGGGCGGGCGCGGTGCTGGCCCTCGCGGCCGACTTCCGGGTCGCGGACCCCTCCGCCCGCTTCGCGTTCCTCTTCACCAAGGTCGGCCTCTCGGGCGGCGACATGGGCGCGGCCTATCTGCTGCCGCGCGTCGTGGGGCTCGGGCACGCCACGAGGCTGCTGATGCTCGGTGAGCCGGTGCGCGCGCCCGAGGCCGAACGGATCGGCCTGATCAGCGAACTGACGGACGAGGGGCGGGCCGACGCCCGCGCGGCCGAGCTGGCCCGGCGTCTCGCGGACGGACCGGCCCTGGCGTACGCGCAGACGAAGGCCCTCCTCACCGCGGAGCTGGACATGCCGCTCGCCGCCGCCGTCGAAATGGACGCCGCCACCCAGGCGCTGCTGATGAACGGCGACGACTACGCCGAGTTCCACGCGGCCTTCACCGAGAAGCGTCCGCCGAAGTGGCGGGGGCGCTGACGATGCGCCGCCCCGGGCAGGACGGTCGAGGCGGCCCACAGGGGCCGCGCGGGCGCGCGCTGCGGGTCGCCGTCGTGGGCGGGGGCCCCGGAGGTCTCTACGCCGCCGCGCTGCTCAAGCGGCTCGACCCCGCGCGCGAGGTCACCGTCTGGGAGCGCGGCGCGCCCGACGACACCTTCGGCTTCGGAGTCGTCCTCTCCGACGAGACCCTCGGCGGCATCCAGCACGCCGACCCCGTCGTCCACCGGGCCCTCCAGGACGAGTTCGTGCGGTGGGACGACATCGACATCGTCCACCGCGGCCGGACACTGACCTCCGGCGGCCACGGCTTCGCCGCCCTCGGCCGCCGCCGGCTCCTGGAGATCCTGCACGAGCGCTGCCGCTCCCTCGGCGTCGGCCTGCGCGTCCGCGAGGAGGCGCCGCCCGCCGCCGAGCTCTCCGCGGCGTACGACCTGGTCGTCGCCGCGGACGGCGTGCACAGCCTCACCAGGGCGGCGTACGCCGATGTCTTCGGCCCCCGCGTCACCGCCCACCGCTGCCGCTACATCTGGCTCGCCGCCGACTTCGCCTTCGACGCCTTCCGCTTCGAGATCGCCGAGACCGAGCACGGCGTCATGCAGCTGCACGGCTACCCGTACGCCAAGAACGCGTCGACCGTCATCGTCGAGATGCGCGAAGAGGTCTGGCGGGCCGCCGGTCTCGACCGCTGCGACGAGGCGCAGTCGACCGAACGCTGCGCCAAGGTCTTCGCCGACGCGCTCGGCGGGAGGGCGCTGCGCGGCAACAACTCGTCCTGGATCGCGTTCCGCACGGTCGTCAACGACCGCTGGAGTCACGGCAACACGGTCCTGCTCGGCGACGCCGCCCACACCGCCCACTTCTCCATCGGGTCGGGCACCAAGCTGGCCGTCGAGGACGCCCTGGCGCTGGCGGCGTGCGTCGACGAGCAGCCCGACCTGCCGGCCGCGCTGGCCGCGTACGAGGCCGAGCGGCGTCCCGTCGTCGCGTCCACGCAGCGCGCGGCCGCCGCCAGTCTGCGCTGGTTCGAGGACCTCGCGACGTACCTCGACCAGCCGCCGCGGCAGTTCGCCTTCAACCTGCTCACCCGCAGCCGCCGCGTCACCCACGACAACCTGCGGCTGCGCGACCCCGGCTTCACCGGCGCGGTGGAGGAGGACTTCGGCTGCCCGTCCGGTACACCGCCGATGTTCACCCCCTTCCGGCTGCGGGGCCTGACCCTGCGCAACCGGGTGGTCGTCTCACCGATGGACATGTACTCGGCGGTCGACGGCGTCCCCGGCGACTTCCACCTCGTCCACCTGGGCGCGCGGGCGCTCGGGGGAGCCGGTCTGGTCATGACCGAGATGGTGTGCGTCAGCCCGGAGGGCCGCATCACGCCGGGCTGCGCCGGCCTCTACACACCGCGGCAGGCCGCCGTCTGGCGCCGGATCACCGACTTCGTCCACCAGCAGTCACCGGGCACGGCCGTCGGCGTGCAGCTCGGCCACTCCGGACGCAAGGGCTCGACGCGCCTGATGTGGGACGGCATCGACGAGCCGCTGGACGACGGGAACTGGCCCGTCGAGGCGGCGTCCGCGCTGCCGTACCGCGAGGGCGTCAACCAGGTCCCGCGCGAACTCGACACGGACGGACTCGCCCGCGTCCGCGAGCAGTTCGCGTCGGCGGCGCGGCGCGCGGCCGACTGCGGCTTCGACCTCCTGGAACTGCACTGCGCCCACGGCTACCTGCTGTCCGGCTTCCTCTCCCCGCTCACCAACCGGCGGACGGACGCGTACGGCGGTTCCCTCGCCGGACGGCTGCGCTTCCCGCTGGAGGTCTTCGACGCCGTGCGCGCGGTCTGGCCGGACGACCGGCCGATGACGGTCCGGATCTCCGCGACGGACTGGGCGCAGGGCGGTACGACGGCCGAGGACGCGGTCGGGATCGCGCGCGCGTTCGCCGCGCGCGGGGCCGACGCGATCGACGTGTCGACCGGCCAGGTCGTGGCCGACGAGGCCCCCGAGTACGGACGTTCGTACCAGACGCCGTACGCCGACCGCATCCGCAACGCGCTGGGGGTGCCGGTGGTGGCGGTCGGTGCGATCTCGTCCTGGGACGACGTGAACTCACTCCTGCTCGCCGGGCGCGCGGACCTGTGCGCGCTGGCGCGGCCGCACCTGTACGACCCGCACTGGACGCTGCACGCGGCGGCGGAACAGGACTACTCGGGGCCGGGCGCGCCGTGGCCCCTGCCGTACCGGGCGGGCAGCCGCACCCCGCCGACGGGCCGGACCGACGCGCCGAAGCCGCGGCTGAGTCTGGGGTAGGGCGCGCCGTGGGGCCGGGCCCGTCCCGGTCCGCGAGCGGCACGGGAGGCAGCGCCCGCCACAGCCGCCCCCGGGGTGTCAGCCCTTCGGGGCGATCTCCACGCGGTCCGCCACCGGGCGGTAGCCGATGCGCCGGTACACCCCGTTGCTCGTCGGGTTCGCGAGGTCCGTGAACAGCAGCACCTCGGCCGCCCCCGCCCCCCGCGCCGCCCCGCTCACCACCGCCGTGACCGCCGCCGCGTACCCCCGGCCCCGCCACCTCGGCGGCGTGTAGACCGGTGCCACCCGCACCGTGCCCGCCGCCGGACGCGAGACGCCCGCCATGGACACCGGGACGCCGTCGTGCTCCCACAGGGTCAGACCGCCGTACGCGATGCGGTCGTCGACCGCCCGCCCCGCCCCCGGCCCGGGGTGGCCGGCTTCCCGCCGGAAGGCGTTCACCCACTCCACCAGCAGGGCCCGGTCGGCCGCCGTCGCCACCCGGGCGCGGCCCGCCGGAGCGGGGTCCGGCGGGGTCAGCCTGCCCAGCCGGTACAGGCGCTGCTCGACGACCGTCGTGACCTCCGCGCCGGTACGCCGCCACCGCGCCGCCAGCGCCTGCGCGGTGCCCCGCTCCGCGCTGACCGCCGGGCCGCCCCACTCCGCGCACACCTCCGCCAGCGGTCCCACCGCCTCCGCCGGCACCGTCCCCACCAGCACCGCGTGCGGCGGCGTCCACAGCAGCGCGCCCGTCACGCGGCCGTCCGCGCCGCGCCACCAGCCGTAGCGCGGGACGCCTTCGCCGTACGCGTCGTTCCCGCGCCGCCGCAGCGTGTCGGCGACGGTCAGCAGCAGGGTGTTCTCCACGGGCCGCGCGCCGACAGCGGCGCCCGCGACGGCCAGGTACGCGTCGAGGTCTTCGGTGAGTGTCCAGGGCATGCCACATGCTGCCCGCGACGCCCCGGCCCCGTCACGCGTTTTTTCGGTTCAGCCGTCGCCGTTGCGGTCGCCGCCGTCCCTGCCGCCGTCGCCGCCCCCGCGCACGAACTCCGCCCCCGCGTCCCGCAGCCGCGCGTGCAGCCGCGCGAAGACCGCCGCCGAGCGCGCCCCGGGCCAGTCCGCCGGCAGCAGCTCGGCGGGCAGGCCGGGGTCGGCGTACGGAAGGCGGCGCCAGGAGTCGAGCGCCAGGAGGTAGTCCCGGTAGGCGTGCTCGGGGTCCGGCGACGGCGGACCGCCGGCCCCCGCCTTCTCCCGCGCAACCCACGACCGCAGCACCGGCTCGTGCAGGTCCAGGAACTCCTCGTGCTGCTTGGCGATCGACGTCAGGTCCCACCAGCGCGCCACCGCCTCCTCCGTCGCCGCGAAGCCGAGGTGCTCCCCGCGGAACAGGTCGACGTACGAGGACAGCTGGAGGCGCTCCATCGTGTGGCGGGTCTCCTCGTACAGCCGCGCCGGAGCGATCCACACCCCCGGCGCGGCCGACCCGAAGCCGAGGCGGGCGAGGCGGGAGCGCAGGACGTGCCGCTTGGCACGCTCGGCCTCGGGAACGGAGAAGACCGCCAGCACCCAGCCGTCGGACAGCCGCGGCGCGGGGCGGTCGTAGATGCGCCGGTCGCCGTCGTCCAGGAGCTGGTGGGCGTCGTCGGACAGCGCGTATCCGGCCGCGCCCCGGGGCGTACGGGCGGCCACCAGCAGGCCGCGGCGCTTGAGCCGCGACACCGACGAGCGCACCGACGGGGCGTCGACCCCGACCGCCGCCAGCAACCGGATCAGCTCGGCGACCGGCATGGGGTCCCCGCCTCCGCCGGGAACGCGTCCGTACGCGCCGTAGAGGGAGACGATCAGGGAACGAGGGGTGTGCTGCTCGGCCACGTGATCACTCTACGGCCGCCCGCAGCCGGAAGCGCTGGAGCTTGCCGGTCGGCGTACGGGGAAGGGCGTCCAGGAAGACGACGGCGCGCGGGCACTTGTACGGCGCCAGCTCGGCCTTGACGAAATCCCGCAGCAGCGCCTCCGTCGCCCCGTCGCGCGCCACCCCGTCGCGCAGGACGGCGTACGCCACCACGACCTGCCCGCGCCGCTCGTCGGTCCGCCCCACGACCGCCGCCTCGACCACGTCCGGATGGCGCAGCAGGGCGTCCTCGACTTCGGGGCCGGCGATGTTGTACCCGGCGGAAATGATCATGTCGTCGGCGCGGGCCACATACCGGAAGTAGCCGTCGGGCTCCCGGACGTACGTGTCACCGGTGACGTTCCAGCCGTCCCGCGCGTACTCCGTCTGGCGGTCGTCCCCCAGGTAGCGGCAGCCCACCGGTCCGCGCACCGCGAGGAGCCCCGGTTCGCCGTCGGGGACCGGCAGGCCCGCCGCGTCCACCACCCGCGCCTGCCAGCCCGGCACCGGCACGCCCGTGGTCCCCGGTCTGGCCGCCTCGTCCGCCGCCGAGATGAAGATGTGCAGCAGCTCGGTCGCGCCGATGCCGTTGATGATGCGCACGCCGGTGCGCTCGTGCCAGGCCCGCCAGGTCGCGGCGGGCAGGTTCTCACCGGCCGACACACAGCGGCGCAGGGCGCTCAGGTCGTGGCCGTCGAGATGGTCGAGCATCACCCGGTACGCCGTCGGGGCGGTGAACAGCACCGACACCCGGTGCTCGGCCAGGGCGGGCAGCAACTGCTTCGGTCCCGCCTGTTCGAGCAGCAGCGCCGACGCCCCCGCCCGCAGGGGGAAGATCACCAGTCCGCCGAGTCCGAAGGTGAAACCGAGCGGCGGACTACCGGTGAAGACGTCGTCGGGCCGGGGTTTGAGCACATGACGCGAGAAGGTGTCGGCGACGGCCAGCACGTCCCGGTGGAAGTGCATGCAGCCCTTGGGCCGCCCCGTCGTCCCCGACGTGAAGGCGATCAGCGCGACGTCGTCGGCGGAGGTCTCCACGGCGGTGTACCGCGACGGCTTGCCGGCCGCCGCCCGCAGCAGGTCGTCGGGCGCGTCGCCGCCGTACGCCGTGACGCGCAGCCCAGGCACCTCGGCCTTCACCAGGTCGTCGACGGCCCGTACGTCGCACAGGGCGTGGCCGACCCGGGCGATCTCGCACATGGTCGCCAGCTCGGATGCCCGCTGCTGCGCCAGCACCGTCACCGCCACCGCGCCCGCCTTCATCACCGCGAGCCAGCAGGCCGCGAGCCACGGCGTGGTGGGCCCGCGCAGCAGCACGCGGTTGCCGGGCACGATGCCCAGGTCGGTGGTGAGGACGTGCGCGATCCGGTCGGCGCGTGCGAGCAGTTCGCCGTACGTCCACACCTCGCCGGAGGCGGTGCGGAAGGCGGGCCGGTGCGCGCCGAAGCGTTCGATCGTACGGTCCAGGAGCTCCGCGCCGCAGTTGAGGCGGTCGGGATAGCGCAGCTCCGGACGGTCGAAGAGCAGCTGCGGCCACTGATGTGCGGGCGGAAGCTGGTCGCGGGGAAAGGTATCGATGTGCGCTGAGGTCTTCAGCTCCATGACGGGATCGCCCCCTTGTCGCCTCTTGAGCGTATCGTTTGGGTGACGACAGTCAACGGTTCGCGATAAGAGTGAGGCGAGGACATGCCGCAATTCGCGCTGGAACCCCGGCAACAGGAGTGGTGCGAGCGGCTTCGCGCCCTGGCCGCGAACCATCTGCGCCCTCTCGCCGAGAAGGGGGAACCGGGGCGGGTGAACCGCCCGTTGGTCGCCGCGCTCGGTGAACACGGCCTGCTGGCGCGGCTGTTCGACTCGGGGGCGCTCGACCTCTGCCTGATGCGGGAATCCCTCGCCCGGGCCTGCACCGAGGCCGAGACCGCCCTCGCCCTGCAGGGGCTCGGCGCCAGTCCCGTGGCCAGGGCGGGCACGGACGAACAGCGGGCGCGCTGGCTGCCCGAAGTGACCGCGGGGCGGGCGGTCGCCGCCTTCGCGCTCAGCGAGCCGGGCGCGGGATCGGACGCCGCGGCGCTCTCGCTCAAGACCGTACCGGAGGGTGACGGATGGCGCCTGTCCGGTGAGAAGCTCTGGATCTCCAACGCGCCGGAGGCCGACTTCTACACGGTGTTCGCCCTGACCGCCGAGGGCGCGGGCGCCCGCGGCGTCACCGCGTTCCTGGTCCCCGCCGGCCGCCCCGGTCTGACCGGCACGGCGCTCGACATGCTCTCGCCGCACCCCATCGGCGCCCTCGCCTTCGACGGCGTGCCGGTCACCCGCGCCGATGTCATCGGTGAGGTGGACCGCGGCTTCCGTGTCGCGATGGACACCCTGAACCTCTTCCGCCCCAGCGTCGGCGCCTTCGCCGTCGGCATGGCCCAGGCCGCGCTCGACGCGACCCTCGCGCACACCGCGAACCGCACTGCCTTCGGCGGCCTCCTCAAGGACCTCCAGTCGGTGGCCCACCAGGTCGCGGAGATGGCGACCCGCACGGAGGCCGCGCGCCTGCTCGTGTACGCCGCCGCCTGCGCGTACGACGCGGGCGAGCCCGGCGTCCCCCGCCGCGCCGCGATGGCCAAGCTCTTCGCCACCGAGACCGCCCAGTACGTCGTCGACGCCGCGGTCCAGCTGCACGGCGCCCGCGCCCTCCAGCGCGGCCACCTGCTCGAACACCTCTACCGGGAGGTACGGGCGCCCCGGATCTACGAAGGCGCGACCGAGGTCCAGCGCACGATCATCGCGAAGGAGCTGTACCGATGACCACGCACCACCCGGAGCACCCGCACCGTCCGCACCAGCTGCACCGCGTCAACCCGGCCGAACTCTCGCCGCCCTCCGGGTTCTCGCACGCCGTCACCGCCACCGGCTCCCACCTGGTCTTCCTGGCGGGCCAGACGGCACTCGACACGGACGGCAAGGTCGTCGGGGACTCGCTCCCCGCCCAGTTCGAGAAGGCGCTCGGCAACCTCCTCGCGGCGCTGCACGCCGCCGGCGGCGCCCCCGCCGACCTGGCCCGCGTCACGGTCTACGCCACCGATGTCGCCGACTACCGCGCCCACGCCGCCGAACTGGGCAGGATCTGGGGCCGGTTGGCGGGCCGTGACTACCCCGCCATGGCGGTGATCGGCGCGGTCCGCCTGTGGGACGAGCAGGCCCTGGTCGAGCTGGACGGGGTGGCCGTACTGCCGTGAACGCGCCGGGCGCCCTCCACCGGCCCGGGTCACGCCCGGCCGGTGGAGGGACGGGGGCCCGTTACCGCCCGCCGTCCGCCACGTCGCCGAACGTCAGTCCCGTACCGGCCAGGTCGGCCCGTACGCCCTCACGTTCCACGCTGATGCCGCGCAGTCGCAGCCCGGCCGGCTCGCCGGGCAGCCGGAAGTCCAGCGACAGCCGCTCGGACACCTCCGGCGGGCGCAGGCTGAGCAGCGCGCCGACCAGCCGGGGGTCGACGCCGGCCTTCTCCAGCAGCCAGGGGTGGTCCCTGACCACGTCCACGAGGTTGAGCCTCATCAGCTGCCGCAGGAAGCGGGGCGAACCGGTGAGTTCGTTCAGCGCCTTCTCGCTGCGCAGCGCCCGCTCGACCCATTCCTTGCGTACGCCGAGCCGGTCGACCACCGCCGGAACGGCCAGCAGGGCCTTGATCTGCGCCGCTTCCTCGCTGATCCGGGCGGCGGCCTCCGGGTGCAGCCGCAGACCGGAGTGTTCGCGGTCCTTGCCCGGCCGGTAGGTGACGAGGCCCGGGATGTCGAGCCGCATCCGGTCGACGGTGGTGGACACCGCCCGGTCGCCGTCGCGGCGGATGTGCGCCTCGGCGGTCACGCGCACGTCGTGACCGGCGACGGGCAGCGAGCCCGCCACGCGCACCCGGTCGTCGCCGTCCTTGGTGAACTTCGCCTGCGAGGCGCCCAGTTCGCGGTTCAGGTCGTCGAAGGACAGCAGGACGTCGCCGTCCACGCTGCCGACGACCGCGCCCCGGATCGATGTGGGGAGGTCGCCGACGACGCGGATGTCCCTGGCGGTGGCCCGTACCTGTGCGAGGGACACCCGGTCGGCGGCCACGTCGGGAACGGAGACCTCGACCTCCTCGAGCCGCCGGTTCGCGACCTGGGTGAGGAAGGGGAAGCCGCGGATCTCCACCTCGGGCGCGGTGCCCGTCCCCAGCGACTGCTGGAGTTTCTCCTCCGCCTTGTCCTGCGCGTACAGCACGGCGAAACGGTCGCAGGCCAGCAGGAGCGAGGCGAGAACGAGGCCGGTGGTGGCCAGTTTCAGTACGAAGGGGACAGCGGCGAGCCTGCTCCTGCCGCGGTGGTTGGGCGGCTTCCACTCCTCTTCGGCACGGCCGTCGCCGCCGGGCCGGTCGTCGGGCACGAGCCCGAGCGGGTCGTCCTCGCCGCCCGTCCGCGGGGGATCGGCGCAGTCCGGCTCCGGCGAGGCGAGCAGGGCCAGTTCGTCGTAGGGATTGGGGGGATGTGAGGCTATGCGTGTGGGGGGTCGCATCGGCTCATCCCACCATGTGTACCGCACTCGTACGCAAGCGCGATGGGCGGTACTTCGCGATTTGGTCCCCTATGTGACTGGGAATGAGAGATCCCCCATGAGCGATGCCTGGTTCGAACGCCCCACCCTGACCGGTCGTTTCGTCCGCCTGGAGCCCCTGACCACGGCTCACGCCGACGGCCTCTTCGAGGCGTTGAAGGATCCGTCGGTCTGGCCGTGGCTGTCGAAGGAGCAGCCCGCCGATGCGGCCGGGATGCGCCGGATCGTCGAAGGGCTGCTGGCGCGCCAGGAGGAGGGCGACAGCATCGCGCTCGCGCAGATCGACGTCGCGACGGGCGAGGTGGCCGGTTCCACCTCGTACTACGAGCTGGAACCGGCCGATCGCGGCATCGCCATCGGCTCCACCTGGCTCGGCAGCCGCTTCCAGCGCACCGGCATCAACACCGAGGCCAAGCTGCTGCTCCTCGGCCGGGCCTTCGACGTGCTCGGCGCGCTGCGCGTCACCTGGCACACCGACCACCGCAACGAGCGCTCGCAGCGGGCCATCGAGCGCCTCGGGGCGCGGCGCGAAGGTGTACTGCGCAGCCACCGGATCCGGCCGGACGGCACCGTGCGCGACACGGTCGTCTACTCCATGCTGGCCGACGAGTGGCCCGCGGCCCGTGAGGCCCTGACCGCCCGCCTCACGCGCTCGTGACCGCCGGCCTCACGCGCCCCTGAGGCGTACCGCTGATCGAGTGGTGGCCGTCAGAACCCAGGTTTACGGTCGAATGGTGGGCAAAACAGCCCACGGTCCCTGCCGTGAGGGCGCGCGCCATGACGACCCCACAACCGACGCCGGCGAAAACGGGAGCCGCTCCGGGCACGGAAGGCAAGAACGGCCTCGCGCTGCTGGTCATCGCTTCGTGCCAGTTGATGGTGGTCCTCGACATCACCATCGTGAACATCGCTCTGCCGCACATCCAGAGCGACCTGGCGTTCTCCACGACGAGTCTGTCCTGGGTGGTCAACGCCTACACGCTGACGTTCGGCGGGCTGCTCCTCCTCGGCGGCCGGGCCGGTGACATCCTCGGCCGCCGCAGGGTCTTCGTCTTCGGCGTCCTGCTGTTCGTCCTGGCGTCCCTGCTCGGCGCCCTCGCGCAGGACGCCGGACAACTCCTCGCCGCACGCGCCCTCCAGGGCGTCGGCGGCGCCATCGCCTCACCCACGTCGCTCGCGCTGATCGCGACCACCTTCACCGAAGGCCCGGCGCGCAACCGCGCCTTCGGTGTCTTCGCCGCGGTCTCGGCGGGCGGCGGCGCCATCGGCCTGCTGGCCGGCGGCATGCTCGTGGAGTGGCTGGACTGGCGCTGGGTGTTCTTCGTCAACGTGCCGATCGGACTGCTCATCGCCGTCGCGACCCCCCGCGTCATCAAGGAGTCCGAGCGCCATCCCGGCCACTTCGACATCGCCGGCGCGCTCACCTCCACCCTCGGCATGGTGTGCCTGGTCTACGGCTTCATCCGCGCGGCGCAGGAAGGCTGGAGCGACGGCCTGACGCTGGCGTCGTTCGGCGCGGCCGTGGTGCTGCTCGCGCTGTTCGTCCTGGTGGAGCGGCGGTCGAGGCAGCCGATCACCCCACTGCACATGTTCGCCGACCGCAACCGCGCGGGCACGTACGGCATCATGCTCGCTCTCGCCGCCGCCATCTTCGGCATGTTCTTCTTCCTCACGCTGTTCGTCCAGGGCGTCCTGGACTTCAGCCCGCTCGAAGCCGGGCTCGCCTTCCTGCCGGTCAGCGCCGTCATCGCGGTGGGCGCGGGCATCACCTCCCATTTCCTGCCGAAGTACGGTCCCAAGCCCTTCATGGTGACCGGAGCGGTCCTGGCGGCGGCGGGACTGTCCTGGCTGACCCTGACGGACGTCGACTCGACGTATCTGGGCAGCATCCTCGGACCGATGCTGGTCTTCAGCCTCGGCATGGGCATGAACTTCGTCGCCCTGACGCTGATGGCGGTCTCCAACGTGCCCACGCACGAGACGGGCGCGGCGTCCGGACTGCTCAACGTCACCCAGCAGGTGGGCGGCTCGCTGGGCCTGTCCATCCTGGTCACGATGTTCGGCACGGCGAGCCGCAACGAGACGAAGGACCAGATCCCGGCGTTCATGGCGCAGGCCACACCGGGCGAGCGGCTGGCCTTCGAGCGTTCGGGCCAGCTCCCGCCGCCCTGGGGCGACCAGGTGCTCACCTCGGGCGTCTCCGCCGCGTTCATCGTGGCCGCCGCCTTCACGATCGCTGCGGCGATCATCGCGCTCTTCGCCATCCAGGTCCGCCCGTCCGACCTGGAACGCCTCAAGGGCGGGGGGCTGCCCGGCCCCTGAGGCCGGAGCTCCGGCAGTTTGCCGACGGGAGGACCGGCAAGACGTGAGGGGACAGGCGGCGGCAGGACATTGAGGAGCAGCAGTGATCACCCAGGAGCAGCTCGGCACGCTGACCGGCCGCCCCGTGCACGACGCGGACGGCCACGACATCGGCCACGTGGAACGCCTCCTGCTCGACGACACCACCGGCCGCCCCGAGTGGGCGCTGGTGCGGAGCGGCCCGTCGGGCCCCGGCGACGCCTTCGTCCCGCTGCGGGAGGCCGTGCTGGCCGGAGACCACGTGGAGGTGGCGTTCACGGCCGCCACCGTCGAGGCGGCGCCCACCCCCGGCCCGTCCGGGAAGGACGACGTCCTCTCCGTGGTCGAGGAGCGGACGCTGTTCGCCCACTACGGGATCAGGGACGTCCGGGAACAGATCAACGCCGACGAGGGCACGGGCTGGTCCGCGATGGACCGCGCCCAGCACATACGCGACGGCGCGAGCGGCGCGGAGGACACCCGCAGCCGCCTGCGCGCCTACGACCCGGCCTGACGCACGCAGGGGGCGGCCGGGCCGGCACCTGGCCGCCCCCGCGCCGGCCGGAGCCGGAGCCGCGGTCGTCACCGCCGGCCGGGTCAGATGTCGCGGAAGATCTCGATCTGCGCGCCGACCGAGTTGAGGCGTTCCGCCAGGTCCTCGTACCCCCGGTTGATGACGTAGACGTTGCGCAGGACGGACGTTCCCTCCGCCGCCATCATCGCCAGCAGGACGACCACCGCGGGCCGCAGGGCCGGCGGGCACATCATCTCGGCGGCGCGCCAGCGGGTCGGGCCCTCCACCAGCACGCGGTGCGGGTCGAGGAGCTGCAGGCGGCCGCCGAGGCGGTTGAGGTCCGTCAGGTAGATGGCGCGGTTGTCGTACACCCAGTCGTGGATCAGGGTCTGACCCTGGGCGACGGCCGCGATCGCCGCGAAGAACGGCACGTTGTCGATGTTGAGCCCGGGGAACGGCATCGGGTGGATCTTGTCGATGGGCGCCTCCAGCTTGGAGGGCCGCACCGTCAGGTCCACCAGCCGCGTGCGCCCGTTGTCGGCTTCGTACTCACCGCTGCGGTCGTGGTCGAGGCCCATCTCCTCCAGCACCGCGAGCTCGATCTCCAGGAACTCGATCGGCACCCGGCGGATCGTCAGCTCGGAGCCCGTCACCACGGCAGCCGCGAGCAGGCTCATCGCCTCGACCGGGTCCTCGGACGGCGAGTAGTCGACGTCCACGTCGATGTTCGGTACGCCGTGCACGGTCAGCGTGGTCGTGCCGACGCCGTCGACGCGTACGCCGAGCGCCTCCAGGAAGAAGCACAGGTCCTGGACCATGTAGTTGGACGAGGCGTTGCGGATGACGCTCACGCCGGCGTGGCGGGCCGCCGCCAGCAGCGCGTTCTCGGTCACCGTGTCGCCGCGCTCGGTCAGCACGATCGGCCGGTCTGGGCCGGCCGACGGCTCCACCACCGCGTGGTAGATGCCCTCGGTGGCGGTGATGTCCAGCCCGAAGCGCCGCAGCGCGATCATGTGCGGCTCGATGGTGCGCGTGCCGAGGTCGCAGCCGCCCGCGTACGGCAGTTTGAAGTGGTCCATGCGGTGCAGCAGCGGGCCGAGGAACATGATGATGCTCCGCGTCCGGCGGGCCGCCTCCGCGTCCATGGAGTCCATGTCCAGCTGCGCGGGCGGGACGATCTCCAGGTCCTTCCCGTCGTTGATCCAACGGGTGCGCACGCCGATGGAGTTGAGCACCTCCAGCAGGCGGTAGACCTCCTCGATGCGCGCGACGCGCCGCAGCACGGTGCGGCCCTTGTTGAGCAGTGAGGCGCAAAGCAGCGCCACGCAGGCGTTCTTGCTCGTCTTCACGTCGATCGAGCCGGAGAGACGACGGCCGCCGACGACACGTAGGTGCATCGGTCCCGCGTACCCCAGCGAGACGATTTCACTGTCGAGAGCCTCGCCGATGCGCGCGATCATCTCAAGGCTGATGTTCTGGTTGCCGCGCTCGATGCGGTTGACGGCACTCTGGCTGGTGCCCAGCGCTTCGGCGAGTTGAGTCTGCGTCCAGCCCCTGTGCTGCCGGGCGTCACGGATGAGCTTGCCGATGCGTACGAGGTAGTCGTCTGCCATGGCGGCAGGTTATCTCAGATATGAGATGCCGCACTCCGAGGGGCGCATGGGGCGGCCGGTGCGCGAGAGCGCGCGGGCGTCGCCGCGGGGAAAGGGGGGAGTCGGCGGCGGTCCGGGCATGACCGATCGGCGGTCATGTACTAGAGTTATCTCGACATCGAGATATCTGCCGAAGGCGTACCGCAGCCGCCGACCGGTAAGGGTGACCTAACTAAGTCTTACCTTAGCGGATGGCCAGGGGGTCGTGGCGGCAGGATGCGGTAGGAAACGCGCACATTGAAGAAGGAGACTGTCGTGTCGGCGAACAGCTTCGACGCCCGCAGCACGCTGCGCGTGGGCGACGAGTCGTACGAGATCTTCAAGCTGGACAAGGTCGAGGGCTCCGCGCGCCTCCCTTACAGCCTGAAGGTGCTGCTGGAGAACCTGCTCCGCACCGAGGACGGCGCGAACATCACCGCCGACCACATCCGGGCGATCGGCGGCTGGGACTCGCAGGCCCAGCCCAGCCAGGAGATCCAGTTCACGCCCGCCCGCGTGATCATGCAGGACTTCACCGGCGTGCCCTGTGTCGTCGACCTCGCCACCATGCGTGAGGCCGTCAAGGAGCTCGGCGGCGACCCGGCGAAGATCAACCCGCTGGCCCCGGCCGAGCTGGTCATCGACCACTCCGTCATCGCCGACAAGTTCGGCACCGCCGGCGCCTTCCAGCAGAACGTGGAGCTGGAGTACGGCCGCAACAAGGAGCGCTACCAGTTCCTGCGCTGGGGCCAGACCGCCTTCGACGAGTTCAAGGTCGTCCCCCCGGGCACCGGCATCGTCCACCAGGTCAACATCGAGCACCTGGCCCGCACGGTCATGGTCCGTAACGGCCAGGCGTACCCCGACACCCTCGTCGGCACCGACTCGCACACCACCATGGTCAACGGCCTCGGCGTGCTCGGCTGGGGCGTCGGCGGCATCGAGGCCGAGGCCGCGATGCTCGGCCAGCCGGTCTCCATGCTCATCCCGCGCGTCGTCGGCTTCAAGCTGACCGGCGAGCTGCCGGCCGGCACCACCGCCACCGACCTCGTGCTCACGATCACCGAGATGCTGCGCAAGCACGGCGTCGTCGGCAAGTTCGTCGAGTTCTACGGTGAGGGCGTCGCCGCCACCTCCCTTGCGAACCGCGCCACCATCGGCAACATGTCGCCGGAGTTCGGCTCCACCGCCGCGATCTTCCCGATCGACGACGAGACGCTGAAGTACCTGCGCCTGACCGGCCGCGACGCGCAGCAGGTCGCGCTCGTCGAGGCGTACGCCAAGGAGCAGGGCCTCTGGCTGGACCCGGCCGCCGAGCCCGACTTCTCCGAGAAGCTGGAGCTGGACCTCTCCACGGTCGTCCCGTCGATCGCCGGCCCGAAGCGCCCGCAGGACCGTATCGTCCTCGCCAACGCCGCCGAGCAGTTCGCCAAGGACGTCCTCAACTACGTCGAGGTCCCGGCCGTGCAGGCCGGCACCGCCGCCTCCCCGGTGGACGAGGCGAGCGACGAGTCCTTCCCGGCCTCCGACGCCCCGGCCTACGGCAGCCAGGAGAACGGCGCGGGCGCCCCGCAGCACGCCGAGGGCACCGGTGCCGCCGTCCCGTCCAACCCGGTCACCGTGACCGCCCCCGACGGTTCGACGTACGAGATCGACCACGGCGCCGTCACCGTCGCCGCGATCACCTCGTGCACCAACACCTCGAACCCGTACGTCATGGTCGCCGCCGCGCTGGTGGCCAAGAAGGCGGTCGAGAAGGGCCTGACCCGCAAGCCGTGGGTCAAGACCACCCTCGCCCCGGGCTCGAAGGTAGTCACCGACTACTTCGACAAGGCGGGCCTGACCCCGTACCTCGACAAGGTCGGCTTCAACCTCGTCGGCTACGGCTGCACCACCTGCATCGGCAACTCGGGCCCGCTGCCCGAGGAGGTCTCCAAGGCCGTCAACGACAACGACCTCGCGGTCACGTCGGTCCTCTCGGGCAACCGCAACTTCGAGGGCCGCATCAACCCCGACGTCAAGATGAACTACCTGGCCTCCCCGCCGCTGGTCGTCGCGTACGCCATCGCGGGCTCCATGAAGGTGGACATCACCAAGGACGCCCTGGGCACCGACCAGGACGGCAAGCCGGTCTTCCTGGCGGACATCTGGCCCACCGAGGCCGAGGTCAACGACGTCGTCGCCAACTCCATCGGTGAGGACATGTTCAACAAGTCCTACTCCGACGTCTTCGCGGGTGACGCCCAGTGGCAGGCGCTGGAGATCCCCACCGGCAACACCTTCGAGTGGGACAACGAGTCGACGTACGTCAGGAAGCCCCCGTACTTCGAGGGCATGACGATGGAGACGACCCCGGTCGCCGACATCTCCGGCGCGCGCGTTCTCGCCAAGCTGGGCGACTCGGTCACCACCGACCACATCTCCCCGGCCGGCGCCATCAAGGCCGACACCCCGGCCGGCAAGTACCTCACGGAGCACGGCGTCGAGCGCCGTGACTTCAACTCCTACGGCTCGCGCCGTGGCAACCACGAGGTCATGATCCGCGGCACCTTCGCCAACATCCGCCTGCGCAACCAGATCGCGCCGGGCACTGAGGGCGGCTTCACCCGCGACTTCACCCAGCCCGACGCGCCGGTGTCGTACATCTACGACGCCTCGCAGAACTACCAGGCCGCCGGCACCCCGCTGGTCATCCTGGCGGGCAAGGAGTACGGCTCGGGCTCGTCCCGCGACTGGGCGGCCAAGGGCACCGCGCTGCTCGGCGTCAAGGCCGTCATCGCCGAGTCGTACGAGCGCATCCACCGCTCGAACCTGATCGGCATGGGCGTCCTCCCGCTCCAGTACCCCGAGGGCGCGTCGGCGGAGTCGCTGGGCCTGACCGGCGAGGAGACCTTCGAGATCACCGGCGTCACCGGTCTGAACGACGGCGGCATCCCGGACACGCTGAAGGTCAAGGCCGTCAAGGACGGCGGCGAGACCGTCGAGTTCGACGCGAAGCTGCGCATCGACACGCCGGGCGAGGCGGACTACTACCGCAACGGCGGCATCCTGCAGTACGTGCTGCGGTCGCTGATCCGCAACTAGTCCTCACAGCAGGACGCCGAAGGGCCGCATCCCGGCGACGGGGTGCGGCCCTTCACGCGTGCCCCGTGCGGTCAGAGCGCGCCGTTCTTGACGGCGCTGAGGAAGGGCGCCCAGCCCGCGGCCCGGAACACGAGCGCGGGGCCCCCGGGTGCGGTCTTGCTGTCGCGGACGGGTATGACGCCGCCGGGGCAGTCGTCGGCGACCTCGACGCAGTCACCGCCGTCGCCGTTGCTGTACGAGGACTTGCGCCACGCGGCTGTGCTCAGGTCAGGTGTGGTGATCATGTGTCGTGTAGTCCTTCGCCGCCGACTCGATCAGGGCCAGGGACGCCTCCGGCGACAGCGCGGCGGCCCTGGCCAGATCGTAGGCCGATCGGAACTGGGCGACCAGGGCGGGTTCTTCGACGAGCTGGCCGGTATAGGAGCCTTCGGTGTAAACCACGGGCGGCTCGTCGGTGAAGTCCATCAGAGACACGTTGGTGTTGAGGAACGGATGCGGTCCGGCACTGAAGGGCATGACCTGGAGCACGACATGGGGCCGTGCGTGCGCCGCCTTGAGGAGATGGGTGAGCTGGCCGTGCATGACGGCGGGACCGCCGACCGGCACACGGAGCATGGCCTCGTGGGTGATCACCCAGAACACCGGCGCTGTGGGCGAGTCGAGCAGCTCCGCCCGTTCCATCCGGGTGCTGACGTGCCCCTCGATCACCGACTGCGCGGCGAACGGGTGGGCGCCACGGGTCAGTGCCCGCGCGTAGCCCTCCGTCTGCAACAGCCCCGGAACCAGCATCGACCCGAACTGGTTGATCGCCGTGGCCCGCTGCTGCAAGTCCGCCGCGTCGGCGAAGTATTCAGCGACCTTCGACTTGCGTGCGAGGCGGCACAGGCGCTGAAGGTGCTCACCGCTTCCCAGCACGCCGTCGAGCATCCTCGACAGGTCGAGTTGGGGCCGGCGCGTCGCGCCCTCCAACTGGCCGATGTACGCGCCGGAGCAGAAGACCTGCTCTCCGAGCTGCTCCTGCGAGTGCCCACCGGCTTCGCGCAGGCGGCGCAGTTCCGAGCCGTAGAACGACCTCGGGTCGGTGTACGGGTCGAGGTCCTTGGGCTGAGGCATGGGCAACGCTCCTTCCGCGCACACCGAGCGTAGCCGTCAGCGGTGACACTGCGCACACGAACGGTTACAGTGATTCGTTGGACGCGTGACAGGGAGGACCGGCCGCCGGGCCGGTCCTCCCCACACCCCGGGGTTACCCGAGGAGCTCCACCTCGGCGAGGGTCGCCGGTCCGTCCGTTACCACCAGCCGGTACTTCTCGTACCGCTGCGGGCGGGCGACGCTGAAGGCGCGGGTCTGGTGGTCCCAGGCGAAGGACTCTCCCGTACGCCGGTCGAGGTCCCGCCACTCCGCACCGTCCCGCGAGCCCTGGAGCACCCAGCCCCGGGGTGCCTTCGCGCGCTCCGAGGAGGTGAGGGTGTACTGGAGCGCGCGGGTGTCCGGCTTCACCGCCAGGTCGAGGCTCTCGAACTGCGCGTCCGTGGCCGACGAGTTGTCGAACAGCGGACCGGAGCCCGTGATCGCGTCCCCGCGCGGCGACGGCACCTCGTCGTCCCGCGTGATGGACACGGGCGCGGCCTTTTCGCCCGTTCCCCATGAGGACGGCTCGGGCCCCATGTCGAACTCCAGCGTGCCGCCACGCGCGAGCACGCTGTGCGGCAGCGCGGTGGACTTCCACGGTTTGCCGTTGACCTTCAGGCCCTGGACGTAGACGTTCTTCGCGCTGTTCTCCGGCGCCTCGACCACCAGGTCGCGGCCGTTCTCCAGGTGGACGGTCGTCTTCGTGAAGAGCGGCGAGCCGATCGCGTACTCGCCGCTGCCCATGACCAGCGGATAGAAGCCGAGCGAGGAGAAGAGGTACCAGGCGGACTGCTCGCCGTTGTCCTCGTCGCCGTGGTAGCCCTGGCCGATCTCACTGCCGGTGTAGAGGCGGGACAGGACCTCGCGGACCTTCTCCTGCGTCTTCCACGGCTGCGAGGCGGCGTTGTACATGTACGTCGCGTGGTGGGCGACCTGGTTGCTGTGCCCGTACATGCCCATCCGTACGTCGCGCGCCTCCGTCATCTCGTGGATGACGCCGCCGTACGAGCCGGCGAACGCGGGGTCGGCCGTCTCCGGCGTGGAGAAGTACCGGTCGAGCTTGTCGCCGAGACCGGCCCGGCCGCCGTAGAGGTTGGCGAGGCCGCGGGAGTCCTGGGGGGCGGTGAAGGCGTAGCCCCAGCCGTTGGTCTCGGTGTAGTCGTAACCCCAGACACGCGGGTCGAACTTCTCCGACGGGACCCGCCAGTCGCCCTTGAGGTCGCGGCCCTGGAAGAAGCCGGCCTTGTCGTCGAAGAGCTTGACGTAGTTGCGGGCGCGGTTGAGGAAGTACGCGGACTCCTCCTCGTAGCGCGCCTTCTTCGTCTTCCTGTGGAGCGCCTCGCCCATCTTCGCGAGGCCGTAGTCGTTGAGGTAGCCCTCCAGGGACCAGGAGAGCCCTTCGTGGGTCTCGGTGGAGGCGTACCCGAGGAAGGGGGACGTCTTCATGCCCTTGCGTCCCACGCCGGAGGAGGGCGGCACGACGGTGGCGTTCTTGAGCGCCGCCTCGTACGCCGCCTCCGCGTCGAAGCCGACGCCCTTGACGTACGCGTCGGCGAACGCCACGTCGGAGCTCGTGCCGGTCATCAGGTCGGCGTAACCGGGCGAGGACCAGCGGGAGATCCAGCCGCCGTCCTTGTACTGCTGGACGAAACCGTCGACGAGCCTGCCCGCCTTCTCCGGGGTGAGGAAGGAGTACGCCGGCCAGGTCGTCCGGTAGGTGTCCCAGAAGCCGTTGTTGACGTACACCTCGCCGTCGACGATCTTCGCGCCGGTGTGGGTGGGCGTGTCCGGTCCCGTCTGCTTGGAGAAGGGGCTCGCGTACTGCTGCTTCGGGCGGGCCCTTGTTCCGGTGTTCTCGAAGCCGGAGTTCGGATAGAGGTACAGCCGGTAGAGGCTGGAGTAGAGCGTCGTGAGCTGGTCGCGGCTCGCGCCCTCCACCTCGACGCGGCCGAGGAGGTCGTCCCAGGCGTCCCGCGCCCGGTTCTTGACCCGCTCGAACGAGGCGCCCGCCGGGATCTCGTCGGCGAGGTTCTTCTTCGCCTGGTCCACACTGATGAGTGAGGTCGCGAGCCGCAGGGTCACCTGGCGGTCGTCACCGGGTTCGAAACGCAGATAGCCGGTCACATCATCGGCGCTGCCGCCCCCGCCGCCGCTCAGCTTGCCGCTCCCGGTGACCGGCGCGTCGAAGACGCCGTACACGAAGAGCCTGGTGGCGCCGGTGGACAGGCCGCTCTTGACGTCGGAGAAGCCGGTGAAGGAGCGGGTGGCGGGGTCGAGGGTGAGGCCGCCGTCGTTCGACACGTTGTCGAATATGACGCTCGCGTCCTCGCCCGGATAGGTGAACCGCATCATCGCCGCGTGGTCGGTCGGGGTCATCTCGGCCTTCAGGCCGTTCTCGAAGGTGACCGCGTACTCGTGCGGCTTCGCCGTCTCGTTCTCGTGGCGGAAGGGCAGGGCGCGCGCCGTGCGGCCGGCGTCCGGGACGCCGGCCGTGAGGGACGGCATCAGCTGGAACGTCTGCCGGTCGCCCATCCAGGGGCTCGGCTCGTGGCTCGCGCTGAACGCCTGGAGGGTGGGCAGGTTGTCGCTGTTGTTGCCGCGGGCGTAGTCGTAGAGCCAGCTCGTGGAGGCGGCGTTGGTCACCGGCGTCCAGAAGTTGAAGCCGTGCGGGACGGCGGTGGCGGGGATGTTGTTGCCCCGCGAGAACGCGCCGCTGGAGTGGGTGCCGCGCGTGGTGGAGACGTAGTCGGCCAAGTGCGCGAGGCGCTTCTCGGGGGCCTTGGGGGTGAGGGTGATGTCGTCGACCCAGCCGCTGAACTTCGCCGGGCCCTTCGGCGAGTCGTACGCCACCAGCACCCGGTCGACCGTCCTGCCGGCCGCCACCGCGCCGATCCGCGACGCCTTGTGGTTCCACTGGTTGACGTACAGCGTCTTGGAGGCGCCCTGGCCCCGCGGGGACAGGACCGCGCCGTGCTGGTCGAGGGCGCGCAGCTCACTCAGATAGGTGCCGTCCGTGAAGGCCAGGTCGACCGACACGTGGGTGGCGGGGTAGTCGAGGTCGGTCTCCGGGAGGGACGGGAAGACCCGGTACGACAGCTCGGTGTTCCGCGTGACGCGCGTGTTGACGTCGAAGACCTTGTTGTACGAGTACGCCCGGCCGGCCGCCCGGTGCGTGCCGGCGTACCGCAGCGCGCGCTTGCCCGTGAAGCCCGCGCCCGACTTGGCGGTGGGGGAGCCGGAGGGTCCGCGGTCGACCTGGCTGCGCATGTCCTGGGGAGCGGGCGTGGAGGTGTCACCGTTCGAGAACTGAACGTCCGCCAGCTGGGTGGCGCCGGACGCGCCGTTGTTGCGGGTGATCTCCAGCCGGTAGTGGGCGTACGCTGTCGGGTTCTCGAAGCTGAAACTCCTGGTCTCGAACCGCGTGGCGAAGGCCTGCCCCTCGCGCGCGTCGAGGACCGTCCACTCCTTGCCGTCGGCCGAACCCTTGAGCGTCCAGTCCTTCGGGTCGCGCTCGGCGTGGTCATTGGCGGAAGTGAGAGCGTATGTCACGACCTTGACGGGTTCGTCGAGATCGAACTCGATCCAGCCGGCGGGCCTGAAGGTCAGCCACTTGGTGGCGGGCTGGACGTCGACGAGGTTCTCCTTGGTCTCGCCGCCGCCGGTGTTCTCGCCGTCGGCGCGCAGCCCGACGACCCGGTCGGTCACATTGCCCGGGATCCCGGAGCTGTAGCCGCCGTCGACGCCCGAGGCGCGCTTCTCGCCGCCGGGGGCGACTTCCACCGTATTGCGCCAGTCTGGCTGGGGTTCGTCCGCTTCGAAGGAGGAGCTGAAGGTCCGTTCCGGCGGCGCCGGCCGGTGCGGCTGGGCGACGGCCGCGGAGGGTGCCGTCACGATCAGCAGGAGGGCGGTCGCCGCGACAGCGGCGGCGGTGGGGCCTTGTGCGTACCGAGGTCTGTACTGCATCCCGGACATTTCCTCCCCTGGACAACGTTGTCATGAGCGGTGCAACGGGGTCCAGTAGGAAGCCAAGTCACCGATGGTGTCAAGGGTGTTGTATGCGTCGGGGGAGGCGAAGGGGGCGCGCCGTGTTTATGGAGCCGTACGGATGACCGCGTGCGTGTTCCAGATGTCCGCGAGGTCTCAACTCGGGAAAGCTTGCCGTCCAACCTTGCTTTCGATCTTGCTCAGTTGACCGGAAGTGGACTATACCTGTCGGCGTCCGCAACGCAGCTTTGCGGAAGCGGACCAGGGGGACCGGGAACAGTGGGGGAGGCCGCGTGACGGCTGCCGAACCCCGTGGCCGTATCTTCTGCAACTCAGCACGACCCAGCGTCATTTGACTGCGGTGGCGGGGCCCTTCGCCTAGGCGACGAGTACGGGCGACCGGTACACCGCCTGAGTCCTGGAGAAGGCGAGGACTTGAGCATGGGATCCACCTCCGCCCACAACAATGAGGGCCTTGGCCGTCGCGATCTGATCAAGCGGTCGGCCGCACTCGGCCTGATCGCCGTTCCGACGATGAGCTTCCTGTCGGCCTGCGCGAGCGGCGACAGCGGCGGCGAGGACAAGGTCGACAAGGGCAAGAAGACCGAGAAGAACCCGCTGGGCGTCAACGAGAGCGCTCCGCTCGAAATTGTTATTTTCGACGGCGGGTTCGGCACCAAGTACGCGGAAGACGCCAAGGCCGTCTATGAGAAGACCTATCCCAAGGCGAAGATCAAGTTCTCTTCCACGCAGAAGATCAGGTCTCAGCTGCAGCCGAGGTTCAACGGCGGAACGCCCCCGGACCTCATCGACAACTCGGGCGCCGAGCAGATGGACATGGGTGTCCTGGTCGGCAAGAAGCAGCTGACCGACCTCACGCCGCTGCTGGACGCCGCGTCCGTCGACGACCCGAGCAAGAAGGTCCGCGACACGCTGCGGCCCGGCATCGTCGAAATGGGCCAGTTCGACGGCGACCCCGTCTGGATCATGTACTACGCGTACACGGTCTACGGCGTCTGGTACTCCGAGACCGCCCTGGAGAAGCTGGACGCGACGTACCCGGAGAACTGGGACGACATGCTCGCCCTCTGCGCCAAGGCGAAGAAGAAGGGCATCGCGGGCTGGACGTACGCGGGCAAGCACCCGTACTACCTGCCGTTCTCGCTCTACCCGTTCATCGCCAAGATCGGTGGCCGGGAGGTTCTCGACAAGATCGACAACCTGGAGCCGAACGCCTGGTCCGACCCGGCCGTCAAGGCCGCGTTCGAGGCGTACTACGAGCTCTTCAAGAAGGGCTACATCCTCAAGGGCACGCCCGGCATCGACCACATCCAGTCGCAGACCGCCTGGACCCAGGGCAAGGCGCTCTTCATCCCGAACGGTTCATGGGTGGAGAACGAGGCCGCCAAGACGATGCCGGCCGACTTCAAGCTCGCCGTGGGCGCGCCGTCCGGCCTCGACAGCTCGGACAAGATGCCGTTCGGCACCATCTGGGCCTCCGGCGGCGAGCCGTTCATCGTCCCGAAGTCGGCGAAGAACCCCGACGGCGGCATGGAGCAGCTGCGCATCATGCTGAGCGAGGCGTCGTCGAAGAACTTCACCGAGAGCGTGAAGTCC
Source organism: Streptomyces sp. NPDC046122 (assembly GCF_056429965.1). Lineage (NCBI taxonomy): Bacteria > Bacillati > Actinomycetota > Actinomycetes > Kitasatosporales > Streptomycetaceae > Streptomyces > Streptomyces sp. NPDC046122. Next base: position 893,584 of record NZ_JBWKLQ010000001.1, on the reverse strand, counting down.
CTGACCGCCTTCAACGGCGGCACCGACGGCATCGAGCTGACGCCCGGCCTGAAGTCCGCCACCGCCGCGCTGGAGAAGGCCGGCGACAACGTGGTCAACCCGCGCCTGCAGGACTGGTACGTGAAGCTCCAGAAGGAGCAGATCGGCGTCGCCGGTCTGGGCGAGATGATGGCCGGCCGAGCGACCCCGGCTGAGACCATCAAGAAGATCCAGGGCTTCGCCGACGCGGCGGCCAAGGACCAGTCCATCAAGCACTACAAGCACCAGTGAGCAGCCCGGGGGTCCGGGGGCGGACCCCCGGGAGATCGCGGAACCAGCGGCGGCACACGCCGGAAGATCGGGGTCGGTGACCATGCAACACGGCAAGTACCGGTTCATCGTGGGGTTCTTGGCCGCCCCACTGGCGTTGTACGCACTCTTCGTCATCTGGCCGTTCATCCAGTCCATCTACTACTCGTTCACGGACTGGACCGGCCTGAGCCCGGACTTCAAGATGGTCGGCTTCGACAACTACAGCCGGATGCTGGAAGACCAGATCTTCTGGGATTCGCTGGGGCACAGCCTGATCTTCGCGCTGCTGCTGCCGCTGGTGACGCTCGGACTCGCGCTCTTCTTCGCCTTCATGCTCAACGTCGGCGGACGCCGCCGGAAGGGCGCCGCGATCGCGGGAGTCCGCGGCTCCGGCTTCTACAAGATCGCGTATTTCTTCCCGCAGGTGCTCTCGATCGCCATCGTGGCGGTGCTCTTCGCCTTCGCGTACAACCCGAACGAGGGCGCGATCAACGGGCTGCTGCGGGCGATCGGTCTCGACAGCGTCCAGCCGCAGTGGCTGGGCGACCCGGACACCGCGCTCTGGGCCGTCATGGCGGTGCTCGTCTGGAGCACCGTGGGCTTCTTCGTGGTGCTGTTCTCGGCGGGCATGGCGACCATCCCCAAGGATTTCTACGAGGCCGCCCTGCTGGACGGCGCGAGCCGCTTCACCACGTTCTTCCGGATCACCATCCCGCTGCTCTGGGACACCGTGCAGTCGGGCTGGGTCTACATGGGGATCCTCGCGCTCGGCGCGGAGTCCTTCGCGGTCGTCCAGATCATGACTGTGGGCCCCGGCGGCCCCGACTACTCGACGACCGTCCTGGTGCTGTACGTCTACCAGACGGCGTTCCGGGACGGCCAGGCAGGCTATGCGACAACGATCGGCGTGGCCCTGCTCGTCATCACCCTGGCCCTCGCGGCCCTGGTGATGCGCGTGGGCCGGCGCGAGCGGCTGGAGTTCTGATGAAGACCACTGACACCGCGCCCGCGGGCGTCGCCGAGGACCGCCCGCCGGTCGCGAAGACGCCCGGCACCCAGGCGCCCGCGAAGCCCAGGAGGGACGTGAGCGGCAGCACGCTCAACGTCTTCTCGCACGGCATCCTGATCCTGTGGGCCTTCATGGTCGTGATGCCGCTGCTCTGGGCGGTGATGACGTCGTTCAAGGACGACGCGTCGATCTTCGAGTCGCCGTTCTCGCTGCCGGACCGGCTGCACTTCGAGAACTGGTCGCGGGCCTGGTCCGAGGCCCATATGAGCGACTACTTCTTCAACACCATCGTCGTGGTCGGCTGCTCGCTCGTCGGCACGCTGCTGCTGGGCTCCATGGCGGCGTACGTCCTCGCGCGCTTCGACTTCCCCGGGAACCGCTTCATCTACTTCCTCTTCGTCGGAGGAATGAGCTTCCCGATCATGCTGGCGCTGGTGCCGCTGTTCTACGTACTGAAGAACATGGGGATGCTGGAGACGCTCCCGGGCCTGATCCTCGTCTACATCGCGTACTCGCTGCCCTTCACCGTCTTCTTCCTCACCTCCTTCTTCCGTACGCTGCCGAGCTCGGTGGCGGAGGCGGCGATGATCGACGGCGCCTCGCACACCCGGACGTTCTTCCAGGTGATGCTGCCGATGGCCAAGCCCGGCCTCATCAGCGTCGGGATCTTCAACTTCCTGGGGCAGTGGAACCAGTACATGCTGCCGACCGTGCTCAACAACGACCCGGAGCACCGGGTGCTCTCCCAGGGCCTGGTCGAGCTCGCGACCAGTCAGGGCTACAAGGGCGACTGGTCGGGGCTCTTCGCGGGCCTGGTGATGGCGATGCTGCCCGTCCTCGCGGCGTACATCGTCTTCCAGCGCCAGGTCGTGCAGGGGCTGACCGCGGGCGCCGTGAAGTAGCGCCGGGGCCTCCGCTCCCACCCCCGTACGAACCGCCCGTCGGCGCCCCGCCGACGGGCGGTTCGGCGTGCTCCGCCACCCTCGCGCCAGACTCAAGGTCTTGACGGGGGGCAACCCGAAAGGCTCATCTTAGAGTTCACATGTTGGAGAAAGAGGAGAGTCAATGGAGACTCCGGGGTCGCAGACGTCACTGCACCGGGCCAATCTTGAGCGAGTCGTACGAGCCGTCCGGATGGCGGGCTCGCTCACCCAGGCAGAGATCGCCAGGGCCACAGGGCTCTCGGCAGCCACGGTCTCCAATATCGTCCGCGAGCTGAAGGACGGCGGGACCGTCGAGGTCACCCCCACCTCGGCCGGCGGACGCCGGGCCCGCAGCGTCTCGCTCAGCGGTGACGCGGGCATCGTCATCGGGGTCGATTTCGGGCATACGCACCTGCGCGTGGCCGTCGGCAACCTCGCCCACCAGGTGCTCGCCGAAGAGGCCGAGCCGCTGGACGTGGACGGCTCGGCCGCCGAGGGATTCGACCGGGCCGAACAGCTGGTCAAGCGGCTGGTCGCGGCGAGCGGCATCAGCCAGGACAAGGTGATCGGCATCGGCCTCGGCGTGCCGGGGCCCATCGACGTCGAGTCCGGAACACTCGGCTCGACGTCCATCCTGCCGGGCTGGAAGGGCATCAACCCCAGCGACGAGCTGTCCGGGCGCCTGGGCGTGCCCGTGTACGTCGACAACGACGCCAACCTGGGCGCGCTCGGCGAGCTGGTCTGGGGCAGCGGGCGCGGGGTCAAGGACCTGGCGTACATCAAGGTCGCGAGCGGCGTCGGCGCCGGCCTCGTGATCAGCGGCCAGATCTACCGGGGACCCGGCGGCACGGCGGGCGAGATCGGCCACATCACGCTCGACGAGTCCGGCCCGGTCTGCCGCTGCGGCAACCGCGGCTGCCTGGAGACCTTCACCGCCGCCCGGTACGTCCTGCCCCTGCTCCAGCCCAGTCACGGCCCCGATCTGACCATGGAGCGCGTGGTGCAGCTCGCCCGCGAGGGCGATCCGGGCTGCCGTCGGGTGGTCGGCGACGTGGGCCGCCACATCGGCAGCGGCGTGGCGAGCCTGTGCAACCTGCTCAACCCCAGTCGGGTGGTGCTCGGAGGCGACCTGGCGGAGGCTGGAGAACTGGTACTGGGTCCCATTCGGGAGTCCGTCTCCCGCTATGCCATCCCCAGTGCCGCCAGACAGCTGTCGGTGGCTCCCGGCGCGCTCGGCGGAAGGGCCGAAGTGCTGGGTGCTCTGGCCCTCGCGCTGAGCGAAATGGGCGATTCGACCCTTCTCGACAGCGCGGTTCCGGAGAGCGCGCCGTCTTCAATTAGATAACGAATGGCACCGTTGTCATCTCGTTAAGGATTTACTCCTTGACGCTGACAGCGGGGCCGAGTTGACTTCCAGCCACCTCGGCCGCAATGTCGCGGCCTCGTCAGGGAGGTTTCAAGGAATGAACACGCGTATGCGTCGTGCCGCCGTGGCCGTGGCCGCCACCGCAATGGCCGTCTCGCTCGCCGCCTGTGGCAGTGCCGAAGAGGCCGACTCCGCCAAGGAGACCGGCGCCAAGAAGGGCGACGATCTCAAGATCGGCCTGCTCCTTCCGGAGAACCAGACCGCGCGTTACGAGAAGTTCGACAAGCCGCTGATCGAGAAGAAGATCAGCGAGCTGACCAACGGCAAGGCGGAGCTCGTCTACGCCAACGCCAAGCAGGACGCCACCACCCAGACGCAGCAGATCGACACGATGATCACCAACAAGGTGGACGCGCTCATCGTGGACGCGGTGGACTCCAAGGCCATCGCGGGCGGCGTGAAGAAGGCGAAGGACCAGGGCATTCCGGTCGTCGCCTTCGACCGCCTCGCCGAGGGTCCGATCGACGCCTACACCTCCTTCGACAACGAAGAGGTCGGCCACGTCCAGGGCAAGGCGCTCCTGGAGGCCCTCGGCGACAAGGCCAAGGACGGCCAGATCGTCATGATGAACGGCGCGATCACGGACCCGAACGCCGCGCTGTTCAAGAAGGGCGCCCTCGCCGAGCTCAAGGGCAAGGTGAACATCGGCAAGTCCTACGACACCAAGGAGTGGAAGCCGGAGAACGCCAACGCCAACATGGAGGCCGCGATCTCGGCCCTCGGCAAGGACAAGATCATCGGCGTCTACTCCGCCAACGACGGCATGGCGGGCGGCATCATCACCGCCCTCAAGTCGGGCGGCTTCAGCAAGCTCCCGCCGGTCACCGGCCAGGACGCCGAGCTCGCCGGTGTGCAGCGCATCGTCGCGGGTGAGCAGTTCATGAGCGTCTACAAGCCGTACGCGCCGGAGGCCGCCGCCGCCGCCGAGATGGCCGTGGCGCTCGCCCGTGGCGAGAAGCTCGACTCCATCGCCAAGGAGAAGACGGACAGCCCGACCAACAAGGGCATCCCGTCGGTCCTGGTCCCGGTCGTCTCGCTGACCAAGGACAACATCAAGGACACCGTCGTCAAGGACGGCGTCTACACGGTCGCCGAGATCTGCACCCCGAAGTACAAGGCCGCGTGCGACAAGCTCGGCCTGAAGTAGGCGCGTAAGGTCCCGGGCCCCATGCCCCGCGCCTTACCCCCGAAGCCTGTCCGGCGCCCCGCCCGCTCTCTGCCCCCGCTGTCGGGCGGAGCGCCGGACAGAAACGCTTCTTCACCCCAGTTCGCTTCTGCTCAACCGTCGCGCCCTCCTCCCGGCGCGGCATCCCGCCGGTCAGGCGGCGAAGGAGATGGTTCACGTGTCCGCTACGCCCGTGCTGGCGTTGCGCGGGGTCTCCAAGCGGTTCGGTGCCGTTCAGGCGCTCACCGACGTAGAGCTTGAGGTCCACGCCGGTGAAGTGGTCGCCCTGGTGGGCGACAACGGAGCCGGAAAGTCCACGCTGGTCAAGACGATCGCCGGCGTGCACCCCATCGATGACGGCGTCATCGAGTGGGAAGGAAACACCGTACGGATCAACCGGCCGCACGACGCCCAGAACCTGGGCATCGCGACCGTCTATCAGGACCTCGCGCTGTGCGACAACATCGACGTCGTCGGCAACCTCTACCTCGGCCGGGAGATCCGCAGGCGCGGAGTCCTCAACGAGGTCGAGATGGAGCGCCGCGCGCTCGAACTGCTCACCACGCTGTCGATCCGCATCCCCAGCGTGCGCATCCCGATCGCCTCGCTCTCCGGCGGTCAGCGCCAGACCGTGGCCATCGCACGCTCGATGCTCGGCGAGCCGAAGCTCGTCATCCTCGACGAGCCGACCGCGGCCCTCGGCGTCGAGCAGACCGCCCAGGTCCTCGACCTCGTCGAGCGGCTGCGCGAGCGCGGCCACGCGGTGATCCTCATCAGCCACAACATGGCGGACGTCAAGGCCGTCGCGGACAAGGTGGCAGTGCTCCGGCTCGGCCGGAACAACGGCGTCTTCGACGTGAAGACCACCTCGCAGGAAGAGATCATCTCCGCCATCACCGGCGCCACGGACAACGCCGTGACCCGCCGTGCGGCGCGCAACGGGGAGGCTCAGAAGTGAGCACCGACAAGTCCTCCACCCCCGGCGGCGGCCCCGCCGTCGAGAACCCCGAGGCGGCCCAGGACGCGGTCACCGTCGTGGACCCCCGGCTGCTCGTCCGCGAGCGCGGCTTCGCGGGCTACGTGTCCGAGTTCAAGCGCAAGCTGCACGCCGGTGACCTGGGCTCGATCCCGGTCGTCATCGGTCTGATCCTCATCTGCGCGATCTTCCAGGGTCTGAACTCGAACTTCCTGTCCGCGCAGAACCTCAGCAACATCGCCGTCACGATGGTCGCCACCGGCATGATGGCCGTCGGCATCATCTTCGTGCTGCTGCTCGGCGAGATCGACCTGTCGGTCGGTTCCGTCAGCGGTGTGTCCGGTGCGATCGTCGCCGTGCTGAGCGTCACGCACGGCATGAACGAGTGGCTCGCGGTGCTCGTCGCGATCGTCAGCGGCGCCGCCATGGGCGCGCTGCACGGCTTCTTCTTCGCACGGGTCGGCGCGCCCGCGTTCGCCGTCACCCTGGCCGGCCTGCTGTTCTGGCTCGGCTTCATGCTCCAGCTACTCGGCGACCAGGGCACCATCAACCTGGACAGCGACGGCGTGGTGGGGCACCTGACCACGTACTACTTCTCCGACGTGGCCGCCGCCTACGGTCTGGCCGCCCTGGCCGTGGCGGGCTTCTTCCTCTCGTCCTTCCTGGACAACCGCCGCCGCGAGGCCGCGGGCATTCCGTCCAGGCCGCTCGTCGACACGGTGCTGCGCACGGTGCTGCTCGCCGTGGTCGCCTTCGCCGCCGCCACCATGTTCAACCAGTACAAGGGCCTGCCGCTGGCGCTCGTCCTCTTCCTGGTCGTCCTGGTCGTGACGGACTTCGTGCTCCGCCGCACGGCGTACGGACGCAAGATCTTCGCCCTCGGCGGCAGCGTCGAGGCGTCCCGCCGGGCCGGCATCAACGTCACGGCGATCCGCATCTCGGTCTTCGCGATCGCGGGCACGTTCGCCGCGATCGGCGGTCTGTTCTGGGCCTCGAAGATCGCCGCCGCCAACCAGAGCGCCGGCGCCGGCGACCTGCTGATGAACGTCATCGCGGCGGCCGTCATCGGCGGCACCAGCCTCTTCGGCGGCCGCGGCCGCACCTGGAACGCGCTGCTCGGCGTCATGGTGATCGTCTCGATCCAGTACGGCCTGGCTCTCGAAGGCATCGCCACCCCGATCCAGTACATGATCACCGGTGGTGTCCTGCTGGCGACCGTGGTGATCGACTCCGTCACCCGGAAGACGCAGAAGACCGCGGGCCGCGCCTGACCGTGCCTGTCCAGCCGTGCCCGGCACCGGATTCCGGTGCCGGGCACGGCTGTGCGCGCGCCCGGCCGCCACCGGCGCGCCCCGGCCGTAACCGAGGCGTGACGCGGAACGCACCGCCCGATGACCAACCCCGCGGGCGGAACATTAGACTCGACAGACCGGCAAGCAGACAGTTCAACTGCAAGGAGGCACGGGTGGCGCTGCTGACCCGCATTACGGGACCGCGCGATCTGGACGGGCTCACCCCGGAGCAGCTGGACCGGCTGGCCGCCGAGATCCGGACGTTTCTCGTGGACGAGGTCTCCAAGACCGGCGGACACCTGGGGCCCAACCTCGGTGTCGTCGAGCTGACGATCGCTCTCCACCGTGTCTTCGAGTCGCCGAAGGACAAGGTCCTCTTCGACACCGGACACCAGAGCTATGTGCACAAGCTGCTCACTGGCCGCCAGGACTTCTCGAAGCTGAAGATGAAGGGCGGCCTCTCCGGCTACCCCTCGCGCGCCGAGTCCGAGCACGACGTCATCGAGAACTCGCACGCCTCGACCGTCCTCGGCTGGGCCGACGGCCTCGCCAAGGCCAACGAGGTCCTCAGGAAGGAGGACCACCACGTCGTCGCGGTCATCGGTGACGGAGCCCTCACCGGCGGCATGGCCTGGGAGGCGCTGAACAACATCGCCGTGGCCAAGGACCGCCCGCTCGTCATCGTCGTCAACGACAACGAGCGCTCGTACGCCCCGACCATCGGCGGCCTCGCGAACCACCTCGCCACCCTGCGCACCACCGACGGCTACGAGCGCTTCCTCGCCCGCGGCAAGGACATCCTGGAGCGCACGCCCGTCGTCGGGAAGCCGCTCTACGAGACCCTGCACGGCGCCAAGAAGGGCCTCAAGGACTTCATCGCCCCGCAGGGCATGTTCGAGGACCTCGGGCTGAAGTACGTCGGCCCGATCGACGGCCACGACATCGAGGCCCTGGAGTCCGCGCTCCAGCGCGCCAAGCGCTTCGGCGGCCCGGTCATCGTGCACTGCCTCACCGAGAAGGGCCGCGGCTACCAGCCGGCCCTCGCCGACGAGGCGGACCGCTTCCACGCCGTCGGCAAGATCCACCCCGACACCGGCCTGCCGATCGCCTCCTCGGGCGTCGACTGGACCTCGGTGTTCGGCGAGGAGATGGTCAAGCTCGGCAAGGAGCGCGAGGACATCGTCGCGATCACCGCCGCCATGCTCCAGCCGGTCGGCCTCGACAAGTTCGCGAAGACGTTCCCCGACCGGGTGTACGACGTGGGCATCGCCGAGCAGCACGGCGCGGTCTCCGCGGCGGGCCTGGCCACCGGCGGTCTGCACCCCGTGTTCGCCGTGTACGCGACCTTCCTCAACCGGGCCTTCGACCAGGTCCTGATGGACGTCGCCCTGCACGACTGCGGCGTCACCTTCGTCCTGGACCGCGCCGGCGTCACCGGCACCGACGGCGCGTCGCACAACGGCATGTGGGACATGTCGATCCTCCAGTGCGTCCCGAACCTGCGCATCGCCGCGCCGCGCGACGCCGACCAGGTCCGCGCGCAGCTGCGCGAGGCCGTCGAGGTCGACGACGCGCCCACCGTCGTCCGCTTCTCCAAGGGCGCGGTCGGCCCGGCCGTCAAGGCCGTGGGCAAGGTCGGCGGCATGGACGTCCTGCGCAGGCCGTCCGAGGGCGCGGCGGACGTCCTGCTCGTCTCCGTCGGCGCGCTGGCGCCGATGTGCCTGGAGATCGCCGACCTCCTCGACAAGCAGGGCATCACGACGACCGTCGTCGACCCCCGCTGGGTCAAGCCGGTCGACGAGGCGCTCGCGCCGCTCGCCGAGCAGCACCGCGTCGTCGTCACCGTCGAGGACAACAGCCGCGCCGGCGGCGTCGGCTCCGCGATCGCCCAGGCGCTGCGCGACGCGGGCGTCGACGTACCGCTGCGCGACTTCGGCATCCCGCCGCGCTTCCTCGACCACGCCTCCCGCAAGGAGGTCATGGCCGAGATCGGACTGACGGCGCCGGACATCGCCCGGCAGGTGACGGGCCTGGTCGCCAAGCTGGACGGCCGTCTGGAGGACACGCCGGCCGAGGCCGCGCGCGACTGACCGCAGCCGTACAGCAGGTGAGGAGGCCCGGAGGGAGGGGAAGACCCCAGGGGGGGGGGCCCTCGTGGGGATTCCAAAAAGGGAAAAAAGCGCGGAGATTCGCACACCCGAATTTTTCTCCCCCCCGGTGGAA
>NZ_JBWKLQ010000001.1:870036-884269 GCF_056429965.1 Streptomyces sp. NPDC046122 | reverse complement strand
CGATCGACTCCGAAGCCGTCATGGCGGAGTAACCAGCAGTACGCACAGGAGGGGGACCACCGGCACCCCCCCCCCCGGGACCCCCCCCCCCGCCCGGGCCTCCTCGTCGTGGTCCTCCGAAAGGGTCAAACCGCGGCGCCGGTACGCATACCGGACTGTGCCTCCCATCGGGTGAAACCGGGCGGCGGTCCTCGTGGGGACTGACCGGTTCACTCACGATCATGACTGAAACTCGCTCACTTCACAGTGGGGCGAAGCCGACAGTCGGAGGTACGCCGGTGAGTACGCAGCACGACCCAGGACCAGCCAAAGAGGGCATGTTCCGGACGAAGACGGTCGAACAGTCGATCCGTGACACCGAGGAGCCGGAGCACGAGCTCAAGAAGTCCCTCTCCGCGCTCGACCTGACGGTCTTCGGCGTCGGTGTCATCATCGGCACCGGCATCTTCGTCCTGACGGGCAAGGTGGCCAAGGAGACGGCAGGCCCGGCGACCGCTCTCGCCTTCGTCGCCGCCGGCATCGTCTGCGCCCTCGCCGCGCTGTGCTACGCCGAGTTCGCCTCCACCGTCCCGGTGGCCGGCTCGGCGTACACCTTCTCGTACGCCTCCCTCGGCGAGCTGATCGCCTGGACGATCGGCTGGGACCTGGTCCTCGAATTCGCGCTGGGCACGGCGGTGGTGGCGGTCGGCTGGTCGGGCTACGTCCGCTCGCTGATGGACAACGTCGGGTGGGGGATGCCCGAGGCGCTGTCCGGACCGGAAGCCGCGGACGGGTTCGGTTTCGACCTGCTGGCGTTCCTGCTGGTGCTGCTGCTGACGGTCATCCTGGTGGTCGGCGTGAAGCTGTCCGCGCGCGTCACGGCGGTCGTGGTCGCCATCAAGGTGACCGTGGTCCTGATCGTCATCATCGCGGGCTCCTTCTTCATCAAGGCCGACAACTACTCGCCCTTCATCCCCGACGCCGTCACCCCGCCCGCCGGCTCGGGCTGGGACGCGCCGCTGGTCCAGCTGATGTTCGGTTACGAGCCCACCAACTTCGGCGTCATGGGCATCTTCACCGCCGCCTCGGTCGTCTTCTTCGCCTTCATCGGCTTCGACGTGGTGGCCACCGCCGCCGAGGAGACCAAGGTCCCGCAGCGCGACATGCCGCGCGGCATCCTGGGCTCGCTGCTCATCTGCACCGTGCTGTACGTCGCCGTGTCGCTCGTGGTCACCGGCATGCAGCACTACAGCGAGCTGTCGGTGAGCGCCCCGCTCGCCGACGCGTTCAAGGCCACCGGGCACCCCTTCTACGCCGGCACCATCAGCTTCGGCGCCGCGGTCGGCCTGACCACGGTGTGCATGATCCTGCTGCTCGGGCAGACCCGGGTGTTCTTCGCGATGAGCCGCGACGGGCTGCTCCCGCGCTTCTTCTCCGTCACGCACCCGAAGTTCCGCACCCCGTACCGCCCGACGATCCTGCTCGGCGTGGTCATCGCGATCATCGCGGGTTTCACCAGCCTGGAAGAGCTCGCGACGCTGGTGAACATCGGCACGCTCTTCGCGTTCGTCGTCGTCGCCCTCGGCGTGATCGTCCTGCGCCGGACGCGGCCCGACCTGCACCGGTCCTTCCGCACCCCGCTGGTACCGCTGGTGCCGATCCTCTCCGTGGCCGCCTCGCTCTGGCTGATGCTCAATCTGCCCGCCGAGACCTGGCTGCGGTTCGGCATCTGGATGATGCTGGGGTACGTGGTGTACTTCGCGTACGGCCGCAGGCACAGCCGCCTCGGGCGCCTGGGCGACGACGCCAAGTACTAGGCGTCATCAAGCCACTTCCGGTCGGCAGGGTCCCTTCGGCACGGCTCCGGCTCCGTATGTCCTGGTTCGGTAGGGACTGCGGGGCCGGATAGCTTGGCTCGCATGTTCACGCGGCCACCGTTGCCCTCACCGTCCGTGTCCGCGCCGGTCCTGCCCCGTCCGAGACGGACCACCGGCGCCCGGACCGCCGCGCCCCCCTTCTGGCGGACCCTGCTGCCCGCCCTGGCGCTGCTGGCCCTCGTCACCCGCCTGCCCTCCTTCCGGTTGCCCCTGTGGAACCCGGACGAGGGCTATCTCGCCGTACAGGCACGGATACTGGCCGACGGGGGAGTGCTCTACGACACGGTCGTGGACCGCAAACCTCCCCTGCTGCCCTGGCTCTACGAGAGCGCCTTCGCGGTCTTCGGCGACCAGTCGCTGCTGCCCCTCCAGCTCTGCGCGGTCGCCGCGCAGCTGCTCACCGCCGCCCTGCTCGCCTCGGTCGCCCGCCGGCGCTGGGGCGACACGGCCGGCCGCACGGCGGGCGCCCTCTACCTGCTCGTGTCCATCGGGCTCAACCCGGAGGACGCCCAGGCGGCGACGTTCGAGGTCTTCATACTGCCGTTCACGGTGGCGGCGGTGTGGTGCGCCGACCGCGGCCGGTGGTGCGGGGCGGGCGTGGCGGTCGCGGCGGCGTTCCTGACGAAGCAGACGGGCGGCGCGGTCCTCGCCCCGGTCCTGTGGCTGCTGTGGCAGAACGCGCCGGTCGTCCGAAGCGCCCTCTTCCGTACGGCCTTCGGTTTCTGCCTGCCGGTGCTGTACGCCGCGCTGCTCACCGGGCCGCACCGCTTCCTGTTCTGGACGGTCACCGGTTCGGGGACGTACGCCTCCTTCACCGGCTCCGAACTCCACGTCCTCTTCCGGGGACTGGCGAACACCCTGATCCTGTCCTTCGCCTGCGCCGGGATCCTCCCGCCGGTCCTGCGGGTGCTGCGCGCCGCCAGGACCGGCGCGGGCGACCTGTGGGTGTGGTTCCTCGGCGCGGCGGGCGCGGTGGTCCTCGGGTTCCACTTCTTCGGCCACTACTACCTCCAGCTCATGCCGCCGATCGCCCTGCTGGCCGCGGGCGCGCTCCACGTCCTCCCGGCGCGCCGGGCGGCCGTGGCCCTGCTCACCACGGCGGCCACCTGCGTGGTGTTCCTGGCGTGGGGTCTGCTGGCGCCCCGGCCCGAACTCGCGCACGCGCAGAAGGTGGCGAAAGCGGTGAAGACGCGGACCGGGCCCCAGGACCGGGTCCTGGTCTGGGGGATGCACCCCGAGGCTTACTGGCTGGCCGACCGGGCCCCCGCGAGCCGCTACCTCACGGCCGGCCTGCTCACCAACTACAGCGGCGGCCGCAACGGCCCGCAGGTCGGCGAGAAGTACGCGATGGCGGGCGCTTGGCCCGTCTTCCGGGGCGAGATGGCGGCGCGGCCCCCCGCCCTGATCGTCGACGACTCGCGCGGCAAACCCTTCGCGCCCGAGCGGCTGCCGACGCTGCGGCGGCTGCTGGCGGGATCGTACGACGAGCTGACGACGGTCGACGGGGCGGTGTTCTACGTGCGTTCCCCCTCCGCGCCGCCCGCATCGCCCGGCTGAGGCCGCACGGTCCGCGGCCCCGCGCACTCGGCTCCGTACGCCTCCACGCGCCGCCTGAGCTCCCGGTCGGCGGTGACGACCAGCACGGACGCGCCCCGGCCCGTCTCCTCCGCGACCACCTCGACGATACGGTCGTCGCCGCTGCCGGCGGCGGAGTCGACCCGTACGCCGGGCACGGAGGCCACGCCGCGGGCGGCGCCCTCGACGACGAGGAGCAGGGAGAGGGGACCGGGGCGGCCGGGGAGGCCCTCGGCGGCGTACGTCCCCAGGTGGTCGCGCAGGCGCTCGGCGGCTCCGCGACGGTCGCGCCACCAGCCGTCGGGCACGGATCCGACGACGTTCGCAGCGTCCACGACGACGAGAGTTCTCATACCATCCCTCATAGCACGAGCGTTCCGGGCGAGGCGGTCGCCACCAGCCAAAACGCTATGCTTGTTCGATATTACGGAGATCCGAGAAGCCGATGCACAGAAGGTTGGCCTGACGCCATGAGGCCGCGGAGCGCGCGTAGGACCGAGCGAATTCCCCCGTCCCCGTCGGGTCCCCCACCCGCTACCGGCCCGGAGAGCAGCCGCTGGCTGCTCCGCGGCAAGGACCACCGGCTCACCGCCTACGCCCCCGCCGAGGGCGGCCTGCTGCGCTGGACGGAGAGCGCTCCGGGCGGCCCGGGCTGGACGGGCCCGCAGTTCTTCCCGGCCCCCGGCATCGAACACCTCACCCTCGCGCAGGGGCCCGACGGCTACGTGCACTTCGTCGGCCGCCGGCGCAAGGGCGACGCCGTCGACCTCGTGCACGCGATCCAGTACCAGACCGGCCGGCCGCTGACCGCCTGGCACTCCCTCGGCAACCCGTACAAGACGGCCGAGCGCGGACTTAAGGTCGGCGTCCCGGCCGCCGCCGTCGACAGCGCCGGCTCGGTGCACGTGTTCGTACGCAACGCCGGGCGCGGGATCCAGATGCGCCGTCAGGCCGCGAACGGCAAGTGGGAGGGCTGGAAGGACCTGCGCGGCAGCAAGGCCCACGACGGCCCCACGGCGGTCGCCACGGCGTCCGGCACCGTGGAGCTGCTGGTTCCGGCGGAGGGCCGGACCCTGCGCTGGACGCAGGAGAAGCCCGCCGGCGATCTGACGCAGGCCGAGGACATCCCGCTCGTACCGGTGGTCGGCACGGTCACCGGTCTGGAGACCGCCGAGGACCGCGTCACGTACTACTGGAACGACGCCGATGCCAAGGGCATCACCGCCCTGCGCCCCGGCGAGGAGCCCGTCTCCCTCTCCGGCACGCCCGCGGACAGCACCCTCGCCGCCCTGCGGGCCGAGGTGGGCGGCCACGACTGCACGGTCCTGGCCCACCGGGGCGGCGACGGCCGGCCCGTGCTGGCGGCCTGCGTGACGCACGCCGAGGCCGACGGCGTGTGGTGGACCGCCACGGGTGACGAGTGCCTGGGCGCGCCGGCGCTGGCCGTCGACGCGGCGGGCCGTGTGGTCCTCGCGGTGATCGGCCGCGACGGCGCCCTGCACGTGGCCCGCCAGAAGCCGGAGGAGGAGGGCCTGGCCCTGGCGGCCTGGACCCGCGTCTGAGGATCCCGCCGGCACCTACGGAAGTGCCCGGCACACCAGGTGGTGTGCCGGGCACTTCCGCGTACGGCGGAGGTTACGCGGGGACGCTCGCCACGCCCTGCGCCAGGAACTTCTTGCCGTTCACGCGCTCCGAGTAGCCCTCACGGTCCAGGTACGGCGTGATGCCGCCCAGGTGGAAGGGCCAGCCCGCGCCGGTGATCAGGCAGAGGTCGATGTCCTGCGCCTCGGCGACGACACCCTCCTGGAGCATGAGCCCGATCTCCTGCGCCACGGCCTCCATGACGCGGGTACGGACCTGCTCCTCCGTCAGGACGCTGTCGCCCTGCTCGAGGAGGGCGGCGACCTCGGGGTCGAGCTCGGGCTTGCCCGAGTCGTAGACGTAGAAACCGCGCTTGCCGGCCTTGACCACGGCGGCCAGGTTCGGGGACACCGTGAAGCGCTCCGGGAAGGCGCGGTTCAGGGTCTCCGAGACGTGCAGACCGATGGCCGGGCCGACCAGCTCGAGCAGCACCAGCGGGGACATCGGCAGACCGAGCGGCTCGACGGCCTTCTCGGCGACCTTGACCGGGGTGCCCTCGTCGATGGTGTTCTGGATCTCGCCCATGAAGCGGGTGAGGATGCGGTTCACCACGAACGCCGGGGCGTCCTTGCAGAGGACGGCCGTCTTCTTGAGCTTGCGCGCGACGCCGAAGGCCGTGGCCAGCGAGGCGTCGTCGGTCTGCTCGCCGCGCACGATCTCCAGGAGCGGGAGGATCGCGACCGGGTTGAAGAAGTGGAAGCCGACGACCCGCTCGGGGTGCTTCAGCTTCGACGCCATCTCCGAGACGGACAGCGAGGAGGTGTTGGTGGCGAGGATCGCGTGGGCCGGGGCGACCGCCTCGACCTCCGCGAACACCTGCTGCTTGACGCCCATCTCCTCGAAGACGGCCTCGATGATGAAGTCGGCGTCGGAGAAGCCCTCGGCCTTGTCCAGCACACCGGAGACCAGACCCTTGAGGCGGTTGGCCTTGTCCTGGTTGACGCGGCCCTTGCCGAGCAGCTTGTCGATCTCGGCGTGGACGTAGCCCACGCCCTTGTCGACGCGCTCCTGGTCGATGTCGGTCAGGACGACCGGCACCTCCAGGCGCCGGAGGAACAGCAGCGCGAGCTGCGAGGCCATCAGACCGGCGCCCACGACGCCGACCTTGGTGACCGGACGCGCCAGCGACTTGTCCGGCGCACCGGCCGGACGCTTCGCGCGCTTCTGGACCAGGTTGAAGGCGTAGATGCCGCTGCGCAGCTCGCCGCCCATGATCAGGTCCGCGAGGGCGGTGTCCTCGGCGTCGAAGCCGGCGCCCAGGTCGCCGTCCTTCGCCGCCGCGATGATCTCCAGCGCGCGGTACGCCGCGGGGGCGGCGCCGTGCACCTTGGAGTCCGCGATCGCCCTGCCGCGCGCGACGGCCTGGTCCCAGCCCTCACCGCGGTCGATCTCCGGCCGTACGACCTGGAGCTCGCCGCGGAGCACGGAAGCGGTCCAGATCAGCGACTGCTCCAGGAAGTCCGCGCCCTCGAAGAGCGCGTCGGCGATCCCGAGCTCGTAGACCTGCTTGCCCTTGAGCTGCTTGTTCTGGTTGAGCGAGTTCTCGATGATGACCGAAACCGCCCGGTCGGCGCCGATCAGGTTCGGCAGCAGCGCGCAGCCGCCCCAGCCCGGAACCAGGCCGAGGAAGACCTCGGGCAGCGAGAACGCGGGGAGCGCGGCCGAGACCGTGCGGTAGGTGCAGTGCAGGCCGACCTCGACGCCGCCGCCCATCGCCGCGCCGTTGTAGTACGCGAAGGTGGGGACCGCGAGGCCGGACAGGCGGCGGAAGACGTCGTGGCCGCCCTTGCCGATCGCCAGCGCGTCCTCGTGCCGCTTCAGCAGCTCGACGCCCTTGAGGTCGGCGCCGACGGCGAAGATGAACGGCTTGCCGGTGAGGCCGACACCGACGATGGAGCCCTCGGCGGCCTCCTTCTCGACCTGGTCGATCGCCGTGTTCAGGTTGGCGAGCGACTGCGGGCCGAAGGTGGTCGGCTTGGTGTGGTCGAAGCCGTTGTCCAGCGTGATCAGCGCGAACCGGCCCGCGCCCTGCGGCAGTTCGAAGTGCCGTACGTGGGCGCTGGTGACGACCTCGTCCGGGAACAGCTCGGCCGCCCCCTTCAAAAGCTCAACGGTGGTGCTCACTTGCTGCCTCCGGCGTCCTTGTGGTTCGGGTTCTCCCAGATCACGGTGGCGCCCATGCCGAAGCCGACGCACATCGTGGTGAGGCCGTAGCGGACCTCCGGCTGCTCCTCGAACTGGCGGGCCAGCTGCGTCATCAGACGCACGCCGGAGGAGGCCAGCGGGTGACCGTAGGCGATCGCGCCGCCGTACTGGTTGACGCGGGCGTCGTCGTCGGCGATCCCGTAGTGCTCCAGGAACGCGAGGACCTGGACGGCGAACGCCTCGTTGATCTCGAAGAGGTTGATGTCCTCGATCGACAGACCCGCCTTGGCCAGCGCCTTCTCGGTCGCCGGGATCGGGCCGTAGCCCATGACCTCGGGCTCCACGCCGGCGAAGGCGTAGGAGACGAGGCGCATCTTCACCGGGAGGTCGTGCTCGCGGGCGAAGTCCTCGGAGGCGAGGATCGAGGCGGTGGCGCCGTCGTTGAGACCGGCCGCGTTGCCGGCGGTGACGTTGCCGTGGACGCGGAACGGCGTCTTCAGGTTCGCCAGCGACTCCAGCGTGGTGCCCGGGCGCATCGGCTCGTCGGCCGTGACCAGGCCCCAGCCGGTCTCGCCGGCCTCCGCGTTGGTGCGGCGCACCGAGACCGGCACCAGGTCCGCCTGGATCTTGCCGTCGGCGTACGCCTTGGCGGCCTTCTCCTGCGAGCGCACGGCGTACTCGTCGGCGCGCCGCTTGGTGATGCTCGGGTAGCGGTCGTGCAGGTTCTCGGCGGTCATGCCCATGAAGAGGGCGGACTCGTCGACGAGCTTCTCCGACACGAAGCGCGGGTTCGGGTCTACGCCCTCACCCATCGGGTGGCGGCCCATGTGCTCGACACCGCCGGCGATGACGGCGTCGTACGCGCCGAAGGCGATCGAACCGGCCAGCGAGGTCACGGACGTCAGGGCGCCGGCGCACATGCGGTCGATGGAGTAACCCGGGACGGACTGCGGCAGACCGGCGAGGATGCCCGCCGTACGGCCGAGGGTCAGGCCCTGGTCACCGATCTGCGTGGTCGCGGCGATGGCGACCTCGTCGATCTTCGCGGGGTCGAGGCCGGGGTTGCGGCGCAGCAGCTCCCGGATGGCCTTCACGACGAGATCGTCGGCGCGGGTCTCGTGGTAGATGCCCTTCGGGCCCGCCTTGCCGAACGGGGTGCGGACGCCGTCGACGAAGACGACATCCCTGACGGTACGAGGCACGATTGGCTCTCCTCCAGGGTGCGGGGTGGCACTGCTGCACGTCGGGCACGCCGCGTGGGCGTGCTGCGTACCGCCATGCTACTTGCGGGTAACCAAGCTGCCCACCCCCCACGGCGGGAGCGGCGAACGTCACACGGAGAAGCCCCCGGCCGAGGACGGCCGGGGGCTTGGTTCCGGGGACGCTCAGGCCGCCGCCGTCACGGTCAGCGCCTTGGTCAGCAGCGGTGCCACGAGCTCCACCTGCCACGGGCGCGCACCGTACGACGCCAGCGCCTCGGCCACCGCTTCCGCCGTCGCGTCCTTCGGCGGCTCCCAGCAGACCCGGCGCACGGTGTCCGGGGTGATCAGGTTCTCCTGCGGCATGTTCAGCTCCTCCGCGAGCGCGGAGACGGCCGCCCGGGCGGCCGACAGGCGAGCCGCCGCGGCCGGGTCCTTGTCCGCCCACGAACGCGGCGGGGGCGGACCGGTCACGGCCGCTCCGGGCTGCGGAAGCTCGGAGTCCGGCAGCGCCCTGGCCCGGTCGACGACTGCCTGCCACTGCTCCAGCTGCCGCCGTCCCATGCGGTGGCCGAAACCGGGCAGGGCGGACAGCGCCTGGACGTTCAGCGGCACGGCCAGCGCCGCCTCGACGATGGCGGTGTCGCTCAGCACCTTGCCGGGCGACACGTCGCGCCGCTGGGCGATGCGGTCCCGCGCGTTCCACAGCTCCCGCACGATCGCCATCTGACGGCGGCGGCGCACCTTGTGCATGCCGGACGTACGGCGCCACGGGTCCTTGCGCGGTGGCGCGGGCGGGGCCGACGCGATGGCGTCGAACTCCTGGCGGGCCCACTCCAGCTTCCCCTGCCGGTCGAGCTCCTTCTCCAGCGCGTCGCGCAGGTCGACGAGCAGCTCGACGTCCAGCGCGGCGTACCGCAGCCAGGGCTCGGGCAGCGGGCGGGTGGACCAGTCGACCGCGGAGTGCCCCTTCTCCAGGGCGTACCCGAGGACGGACTCGACCATCGCGCCGAGGCCGACGCGCGGGAACCCCGCGAGCCGGCCCGCCAGCTCGGTGTCGAAGAGGCGGGTGGGGACCATGCCTATTTCGCGCAGGCACGGAAGGTCCTGGGTGGCGGCGTGGAGGATCCACTCGCTGCCCGCGAGGGCTTCTCCCAGGCCGGACAGGTCGGGGCAGCCGACGGGGTCGATCAGCGCGCTGCCGGCGCCCTCGCGGCGCAGCTGCACGAGGTAGGCCCGCTGTCCGTACCGGTAGCCGGACGCCCGCTCGGCGTCGACGGCCACGGGCCCGGTGCCGCGGGCGAAGGCCGCGACGACTTCGTCGAGGGCCTCCTGGGTGGCAACCACCGGCGGAATGCCTTCGCGGGGCTCCAGCAAGGGAATCGGCGCCGTCTCGACGTCGTCCGGGGGGTCGCCCCCGGGGTTTCGCAGGTCTGGCTCTGCTGCGGTCTCTTGGGCGTCGGTCACGTGTAAAGGGTATCCGCACGAGCGAACGCCTGACCTGCACTCGTCCGCGAAAGTGCGGGTGACCTGCGAAAACCAGCCCCGGCGCGATGTCGCCCGAATGTGCCTTTTCCGGGCGCGGCACATGGGACGCGCCCGCCGGCGGAACGTTCCGTCGGCGGGCGCGGGAGGGAGTGGACTCGGTCAGTGGATGATTCCGGTCCGCAGGGCCACCGCGACCATCCCGGCACGGTCGCCCGTGCCGAGCTTGCGCGCGATGCGGGCGAGGTGGCTCTTGACCGTCAGGGCGGAGAGGCCCATCGAGACGCCGATCGCCTTGTTCGACTGGCCTTCCGCGACCAGTCTGAGCACCTCGACCTCGCGGCCGGAGAGTTCGCGGTAACCGCCCGGGTGGCTCGGGGCGCCCGGGGGGCGGCGGTGCATTCGGGCTGCCGCGGCGCCGATGGGGGCGGCGCCGGGGCGGGTGGGGTGCCCGATGTTGTTGCGCGTACCGGTGACGACGTAGCCCTTGACGCCGCCCGCGAGGGCATTGCGTACGGCGCCGATGTCGTCGGCTGCGGAGAGGGCGAGCCCGTTGGGCCAGCCCGCGGCGCGGGTTTCGGAGAGCAGGGTCAGCCCGGAACCGTCGGGCAGGTGGACGTCGGCAACGCAGATGTCGCGCGGACTGCCGACGCGGGGGCGTGCCTCCGCGATGGACGACGCTTCGATGACGTCTCGTACTCCAAGGGCCCACAGATGGCGGGTGACGGTGGAGCGGACGCGCGGGTCGGCCACGACGACCATGGCCGTCGGCTTGTTAGGGCGGTAGGCGACCAGGCTTGCGGGCTGCTCGAGGAGAACGGACACCAGGCCTCCTGGGGGAGTGGCGGAACTCGCCGGCTCGGGGTGAAGCCGGGGGGGAACCGTGCTGAAGGGTCATCAACCTCTTCGGCAGCAGTGCCGCTCTCCTTTAGGGAAAGATCACGATTTGGTGAGTAACAATTCGGGCAATTCGGACGGGTGCTCGATCATGTGATGAATAGGCGGTCGGAGAACACGAAAGAGGGCGCGCCACCCGGGCACGCCCTCCATGTCACCTGCTACGGCGCCTGCGGCCCCCGCCGTTGCGGAAGCGACACCACACCGGCCTCCACCGGACCCGACCCGTGCCCGCTCACCGGAGGCAGCCCGGCGACCTGCGCCAGCAGGTCGCACCAGGCGGCCAGGTGCGCCGCCGTGTCCGGCACCCCGCCTCGCCCCTCGCGCGGCGTCCACGACGCCCTGATCTCGATCTGCGTCGCGGGCCTGCGCTCGGCCAGCCCGCCGAAGTAGTACGAACCGGCCCGCGTCACCGTGCCGCTCGCCTCCGCGTACGACAGGCCGCGCGCCTCCAGCGCGCCGGTCAGCCAGGACCAGCTGACGTCGGGCAGCAGCGGGTCGGCCGCCATCTCCGGCTCCAGTTCCGCCCGTACGAGCGTCACCAGGCGGAACGTTCCGTGCCAGGCGTCGTGGCCCGCCGGATCGTGCAGCAGCACCAGCCGCCCGTCCGCCAGGTCCTCGTCGCCGTGCACCACCGCGGCCTCCAGCGCGTACGCGTACGGAGCCAGTCTCTGCGGCGGGCGGGTCGGGTCCACCTCCACCTCGGGGCGCAGGCGCGCCGAGCACAGGCCCTCGACCGCCTGACGGAACGCGGGCGGGGCGGAGTCGCCCCCCGCACCGCTCCTGTCGTCAGCATCATCCGAAAGTCGTCCCTGCGCCGGAGCCATGCGGGGAAGCGTAGGCGGAACGCGGGCTTCGCGCAGGGAAGGACACCCGCCCCGCGACAACCGCTTCGGCCCGCGTGCGAAGATTTGGGCGTGAGTGCCAATGACCGCCGCCCCGTGGGCAGCCCGCAGAGCCAGACGTACGACTCGGCCTTCCTCAAGGCGTGCAGGCGCGAGCCGGTGCCGCACACGCCGGTCTGGTTCATGCGGCAGGCGGGACGCTCGCTGCCGGAGTACCTGAAGGTGCGGGAGGGCATCCCGATGCTCGACTCCTGCATGCGGCCCGAGCTGGTCACCGAGATCACGCTGCAGCCCGTGCGCCGTCACGGCGTCGACGCGGCCATCTTCTTCAGCGACATCGTGGTGCCGCTGAAGGCCATCGGGATCGACCTGGACATCAAGCCCGGCGTCGGCCCGGTGATCGCCGAGCCGATCCGCACCCGCGCCGACCTCGCCCGCCTGCGGGACCTCACGCCGGAGGACGTCACCTACGTCACCGAGGCGATCGGGATGCTCACGCGTGAGCTCGGGTCCACTCCGCTCATCGGATTCGCGGGCGCGCCTTTCACTCTCGCGAGTTACCTCGTGGAGGGCGGCCCCTCGCGCAACCACGAGCACACCAAGGCCCTCATGTACGGCGACCCGCAGCTGTGGGCGGATCTCCTCGACCGTCTCGCGGAGATCACCGGCGCGTTCCTGAAGGTTCAGATCGAGGCCGGCGCGTCCGCCGTGCAGCTCTTCGACTCCTGGGTCGGCGCGATCGCGCCCGCGGACTACACGCGCTCCGTGATGCCCGCCTCGGCGAAGGTCTTCGACGCGGTGGCGTCGTACGGAGTGCCGCGCATCCACTTCGGCGTCGGCACCGGAGAGCTGCTCGGGCTGATGGGCGAGGCCGGCGCCGACGTCGTCGGCGTCGACTGGCGCGTCCCGATGGACGATGCTGCGCGGCGCGTCGGCCCCGGCAAGGCGCTCCAGGGCAACCTCGACCCCGCCGTCCTCTTCTCGACCCCCGACGCGGTCATGGCGAAGACGGACGAGGTGCTGGCGGCGGCGTCCGGCCTGGAGGGCCACATCTTCAACCTGGGCCACGGTGTCCTGCCGACGACGGACCCCGACGCCCTGACCCGCCTCACGGACTACGTCCACACCCGCACGGCACGCTAGCCGCCGGCGCCCGCGGCGGGCCGGGAAAGGCCCGCCGCGAACGACCGTCCCCTAAGCACCCGCCTCCCGGACCGCCGTCACCGCCTTGCGGGCAGCGACCAGGACCGGGTCCCACACCGGGGAGAACGGCGGCGCGTAGCCCAGGTCCAGCGCGGTCATCTGCTCCACCGTCATCCGGGCGGTGAGAGCGACCGCCGCGACGTCGACCCGCTTGCCGGCGCCCTCGCGCCCGACGATCTGGACGCCCAGCAGCCGCCCCGTGCGCCGCTCCGCGATCATCTTCACCGTCATCGGCGACGCGCCGGGGTAGTACCCGGCGCGGCTCGTCGACTCGATCGTCGCCGTCACGTACTGGAGGCCCTGCGCCCGCGCGTCCTTCTCCCGCAGTCCGGTCCGGGCGATCTCCAGGTCGCACACCTTGCTGACCGCCGTGCCGACGACACCGGGGAACGTCGCGTAGCCGCCTCCCGCGTTCGAGCCGATCACCTGGCCGTGCTTGTTCGCGTGTGTGCCGAGCGCGATGTGGCGCCGCCGGCCCGACACGAGGTCGAGCACCTCGACGCAGTCGCCGCCCGCCCAGATGTCGTCGTGACCCACGACGCGCATCGAGAGGTCGGTGACCAGCCCGCCGTACGACCCGACCGGCAGGCCCGCCTCCCGCGCCAGAGCCGTCTCGGGCTCCACGCCGATGCCCAGCACCACGACGTCCGCCGGATAGGTCTCCGCGTCCGTGGCGACCGCCCGGACGCGGCCGTCGGCACCGGTGAGGACCTCGGTCACCTCGGTACCCGGGACGGTGGTGATGCCCATGCCGTTCATCGCGTCGTGCACGAGGCGGCCCATGTCCGGGTCGAGCGTCGACATCGGCTGCTCGCCCCTGTTCAGGACGGTCACCTCGTACCCGCGGCCGACCAGCGCCTCCGCCATCTCGACGCCGATGTACCCGGCCCCGACGACGACCGCGCGCCGCCCCCGCGTCCGCTCCAGCGTGTCGATCAGGGCCTGGCCGTCGCCGAGGGTCTGCACGCCGTGCACCCCCGGCGCGTCGATGCCGGGCAGCGGCGGGCGCACCGGCCGGGCTCCGGTCGCCACCACCAGCTTGTCGTAGCCGGTCCACGACTCGGCGCCCGATTCCAGATCGCGCGAGCGCACCCGGCGCCCCGCCACGTCGACGGCGGTGACCTCCGTGCGGACCCGCAGGTCGATGTCGCGCGCGCGGTGCTCCTCGGGCGTACGGGCGATCAGCTCGTCCCGGTCCCGGACGGCTCCGCCGACCCAGTACGGGATGCCGCACGCCGAGTACGACGTGAAGTCGCCCCGCTCGAAGGCGACGATCTCCAGCTCGTCCGGGCCCCTGAGCCTGCGGGCCTGGGGGGGGGGGGGGGGGGGGGGGGGGGGGGGGGGAGGGGAGAGGGGTGGGGGGGGGGGGGGGGGGGGGGGGTGGGGG
>NZ_JBWKLQ010000001.1:632026-870031 GCF_056429965.1 Streptomyces sp. NPDC046122 | reverse complement strand
GGAGGTCCCCCGACGGAAGGGTAACGCCTTCAGCCCTTTCGGGTCCCTGGATCCTGCGGTCCGACGCCGTGCCGACCCTCCCCCCCCCTCCGCCGCCGATGACCACCAGTCGTTCCGCCGCTGCCATGCGTGTCCCCTCGATCGGTCGTCACGTCATCCGCAGGACACGCTAAGGGTCACTCCCGCGGCCCCGGCTTCCGCGGCGCCTCCTCGACCGGCGCCGCGGGCCCGGCGGACGGGAACGGGGCGGCCGTCGCGCCCATGCCGGTGGCGGGCGCCGGCACGGCCGTCCGCCGCTGCGGCATACGGCCGCGCACCAGCCGCCACAGGACGTACAGCAGGGCGAGCGCGGCGGCGAACGGGGCCACCGCGCCGAGCGCCATCGCCACCCACTTCAGGGTCGTGACGAACGCGTCCCAGCCGCCCGCGAGCGCGTCCAGGAAGCCGGGGTCCTCATTTTCCGCCTTCTGGGCTGCCTCGGGCTCGGAGAGTTCCAGGGTGATGGTCGCCAGGGTCGTACGGTCCTTCAGCGACGCCTGCTGCGCGAGCAGCGCCTCCAGTTCCGTCTGACGCGTGTTCAGCTCGCCCTCCAGCATGACCACATCGCTGATCTTCGTGGCCCGGTCCATCATGTCCCGCACCCGCGCGACGCTGGTCCGCTGCGACTTGACGCGGCTCTCGACGTCCACCACCTGCTCGGTCACGTCCTTGGCGCCGGCCTTGCGGCTGAGCAGTTTGCCCGTGCCGGAGAGCTCCTTCAGTACGCCGTCGTACTCCTCCTGCGGGACGCGCAGCACGATACGGGAGTAGACGTGGCTGTCGTCGATCCGCTCGGTGGTCTCGTTGCCGACGACGCCGCCGGCGTTCTCGGCCGCAGTACGCGCCGTGCCGAGCGCCTTCGTGGCGCTCTCGACCTCGACGGAGAGGGTCGCGGTCCGGATGACGTGGCTCTTGGCGAGGGGCGGCTTCTGCGCACCGGTCCTGCCGGCCGGTTTCTGCGCACCGGCCCCCGAAGGGGCCTCCGGGCCGCTGCCGGCCGCCCGCTCCGCCTGCCCTCCGCCCTTGGAGTCGGCCGCGACCCCTTTGCGGCTGTCACCGGACCCGCTGTCGTCGCCGGCCCCGCAGCCGCCGACCGCGAGCGAGGCGGTGAGCAGAGCGGCCGCGAGGACCTTGGTGGACCGGTGCCCGGACGTACGTGCTGCACGCATGTCGGTTCCCCCCGAACGTCGTGGTGTGTGTTGCCGGTTCGACGTACGAGGTGGGGGAGCGGGTTGCCGGTTCCCGGTCCCGAAGCGGTCACGGTCAGGACTCGATCAGGGTTTGAGAGAGTGGACCCATGAACGTGGAATCTCGTGCGGGCCATGTCGTCGTCATCGGCGGCGGCATCTCCGGACTCGCCGCCGCGCACCGGCTCGCCGTCGCCGGTGCGCGCGTGACGCTGCTGGAGGCGACGGACCGGCTCGGCGGCAAGCTCCTCACCGGCGACGTCGCGGGCACGACCGTCGACCTGGGCGCCGAGTCGATGCTGGCCCGGCGGCCCGAGGCGGTCGCCCTCGCCCGCGCGGTGGGCCTCGGCGGACGGCTCCAGCCGCCCGCCACCGCCACCGCGTCGCTGTGGAACCGGGGCGCGCTCACCCCGATGCCCAAGGGCCACGTGATGGGCGTGCCCGGCGACCCCGACGTGCTCGGCGAGGTCCTCTCCGCCGAGGGCCTCGCCCGCATGCGCCGCGACCACGACCTCCCGCGCACCGAGGTGGGCGAGGACATCGCGCTCGGCGCGTACGTCGCGGCCCGCCTCGGCCGGGAGGTCGTCGACCGGCTGGTGGAACCGCTGCTGGGCGGGGTGTACGCCGGTGACGTCTACCGCACCTCGATGCGCGCCGCCGTACCGCAGCTGTTCGAGGCCGCGCGCGCATACGACTCGCTCCTCGACGGCGTACGGGACATTCAGCGCCGGGCGGCCGGGAAGGAGCAGCCGGGTCCTGTCTTCATGGGGATCGAGGGGGGCGTCGGCACCCTGCCCGACGCCGTCGCCGACGCCGTGCGGGCCCGGGGCGGCGAGATCCTTCTCCGTACTCCGGTGCTCGGCCTGACCCGGGGCGCGGACGGCTGGCGGGTGCGCACCGACGAGCGGGTGATCGCCGCGGACTCCGTCGTCCTCGCGGCCCCCGCCTGGGCGGCCTCCGCGCTGCTCGCCGCCGAGTCGCCCGCCGCGGCCGCCGAGCTGTCCCAGGTCGAGTACGCGTCGATGGCCCTGGTCACCATGGCCTTCCGGCGCCGGGACGCCGAAGCGCTGCCGGCCGGCTCCGGCTTCCTCGTGCCGCCCGTGGACGGCCGCACCATCAAGGCGTCCACCTTCTCCACCCGCAAGTGGGGGTGGGTCGACGCGGCCGCCCCCGACCTGTTCCTCCTGCGCACCTCCATCGGCCGCTACGGCGAGGAGGACCACTTGCACCGCGAGGACGAGGAGCTGGTGGACGTCTCCCTGAGCGACCTCGGGGCCGCCACCGGTCTCGCCGCCCGGCCCGTGGCCACCGAGGTGACCCGCTGGATCGGCGGCCTGCCGCAGTACCCCGTCGGCCACCCCGACCGGGTCGCGCGGGTGCGCGACGAGGTGGCGAAGCTTCCCGGACTGCGGGTCTGCGGGGCGGCGTACGACGGTGTCGGCATCCCCGCGTGCGTCGCGAGCGGCCGGCGCGCCGCCGACGAGATCATGCTCACCCCGGACCCGGCGCGAGGCACGGATCACGAGGCGGGAGAATAGGGACATGACTGATGCTCCGGAGACTGTGACATCCCCCCGAGGCCCCAACGCCGGCAAGAAGGCGAAGGACCTCAACGACGTCATCCGCTACACCCTGTGGTCCGTCTTCAGGCTTCGGGACGTGCTGCCGGAGGACCGTGCCGGGTTCGCCGACGAGGTCCAGGAGCTGTTCGACCAGCTCGCCGCCAAGGACGTCACCGTGCGCGGCACCTACGACGTGTCGGGGCTGCGCGCCGACGCCGACGTCATGATCTGGTGGCACGCGGAGACCGCCGACCAGCTCCAGGAGGCGTACAACCTCTTCCGCCGCACCAAGCTGGGCCGCGCGCTGGAGCCGGTGTGGTCGAACATGGCGCTGCACCGTCCCGCCGAGTTCAACAAGTCGCACATCCCGGCCTTCCTGGCCGACGAGACGCCGCGCAACTACGTCTCCGTCTACCCCTTCGTGCGCTCGTACGACTGGTACCTGCTGCCCGACGAGGACCGTCGCCGCATGCTCGCCGACCACGGCAAGATGGCGCGCGGCTACCCGGACGTGCGGGCCAACACGGTCGCCTCGTTCTCGCTCGGCGACTACGAGTGGCTGCTGGCCTTCGAGGCCGACGAGCTGTACCGCATCGTCGACCTGATGCGCCACCTGCGCGCGTCCGAGGCGCGCATGCACGTGCGCGAAGAGGTGCCCTTCTACACGGGCCGCCGCAAGTCCGTCGCAGACCTGGTGGCGGGCCTCGCCTGAGCGGCGGCCCACCACCCCCGACCCGGAAGATCAGACGGCGGGCGCCGGCTCCTTCGCCACTGCCCGCTCGTCCAGCGACACCGGGTTCGGCTCCCGGTGCGGCGCGCACTCCGCGCGCCGCACCGGCGTCCGACCGGTCAGGAGATACCTCTCCAGATGGCCGTTGACGCAGCGGTTTCCGGCGCCGCCGATGCCATGCGTCCCCGCGTCCCGCTCAGTGACCAGCGCGGACCCCGCCAGCCGCCGCTGCAGCTCCAGCGCGCCCGGGTACGGCGTCGCGGCGTCCCGCTCGGCGGCCAGGATCAGTGTCGGGGGCAGCTCACCCGGCCCCGTGCCGACGTCCAGCGGCTCCTGGCGCGGAGCGCTCCAGTACGCGCACGGCAGGTTCATCCACGCGTTGTCCCACGTCTCGAAGGGCGCGCGCGCCGCGAGCAGGCTGTTGTCCCGGTCCCACACCCACCACTCGGTCGGCCAGGGCGCGTCGTTGCACTCGACGGCGGTGTAGACGGCCTTGCCGTTCTCGTCGGCGCGCGCCGATCCGGGCCTCGGTGACGCCTGCTCGATCAGCGGCTTCGGGTTGCCCTTCAGGTACTCCGACAGGGCCGTGGCCCGCATCGCCCAGTAGTCGTCGTAGTAACCCGCGCTCAGCAGCGCCGCCTGCAGTTCGCCCGGTCCCACCCTGCCGCCCGCCGGCCGGCGGGCGAGCCCGGCGCGCACCCTCTCGTAGCTCGCGAGGACCTCGTCGGGCGTGGCGCCCAGGCGGTAGGTCCGGTGGTGCTTGGCGACCCAGGTGCGGAAGTCCTTCCAGCGCCTCTCGAAGGCGAGCGACTGGTCGAGGTTGTTGCGGTACCAGATCTGCCCGGGGGCCGGGTTGACCGCCGAGTCGAAGACCATGCGGCGCACGTGGGAGGGGAAGAGCGTCGCGTACAGCGCGCCGAAGTAGGTGCCGTACGACGCGCCCATGAAGGTCAGCTTCCGCTCGCCCAGCGCCGCCCGCAGCACGTCCAGGTCTCGGGCGTTGTTGAGCGACGTGTAGTGGCGCAGCGCGCTGCCCGCCTTGCGGGCACAGCCGTCGGCGTACGCCTTGGCGCGGGCGATCCGCTCCTGCTTGTACGCGTGCGAGGGGTACGTCGGTGCGTCGCTGGGCGCCTGCGCGAGCTGCGCCGGGTCCTGGCACGACAGCGGGGCCGAGCGGCCGACGCCGCGCGGGGCGTAGCCGACCAGGTCGTACGCCGCCGCGATCTTCTTCCACTCGGGCAGCACGCCGGCCATGGGGAAGAACATGCTGGAGGCGCCGGGGCCGCCGGGGTTGTAGACGAGCGCGCCCTGGCGCGCGGCGGGCCTGCCGGTCGCGCGGGCGCGGCTGACGGTCAGCTGGATACGGCGGCCGCCGGGGTCGGCGTAGTCGAGGGGGACCTCGACCGTGCCGCACCTGATGTGCCCGGACAGGCCCTCCGACTTCGGGCACGCGCCGAAGGCGATGCCCGCGGCGGCCGCGCGCTGGGCGGCGAGGGCGGTGCCGCGGGCCTCGGGGGACGCTGGGGATTCGGCGCTGCCCGCGGGGGCGGCGACGAGGGCGGACAGGACCAGGGAGCCGACGGTTGCCAGGGTCCCGTACATCGCCAGTGGTCTCATCGCGTTCCCTTCGTGCAGGTGCAGGACAAAAGGGATACTTGGCGGGGCAGTTGGCGATGTAAAGCACCGGGGGTCGGTGTCGGGGTCAATGACCCCGACGAGTCGCGGGGGCGGCACGCGGGTGCGGACCGTCGACAGCGCGTGCGGGCTACTCAGGGGTGACGGCGGGCGGCCGGCGCCATCGTGCGCCGGCGCAACGCGCGTGGGGGGCCGTCGACTTGGGCGGCCGGAGCGCGCGCCGGCGCGCCGGTGGCCGGGTCCGGCGGGGGCTTGAACCGTCAGGAGCTGCTGCCGCAGCTGGAACCGGAACTGGAGCCGCAACTGGAACTGGAACTGGAGCCGCAGCTGGAACCGGAGCTCGAACCGCAACCGGACCCGGAACCCGACCCGCAGCCGGAACCGCCGCCGCAGCTCGATCCGCCCCGCCCGGAGCCGCTGTCCCCCGAGCTGCCGCAGCTCGAATGGCCCGAGACCGAGCCGGCGCACCAGACCATCGCCGCGGCCGCGTAGGAGGTGTGGTCGCCGCCGGTCGACGCCGCGCCGGTCGTGGTGCGCGGCCGGCCGGGCGTCAGCCGCGCCGCCGTGCGCAGCTGGTCCTGGAGCACGGGGTCGGGCAGCGCCCGCAGGCCGTGCACCGCGACGAGGTGCCCCGGGCCTGCCCAGCCCGCGTGCGACACGGCGTACGCCGTGGCCGCCGCCCGGCCCGCCGGGGTCACCCGGGCGCCCGCCTTCGTCGCGCCGACCGCGCCGCACACGATGCCCGCCAGCAGGCTGGGCAGCACCAGGGCGAGGAACACGCCGACGGGCTCTCCCGCGAAGCCCGCCACGCCCGCCGACACGCCGGCGACGGGCAGTCCCACGACGCAGAGCAGCGCGAGGACGGTGCCGCCGGTGCGCCACCCGCGGCCGGCCCCCGGCGGGACCATCAGGCCGCGGAACGCGAGGCTGTCGCCGATCTCCTGCACTGCCGCGTTGCGCATCGCGGCGTGCCGCAGAGTGTGCAGCGCGCCGTTGGGGGCGGCGGCCAGCTCGGTGAGCACGGCCCGCTCCACCGGGTCGTGCGCGACGGTGCTCCGCGCCGAGGCGACGCCGGGGCCGCCGATCGCGAGACGGCCGTCGCCGTACAGGGTGGTGAGCGCGACGTCCACGGCGCGGGAGGGGCCGCCGTTGAGGAACGCGACCTCCATCAGGTCCAGGGTCGGGGCGGGGCCGCCGCCGGCGGCGCGGTGCAGCGCCGAGACGCCCCGGAGCAGGACGACACAGGACGTGACCACGGCGGACGTGATCAGCAGGGCGAGAACGGTCATGGTCATCGGTGCGTCACTTCCGGACGAGTGCGGCACGCGCCGCACGGACGAAGCGGGTGGTACGGCCGGGCGGGCGCGGAGCGGCCCGGTCCTGCCACCAGTGGGTGAGCCGCGTGCGCGCGGCTCCGTCCCCCAGCCGGCCGGTGGCCAGCACGTGCTCGGCGAAGTCGAGCGCGTCGCGCCGGTAACCCGCCGACATGGGGCGGGACCTGGCGTACGTGAGGAACGCGGGGCGGTAGTGGGACCCGAGGATCTCCGGCAGCTCGGGCGCGACCTTGGCGACGACGTCGGCCCGCTTCCCCGCGAGCGCCCGGCTCTGGACGCGCAGGCGCGCCGAGTCGAAGCCGGCGGGGGCCGGCGTCCCGGCCACGAGGGCGGACAGCAGGGCGACCTGCCCCACGGCGACCCGGGTACGGGCGCCACCGCCCCGCGCCGCCGCCTCGGCCGGCCGGGGGGCGGGCACGAGCGCGGGCGCGGGTACGAAAGACGAGGAAGCGTCGTTCCGTACGGACCCGGCACGGCCCGAGGTCGACCGCGCCGCGTTCCCCCTCCCGGAAACCGGGGCGGCCGCCCCGGCCGCCGCGAGCCGTCGAGGGGACCGGCGCCCACCGGCGGCCCCGCGCGCCAGCGCCGCGCGGATCTCGTCCAGTTCGCGGGCCAGCACCCGGGGCGCGGGGAAGTCGTCGTCGCGTTCCAGCAGGACGCCCGGGGGGTCGGTGCGGGAGCGGAGGTCCGTCAGGATGTCGAGGACAGGCCGGGTCACGGGATGGGCGTGCGTGTCGTGCCAGACGCCGTCCTTCTCGATCCCGCCCGCCACGTGGACGTACGCGATCGCCTCCACCGGCAGCTCGTCGAGCGCCCTGGCGGGGTCCTCGCCCCGGTTCACGTGGTTCGTGTGCAGGTTGGCCACGTCGATCAGGAGGCGCACGCCGGTCCGGGACACCAGCTCGGCCAGGAACTGGCCCTCGGTCATGTCCTCGTCCGGCCAGTTGATCAGCGCCGCGATGTTCTCCAGCGCCAGCGGCACCGGCAGCGAGTCCTGGGCGATCCGGACGTTCTCGCACAGCACGTCGAGTGCGTCCCGGGTGCGGGGCACCGGCAGCAGGTGCCCGGCCTCCAGCCGCGGGCTCGCCGTGAGGGGGCCGCCCGCCCGTACGAACGCGATGTGCTCCGTGACGAGCGGCGCGCCCAGGGCCTCCACCGTCGCCGCCAGGTCCGCCAGGCGTCCCGCGTCCGGGCGGTCCGCGCCGCCCAGGCCCAGCGAGACGCCGTGGGGGATCACCGTCGTACCGCGGGCGCGCAGCCGCAGGAGCGAGTCGGGGAGGTGGCCGGGGCAGAGGTTCTCCGCCACCGCCTCCACCCAGTCGACACCGGGCAGCCCCTCCACCGCTTCGGCTATCTCCGGCCGCCAGCCGATCCCCGTACCGAGACGTGCGAGACGTTCCATGGGTCCCCCTCCTGCGCTTCGTGCAGGGGTGATGGCCCCGGCGCACGCCGCCGAACCCACAGGAGGGGACGTTCAGAGGTTGATTTGAGGTTACGGCGCCGGCTCGGGGCGGTTCGTGTTCACCGCCGGGCTGCCGATCTCGCCCTCCGGCTGCGCGGACGGCTGCGAGGTGAAGGTCTGGTCGCCGGTGGGCACGACGGCCGGCGGGGAAGGGACCGTCACGGAGTTGTCGGGCGGCGGCGGCCCCGAGGGGCTCGCGGTGACGTTGCCCGCCGCCTCGTTCGCCAGGGCGTCGAAGTCGACCAGGCCGGTGGACTCCAGCATGGTGATGTGGTCGAGCACGGTCTGGTTCGCGTCGCTCGCGAGCTGGCGGATCAGTGTGTTGCGGGTGGTGTGCCGTACCTGGGCTATGAGGGAGAAGACCTTGCCGTGCGCGTTGCGCAGCAGGTTGGCGAACTTCCGCTCGTACTCCGGACCGCTCGCCGCCGACAGCTCCCGCAGCCAGCCCTGCTGCTGCTCGTTGGGCTGGTTGGGCAGGGGCACGTTGAGCTGCGCGGCCACCTTGCGGGCCCGCTTGTCGAGGTCGGTGTGGCCGAC
Organism: Streptomyces sp. NPDC046122; assembly: GCF_056429965.1. Lineage (NCBI taxonomy): Bacteria > Bacillati > Actinomycetota > Actinomycetes > Kitasatosporales > Streptomycetaceae > Streptomyces > Streptomyces sp. NPDC046122. The sequence continues at coordinate 861,545 of NZ_JBWKLQ010000001.1, read as the reverse complement.
GACCAGGTGGTCACCGGTCTCCTTGATCGCCTCGCTGGGGGCGCGTTCGAGCGCCTGCTGTCCGGCGGGCAGCTCCCACAGGCCGGCCAGCCGCACCTTGACCAGGAAGTCCCGGTCGGTGGCGGACAGCGGACCCCACTGGGTGGCCACCGAGGAGGCGTTGAGGTTGGCCTGACCCGTGCCCGAGCGGTCCGCGTAGGACCACACGGGGAAGGCGAGCGCGCCGATGGTGGCGACAAGTGCCGCGATGATGAGTGCTGTTCCGTTGATGCGTCGCAACAAGATGTCTCCCGAGCCGATGCGTTACACCGTCGAACCAACCGCCTGCCGGGCGGCCGGACAACCTACTTGCCAAGTATTCGTAGGTACGTATGACTGGGACGGCGCGTTCAGCGGCGTCCGGCGCGCTTCGGCTTCAGCGGCGCAGCGCCGGGTGGTCCGCGACCACCGTGCACGAGCCGGGCGCGATCTCGGTGAAACCCGCGTCGCGCACTATGGGCAGCCCGCTCGCGGTGAGCTCCCGCCACCGCTCCGCGCCGGCGGTACGGACCGAGAGCGGGAAGCCCGCGTCCCGCCACGCCTTGCGCTCCGCCTCCGGCAGGTCCCACCAGGCGAGTTGGGCCCCGTGGCCGGCCTGCGCCATCGCCTTGCCGGCCGACATGCCGAGATCCGGGCTCAGCCACAGCACCGGGCCGTCGGCGGGGGCAGGGGCGGGCGGCCGCGGATCGTCCAGCTCCGTTCCCGAGACCTGGAGCTTCGCCAGCTCCCTGGGCCAGCCGTCGAGCGGCACCGGCGGGAAGGCCCGCACCTCGGCGGCGTCCCCGGTCACCGTGATGCCGGGCAGCGCCGCGGCCTTGCGCCACTCGCGCCCGCGCGCCCGGCGCACCACCTTGCGGATCCGGGCGTCCTGCCACAGGCGCATCACCCCGGCCCACTCGCCCTCGCCCAGCGACCGTTCGTCGCTGAGCATCACGAGGACCGCGCGGGCCGCCGTCTCCAGGGCGTCCGTACGGGCCGGCGGGTCGTCCTTCTCGATGCGGACGACGAGGGGCAGGACGAACTGCGGGGCCTCGTCGCGCGCGGTCCGCTCGTGCCGGAAAGGGCTGCCGGGGGTCTCGGGAAGGTCGTTGTCGCTCACCGGCCCCAGTCTGCCAGCGCCCGGCCGCCGTTCCTCTCCTCCCCCGGGAGGTTGGCGGAACGAATGGCTCCGGGCGAGGATGCTCCGCATGAAGAGCGATCTTTTTGCCTCAGAGAACATGGCGCAGCAGGCCACTGTGCCCGGGATGACCCTTCAGAACGCCAAGTCGGTTAAGTACGCGGTCAACGGCGAGATGCACGCGCGGCAGGGCTCGATGATCGCCTTCCGCGGCAACCTCCAGTTCGAGCGCAAGGGCCAGGGCATCGGTGGCATGCTCAAGCGCGCCGTGACCGGCGAGGGCCTGGCGCTGATGGCCGTCCGAGGCCAGGGCGAGGCGTGGTTCGCGCACGAGGCGCAGAACTGCTTCATCGTCGACATAGACCAGGGTGACGCGCTCACCGTCAACGGCCGCAACGTGCTGTGCTTCGACGCGACCCTCTCGTACGAGATCAAGACGGTGAAGGGCGCCGGCATGACCGGCGGCGGCCTGTTCAACAGCCTGTTCACCGGCTACGGCAAGCTCGCCGTGATCTGCGAGGGCAGCCCGATCGTCATTCCCGTGACGCAGCAGCAGCCGGTGTACGTCGACACCGACGCGGTGGTGGGCTGGAGCGCCCAGCTCAACACGTCGCTGCACCGCTCGCAGTCCGTGGGCTCCATGATCCGGGGCGGCTCCGGCGAGGCGGTCCAGCTGATGCTCCAGGGCGACGGCTTCGTCATCGTCCGGCCGAGCGAGCTGAAGCCCGAGAAGGCGACCAGCGGCTGACCTGCGCCTCACGACTCCGTCCGGGCCCTGCGGGGCCCGGGTAGGCTCGTACGCATGGACGAGGAGAACCCGCCGTACGCGGAGTGCGTGCTGTGCCGGAAGCCGACCGAGTACCCGGAGTCCGTCAAGGGCGTCGTGCTCTGCCCCGTCTGCGAGTGGCAGGAGGCGCAGCGCACGGCTTGCTCCGGCTGAAATCCAGTGGACAGCCGGCCGGGCGCCCCGGGATCATCCGCACGGTGACACAACAGGACGAGCAGCGCCCGCGGATCACCTTCGCGGAACTGGACGGGGCGGTCATGACCGCGCTCCTTGACCGCGACCTGGCCGCCGCCGGGGCGAGAGCCGGGGTGGCCCTCACCGACTTCTTCCTGACCGACAGCGCGCTGTGGCTGTGGCGGTACCGCCTCGGTCAGATCGCCGACGACCCGGCGCGAGCCCGCTGGTGCCACCGGATCGCGGTGTGCGCGCCGGACGGCGCGGTCGTCGGGCACGGCGGGTTCCACGGTCCGCCTGACGACCGGGGCACGGTCGAGCTGGGTTACGCCGTCGACCCGGCCTTCCGCCGCCGGGGCTACGCCAGGGCCACACTGACCGAGCTGCTGCGCCGGGCCGCGGCCGAGCCGGCCGTGACGACGGTGCGGGCGTCGATCCGGCCCGACAACGTGGCGTCCCTGGCCACCATCGCCGGCTTCGGCTTCACCGCGGTGGGCGAACTGTATGACGAGATCGACGGCATGGAGACGCTGTACGAGACTCAGCTCTTCAGGAGCTCCGAGACCTTCACGAAGCGGTAGCCGCGCGCACGCAGTTCGGGCACGATCCGCCGGACCGCCTGCTCGGTCACCGGCGCCGCGCTGCGGGTGCAGTGCATGACCACCAGCGACCCCGGGCGCACCCCCGCCAGGACCTGCTCGGCCACCGCGTCGCCGTCGCGCGCGAAGGCGTCGCCGCTCACCACGTCCCACTGGACCGCCGTCACCTTGGCCGGGGCCAGTGCGCGCAGGGCCTCGTCGTCGTAACAGCCGCCGGGAAAGCGGAAGTACGGGACGACGTTGCGCGCTCCGGCCTTGCGGAACGCGGCGAAGGCCCGCTCCACGTCGGCGCGCATGGCCTGCCGCTCGACCGTCGGCAGGCCGTAGCAGGGTGAGGTGAAGGCGTGATGGCTGTACGAGTGGTTGGCGATCTCGAACAGCGGGTCGCGCCCGATGGACCGCGCCTGGTCCGGGTACTCCTCGGCCCAGCGGCCCGTCATGAACACCGTCGCCGGGACGTTCAACCTGCGCAGGGACGCGATCAGGGCAGGATTGTCGAAGCGCTCGCCGCGGGCGGCGCGCGGGCCCTGGTCCGCCGTCATGTCGGCGTCGAAAGTGAGGGCGACGGTCTTGGCGCGGGCGCCGGCGGCGCGCTCGAACACCGGGGTGAGCCCGCCGGGACCCGCCGCGAGGGTCGGCGGGGCGGGGGCGGGCTGCCGGGAAGCGGAAGCGGAGGCAGCGGGGGAGGCGGACGCCGAGGCCGGCGGGGCGGCGAGCGAGCCCCGGGACTCGCCGCCGCTGCCGCAGCCGGAGATAGCCGCGCCGAGGACCGCCACTGTCGCCACATTGCGCGCAAAAGTGATCACATGGGGAACTTATATGATCATTCGCGAAGCTTCCGTCTCCTACACGGGCGCTGCTGCCGAACGGGTGTCACGGCGAAGGGGGCCGACCGGCGCGGCGGGCCCCCATGGCGCCGGACTCAGCCGTGGAACGGGCCCGTCACGGCGAAGGTCGTGCCCGGCGTGTAGCAGTTCACGTACATCGTCGCGCAGTCGGGGGAGAAGGTGACGCCGGCGAACTCGCCCCACTCCGGCTCCTGCGGCGTGCCGATGTTCTGCCGCCCGCGCGCCATCGCGTACACCTCGCCGCGCTTGGTCAGCCCGTACACGTGCTGCGCGCCGTTGCCGTCCTCGCACACCATCAGGCCGCCGCGCGGGGCGAGGCAGATGTTGTCGGGGGACTCACCCGGCAGCTGGATGTCCGTGCTCGGTCCGAAGACGACGACCAGGGTCAGACGCCGCTTCTCCGGCTCGTACTTCCACACCTGCCCGAAGTGGTCGGCCGCCGACCCCTCCGCGCTGCGGGCGAAGCTGGAGACGAAGTACACGGCCCGGTCGCCCCAGTAGCAGCCCTCCAGCTTCTGGGCGTGCGTGATGCCCTTGGGGCCGAAGTCCTGGAGCCGGATCGGCGTCTCCCCGGCCAGCGGGTCCGGTACGGGCACCCACTCGACGCCTCTGAAGCTCGCGCCGGTCTCCTGGACCGCCGAGAGGTCGGGCACGCCCGGCACCCGCATGGCCTCCAGCGCGCCGCCCGCGCGCAGGGAGCCGGGGCCGCCCAGCGGCTTCTCGGGCAGGAAGCGGTAGAAGAGACCGAAGGGCTTCTGGAACGCGTCCTCCGTCTCGTACACGATGCCGCTGCGCGGGTCCACGGCGATCGCCTCGTGCTGGAAGCGGCCCATCGCGGTGAGCGGGACCGCTCCGGAGCGGTGCGGGTCGACCGGGTCGACCTCGAAGATGAAGCCGTGGTCCTTGGTGTAGCCGTTCGTGCCGGCCTTGTCCTCGTTCTCCTCGCAGGTGAGCCACGTGTTCCACGGGGTGGGCCCGCCCGCGCAGTTGACGGCCGTACCGGCGATGGCGACGCGTTCGCCGAGGACGTTGTTGCGGCCGTCCAGAGCGAGGGCCGTACAGCCGCCCTTGGCGGCCGGATCGTACGTCAGGCCCTCGACCGTGGGGACTCCGAGCTTCGCGCTGTGGCGGTTCTCGTGGTTGCGGACGAGGTGGACACGGCCGTGACGGCCCCGGAACGCGCCCATGCCGTCGTGGTTGCCCGGGACGGCGCCCTCGCCCGAACGCAGCGGCCTGCCCTCCCGGGAGAGGACCTTGTAGCGGAAGCCCTCGGGCAGATCGAGGAGTCCGTCCGGGTCGGGCACGAGCGGTCCGTACCCGCGGCGGCCCAGTCCCTGGGCGGCGGCCGTGCCGGCGAAGATCTCCGACACCGAGCCGGCGAACGCGACACCGACGCCGACGGCGCCCGCGCGGGCCAGAACCTGACGGCGGGACGCGGACGATGAGGCTGTTTCAGACATGAGGTCTCTCCCTGCTGGCGGACAGGAAACGTGTGACCCGCACGTGTGTAGCACGCAAGTGATCTCACGTGAACCATGCGGGCCACACCGCCTCGTGCGGCGCGTCTGCCCGACGCGTACGCCCCAGGTCAGGCGAGGGACGCGCTCAGCGTGATCGTCGTGCCCGCCAGCGCCTGACTGACCGGGCAGTTCGCCTTGCCCTCCTCGGCCGCCTTGACGAACGCCGCCTCGTCCATGCCCGGCACCTCGCCCTGCACGGTGAGGTGGATCCGGGTGATGCCCTCGCCCGGCACGAAGGTGACCTCGGCCTTGGTGTTCAGACGGGTGGGCGGGGTACCCGCCTTGGCGAGGACGTTGGAGAACGCCATGTTGTAGCAGCTGGACTGGGCGGCGGCGATCAGCTCCTCGGGGCTGGTCATGCCGTTCGGCTCCTCGGTACGGGCCGGCCAGGAGACCGGGTGCTCCCCGATGCCGGACGAATCGAGGGTCACGGTGCCCTTGCCCTTGAACAGGTCGCCTTCCCAGACGCTGTGTGCCTGACGCGTTGCAGCCATTTCGAAAGCCCTTCTCGCGGACGGTGATCCAGGGCCAACCTACTGCGCGATCAAGCCCTTCGCGTCGCGCGCCAGCGCCGTCAGCCGGGAGATCGCCCGGAAATACTTCTTCCGGTAGCCGCCGTTCAGCATGTCGTCACTGAACAGCCGGTCGAACGGCAGCCCGGAGGCCAGTACCGGCACCTCCCGGTCGTACAGCCGGTCGGCGAGCACGACGAGCCGCAGCGCCGTCGACTGGTCCGGTACCGGGCGCACGTCGGTGAGGCAGACGGCCCGGACGTCGTCGGTGAGCGCCCCGTAGCGGCTGGGGTGGACCTTGGCGAGGTGGTCGAGCAGGTGCGGGAAGTCGTCGAGGCTGGCGCCCCCGGTCGCGTACGCCGCCTTGGTGACCTGCTCCTCGGAGTACGGCGCGGGGGCCTCGGGCAGCCCGCGGTGGCGGTAGTCCTCGCCGTCGATGCGCAGCGGCCGGAAGTGGGCCGACAGGCCCTGGATCTCGCGGAGGAAGTCGACCGCGGCGAAGCGGCCCTCGCCGAGCTTGCCGGGCAGGGTGTTGGAGGTGGCGGCGAGCGCGACGCCCGCCTCGACGAGCCTGCGCAGCAGCGACGACACCAGCACCGTGTCGCCCGGGTCGTCGAGTTCGAACTCGTCGATGCACAGCAGCCGGTGCCCGCTCAGCGTCCGCACGGTCTCCTGGAAGCCCAGCGCGCCGACCAGGTTCGTCAGCTCAACGAAGGTGCCGAACGCCTTGAGCTCGCGGGGCGCGGGGGTGGCGTGCCAGAGGGAGGCGAGCAGGTGCGTCTTGCCGACGCCGTACCCGCCGTCGAGGTACACGCCGAGCGGCGCGGCGGGGGCCGCCTGCTTCTTCCCGAAGTCGAACCAGCGCCGCTTGCCCCCGCCGACCGCCGACGCCCCGCCGAGACCGGCCGCGAAGGCGCTCAGCACCCGGACCGCCTCGCTCTGGCTGGGCTGGTTCGGGTCCGGTACGTACGTATCGAAGCGCACCGAGTCGAAGCGCGGCGGCGGCACCATCTCGGCGACCAGGCGGTCGGCGGGGACGTGCGGCTCGCGTGCGCACAGGGACAGGGGAGCCGCTTCGGTTATGGGCGCGGACCCATGAGCGGCGGTGGAGGACGACACGGGGCTCAAGTCTAGGCGTCGTGCCACACTGCTCGACATGCGACGCCTGTTCCCTGTGACCGACGAAACACTCTCCGCCGCCGATGGCGAGTGGGGACTCGACGCGCTGGCCGACGCCTACGCCTATCCGAAGGAGCGCGGGGCGTCGGGGGCCTGGCTGCGGGCCAACATGGTCTCCTCCCTCGACGGGGCCGCCCAGCACGAGGGCCGTTCGCAGCCGATCTCCTCCGACACCGACATGCGGATCTTCGGCACGCTGCGGGCGCTGGCCGACGTGGTGATCGTCGGTGCGGAGACGGTACGTCTCGAGGGGTACCGGCCGGCCCGCGCGCGCGACGCCTTCGCGGAGCGCAGAGCGGCTGCCGGCCAGGGCCCCGCGCCCGCCATCGCGGTCGTCAGCGCGTCCCTGAACCTGGACTTCTCCCTTCCGCTCTTCGTGTCCCCGCTCGTCCCGACGCTGGTGCTGACCGGCGCCACGGCTCCGCCCGACCGCGTCCGCGCCGCCCGGGAGGCCGGGGCCGAGGTGCTGGTCGCCGGGGACGGGGCGGTGGCGGAACCCGGGAGAGCGGTGGCGGCGCTGGCTGAGCGCGGGCTCACCCGGTTGCTGACCGAGGGCGGACCGCGCCTGCTGGCGCAGTTCATCGCCGCCGGGGCACTGGACGAGCTGTGCCTCACGGTGTCGCCCGTGCTCACCGCGGGGCGCGCCCAGCGGATCGCCGACGGACCCGGTGTCACGGTCCCCGAAAGATTCGGACTGGCGTCCGTACTGGAGGAGGCCGGGTTCCTTTTCACCCAGTACCGTCGGATCTGACCGGCAGCGGAATTGACCGTTCCGCTTAGCTTTCGCGGGGCATACCTACTCCGACAGTGAGCCCGCAGGGGCACGGGGAAGGATGGTTTCCGCAGGGGGCCGGCGGCGCTACCCAGAAGCGCCGGCCCATGAAGAAGAGAAGGGCGCCCGTCGTGTTCACGAGCGTATTGATGATCGAGAAGCCCCTGACTTCCGTCGACGTGGATTTCGTCACCACCCTTCACGGCGACGAGAGCGTCTCCTTCGTCGTTCTGATGCAGCCCCGCGGCGACCAGGCCGACGTCCTCCTGCGCGCCATCGACGACGTAGCGCTCGGGCAGGTCGACGAGGCTGTACGGGAGGCCGACGAGCCCCGCGGCGAGGAGGCGAAGCCCCTCGCGCAGCGAGGTCTGGAGGCGACCCTGGAGGCGCTGCGGGCCCGCGGTGACGAGGCCGTGGGCCAGGTCGTCGAGGACCACCCCCTGGACCTCCTCAAGTCGGTCGTCTCCGAGACCGGGGCCGACGAGGTGATCGTCCTGACCGCGCCGCACTACGTCGAGGAGTTCTTCCACCGGGACTGGGCCTCGCGCGCCCGTCACAAGGTCGGCGTACCGGTGCTCAAGCTCTTCTCCCACAACGAATAGGCTGGGGCACCGCTCACACGTCACACCTTGGGAGACAACGCATGGCACCCGGCCTTCCCACCGCCATGGACCGACCGCACTTCATCGGCATCGGCGGCGCCGGAATGTCGGGGATCGCGAAGATCCTCGCCCAGCGCGGCGCACGGGTCGCGGGCAGCGACGCCCGTGAGTCGGCCACCGCCGCATCCCTGCGCGCGCTGGGCGCCCAGGTCCACATCGGCCACGCGGCCGGGCACCTGGCGGACGACTCGACCTGCGTCGTCGTCTCCAGCGCCATCCGCGCCGACAACCCCGAGCTGGTCCGCGCCGCCGAACTCGGCATCCCCGTCGTGCACCGCTCCGACGCGCTGGCCTCACTCATGGGCGGCCTGCGGGCCATCGCCGTCGCGGGCACGCACGGCAAGACGACCACGACGTCGATGCTGGCCGTGGCCCTGACCGAGCTCGGTCTGGACCCGTCGTACGCCATCGGCGGCGACCTCGAAGGCCCCGGCACGAACGCCACGCACGGCGAGGGCGACATCTTCGTCGCCGAGGCGGACGAGAGCGACCGCAGCTTCCAGAAGTACGACCCCGAGGTCGCCATCGTCCTCAACGTGGAGCTGGACCACCACGCGAACTACGCCTCGATGGACGAGATCTACGACTCCTTCGAGACCTTCGTCGGCAAGGTCGTCCCGGGCGGCACGCTCGTGGTCTCGGCCGACCAGGCCGGCGCCGTGGAGCTGACGTCCCGCCTGCGCGACCTCTCCGGCCTCCGGATCGTCACGTACGGCGAGTCCCCGACGGCCGACGTACGCGTCCACAAGATCACCCCGCGCGGCCTGACCAGCGAGGTCACCGTCCTCCTCGACGACCGCTTCCTCACCTTCACGGTCTCCGTCCCCGGCAGCCACTACGCCCACAACGCGGTCGCCGCCCTGGCCGCGGGCGTGGCCCTCGGCATCCCGGCCCACAACCTCGCCTCGGCCCTCGGCAGGTACACCGGCGTCAAGCGCCGCCTCCAGCTGAAGGGCGAGGTGAACGGCGTACAGGTCATCGACTCGTACGCCCACCACCCGACCGAGATGACCGCCGACCTCGCGGCCATGCGCGGCGCGGCGACGGACGCGCGGCTGCTCGTCGTCTTCCAGCCCCACCTCTTCTCGCGCACCCAGGAACTGGGCGCCGAGATGGGCCAGGCCCTGGCCCTCGCGGACGCCTCGGTGGTGCTCGACATCTACCCGGCCCGCGAGGACCCGATCCCGGGCATCACCAGCGCCCTGATCATCGACGCGGCCCGCGCGGCCGGTGCGGACGTGACGCCGGTGGCCGACGGGGCGAGCGTCCCCGAGGTGATCGCGGGAATGGCCAAGCAGGGTGATCTGGTTCTGACGATGGGCGCGGGCGACGTGACGGACCTCGGTCCGCAGATCCTGGCCCGCCTGTCGAAGTAAGGGAGCCCCCATGTCGTACGACGTCGAGAAGCCCGACGAGCAGTGGCGCGCGGAACTGACCCCCGCCGAGTACGCCGTCCTGCGCCAGGCCGGCACGGAGCCCGCCTTCGTCGGTGAGTACACGGACACCAAGGCGACCGGCGTCTACTCCTGCCGCGCCTGCGGAGCGGAGCTCTTCCGCTCGGACACGAAGTTCGAGTCGCACTGCGGCTGGCCGTCGTTCTACGACCCGAAGGACACGGACGCGGTCGAGCTGATCGCGGACTCCTCCCACGGCATGGTCCGCACCGAGGTCCGCTGCGCCAGGTGCGGCTCGCACCTGGGCCACGTCTTCGAGGGCGAGGGCTACCCGACCCCGACGGACCAGCGCTACTGCATCAACTCGATCTCCCTGCGTCTGACCCCGGACGCCTGACGAACGCCTGACCCCGCGGCCCCACGAGAGCCGACGCACGACGCGCCCCGCCCCCGGATCCGGTCCGGGGGCGGGGCGCGTCGCGTACGGGGTCCGGCGGCGTGTCACTCGATGACGAGGTCGACCTGGATGTTGCCGCTGGTGGCCTTGGAGTACGGGCAGTAGGCGTGGGTCGCCTCGACGAGCTCGCGGCCCGTCTCGCCCGCCAGGTGGTCCGGAAGCTCCACGCGCATCACGACCGCCAGTCCGAAGCCCGTGTCGTCCTTGCCGATGGAGACCTCGGCGGTCACCGACACGTCCTTGGTGTCCACCTTCATCCGGCGGGCGACGGCCCCCATGGCGCTGGCGAAGCAGGCGGCGTACCCGGCGGCGAAGAGCTGCTCGGGGTTGGTGCCCTGCCCGCTGCCGCCGAGAGCCGGGGGCATGGCGAGGGCGAGGTCGATCTGGCCGTCGGAGCTGACGGTGCGGCCCTCGCGGCCGTTGGCGGTGGCGACAGCGGTGTACAGCGCGTTCATGGGATGCCTCTCTCGTCTGGAGAGCTAAATAGTTGCACACCATTAAGTTGTGCACAACCTAATGGTGGACGAGAGGTTACTCTGGACCCATGACGCTCCCGCCCCCGACCGGTCCCGGCCTCCCCGAGGTGTCCGACGCCGACCTGCTCCGCCTCGACCACCAGGTCTGCTTCTCACTGCACGCGGCCTCGCGCGCCTTCGGCGGCGTCTATCGCGACGCGCTCAGGGACCTCGGGCTCACCTACCCCCAGTACCTCGCCATGCTGGTGCTCTGGGAGCACGGCCCCCAGCCCGTCAAGGCGATCGGCGAGCAGCTGCGCCTCGACTCGGGGACGCTCTCTCCGCTGCTCAAGCGACTGGAGACGGCCGGCCTGGTGCGACGCGAACGCAGCGCCGCCGACGAGCGCTCGGTGACCGTCCACCTGACCGGGGAGGGCGTGGAGCTGCGCGAGCGGGCGCTGTCCGTACCGCGCAGGATTCTCGCGGCGACGGGCCTGTCGGTCGAGGAGGTCCTCGGTCTGCAAGGGCTTCTGGGGCGCCTGACCGGCGCCCTCGACAAGGCCCAGGGCTAGCCCGGGGCGGCCGCCGGGCCGCGACTGCCGCCGACGCCGCCCAACCCCCGGCGCGCCCCGCACCGCGAACCGGTCCCGCGCGCAACGCTACGGGCATCCCGCCGTCAGGGGCCGTCGGCGCGGGGTCGGCCCGTGTCGGCCTGGACCGGCTGCAGGAGGTCCCAGCGGTTGCCGTACAGGTCCTCGAAGACCGCCACCGTGCCGTACGGCTCGTGGCGCGGCTCCTCCAGGAAGCGGACGTCCGCGGCCGCCATCCGGGCGTGGTCGCGGGCGAAGTCCTCGGTGTGCAGGAAGAAACCGACCCGCCCGCCCGTCTGGCCGCCCACCCGCGCGAGCTGCTCGTCGTCCTTCGCGCGGGCCAGGAGCAGCCCCGTACCGCCGGCCGCACCGGGCGGGCGGACGACGACCCAGCGGGAGCCGTCGCCCCGGTCCGAATCCTCGACCAGTTCGAAGCCGAGAGCCCCGGTGTAGAAGGCGACGGCTTCGTCGTAGTCGCGGACGACGAGGGTGACGAGAGCGATGTGCGGCATGGGCTTCTTCCTACCCCACGCCGACCCCTCGCGACGCACAATGCCCCCATGGAACCGCACCGCCTCGTCGACCGCGCCCGCCGCCTCGCCGTCCCCGGCCGCCGCCGCGTCCTCGGGATCGCGGGTCCGCCCGGGGCGGGCAAGTCCACCCTCGCCGCGCACCTCGTCGACCGGCTCGGCGGACTGGCCGTACTCGTCCCGATGGACGGGTTCCACCTCGCCGGGGCCGAGCTGGAACGCCTGGGGCGTACGGAAAGGAAGGGCGCCCCGGACACGTTCGACGCCGCCGGATACGCCGCCCTGCTCGCCCGGCTGCGCGCCCCCGGGACGCCGGACGCCGTCGTCTACGCGCCCGCCTTCGACCGGGCGGTCGAGGAGCCCGTGGCCGGGAGCATCGCCGTGCCGGGCCCGGCCGACGTACCCCTCGTCGTCACCGAGGGCAACTACCTGCTGCTGGACGAGGAGCCCTGGGCGGGCGTACGGGACCTGCTCGACGAGGTGTGGTTCCTGGACCTCGACCGGGACGAGCGGGTACGCCGCCTCGTCGACCGGCACGAGCGGTTCGGCAAGCCCCGCCCGGCCGCCGAGCGCTTCGTGCACACGTCGGACGAGGCCAACGCGCGCCTCGTCGCCGCCGGCCGCCACCGGGCCGACCTCGTCGTCACGCTCGCCCCGGATTCCACCCCGGATCCGACTCCGGATCCCACGGGGAAACCGGCTCGCGGGGTCACCGGCCGCCGGGCAGGATGAGGCCATGTCCTCCGCCCCGCAGCCCGCCGCGCCCGCCCCGCCGCCGCCCGCCGGTCCGTCGGCGGCCGCCTCCGCCTCCCCGCCCGCGCCCTTCACCGCCGACGACTACGGCGCCCGCATGGACCGCGCGGCCCGGGCGGCCGCCGACGCCGGCCTGGACGGCGTACTCGTCGCCCCGGGGCCCGACCTGGTCCACCTCACGGGCTACCGGCCCCCGGCGGTCACCGAGCGGCTGACGCTGCTCGTCCTGTCCGTCGAGCAGGAACCCGTGCTCGTCGTGCCGACACTGGAGGCGGCCGACGCCGAACACGCCCCGGGAGCCGCCGCGCTGACACTGCGCGACTGGACGGACGGCAGGGACCCGTACGCCGCCGCCGCGCCGCTCCTCGACGTCGCCGGCCGCTTCGCGGTCAGCGACAACACCTGGGCGATGCATCTGCTCGGCCTCCAGAAGGCCCTGCCGAGCACCTCGTACGTCTCGCTGTCCTCGGCCCTGCCCATGCTGCGGGCCGTGAAGGACGCGGCCGAGCTGGCGCGCCTGGAGGCCGCGGGCGCGGCGGCGGACGCGACGTACGAGGAGGTTCTCAGGATCCGCTTCTCCGGGCGGCGCGAGACCGAGGTGGCCGCCGAACTCTCCCACCTGCTCACCCAGTTCGGTCACGAGCAGGTGGACTTCACCGTCGTCGGCAGCGGTCCGAACGGCGCCGATCCGCACCACGAGGCGGGCGAGCGCGTCATCGAGCGGGGCGACATGGTCGTCCTCGACTTCGGCGGCCTCAAGCACGGCTACGGCTCCGACACCTCCCGTACGGTCCACGTCGGCGAGCCGACCGCCGAGGAACAGCGCGTCCACGACGCCGTGCGGGAGGCGCAGCAGGCGGCGTTCGAAGCGGTGCGGCCCGGGATCGCCTGCCAGGAGGTGGACCGGGTGGCCCGCGCGGTGATCACCGAGGCCGGGTACGGCGAGCGGTTCATCCACCGCACCGGGCACGGCATCGGCGTCACCACACACGAGCCGCCGTACGTGGTCGAGGGCGAGCGGCAGCCGCTCGTGCCCGGGATGTGCTTCTCCATCGAGCCCGGCATCTACCTGCCCGGCCGCTTCGGCGTGCGCATCGAAGACATCGTGACCGTCACGGCGGACGGCGGCCGCCGCCTCAACACGACGGCCCGCGAGATGGCCGTCGTCGACTGACCGCCGCGCCGCCGGCGCGGTCAGCCGATGGGCGGGCGCGGTCAGCCGGCGGATGCGCGCGGTCAGCCGGCGGGCCCCAGCACGACGCCGGACTCCGGCGGCAGGCGCAGGAGCCCGTCGGCTCCCGGCGCGTCGACCGGCTCCCAGGCGGCGAGCACCCGGCTGAGGCCGTTGCGGCCGAGACCGATCGTGACGGGTTCCTTCGACAGGTTCACCGCGACGCGGATGTCGCCGCGCCGGTACGCCACCCAGCGCGCGTCCTCGTCGTACGCGACCTTGACCGCCGCGAGGTCCGGGTCGGCGAGGTCGGGCCGCTCCCGGCGCAGGGCGATCAGCTCGCGGTACCAGGCCAGCACGCGCGCGTGCGGCTCGTTCCCGGGCTCGGACCAGTCCAGGCAGGAGCGCTCCCTGGTACGCGGATCCTGCGGGTCCGGGATGTCCTCCGCCGCCCATCCGTGCGCCGCGAACTCCCGCCGCCTGCCCTCGCGTACGGCCTGGGCGAGCTCCGGATCGGTGTGGTCGGTGAAGAACTGCCAGGGGGTGCGGGCCGCCCACTCCTCGCCCATGAAGAGCATGGGGACGTACGGACCGGTGAGGACCAGCGTGGCGGCGCAGGCGAGCAGGCCGGGGGAGAGGGTGGCGGAAAGCCGGTCTCCGAGCGCCCTGTTGCCGACCTGGTCGTGCGTCTGGGAGTAACCGAGGAAGCGGTGCGCGGCCGTTTTCGTGCGGTCCACGCAGCGGCCGTGCACGCGTCCCCGGAACGTCGAGTACGTACCGTCGTGGAAGAACACCTGGGTCAGCGTCTTGGCGAGCGCGCCGAGGGGGGCGCGGGCGAAGTCGGCGTAGTAGCCCTGGGACTCGCCGGTGAGGGCGGTGTGCAGGGCGTGGTGGAAATCGTCGTTCCACTGCGCGTGCAGACCGAGTCCCCACGACTCGCGCGGGGCCGTCGTGCGGGGGTCCCCCTGGTCGGACTCGGCGATCAGGAAGAGCGTCCTGCCCACCTCTGCGGAGAGGGTGTCGACGGCCGCGGACAGTTCCTCCAGGAAGGTCAGCGCGCGCGTGTCGGCGAGGGCGTGGACGGCGTCGAGCCGCAGACCGTCGAGACGGAAGTCGCGCAGCCAGGCGAGCGCACTGTCCAGCAGGTACGCACGCACCTCGTCGGACCCCGGGGCGTCGAGGTTGACGGCCGACCCCCAGGGCGTGTGGTGCGTGTCCGTGAAGTACGGGCCGAAGAGGGGCAGGTAGTTTCCGGAGGGACCGAGGTGGTTGTGGACGACGTCGAGCACGACGCCCAGGCCCAGGGCGTGCGCCGCGTCGACGAAGCGCTTGAACCCCGCCGGGCCGCCGTACGGTTCGTGCACCGCCCACAGCGACACGCCCTCGTAGCCCCACCCGTGCGTTCCCGGGAAGGGGCAGACGGGCATCACCTCGACATGGGTGACGCCCAGCTCGGCCAGATGGCGGAGCCGTTCGGCGGCGGCGTCGAAGGTGCCCTCGGGGGTGTACGTACCGACGTGCAGCTCGTAGAGCACCGCGTTCGACAGCGGAGCGCCGCCCCGCCAAGCCGTCTGCCATACATGGGCGTTGTGGTCCACCACGGCGCTCAGGCCGTCCGGACCGTCCGGCTGGCGGCGCGAGCGCGGGTCGGGCAGGACGGGCCCGCCGTCCAGGGAGAAGCCGTACCGGGCGCCCTCACCCGCGTCGGCGTCGGCCGTCCACCACCCGTCCCGCGCCGGATCACGCTCCATGGCGTACGCTGCGCCCGCCAGCCGGAGCTCTGCCCGCCCGGCCTTCGGTGCCCACACCTCGAACAGCACTGGCGGCCCCTCTCGTCGACGATGCCGCCACCCATGGTGCGTCAGACGGGCATGATCCGCCGGTAAATCGTCAGCTCCACACCATATTGACCGCGCGCTCGAAATTGACGTACCCGGCGCGCTCGAACGACCTGGCCATCGGAACGTTGGCGAGGTCCGTCGCCGCGCGGATGCGGGGCACGTCCTGCGCGGCGAGCACACGGGTGCCCTCGGCGAGGATGTCGTCGATGTAGCCGTGGCCGCGGTGGGCGGGCGCCACGCCGATGTACGCGATGGTGTGGTGGTAGTTGTTGCGCGCGGGAATGACGAAACCGACCGGATCCCCGCCGTCCGGCAGTTCCGCGACACGCCACCAGTCACGCGGCGAGGAGTAGGCCGCGAACTCCTCCTCGAACTGCAGCTCGGCGGCCTCGCGCGGGCTCAGGCCCGTCGCCAGATCGGCCTGGCTGTGCGCGTCGAGCGTGCCCTCCAGGACCAGCGTCATCAGCGCGATGAGCTCCTCCTCGCCGTTCGGCTGCCGGAACGTCAGCCGCCCCGTGGGCTCCGGCACCGGCGTGCCGGGGCGCCATTCGAGACGCAGGCGCTCGACGAGCAGCCGCGCGCCGGTCCGCTCGAGAACCCGCATCCGGGCCTCGACCACGTCACGGGCCACCGCGTCGTCGCGCCAGTCGGCCGGGACGAACCGGCCGTACCCGGGGCGGGGCGCGCCGGTCGCGAGGACGGCGGCCGAAGCCGTTTCCAGCAGGCGCAGACCGATCTCACCGCGCTCCGGTTCCGTCAGCGTGTCGTCGAGGTCGAAGAAGTCGAGAGCCTGCGGCGGTTCGCCGGCCCTGGAGGTCCACCAGGAGAGGCGGGCCAGCACGCGGTCCCCGCGCAGCGCCACCCACATCCACTCCGGACGGCGGCGGCCGGTGGCGAGGTCGTCCGCGAGCTCGTGGTCGAGCACGTACGAGAGCCGGCAGAAGAGGTCGAGCTCCTCCGGCCCCGCGAGCGGTCGTACGGCCGGTTCGTGGTCCTGCGGTATGGCGGTCAAGCCGTCCCCCTGTGACGTATGTGTCCGCAGACAGTAACAATGATGATCCGGAGTGAGCAGGCGATCAGTCTGCGCAGGTCAGGTCGTACGGGATGAACCGTTCTTCTGGACACCCGCGCCCGGTCGGGCCGACAATCGGCTCTGTGACGTCGTCCTTCGAGTTCCACACGTATCCCGCGCGGCTGTCCGACGCCGAGCGCGACCGTGTTCTCGGGATGCTCCGGGAGGGCGCGGCCCAGGGGAAGCTGTCGCACGACACCTTCGTACGCCGCATGGAACTCGCTCTCGTCGCCCGCCGGTCCGACGAACTGGCCGTGCTCACCTCCGACCTGGAGACCGAGGGCCGCTGGACGCGGGGGCTGTTCGGCGCGGTGCGGCGGGCGTCGGCGTTCTCCGTACGGCTGCGCGGGGCGTGGCAGGCGGAGCGGCTGCCGAAGCTGCTGTTCCCCGAGCCGGGGCCGTACCCGCTGAGGATCGGGCGCGATCCCGCGAACGGACTGCGGCTCAGCCACGAGACGGTCTCGCGCGTGCACGCCGAGCTGACCGCGCGGGGCGGCGGGTGGATGCTGCGCGACCTCGGCTCGACCAACGGCACGTCCGTGAACGGGCGCAGGGTCACGGGGGCCGTCATGGTGCGGGACGGTGACCAGGTGAGCTTCGGCCGGATGAGCTTCCGGCTCTCCGCACGCTGACCCTCCGGGCACCGGGCTGCCGGGCGCCGACGACCTGGGCTGAAGCTGGCCGCCGGTTGAGGGTGGGGTTACCCGCAGGAGAGTCCGGCCGCTGGTACCAGTGACCACGAGAGGCCCTGACCGGGACGCTGATCAAGAAGCGAAAGCGTCCTCGGAGGGAAGAAACCATGCGGGGGCACGGCACTGTCGTACGGATCCGTTCACCGTACGGCCGGCCCTGCCGTACGGAGGGCCGCGCGTTCGAGGTCCGCGATCAGTGATGGGGGCAGCACGCCGTGTGCGGCGGAGCCGCACTGCAGAGCGCGGACGTAGTGCTCGTGCGCGGTGGCGGCGTCACCGTTCGCCTCCGCGCACCGGCCCGCGCCGGCCAGACTGTGGCACAGCCGCGGGTGCGCCGGCCCCAGAGCGGCCCGCTCCACCGCGACGGCCTGCTCGTAGAGCGCGCCGGCGCGTCGTCTGTCCCCCAGCTGTTCCAGGACCGTCGCCAGTCCCGTCCAGCTGCGAGCGGTGTGCGGGTGCACCGCCCCGAGCGTGCCGGTCCTGATGTGGACCGCCTTCGCGTAGCTGTCCCTGGCCTCCGGGAGCCTGCCCAGCAGCGCGTGGAGGCGGCCGAGGGAGTGGTAGGAGCGGGCGACTTCCGGGTGCGTCTCGCCGAACCGCCCCAGCCGCGACTCCAGAGCGCTCAGGTGCAGTTGCTCGGCCTCGTGCAGGCGCCCCAGGTCCGCCAGGGCGTTCGCGTACCCGGACTGCGTCCACACGATGTCGTGATGGGCGGGCACCAGGCCCTCGTAGATCCTGAGGGCTTCCTGGAAGTACCGCTCGGCGCCGGCGCTCCTGCCGAGGTCGCACATCACGTCGCCGATGCCGGTGAGGGCCCACGCGGCACAGCGGTCCTCGGGACCCGACGCGTCGCGCGACAGGCGGTACGCCTGGGCGTGCAGCCGCAGTGCCGTGCGGGGCGAGCCGAGTTCGGTCCAGGCGATCGCCAGGTCGTTGAGAGCCGCGGGCAGGAGCGCCGGATCGGCCCGATCGCCGAGCGCCCGGTAGATCTCACAGGCGGCTTCGAACAGCGGCAGGCAGACCTGCATCTCTCCGATGCTCCAGACGAACCGGCCGCAGGCGTGGGCCGAGTCAGCCAGCAGGACGTCGGCGAAGCCCAGCCGCCTGCCCTGCCGCACGACGGAGAGCACGTGCGAGAACAGCGGGGCCGCCTCGGCCCTGGCCGAGATGTCCCAGGGCCTCTCGGGGAACGTGCCGTTGATGACCCGCAGCAGGGCGCGCAGCGTCTGCTCCGCACGGTCGCCACCCACGCTCTCCCGTACCAGCGCCTGCACCAGGTAGTGCACGGACAGCGTGTCGCCCGGGCCGTCGGTCGACGCGAGCGAGTACCGGCGCAGACCCGCGATGCCCTCGTTGAACTCCAGGCCGCTCAGGCCCGTCGCCTCCCGAAGGAGTCGTACGGGGATGGCGGCGTGGTCCAGGAAGGAGGCGGACTCCAGGATGACGGACGAGGCGCCGCTGATCGACGCCGCGCCCTCGATCGCCGCGTCGACGGCCCGCAGCACACCGAACCGGTTGGTGCGCAGCAGACCCGAGCGCTCCAGGATGATCCTCGGGGACTCCTGGAGGTGCGCCAGGTACTCGGAGAATTCGAGCCGGGTGGCCTGGATGTAACTGGCCGCCTGTTCGAGCGCGAGAGGAAGACATCCCAGCTCGGAGGCGACCAGCCGCGCACTGTCCAGTTCGTTGCGTCTGCCGGTGCGGTCGACCAGATACGCCGAACTGGCCTGGATGGACGGGACGTCCACTTCGAGGACGCTGTCCTGGTACTCCTCCCAGATCGGATCGTTGGAGCTGAGGAGTACGTGGTTCTTGCGTGAGGTCTGGGGCAGCAGCGAGAACAACAGGTCGGAGTGGTTGGCGTTGTCGAAGATGAGGAGCCAGCGCCCCCTGTTCTCCAGCCACTGCTTGAGATCGTTGGCGATCGCCAACTGCGTGCGCTCGCGCTCCGGTTCGACCAGCCGCAGCGCATGGGCCAGTTCGATGAAGCTGGCCACCAGATCCTCCGGTGTGGTCGCGGTGACCCACCAGACGATGCGGTACTTCCTGCGGTAGCGGTGCGCGTACTGCGCCGACGCCTGGGACTTGCCGACTCCCGGCATGCCGACGAGGACGCAGACCCCCCGATGCTCCCGCCGCCTGGCCAGGACGGCCTTCCTTATGGCGGCGATCTGCTGGTCCTCCGCGATGAGGTTGTTGCGCACGGCCAGCGGCACGTAGTACGCCTCGTCCGATCTCCGGAACAGCCCGGACAGGGCGCGGACCAGTCTGTCCTGCAGGAGGGTGACGGCTCCGCCGACGACCAGCGTCCCCGCCGTGGTGATCAGCCAGAAGAGTGCGGAGTGCCACATGCGGGGCTCCTACAGGACGAACGAGGGGCCGAGACCGTCCTCCAGGACACCCCTGCCGTTCTTCGACCGCTTCCTGTACGCCTCGAAGGCGCTCACGGGCATGACCTGGTTGAAGCCCAGCACCATGGAGTCCGGCGGTACCGATTTCGTCAGGGTCGCCCCCGCTGCCACGTAACTGCCCCTGCCCAGGGTGATGCCGCCGACGAGGGTGGCGCCGATGCCGACCACGACGTCGTCCTCCAGGACCGGGGAGGGCTCGTCGCGAGACCAGTCGAGCGGGCGGTTGTACTTGTGGGCGATCTTCCCCATCATCGTCACGTTGTCGCCCATGACCACGCGCACCGGCACGAATCCCGCGACGCGGCAGTCGCGGCCGATGGAGACGTCGTCGTAGATCTTCGCGCCGTACAGCAGCATCGTGGCGTCACCCACCCGGCTGCGGGCTCCCAGGCGGACGTAGTCGTCGATGAAGACATCGGCACCCACCGTCGCTCCCTCGTACACCAGCACATGGCTGCCGATGACGGTACGGTCCCCGATCCGGGCCGGGGCGACCTCGTCGGTACGGGCGGCGGGCCGGTCCGTGTACCGGACGTTCAGCCGCTTGTGCTCCGCTCCCAGCACGCTGAAGTACCCGACGCTCACGTCGGCTCCCAGCTCCACCTTCCCGCGGACGAAGTCGCTCATGCCGCCTGCCCCCGCTCCGTGACCGAGAGCAGCCACCGCACGGTGGCGTCGACGACATCCGCCTGGCGCTCCAGGAAGCCGTGTCCGGCGCCGGGAAGCGGCATGAAGGTTCCCTGACCGGCCGACGCCATCGCGTCGGCCGTGTAGGGGAACGGCACGAGCTGGTCCGCCGTGCCGTGCGCGGCGAACACCGGAACGCGCAGACCGGTGAGTGCGTCCGTCAGGTCCGTGCGTTCCATCTCCGCCACGAGATCGCGGCCGAGCCTGAAGCCGTCGAGGACCACGTGATCGGTCTCGCCGGCGGCGAGCTGCCGCTGGGTCTGCTCATTGATCGCCGTCCTGGACCACTCCGTTCCCGGCCGGACGAACGTTCCACACGGATTGACGACCGGATTCCAGAGGGCCAGGGCGTGCACACCGGACACGTCGTCCGCGGCCAGAATAATGGCCGAAAGGGCACCGAAGCTCGTGGCGACGAGCAGAACAGGTACATCGCCTTTCGATTGGGCGAAAGCGTGTGCGGCCCTGAGGTCGTCGACTTCGCCCTGGATCGTCATACGGTCGGAGGTAATGGAACTGGCGCCGTGCCCGCGGTAGTCGAACCTCAGTACGTTGAATCCTTCTTGAGTGAGGCGCTGTGCCGTGCGCCGGTGCAGACCTTCGTATTCGTCCTTGTCCGCCATCAGGCCGTGACACATGATCACATGTGCGACGGGTGAATTCTTCGCCTCTTCCCAGATGTAGGAAAGTGAGTGGCCGTCGTCGGTCAGGATCTTCTCGGGCATGGCATCCCTGATTGTCTGAGCGTTCCGCTGGGATAGTCGATGTAGGGGAGTACGATGCGTATTCCCCGGCCGTAGACCTGGTAGTGGTAGTGCTGGTAAGGGGCGATACGCCCGAGGGCTTCCACGCTCGTGGTGTCCGCGTGCACGTCGTGCAGCAGGTTGAGCTGGTGCGTGATCGCGGAGATCCGGCGCGGGTGCAGTTCGGGGTGCTTGGACAGGCCGTTCGGGCTCTCACGGTACCGGTAGAGGTACTCCGGTATATGGCGTATCTCCTGACCGGTCGCGTGTGCCCGGACCACGAAGTCCGTCAGTTCGGCGCACGGCAGGCTCTCGTCGAACGCCCCGCCGTCCAGCAGGTAGCCGCGGGTGGCCGCCACCGGATGCCCGACGAAGATCGAGTGGAAGATGGGGTTGTACGGGCTGGCCCGGTAGTCCAGGTAGAGCTCGTAGTACGCCGTGGAGCAGATCCGCCGTAATCGACTGCGCATGTCCGGCGAGTACTTGACGGAGTTCGCGAACAGCACGGTGGCTGACGAATACCGCTCGGCCGCCCGTACGAATGCGTGCAGGCACGACGCGAAGAGCGAATCGTCGCCGTCCAGGAACAGCACCAGTTCCGCCGAAGCCGCCGCGGCCCCGGCATTGCGTGCGGCTCCGACCGTCGCCTCACCCGGAAGTCCCAGACGTCTGACGGAAAACCCGGCGGATCCCTGCGCCTCACTCCGCGGCGACGGCGCGAATTCGTCCGTTCTTCCTGCCTCGAGGACGAGGACGACTTCGAATTCGTCGGCTGGCAGCGTCTGAAGGGCGAGACTCCCGAGGGCGTGGCAGACCAGTCGTTCACTGATTCCGTGGGCCGTGACCACTACGGAGATCTTCGGGCGTCTCTTCATCGACCAGCCCTACAGGCGGGGAATCCGGGAACGAATAGGCGCCAACTATAGGGTCCTGTCCGACCGCCCGACAAGGCGTCGTACGAGCCATGCGCCGGGGCGGTGGCCGGTTGTCCGGCCGGCCACCGCCCGTGCTCCTACTCCTCTTCCGGCGCGCGCGTGAGCAGGGACACCGGGCGCTGTGCGAACAGGTCGGCGGCGCGGACCGTTCCCGTGAACGTGCGGGCCGGGGACAGGGCGTCCGTCCAGCGGCCGGCCGGGAGCGGCAGCTCCGTGTCGCGCCAGCCCCCCGCCTCCGCGAGGCGCAGGGACAGGCGCGTGACGGCCGTGACGGTCCGGCCGGAGCGGCAGAAGGCCACGCAGTGGTCCGCCGCCGGGCCCACCGGGGTGAGCGGCGTGTACGTCCCCGACTCGCCGAACACCTCGGGGAGCGCCCGCCGCAGCCCCAGCGCCGCCACCGTGACGGCGTACTTCTCCGTCGACAGGCTCTCGTCGTCGGCGGCGGGCGGCGTGAAGTCCACGGGGCGCCGGTTGTCCGGGTCGACCAGGGCGCGGAACTCCCGCTCCGTGCCCTGGTAGAGGTCCGGGACCCCCGGCATCGTCAGGTGCAGCAGCGCCGCCCCGAGCACGTTGGCCCGTACGTACGGAGCGAGATCCCGCGCGAACTTCGCCACCGTCTCGAACGGCGGCCCGGCCGGTCCCGCCGCCACGAAGTCGGCCACCGCCTGTTCGTACACCTCGTCCTGCTCGGTCCAGCTGGTGTGCAGCCCGGCCTCCCGCACGGACTTCAGCAGTGCGGCCGTCAGCCGCTCCCCGTCGGGCTCACCGAAGCCGAGGGCCGTCTGCCAGGCCGTCCAGGCGAGGTGGGCGTCGGGCCCGGGCACGGAGGTGAGCCCCGCGAGCAGCCGGGCCCAGCGCCCTGGGCACTCGGACAGCACCGCGATCCGCGCCCGCACGTCCGCGCTGCGCTTCGTGTCGTGCGTGGACAGTACGGTCCCGGTGGCCGGCCAGTCGCGCGCCAGCCGCGTGCAATAGGCGTGGAAGTCCGCCGCACTCACCCCGGGCGCCCCGGGGTCGCCGCCCACCTCGTTCGCGGACACCAGCGGCGTGTACCGGTAGAAGGCCGTGTCCTCCACCGACTTGGCCCGCAGCGCCGACGCCGTCTGCGCGAACCGGGCGCAGAACGCCGCCCGGTCCGGGCCGTCGCCCAGCCTCCCCAGCGCCAGATCCCGCACCAGGTCGACGACCGCGGCCTCCTCCCGCACCGCGAACCCCGCCTTCACCTGGCGTGCCGCCTCCATGGGGAGAGCCGCCTCGGCGCTCTCGGGACAGGGCCCGCCGGCCTTCACGTACGGGCGGTACACGGGAACGCGCACCAGCAGTTCCTGTACGGCTTCGCCCAGCGCCCACGGCGCGTAGTCGCGCAGGGCGGGATCCTCCGCACAGATCCGTTCGGCCGTACGGACGAGGTAGCGGGTCTCCGCCGCCAGCTCGTGCGTGAGCACCTTGTACGCCGATCGTCGTACCGTCGCTTCCCAGTAACCGCCGCGGTCGCCGGCCGGTCCCGCGAAGTCGCGGTAGTGGGAGGTCAGTTCCGCGGCGCCCACCGGGTCGGTGAACAATCCGTCGACGCGGTACAGGGCGTCGTACCCCGTCGTTCCCGAGACCGGCCATTCGGCGGGCAGCCGTTCAGGACCGGTCAGGATCTTCTCCACGACGGTCCAGCGGCCCTCGACCGCCTCGCCCAGGCGCCGCAGATACGCCTCCGGGTCGGCGAGACCGTCCGGATGGTCGATCCGCAGCCCGTCCACGACCCCGTCCCGCACGAGCTCCAGGATCTTCGCGTGCGAGGCGGCGAAGACCTCCGGGTCCTCCACCCGGACTCCGATGAGCTCCGAGATGGTGAAGAAGCGCCGGTAGTTCAGCTCGGTGCGGGCCAGCCGCCACCAGGTGAGCCGGTACCACTGGGCGTCCAGCAGCTCCCGGATCGGCAGGTGCGCCGTTCCCTCGCGCAGCGGGAAGGTGTGGTCGTAGTAGCGCAGGGTCTCGCCGTCGACCGTCAGGTCGTCCAGCTCGTCACCGATCCGGTGGGCCAGGACGGGCAGCAGCACCTTGCCGTCGCCGCCCTCCCAGTCGATGTCGAACCACCGGGCGTACGGCGAACCGGGCCCCTCTCTCAGCACCTCCCACAGGGGGCGGTTCAGGCTCTCGGGCGTCGGTACGGCCATGTGGTTGGGGACGATGTCCAGGATCAGGCCGAGGCCGTGCGCGCGGGCCGTACGGGACAGCGCGCGCAGTCCCTCCTCGCCGCCGAGTTCGTCCCGCACGCGCGCGTGGTCGACGACGTCGTACCCGTGCTGGGAGCCCGGCACGGCTTCGAGCACGGGCGACAGGTGCAGATGCGAGACCCCGAGTGCGGCCAGATGGGGCACCGCCTCCTCGGCGGCCGAGAAGGGGAAGTCGGAACGGAGCTGCAGACGATAGGTGGCGGTGGGCGTCATGCGAACGTACGTACCCGCATTGGGGGCTTTCGTGTCATCGGCCCATGCGTCCGTGTGATGACCCGCCCTTACGTTCACCTGATGCCCGGCACCCTGCACACCTATCGCAAGGTCATCGCCCTCACCGGACCCGTGCTGCCCGTCGTGTCGTTCCTGGGCAGGCTGCCCACGGCGATGTGCCAGCTCGGCAGCCTCCTGCTGGTCGCGGAGACCAGCGGCAGCCTCGCCACCGCGGGGCTCGTGGGCGGCGCCCTCGCGGCGGGTCAGACGGCCGGCGGGCCGCTGCTCGGCCGGGTGGCGGACCGTCACGGACAGCGCGAAGTCGTCCTGGTCGCCGCCCTCGTCAACGCGGTCGCCGTCGCCGCTCTGGTGCTCGCCTCCCTTGCCCATGCCGGCACGCTCCCGCTCGCGCTCGTCGGCGCGCTCGCCGGAGCGAGCGTCCCCCAGGTCGGCCCGCTGGCGCGCACGCGATCGGTCGCGATCGCCCGCAGGAACGGCGCCGACGAACGGCTCGTCGGCGCCGTCCTGTCATTCGAGGGAACGCTCGACGAGGTGTCGTTCGTCCTCGGCCCCGCCCTCGTCGGCCTCGCCGCGGCCGTCGCGCACCCCGCCGCCGCGCTGCTCGCGGCAGCGGGCCTGCTGGCCGTCTGCGGCACCTGGTTCGCCCTGCATCCGACGGCGTCCCGGGTACGCCCCGCGTCCCGCACGGCATCACCCGTACGGACGAGCCTGCCCGGAGCGGTGTACGCGCTGCGCGCCGCGATGGTGCTCCAGGGAGCCATGTTCGGCGCGTCGCAGGCGGGCATCACGGCGCTCACCGAGCGGCTCGGGCAGCCGGAACAGGCAGGGCTCGTCTACGCGGCCATGGGCGTCATGAGCGCCGCCGCCGGGCTCGCCATGGCTGCCGTACCGGAGAGGATCACCCTGACGGCCCGCTGGCGTGTCGCGACGGCCGCACTGATCGTGCTCTCCGTGCCGCTGCTCTTCGTGCGTTCCCTGGGGGCGCTGTACGCCGTCGTGGTCGTGCTCGGCGTCGCCTACGCCCCGCACCTGATCACGATCTCCGGCCTGACGACACGGAGTGTTCCGGGGAACCGGCTCGCCGAGTCGATGGCCTTCCTGACGAGCGGCGTCGTCGGAGGCCAGGCGCTCGCCCTGGCTCTCTCGGGCCGCCTCGCGGAGGGCGGCGGGGCGCCCGCGGCGTTCGGCGTCGCGGTGGCGGCGGCCACGCTGTGCGCCGTGCTCGCGTGGACCGTCCGCCCCGCCGCCTCCCCGGCTCCTAGGCCGGCCGCTGCAACACCACCAGACTGCGCCCGATCAGCGTGACGTGCTCACCCGCTCCCACCTTGGGACCGCTCCCGGGCGGCACCCCTTCGGGCTTCGCCGTGTCGACCACGACCTGCCACTGCTTCCCGTGGTTGACCGGAATGGTGAAATCGAGCTCCTGCGCGCTCGCGTTGAACATCAGCAGGAAGGAGTCGTCCGAGATCCGCTCGCCGCGCGGCCCCGGCTCCGAGATGGCGTGTCCGTTCAGGAAGACCGTCAGCGCCTTCGCGTGCGCGGCCTGCCAGTCCCGCTGGGCCATCTCCTTGCCGTCCGGCGTGAACCACGCGATGTCCGACAGATCGTCGTGCGTGCCCTCCACCGGACGCCCGTGGAAGAAGCGCCTGCGCCGGAAGACCGGATGGTCCCGCCGCAGCCACACCATCGCGCGCGTGAACGCGTGGAGCGAGCCCTCCTCGTCCTCCTTGTCCGGCCAGTGCACCCACGACAGCTCGTTGTCCTGGCAGTACGCGTTGTTGTTGCCGTGCTGCGTACGGGCGAACTCGTCGCCGTGCGACAGCATCGGCACGCCCTGCGACAGCATCAGCGTCGCGATGAAGTTGCGCATCTGACGCGTGCGCAGCTCCTGGATCGCGGGATCGTCCGTATCGCCTTCCGCGCCGCAGTTCCACGACCGGTTGTGGCTCTCGCCGTCCCGGTTGCCCTCGCCGTTGGCCTCGTTGTGCTTGTCGTTGTACGAGACGAGGTCGGCCAGCGTGAAGCCGTCGTGGCAGGTGGTGAAATTGATCGACGCGAGCGGCCTGCGGCCGTCGTCCTGGTACAGGTCGGACGACCCCGTCAGCCGCCCCGCGAACTCCGCGAGCGTCCGGGGCTCGCCCCGCCACAGGTCGCGCACGGTGTCCCGGTACTTGCCGTTCCACTCCGTCCACAGCGGTGGGAAGTTCCCCACCTGGTAGCCGCCCTCGCCCACGTCCCACGGCTCGGCGATCAGCTTCACCTGGCTGACCACCGGATCCTGCTGGACCAGGTCGAAGAAGGACGAGAGCCGGTCCACCTCGTGGAACTGCCTGGCCAGCGTCGCCGCCAGGTCGAAGCGGAAGCCGTCGACGTGCATCTCCGTCACCCAGTACCGCAGCGAGTCCATGATCAGCTGGAGCACGTGCGGCGAGCGCATGAGCAGGGAGTTCCCGGTCCCCGTGGTGTCCATGTAGTACCGGGGATCGTCGGCGAGACGGTAGTACGAGGCGTTGTCCAGGCCGCGGAAGGAGAGCGTGGGGCCCAGATGGTTGCCCTCCGCCGTGTGGTTGTACACGACGTCGAGGATGACCTCGATGCCCGCCCGGTGGAGCGCCCGTACGGCCGACTTGAACTCCAGGACCTGCTGGCCCCGGTCGCCCCAGGAGGCGTACGCGTTGTGCGGGGCGAAGAAGCCGATGGTGTTGTAGCCCCAGTAGTTGCTCAGACCGGAGTCGGCCAGCCGGTGGTCGTTGACGAACTGGTGCACCGGCATCAACTCGAGCGCCGTCACCCCCAGTTCCGTCAGGTGCGAGATGATCGCGGGATGCGCCAGCGCCGCGTACGTGCCCCGGAGCTCGTCGGGGAGGTCCGGGTGCATCATCGTGAGGCCCTTCACGTGGGCCTCGTAGAGGATCGTGCGGTGATAGTCCGTGCGCGGCGGACGGTCGTCACCCCAGTCGAAGTACGGGTTGACCACCACCGACGCCATGGTGTGCGGAGCGGAGTCCAGGTCGTTGCGCGAGTCCGGCTTGCCGAAGTGGTAGCCGTACACCGACTCGCCCCAGTCGATCTTGCCGCTGATCGCCCGTGCGTACGGGTCGAGCAGCAGTTTCGCGGAATTGCACCGCTTGCCCTCCTGCGGGGCGTACGGGCCGTGCACCCGGTAGCCGTAGCGCTGGCCCGGCATGATGCCGGGCAGGAAGGCGTGACGTACGAACGCGTCGGACTCGCGCAGTTCCACCGCCGTCTCCGAACCGTCGTCGTGCAACAGGCACAACTCGATCCGGTCGGCGGCCTCCGAATAGACAGCGAAATTGGTTCCGGCGCCGTCGTACGTGGCGCCGAGTGGGTAAGCCTCTCCCGGCCAGACCTGCATGCGATCGACTCTTCCACTTCTGATCCGGGTGCTGCGGGGCACTTCGCACAGATCTTCCCCGAAAGTGGGGCAACCTCCTAGGACTTCGGACCGTCCTACCGGGTGACCACGCATACCCGGTATGCCAGTTGCTGTCGCGCGTGACGCGCGGGGCGACGGTGGGCTCCGGGAGGAGTAGGGGGGCATCGTGCACAGGACAGTGCGCCGGCATCTGGGGAAGATGCTGGCGGGGACCGCGATAGCGGTGACCGGGACAGCGGTGATGATCGGGGTGACGCTGCCGGAGCCGGCGGGCGCCGCCGACGACACGCGCGGCGGGCGGACGGGGGCCGCCGCCGTCACCGGGACGGCCCAGGGCGAGCGCGGGGCCCCGGGCGAGCGGGACGGTGGGAGCGCGGCGGCGGGGCAGCCGCCCGCACCGGGCGTCGTGGAGGGCGCCCCGGCCGAGGGCGAGCAGGGCATCGGGCGGGACCCCCTGACGGACGCCGAGCTGAAGCGGGTGGAGAAGCTGGCGCTGACGCCGGCGCAGTTCGCCGCCGGCCGGGACGTCGACGGGGACCGGGGGCCGCAGCACCTGGCCACGAACCTCGGCGAGATCCAGCCGTCCGAGGTGGACGACGCGTCGCCGCCGCGCCGCGCCGAGGTCTCGTTCTACGACTACGGGCGCGACGAGCTCGTGACGAAGACGGTCGACCTCGCCACCGGCACGGTGGAGCGGACCGGCGTGCTCAAGGGCGTACAGCCGTCGCCGACCCGTGCGGAGAACCGCGAGGCCACGGAGCTGATCCTGGCGAGCCCGCTCGGCGCGGGCCTGAAGCAGGACTACCAGGACGCCATGGGCAAGCCGCTGACCTCGGCGGACCAGCTGTGGGTGAACGGCGGAATCTACCGGGCGGACCGGGAGGAGAACGTGCCGGCGGCGCTCGCGAAGTGCGGAGCCCACCGCTGCGTCCGCGTGACGTCCAAGGTCGTGAACGGACCCTGGATCGACACGCGCGATCTCGTCGTCGACCTGAGCGCGAGGACGGTCGGCCGTATCGGCTGACCCTCTCGACCCGCTCGACCGGCTCATCCTCTTCAGTCCCTTCCCGCACTTCCGTACGAGGGAGTTCATCCTCATGCACGTCAACAGAGCTTCTGGTGCCCGCAAGCGGGCCGCGGCAACCCTCGCGGCCACCGCTCTGCTCGGCACCCTCGCCGCCGCGGGCGGTTCCGCGGCCTCCGCGACGCCCCAGGCGGCGCCCCGGACGGCCCCCGCGCCGGCCCCGGCCGACTGCAGCGCGGCGTACCGCATCGAGCAGAAGCTCGACGGCGGCACGACCTGGCGCATGTGCTGGAACTACGACAGCGACGCCGGCCTGGTCCTGGAGAAAGTGACGTACCAGCCCAAGGGCGAACCCAAACCGATCCGCGTCCTGACGAGCGGCAAGCTCGCGCAGGTGCACGTGCCGTACGACAACGGCCAGGAGGAGTACGACGACCTCACGAGCTACGGCTTCGGGACGGGCCTGCAGGACCTGAAGCCCGCCGAGTGCCCGGGCGGCACGATCCGTACGGTCCGGGTCGCCGACATGGGCGACGTCAAGGGCATCTGCACGACCACGCGGGCGCGCGGGCACGCGTACCGCCTCGCCAGCGACGAGGGCACCAAGGTCTGGCAGGCCCAGGGCAAGGACCTGCTGGTCTACACGGTCAACAAGGTCTCCTGGTACGAGTACATCACCGAGTGGCGCTTCTCCTCCGACGGCACCGTCTCGGCCAACGTCGGCGCCACCGGCAGCCTCGCGCCCGACGACTACGACGCCACCGACGGCCGGGGCTGGCCGATCGGCAAGGGCGCGCGCGACTACGCCACCAGCCACAGCCACAACGTCTTCTGGCGGCTGAACTTCGGTCTCGACGGCAGCTCCAAGAACCGGGTCGAGCAGTTCGACTCGAAGGTCACCCCGCCGCGCGGCAACGGCAAGCCCACCACCAAGACCACCCGCACCCCCGTCACCAAGGAGCTCGCGGGCGACGCCAAGAGCATGCGGTGGTGGCGGATCGTCAGCGCGACCGGCAAGAACAAGGACGGCCACGCGCGCTCGTACGAGATCGTGCCCGGCAGCTCCAACAAGCACCCGGGGCGCAGCTTCACGCAGCACGACGTGTACTTCACGAACTACCGCAAGTGCGAGCAGTTCGCCAGCAACAACATCCGCGACTGCGGCAGCGCGAACGCGCCGGACAGCGTGGACAAGTGGGTGAACGGCGAGGCCCTGAAGAACCCGATCACCTGGGTCAACATCGGGTTCCACCACATCGCCCGGGACGAGGACCAGCAGCCGATGCCGGTCCACTGGCAGGGATTCCAGCTCGCGCCCAGGGACGTAACCGCTATGAATCCGCTCACTCCCGCCGATCTCGCAGGACAGAACGGGCATTACGAATAAGGGAGTTGGGAAAGGAGCCTGTCGATCCGGCTGCACCGCCTCCCGCTCCCGGAGTACCCTTCCTTGATCGTTGGAGACGGGGCTTCCAGGAGCTGAAGGCGGTGCGTGGGTGAGCTCGGGAGGGCTGGAACTGCCCCCCGGTGACGCGGGTCACGAGGGGGGTTCCGCAGGCGTCCCGCCCGGAGCGGTGTCGGTCGCGCGCCCGATGGAGATCGGGGCGGAACTGGACTGGGGCGCGGACGCCTGGAGCGAGGTGCGCACCCGCGCGCAGCGGGCCGGCCGGGCCTACATCTGGCTGAACCTCGTGGAGCAGCGGCTGCGCGCCGTCGTGTCCGCCGTGCTCCGGCCCGTCTACGAGCCGGTGCACGGTGAGGACGAGTGGGTGGTGGCGGCCGCCGGACCCGCGGGTCAGGAGTGGGTGCAGCGCGCGGTCGCGGTGCGGGAGGTGTCGCGCCGCAAGGGCTATCTGCTCGACCCGGCCGACGACAACGTCATCAGCTTCCTGACGCTGCCGCAGCTGCGCGAGCTCATGGTCCAGCACTGGCCGTGCTTCGAGCCGTACTTCGACGACCGGCGCGACGTCGAACTCGCCCTGGACGAGCTGGAGGTCACCCGTAACGTCGTCTCGCGCAACCGGGCGCTGTCCGAGGCCGTGCTCGCCCAGGCCGAACGGGCCTCCGCGCGGCTCCTGGAGATCCTGGGCAGCGGCGCCGGCGTGCAGTCCTCCGGCCGGCTCCGGGTGGACGCCGTCGAAGAGCTCGTGGGGGACCGGTACGCCGATGTGGTGAGCGTCCACCCGGACCGGGTGCGCCTCCAGCGCCAGCTGCCCGCCGAAGACCTGTTCGGCGGCGCGCGGCGGCTCGACGCGATCGGCATAGGACTGAACCTCCTCGTCCAGAACTTCTCCGGCAGGCGCCTGGTCCGGCTGGCCGAGTCGGGCTGCCGCATACGCCTGCTGTTCCTCAACCCGGCGAGCAGCGCGGTCAAACGGCGTGAGCGGGAACTCGGTATCAAAAAGGGCGAGTTGAGCCGCTCGGTGGAGATGAACATCCTGCACATGCGGCGGGTGCGCTCGAAGCTCCGGGACCCGGGCGCGTTCGAGATCCAGGTCTTCGACGAGACGCCGCGCTTCACGGCGTACCTCGTGGACGGGGACGGCTCGGACGGACTGGCCGTCGTCCAGACGTACCTGCGCAAGGCGCGCGGCATGGAGGCGCCGGTGCTGGTGCTGCGCGGTGGCGGGCGCGGGGTGGTCCGGCACGGGCAGGACGGCCGGGACGCCGAACACGGGCTTTTCGAGACGTACCGGGAGGAATTCGAAGCCGTGTGGGTGGACTCCCGGCCCGTGTCCTGAAGTCGGCGCGGACCGCCTCGCCACCGGGCTCCGAGGGCGTTGTCAGTGGTGCGTGCGAGGGTGGTTCTCCACCGGGGAGCTTCCGGGGGAGCATCACGAAGGAGGTCCCACGATGGGATGGCACGGGGAACCGCTGGTCGGGTTCGACCTGGAGACGACCGGCACGGAGCCGCTGGAGGCGCGCATCGTCACGGCCGCGATCGTCGGCGTGCAGGGCGGCGAGGTGACCCGGCGGCGCGACTGGCTCGCCGACCCGGGCATCCGCATCCCCGCGCAGGCGTCGGCGATCCACGGCATCAGCAGCGAGCGGGCCGGTGCGGAGGGCAGGCCGGCCCGTGAGGTGGCCGACCAGATCGCGGAGACCCTGACCGGGTACTGGGCGCGAGGGGTGCCGGTCGTCGCCTACAACGCGGCGTTCGATCTGACGCTGCTCGCCGCCGAACTGCGCCGATACGGGCTGCCGTCCCTGAGCGAGCGGCGCGGGGGCGCCGGCCTCGGACCGGTCATCGATCCGTACACGATCGACCGCGCCGTCGACCGCTACCGCCGGGGCAAGCGGACGCTGGAGGCGGTCTGCGCCGAGTACGGCGTGGTGCTGGACGGCGCCCACGAAGCCTCGGCCGACGCCCTGGCGGCCGTCGGGGTGGCCCGTGCGATAGCCGAGCGCCACCCCTCGATCGCGGCGCTGAGCCCGGAGGAGCTGCACGACCGGCAGATCGGGTGGTACGCCGACTGGGCCGCCGGCTTCCAGGAGTTCCTCCGCAAGAAGGGCACCCCGGACGCGGTCATCGACCCCCGGTGGCCGCTGCGGGAGCCGGCCCCCGTCGCGCTCTGACGCTCAGTACCCGCGCTCCGCCGCGCGCAAGGCCCTGCTCTCAGAACGGGTACCAGCGGACCTCGGGGTCCCCGTCGCGCAGGGACGCCACCCGCCTGCGGAACTCGGCCGCCGCCGCCGGGCTGGACGGGGCGTGCTGGGCCACCCAGGCGCAGCTGGCCGTCTCGCGGGCGCCGCGCAGCACCGCGCAGCCGGACCATTCGCGTACGTCCCAGCCGTACGCCGCGGTGAACGCGTCGTACGCGTCGGGCGCCAGGCCGTACCGGTCGCGCGACAGCGCCATGACCACCAGGTCGTGCTCGCGGAAGTCGGCGGCGAAGGTCTCCAGGTCCACCAGGACCGGCCCCTCCGGGCCGACATGGACGTTGCGGGGCAGCGCGTCGCCGTGGATCGGGCCCTGCGGCAGGTGAGGTATGAGCGCGGCCGACGCCGCCGCGAAGCCGTCCCGCCGCTCCCGCAGGTACGCCGCGTCGGCCGGGTCGATCGCGTCCCCCGCGAGCCGCAGCCACCGCTCGACGCCGCCCAGCAGCTCCCGCCGGGGGAGAGGAAAGGACGGCGCGGGCAGGGCGTGGACGACCCGCAGCAGCTCGGCCAGGTCCCGGGCACCCGCCGGCCGTACGGACTCGGGCAGCCGGTGCCACAGCGTCACCGGGTGGCCGTCCACCACGCGGGGTTTCGGCTCGGCGGCCCGTACGGCGGGGACGCCGGAGGAGGCGAGCCAGGCCGCCACGGCCAGTTCGCGCTCGGCCCGCGCCGCCAGCTCGGGGTCGCGGCGGCCGACCTTGACGACCAGGGCGCCGGCCGCGAACACCGCGTTCTCGCCCAGCGCCAGCAGCGGTGCGTCGTCGGGGGAGGCGGGGAGCCCGGCGCCGGCCAGGACCTCGCGTGCTCGTGTCTCGTCCATGACCACGGATTCTCGCATTCCCGCAGGTGGGGTTGACGAACCGACGACCCGTCAGCACGATGACGGGGGCCGCCGGGGCGGCCGGAGACCCGAACGGCCGAGCCGCCCGAAGGAGTCGAATCCGTGACAGCACAGACCGCGAAGGCGCGGTCCGGCACAGGTTCCGGCAACCGCGCGGACCACGGCGCCTGGTTCCTGGTGCTGCCCGCCCTCATCCCGATCCTCGTCCTCAGCGTGGGCCCGCTTCTCTACGGCATCGCCCTCGCCTTCACCGACTCCCAGTCGGGCCGCACCACCGCCACTCAGTGGACCGGCCTGCTGAACTTCCAGGACCTGCTGCACGACACGCTGTTCTGGGACTCGTTCCGGATCGGACTGCTGTGGGCGGTCGGCGTCACCGTGCCCCAGTTCCTGCTGGCGCTCGGCCTCGCCCTCCTGCTCAGCCAGAAACTCCGCTTCCGCTGGCTGGCGAGGGCGCTCGCGATCATCCCCTGGGCCATGCCCGAAGTGGTCGTCGGCATCATGTGGCGCCTGGTCTACCACCCCGACGCCGGAATCCTGAACGAGACCGTCCGCGACCTGGGCCTGGGCGACGGGCGGGACTGGCTGACCGGCCTCGCCACCGCCCTGCCCGCCGTGATCCTCGTCGGCGTCTGGGCCGGCATGCCGCAGACGACGGTCGCCCTGCTCGCCGGCCTCCAGAACACCCCGCACGAGCTGCACGAGGCCGCCGCCCTCGACGGCGCGGGGGCATGGCGCCGCTTCCGCACCGTCACCTGGCCCGCGATCAAGCCGGTCGCCCTCGCCATCACCGCGCTCAACTTCATCTGGAATTTCAACTCGTTCGCGCTGGTCTACGTCCTGACCAACGGCGGCCCCGGCGGGCGCACCCGCCTGCCCATGCTCTTCGCGTACGAACAGGCCTTCCGCTACGGGCAGTTCGGCTACGCCGCCGCCATGGGCTGCGTCATGGTAGCGGTGATCTCGGTGATGCTCGCCCTCTACCTCGTGGGCCGTCTGAAGGGAGGGGACGACCAGTGACGCTCCGCACCCGCAGGTCCGCACGCGCCGGCCAGTACCTCGCGCTGCTCGCCTATCTGGTCTTTCTCGCCTTTCCCTTTCTCTGGCTCGTCTCGACGGCCTTCAAGCCGCCGCGCGAGCTCGGCTCCCTGCACCCCACCTGGGTTCCGGAGATCCCGACCCTCGCCAACTTCCGGCAGGCGTTCGGCGAACAGCCCCTGCTCGAAGCGGCGCTCAACAGCCTTGTCGCCGCGTTCTCGGCAGCCCTGATCGCGGTCGTCGTGGCGACCCCGATGGCGTACGTCATGGCCCGTCACCGCAGCAAGCTCTCCGCCGCCGCCACCGGCTGGGTCGTGGTCAGCCAGGCGTTCCCCTTCGTGCTGGTGATCATTCCGCTCTTCCTGATCCTCAAGAACCTGCACCTCATCAACTCCCTGGTGGGCCTCGTCATGGTGTACGTCGTGTGGTCGCTGCCCTTCGCGCTCTGGATGCTGGTCGGCTACGTCAGGGCCGTGCCGCGCGAGCTGGAGGAGGCCGCAGCCGTCGACGGCGCGAGCAGGTTCCGCACGCTCGTCTCCGTCACCGCCCCGTTGCTGGCCCCCGGCATCGTCGCCACCGCGCTGTTCGCGTTCATCACGGCGTGGAACGAGTTCTTCTTCGCGCTGGTCCTGCTCAAGACCCCTTCGCAGCAGACGCTGCCAGTCGTTCTCACCCACTTCCTCGGCGCCGAGGGTGTGGCGGACCTCGGGCCGCTCGCCGCGGCGGCCTTCCTGGCGACACTGCCCTCCCTGGTCGTGTTCGCTCTCATCCAGAGGCGGATCACGGGCGGCATGACGGCCGGGGCGGTGAAGGCGTGATGCGACGTATCGCCCACCTGACGAAGCACACGAAGCGCACGAAGCCCACCGTGCCCGCGCGGTGCACGGAGCCCCCGAAGCGCACGAAGTCCGGCAGGCCCGCGCGGTTCGCCGTCGCGGCCGTCGCGCTCGCGCTGCTGCTCGCCGGCTGCTCGGGCGGCGGTGGCGGCGACCGCGACGCCGACGGAAAGGTCACCCTCCGCTTCCAGTCCCTCGCCTGGCAGAAGGAGTCCGTCGACGCCAACAGGGAACTCGTCGACGAGTGGAACGCCGCGCACCCCGACGTCCGCGTCGAGTACGTCCAGGGCAGCTGGGACAGCGTCCACGACCAGCTCCTGACGTCCTTCGAGGGCGGCGAGGCGCCGGACATCATCCACGACGCCTCCGACGACCTCGCGGACTTCGCGTACGGCGGCTACCTCGCCGATCTGCGCGACCTGCTGCCCGACCGGCTGCGGAACGACATCCCGCGGCGCAGCTGGCAGACGGCGACGTTCGGCGAGGGCGTGTACGGCGTGCCGTTCCTCCAGGAGCCGAGGGTCCTCATCGCGAACGAGAAGATCCTCAAGGCGTCCGGGGTGCGTGTCCCGACCGCCGGGAACCCATGGACCTGGCCGGAGTTCCGGCAGGTCGCGAAGAAGCTGAGCGACGCCGACGGCGACAAGTACGGCGTTGCCTGGCCGCTGAAGGACCCCGTCTCGGCCACCCTGAACCTCGGGCTCTCGGCGGGCGGGCAGCTCTTCCACCGGGGCGCCGACGGCAAGGTGGAGGTGCGCTTCACCGAGGGCGACGGCGTCGTCCCCGGCACGATCCGCGACCAGGTCAACGCCGACCGGAGCGCGTCGGCCGCCACCCTCGGCATGGGCGGCTCCGACACCCTGCCCGGCTTCTTCGGCGGCAAGTACGCCATGGTGCCGCTCGGGTTCTCCTACCGGCAGCAGATCGTCCAGCAGGCGCCCGAGGGCTTCGCGTGGAAGGTGCTGCCCGCCCCGGCGGGCGCCGGCGGCCCGGCGCAGGGGGTGAGCCCCCAGACCCTCTCGATCGCGCAGGACAGCCCGTACAAGGAGGAGGCCATGGAGTTCATCGACTTCTTCCTCCGTCCCGCCAACATGGCGCGTCTCGCCAAGGGTGACTGGATGCTGCCGACCGGCGCCGCCGCGCTCAAGGACCCCGCCCTGCGCGCCGAGAAGGACGGCTGGGCGACCGGCGCCGCACTCGCCGAGCACCTCGTACCGGCCCCCGCGCAGTCCGTGCGCGGCTATCCCGAGTGGAAGGACAAGGTGGCGACGCCCGCCTACCAGGAGTACTACAGCGGTGCGATCGACGCCGAGGAACTGGAGAAACGCCTGGTCGAGGACGGAAACCTGGTGCTCGCCCGGTATCAGCGCTGACCGCAGGCCGGCCGGTTCGGCGCAATAGGTTGCACGAGACGTATCGTCTCGTTTAATCTCGGCGCATGACCTCACGCCCGCGTGCCCACATCGCCATGTTCTCCATCGCCGCCCCCGGGCACGTGAACCCGAGCATCGAAGTGATCCGGGAACTCGTCGCCCGGGGCCACCGCGTCTCGTACGCGATCCCCCCGTCCTTCGCCGGCAAGGTCGCCGTCACCGGTGCCGACCCGGTGATCTACACCTCGACCCTGCCCACGGAGGACGAACCGGAGGGCTGGGGCACCGAGTTGATCGACAACATCGAGCCGTTCCTGAACGACGCCGTCCAGGCGCTGCCACGGCTGGCCGAGGCGTTCGCGGGCGACGAGCCGGACCTCGTCCTCCACGACATCACCTCCTATCCGGCGCGCGTCCTCGCCCACCGCTGGGGCGTGCCCGCCGTCTCGCTCTCCCCGAACCTCGTGGCCTGGGAGGGCTACGAGGAGGAGGTCGCGGGGCCGGTGTTCGCCGAACTGAAGCGGTCCGAGCGCGGCCGGGCGTACTACCGGCGCTTCCGCGCCTGGCTCGACGAGAACGGCCTGGAGGACCTGGACCCCGACCGCTTCGTGGGCCGCCCGTCCCGCAGCCTCGTCCTGATCCCCAAGGTCCTCCAGCCGCACGCCGACCGGGTCGACGAGTCCGTCCACACCTTCGTGGGCGCCTGCCAGGGCGACCGCGCAGACCAGGGCGACTGGAAGCGCCCGCCCGGCGCGGAGAAGGTCCTGCTGGTGTCGCTCGGTTCGGCGTTCACCAAGGTGCCCGCCTTCTACCGGGAGTGCGTCAAGGCGTTCGGCGACCTGCCCGGCTGGCACGTGGTGCTCCAGATCGGGAAGTTCGTGGACGCGTCGGAGCTCGGTGAGGTGCCCGCCAACATCGAGGTGCGCGACTGGGTGCCTCAGCTGGCCGTCCTCGGGCAGGCCGACGCCTTCATCACCCACGCGGGAGCCGGCGGCAGCCAGGAGGGGCTCGCCACCGGTACGCCGATGGTCGCCGTCCCGCAGGCCGTCGACCAGTTCGGCAACGCCGACATGCTTGTCTCACTGGGCGTCGCCCGCCGGATCGACACCGAGGAGGCGACCGCCGAGACCCTGCGGGCCGCCGTCCTCGGCCTCCTCGACGACCCGGAGGTGGCCCGCAGGGCGCGGGAGATCCGCGCGGGCATCGCAGCCGAGGGAGGCGCCGCGCGCGCCGCCGACCTCATCGAGGCCGAACTGCCCACCGTCTGACCTCCCCACGCCCGACCGGATACCGTCCCCCTTGATCGTCCGAGCCGTACCTGGGGGGGCAACAGCAGTGAGACGAGAAGACGGGGAAGCGCCAGGAGTTGCTGCTCGTCAAGGACGACGGGCACTGGTGGATCGCCCTCGGGGACGGGGACCCGGCGGCCGGCATGTGAACGGGCGGCGGCCCGCGCAGCACGTGTGGTGCGCGGGCCGCCGCCGTGCGTCGTCCCTCCTCAGACGCGTACGGGCTCCGACTCGTCCCGCGCCGGTTCGGGCGGCGGCGGGGGCGCCACCGCCGACTCGTCGTGGGTCAGGTCCGGCAGCCACCGCAGCCACGCGGGCAGGTACCAGTTGCGCTCGCCGAGCAGGGCCATGACCGCCGGCAGAAGGACGCCCCTGATGACCGTGGCGTCGATGAGGACGGCCGTCGCGAGGCCGACGCCCATCTGTTTCATCGACTGCATCGAGAGCGTGCCGAAGATGGCGAACACCGCGACCATGATGACCGCCGCGCTCGTCACCACACCCGCCGTCGTCACCACGCCGTGCGCGATGGCGTCCCGGGTGGTCCTGCCCCGCATCCGCGCCTCACGGATCCGGGAGACGACGAAGACGTGGTAGTCCATCGAGAGCCCGAAGAGGATCACGAAGAGGAACAGCGGCAGCCACGAGATGATCGCGCCCACGCCCTCCGCGCCCACCAGTGACGCGCCCCAGCCGTGCTGGAAGACGGCGGTCAGGATTCCGTACGCCGCCCCGACCGACAGCAGGTTGAGCACGATCGACGTGGCGGCGATCGTCAGCGACCGGAAGCAGAGCAGCATCAGCAGGAACGCGAAGACCACGACGAACACGAACACCGGCACCACCGCGCCGACGATCTGGTCGTTGAAGTCCTTCGAACCGGCCACCTGCCCGCTGATCGGCGCCTCCACGCCCGCGACTTCGCCCAGGGTCCGGGGCCGCACCTCGTCACGCAGCAGCTCCAGGCTCTTCTCCGCCCGGTCCTGATCCGATCCGCCGACCAGCGGCACGTCGATGATCGCGATGTTCTCCTCCGCGTGCGTGACGACCTCCACCGGCCCCTGCGAGGCGCCCGACGACACCGCCCGCTCCCGGAACTCCGCGATGGCGCGGCGCACCGGAGGGGCGTCGATGTCGTCCGCCTTCACCACGACCTCGGCCGGGTCCGCGCCGCCCGGGAAGGCCGCGTTGAGCCTCTCGTACGTACGGACGATCGGCACCGAGTCGCCGAACTCCTGGTCCAGGGTGAGGTTCTGCGTCTTCATGCCGACCGCCGGCGCCGCGATCGCGACGAGCAGGCCGACCGCCAGCACGAGCGACAGCTTCGGCCTGCGCAGGACGCGCGTCAGCACCGCACGCCAGAAGCGGCTCTCGCCGTTGACGCCGCCGCGCTTGAGCCGCCCGATCAGCGGCACCCGGCCCTTCTCGACGCGCTCGCCCAGCAGGGAGAGCAGCGCGGGCAGCACGGTGACCGAGCCGACCATCGCCACCGCGACGACCATCAGCGAGGCGAGCCCCATCGCCTCGAACTCCGCGAGCCCGGTGAAGAGCATCCCCGCCATCGCCACGCACACCGTCACGCCGGAGACGATGACGGCCCGTCCGCTGGTGGCCGCCGCGATCCGCAGGGCGGTCTGCGGATCGTGTCCGGCCTCCCGCTCCTCGCGTTCGCGCCGCAGATAGAACAGGCAGTAGTCGACGCCGACCGCCAGACCGACCAGCAGCATCACGGAGTTCGCCGTCTCGCTCATCGGCTGGACGTGGCTCACCACGCCCATCAGACCCATCGTCGCCACGATCGCGGTGATGGCGAGGGCGACCGGCAGCAGTGCGGCGACGAGCGCGCCGAAAGCGATCAGCAGGATGCCCAGGGCGACCGGCACGGCGGAGAGTTCGGCCCGCTTGAAGTCCTCACCGAAGGCGTCGTCGAAGGTCTTGTTCATGCTGGCGCTGCCGATCTCCTCGATCACCAGCCCCCGGTGCTCGGCCTGGACGCCCGCCACGGCCTTCAGGACCGGCTCGACCCGTTCGCCGGCCGTACCGGCGTCGCCGCGCAGGGTGAACTGCACGAGCGCGCTGCGGCCGTCCTTGGAGATCGTCCCCGTGTCGTACGGCGATGTGACCCCGGCCGCTTCACCGGTGCCCTCGACGGCGGTCATCACCGCTTCCACGGCGCGGCGGAACTCCGGGTCGTCGCTGGTCGTTCTCCCGGTGTCCGACTGGATCAGCACGCTCTCGCCCGCAGGTTCGTCGAGTCCCGCCTCCTCGACGATGCGCATCGCCGTGCCGACCTCGCCGGACAGCTGCTGGCTGTCCTTGACGTCGACCCGGCCCATCGCCGTGCCGAGCCCCATGGCCAGGACGACGAAGAGCACCCAGATGCCCACGGCCGCCCACCGGTGCCTGGCGCTCCATGCTCCGGCCCGGGCGGCGATCCCCCCGGCGGCGGAGCCTCCCGCCGTACTTCTTGCCTTCCCCATGACCGGCCGCCCCCTTGTGTGTCAGCGGTCGCGGCACCGCGCCGCCACCTCCACCTCCGACGCTAGGGCGACGGGCGTCCGGTCTCTTCCTGCGCGGTGCCGACCCGCCTTCCGGGCGTCTCCACCCTCCGACAGGGTCCGTCTCCTCACTGAGGTGGAAGAGGGAGACACAAGCCCCCTACATGTAACGGCAGTTGCGGCCGGCTGCCCGACTTGGGGCGCGCTGACCTTTTTCTTATTACGAAACCTTGTTGAGTAAGTAACAGGCGCATGTAGGTCTTGATCTGAGCGCGTCAATCCGTCAGGGTTTCGAGCCAGCCCCCGGAGATCTTCCGGTCCGGAGGTCAATCCCCCCACATTTTGACGAGGAGACCCCTCTACATGGCAGTTCACAAGCGCGCCGGCCGTCTGAAGCTCACCGCGGCGATAACCGCCGTAGCGGCGGCGGCCGGAGTGACCGTACTCAACTCGTCCTTCGCGGGAGCGGCGCCCGCCGCCCAGGGCCACGTCTACGGAACCGACGCCAAGGGCGCCGTCGCCGGCAGCTACATCGTGATGCTGGACGAGAAGGCCGACAAGCGGGACCTGGCCAAGGAGTACGGCGGCAAGCTCCGGCGGAACTACAGCTCGGCCATCAACGGCTTCTCCGCAAGCGGGCTTTCGGAGACCGAGGCCAAGCGCCTCGCCGCCGACCCGTCCGTCGCCAAGGTCGTCCAGAACAAGAAGTTCACGATCAACGCGACGCAGGAGAACCCGCCCTCCTGGGGCATCGACCGCATCGACCAGGCCGACACCGCGGGCGACAGCAAGTACAGCTACCCGGACAGCGCGGGCGAGGGCGTCACGGCGTACGTCATCGACACCGGTGTCCGCGTCTCGCACAAGGACTTCGAGGGCCGCGCGAGCCACGGCTTCGACGCCGTGGACAACGACGACTCCGCCGACGACGGCAACGGCCACGGCACGCACGTCGCCGGAACCATCGCCGGCGCCGCGCACGGCGTCGCCAAGAAGGCGAAGATCGTCGCGGTCCGCGTCCTGGACGACCAGGGCTCGGGCACAACCGAGGGCGTCGTCGCCGGCATCGACTGGGTCACCAAGAACCACCAGGGCCCGTCCGTCGCCAACATGAGCCTCGGCGGCGGCGCCGACGAGGCCCTCGACGAGGCGGTACGCAAGTCCATCGCCTCCGGCGTCACCTACGGCGTCGCGGCGGGCAACGAGTCGAGCGACGCCGGCCAGGGCTCGCCGTCCCGCGTGAAGGAGGCCATCACGGTCGCCTCCAGCACCAAGGACGACGCCCAGTCCGACTTCTCCAACTTCGGCGCGGTGGTCGACATCTACGCGCCGGGCTCGGACATCACGTCCTCGTGGAACGACAGCGACGAGGGCACGAAGACCATCTCCGGCACGTCCATGGCGACCCCCCATGTCGTCGGCGCCGCCGCGGTCTACCTCGCCGGCCACAAGGACGCCACCCCGGACGCCGTCGCCAAGGCGCTCACCGACGGCGCCACCGCCGAAAAGATCGGCAACCCGAGCGAGGGCACCCCGAACAAGCTGCTGAAGGTCGTCGAGTAAGGACAGGGCTCCAGCACCGGACGGGCGGTCGTCGTACTCTCCCCCACGGGGTGCGGCGGCCGCCTATCGTGTGCCCATGACCACGACGTACGCCGCCCTGCTGCGCGGAATCAATGTGAGCGGGCACAAGAAGGTGCCCATGGCCGAGCTCCGGGAGCTGCTCACGGGGCTCGGCCACCGGGACGTCGTCACCTACCTCCAGAGCGGCAACGCCGTCTTCACCACCGACGGGGAGGACTCCGAGGACGAACTGGCCGCCGCGCTCGAACGGGCCGTCCAGGACCACTTCGGGTTCACCGTCGACTGCCTGGTCCGCAGCGGCGCGTACCTGGCGGCCGTCGCCGACGCCTGCCCCTTCCCGGCCGCCGGGCTGGAGGGCAGACAGCTGCACGTCACGTACTTCTCGCACCCCGTCACCCCCGACCGGTTCACGTCCGTCGACCCGGCGGCGTATCTCCCCGAGGAGTACCGCCTCGGGGACCGCGCCCTCTACCTGTACGCGCCGAACGGGCTCGGCCGCTCCAAGCTCGGCGAGGCACTCGCGCGACCGGCCCTCCTCAAGGGCCTCAGCGCGACCACCCGCAACTGGAACACGGTGGCGAAACTCGTGGAGCTGACCAAGGCATGACCGCACGGCCGGTCGGGCGCGGGTGCCTCCGGCCGTTTTCACAGTGCGGCCATCTCCTCCGCGCTCAGGAGCAGGGCGGCCGCGTCCAGGTTGTCCTCCAGGTGGGCGAGGGAGGCCGTGCCCGGTGTCGGGCACAGCACCGGTGAGCGGTGCAGCAGCCAGGCCAGGGCGAGCCGGCCGCGTCCCCCCAACTCGCCGTTGGCCAGCGGGAACCAGGGCAGGAACGCGATGCCGCGCGCCTCGCAGAGGGCGAGGACGTCCTCGGACGACCGGTCCACGAGGTTGAAGCGGTTCTGCACCGACGCGATCTCCGTCAGCGCGAGCGCCTCCTCCAACTGTCCCACGGTGACGGAGTCGAGACCGATGTGCCGGATCTTGCCCGCCGCGCGCAGCTCGTCCAGCGCGCCGAGCTGCTCGGCCATCGGCACGGCCGGATCGAGCCGGTGCAGCTGGTACAGGTCGATGGTTTCGGCCCGCAGCCGCCGCAGACTCGCGTCGCACATCGCCCGCAGGTCCTCGGGCCGCCCCGCGATGTGCCAGGCGTCGGCGCTCGTACGGACCACCCCGCCCTTCGTCGCGACGACCAGCCCGTCCGGGTAGGGGTGCAGCGCCTCGGCGACCAGCTCCTCCGCCAGGCCGGGCCCGTAGTTGTCCGCCGTGTCGATGAGGGTGACGCCGCGCTCGACCGCCCGCCGCAGGACCGCGAGAGCGTCCGCGCGGTCGCCCCGCGGACCCCAGTAACCGCGCCCGGTCAACTGGGCCGTGCCGAACCCGAGACGGCGTACCGGCAGGTCGCCGCCGATCGTGAAGGTGTCCGAGATCATGTACGGGACGCTACTCCGTGCCCCCTGCACCCAGCAGCGGGGTGTGGCAGGCTCCGACGCATGCGCTACGTCATCATCGGGGCAGGGGCGGTCGGGGGCACCATCGGCGGGCGGCTGGCCGAAGCGGGGCACGACGTCGCACTCGTCGCGCGCGGCGCGCACTACGAGGCACTGCGCGCCGGAGGACTTCGCCTGACGACGCCGGAGGGCACGCGAACACTACGACTGCCCGTCGTGCGGGCCCCGGACGGGCTGGGCCCGGAACTCCACCCCGACGACGTACTGGTCCTGGCGGTCAAGACCCAGGACAGCACGGCCGCCCTCGACGCGTGGAGCGCACGGCCCGTGGCCGGCGGCGGTACGGCGGGGGAGCGGCTGCCCCTGGTATGCGCGCAGAACGGCGTGGAGAGCGAACGCCTCGCGCTGCGCCGCTTCCGGCACGTCCACGCCATGTGCGTCTGGCTGCCCGCGACCCACACCGAGCCGGGATCCGTCTCCGCCAGCGGTACGCCGCTGTCCGGCATCCTGCACCTCGGCCGCTACCCGTCCGGCACGGACGAGACCGCTCGGCGGATCGCCGCCGACCTGGAGGAGTCGCGGTTCCTGGCACCGGTGGT
Source organism: Streptomyces sp. NPDC046122 (assembly GCF_056429965.1). Taxonomy (NCBI): domain Bacteria; kingdom Bacillati; phylum Actinomycetota; class Actinomycetes; order Kitasatosporales; family Streptomycetaceae; genus Streptomyces; species Streptomyces sp. NPDC046122. The sequence goes on along the minus strand of NZ_JBWKLQ010000001.1, from coordinate 817,555 downwards.
GCCGGATGTGATGCGGTGGAAGTACGCCAAGCTGCTGAGCAATCTGGCCAACGCGATCGAGGCCGTCTCGGGGCCTCTCGAGAGCGCGGAGGCGAAGGCGATCCTGCGGCGCGCGCTCGCGGAGGGACAGTCGGTCCTGACGGCGGCGGGCATCGAGGCCGCGTCCCCGGCGGAACAGGCCGCAGCGCGCGACGGCCGGATCACGCTCGTACCGCTCGACGGGACCGAGCGGGGCGGCGGGTCGTCGTGGCAGAGCCTCAGCCGGGGGACGGGCACGATCGAGGCGGACTACCTGAACGGGGAGATCGTCCTGCTGGGCCGGCTCCACGGCGTCCCGACCCCGGTGAACGAGGCGCTGCGGCGCATCGCGAACACCTGGGCCCGCGAGCGGCGCGCACCGGGATCGCTGACGGCGGCGCGACTGACGGCCCTGGTGGACGCGGGCTGACGGTCCCCGGCCCGCAGGGCCCGTGCCTCGCAGCCCGTCGGTCGGCCGTACGAGCGGGGCAGGCGGGGTTACGCGCTGACCGCCGCCAGGCGGACCGGTACCCGGGCCTCGTCGTAACGGCCCAGCAGCAGGCGGGCCACTTCCGGGCACGCGCCCAGGACCTCGCCCAGGATCTCCGCGCCCGACTCCCGTGCCCCGCGCGCGATCCGGTCCGGGAGGAAGCCGGGGGCGACGACGTACGGGGCGACGGCCACCCGCCGCACCCCGAGGGCCGCCCGTACGTCCAGTACCGCGTCCTGCGTACGGGGAAGAGATGCGGAGGCGAACGCAGGCCGCACGGCGCACCAACCGGTGTACCGCAGCTCCCGCGCGATTTCAGCGATCACTGCGATCGCCTCCGGGTCCGAGGAGCCCGCCGAGGCCAGAACGACCCCGGTCGAGCTCTTGTCACCGGGCGTGAGCCCGGCTTCGTACAGCCGCCGCTCCAGCGCGGTGAGCAGCAGCGGCGACGGGCCGAGCACCTCCGCCTGGTGGATCCGCAGCCGGGGCAGCCGCGCCGACGCCTCGTGCAGCACGGCGGGGATGTCGGCCTTGGCGTGGAAGGCGCGGGTCAGCAGCAGCGGGAGGGCCACCACGTCCCGTACGCCCTCGGCCGCGAGGCCCTCCAGGACCTGGGGCACCGCCGGCGCGTTGAAGTCCAGGAAGCCGGTCTCCACGCGCAGCCCGGGCCGCAGCGACCGCACGCGCGCCACGAGGGCGTGCACGGTCGCGGCGTGCCGCGGATCGCGGCTGCCGTGGGCTATGACGAGGAGGACCGGACGACGGAACATGGTGATCAGCCCTTGGTCAGCAGGCCACGGCTGCGCAGCACGCGGCGCTCCAGCGGGGAGAAGAAGAGCAGGTCGATGCCGATGCCGACGATCAGGATCAGGATGATGGTCGCCAGCACACCCGACATGTCGCTGTACGTACGGAAGTTCTCCATCAGCTGCCCGAGGCCCGTGCCCAGGTCCGGCGAGTTGGCGATCAGCTCGGCGGCCATCAGCGAGCGCCACGAGAACGCCCACCCCTGCTTGAGACCGGCCAGGTACCCCGGCAGCGCGGCGGGCAGCAGGACGTGCCGGATGCCGTTGACGCCGGTGGCGCCGATGGTGCGGCCGGCCCGCAGGTACAGCGGCGGGATCTGGTCGACGCCGGCGACCAGACCGTTGGCGATCGACGGTACGGCGCCCAGCAGGACCACCGCGTAGATCGTCGCGTCGGTCAGACCGAACCAGATGATCGCCGCGGGCACCCAGGCCACCGAGGGCAGCGACTGGAGGCCCGACAGGATCGGCCCGATCGCCGCCCGGACCACCTTCACCCGCGCCACCAGCAGGCCGAGCGGCGTGCCGATGGCGACGGAGACGGCGAAGCCGAGGGCGCCGCGCGAGATGCTGGTCCAGATGTACCCGAGCAGCGTTCCGTCGAGCCACATCTGCTCGACCGAGTGCCACACGTCCACCGGGCCGGGCAGCACATAGTCCGGCTTGAGGTCGGACGCCGCGGCGAGCTGCCACAGGGTGACGACCAGGGTGATGGCCACCAGCGGCGGCACCACCTTGGACAGCAGTATCCGCCCGAGGCCGACGCGCTCGGCGGACTGCTTGGTCTCCAGCGCGTCCAGGCCCGCCTCCAGGCCGGCGAGGTCGTTCTTGGGAGCCGTCTCCCGCGTGTCGGTCGTTTCAGTGCTGGCCATGTCGACGGATCTCCCCCCGCAGCTGTTCGGTGATCTCTACGGACAGGTCGGCGACCGCGGAATCCTCGATCCGGCGCGGCTGCGGGATGCCGACCTGCCACTCGCGCGCGATGCGTCCCGGCCGGGACGACAGCAGCACCACGCGCTCGGCGAGGCGGACGGCCTCGCGGACGTTGTGGGTGACGAAGAGGACCGAGACGCTGGTCTCGGACCAGATGCGGGTGAGTTCCTCGTGCAGTACGTCGCGGGTGATGGCGTCCAGCGCCGCGAACGGCTCGTCCATCAGCAGGAGGTTGCTGTCCTGCGCGAGCGCACGCGCCAGGGCGACGCGCTGGCGCATACCGCCGGACAGCTCGTGCACCCGCTTCCCGTACGCCCCGTTCAGCCGTACGAGCTGCAGCAGCCGCTCCGCCTCGCCGCGGCGCTCGGACTTCGCCATGCCCCGCATCTTCAGGGCCAGTTCGATGTTCTTGCCCGCGGTCAGCCACGGGAAGAGCGCGTGCTCCTGGAACATCAGGGCGGGCCGGCCGCCGGGCACGTCGATGGTGCCGGCGGACGGGCGGTCGAGCCCCGCGACCAGGTTGAGCAGGGTGGACTTGCCGCAGCCGGAAGCCCCCAGCAGGGTCACGAACTCGCCCGGCGCGACGTCGATGCTGATGTCGTCCAGTACGAGCTGCTGTGCGCCGGGCCGGCCGAACGACTTCGACACGTGGTCGATCCGTGCGGCGTACTGCGCCGTGTCTACGGGCGCGGCGGCCTGCTTGACGAGTGTGGTGGCCATGAGCCTCACCTCCTGAGGGCGTTCCGGTTGCGGGAAGGGCGGTTACTTCGTACCGAGTCCGGCGTCCGCGACGGCGGGCTGCTTCTGCGCCTTCAGCACCTTGTTGAGGAGCGTCAGGTCGTAGATGCCGTCGAGCACCGGGTCCTTGAGGAGCCCGGCCTTCACCGCGTGGCCGGCCTCGTCCCGCAGCGTCGTGGCGAGCGGGTCGTTGGTCGTCTCGACGTTCTTGAACGCGGGGTCGAGCACCTCGGCCGGCAGCTCCTTGCCGGAGTCGGCCTTGAGCTTCGCGTTGACGGCGGCCTTCGCCTCGTCCGGGTTGGCCTTGATCCAGTCGTTGGCCTTCACCGAGCCGCGCAGCACGGCCTCGACGACGTCCGGGTGCTCCTTGAGGAACTTCTGGGAGACGATCACGTTCGTGATGACGAACTTCCCGTCCTTCCAGAGCTTCTTCTCGTCCAGCAGCACCTTGCCGCCGCTCGCGACCAGCTTGGACGCGGTGGGCTCGGGCACCCACGCGCCGTCCAGCGAGCCGGACTCGAAGGAGGCCGGGATCTCCTTGTTGTCCTGGCGGATGACGCTGACGTCGCCCTTGCCCGTGTTCGGGTCGACCTTCAGACCCTTCTCCGAGAGGTAGTTCAGCAGCGCCACGTCCTGGGTGTTGCCGAGCTGCGGCGTCGCGATGCGCTTGCCCCTGAGGTCGTCAAGGGACTTGATCTTCTCGGGGTTCACGACGAACGAGACGCCGCCGGAGGCCGACCCGGAGACGATCCGCAGGTTCTGCCCCTTGGACTTGGTGAATCCGTTGATCGCGGGGGAGGGGCCGATCCAGCCGATGTCGATGGCGCCCGCGTTGAGCGCCTCGATCTCCGAGGGGCCCGCGTTGAACACCTGCGGCTTGACCTGCGTGCCGCCCAGTTCCTTCTGGAAGAGGCCCTTCTGCAGGCCCACCAGGGCGGTGGCGTGGGTGACGTTGGCGAAGTAGCCGATCCGCACCTCGTCGACGCCGCCGATCTTCCGGCCCTTGGCGACGGGGGCGGTCTTGTCGTCCTTCTCGGCCTTCGAGCCGTAACCGCAGGCGCCCAGCGCGCCGATCAGCAGCGGCAGGGCGGCGGCAGCGGCGAGGCTGCGGCGAAGGGTGGTACGCGGGGCATGCACGGGAGGTGGTCCTCTCGGTGGCCCGGGGGCACGTCCCTCACCTGTGGCGGGGCGTGTCCGGGAAGTCGGCAGGTCTTCGTCGGTACAGCGGAAAGTGGAGCTGCAGGGCGCGCGGGCAGTGCGCGTACGTCATCGGGCACATCGCGCCACGCCGCCCGTTCCCGCACCGAGGGAACCGCTGCCGACGCGGCCGCCCTCCTTGGCGAACAGCCCGTACATGTCGAGAGTCATGATCAGAAGTCCCAGCCCTCGTCGTCCGCCGCGGGCTTCACGGCCTCGGCGGCGAACGAGTCGCCGGCCATGCCGGCCGCCAGCGTCGTGCCGTCCGCCGGGTCGATCAGCAGGAACGACCCGGTGCGGCGCGAGTCGCGGTACGCGTCGAGCGCGAGCGGCTCGGCGGTACGGACCTTCACCCGGCCGATGTCGTTGGCGACCAGGCGGCCCGGGTCCGGATGCTGAGACAGGTCGTCCAGCGTCAGCCGCGACGGGATGTCCTTGACGATCGCCTTGACCGTGCGGGTGGTGTGCTTGAGCAGCACCCGCTGGCCCACGGTGAGCGGCTGGTCCGCCACGTGGCAGACGGTCGCCTCGACGTCCTGGGTGGTGCGCGGCGCGGAACCGCTCGGCGCGATCAGGTCGCCCCGCGAGATGTCCAGGTCGTCGGTGAGCGTGACCGTCACCGACTGCGGCGCCCAGGCGATGTCGACCGCCTCGCCCAGCGCGTCGATGCCGCTGATCGTCGACGTACGGCCCGACGGGAGCACCGTCACGGCCTCGCCCACGCGCAGCGCGCCGGACGCGATCTGACCGGCGTAGCCCCGGTAGTCGGGGTGTTCGGCGGTCTGCGGGCGGATCACGTACTGGACCGGGAAGCGGGCCTTGCAGCTCGCCAGGTCGTGGCTGACCGGCACGGTCTCCAGGTGCTCGAGCACCGTGGGGCCGCCGTACCAGTCCATGTTCGCGGAGGGCTCCACGACGTTGTCGCCGGCCAGCGCCGAGATCGGGATCGCGGTGATCTCCGGGACGCCCAGCGAGGCGGCGTACGCCGTGAACTCCTCGGCGATGGCCGCGAAGACGGGCTCGGCGTACTCGACGAGGTCCATCTTGTTGACCGCGAGCACCACGTGCGGGACGCGCAACAGGGCCGCGACCGCCGCGTGGCGGCGGGTCTGCTCGACGACGCCGTTGCGGGCGTCGACCAGCACGACCGCCAGCTCGGCGGTGGACGCGCCCGTCACCATGTTCCGGGTGTACTGCACGTGCCCGGGGGTGTCGGCCAGGATGAACCGGCGGCGCGCGGTCGCGAAGTAGCGGTACGCCACGTCGATGGTGATGCCCTGCTCGCGCTCGGCCCGCAGGCCGTCGGTCAGCAGCGCCAGGTCCGGCGCCTCCTGGCCGCGCTTGAGGGAAGCCGCCTCGACGGCCTCCAGCTGGTCGGTGAGGATCGACTTGGAGTCGTGCAGCAGCCGCCCCACGAGGGTGGACTTGCCGTCGTCGACGGAACCGGCCGTCGCGAAGCGCAGCAGGGTGGTGGCCGACAACTGCTCGGTCAGGCCAGTGGTGGTGGTCATGGTTAGAAGTACCCCTCGCGCTTGCGGTCTTCCATCGCGGCCTCGGACATCTTGTCGTCGGCGCGGGTCGCGCCCCGCTCGGTGAGCCGGGAGGCGGCGATCTCGGCGATCACGGCGTCGAGCGTCGTGGCGTCGGAGTCCACGGCGCCCGTGCAGGACATGTCGCCGACCGTGCGGTAGCGGATCAGCCGCGTCTCGACCTGCTCGTGCTCCTTGGGGCCGCCCCACTCGCCCGCCGTCAGCCACATGCCGTTGCGCGCGAAGACCTCGCGCTCGTGGGCGTAGTAGATGGCCGGGAGTTCGATCTTCTCGCGGGCGATGTACTGCCACACGTCCAGCTCGGTCCAGTTGGACAGCGGGAACACGCGCACGTGCTCGCCCGGCGCGTGGCGGCCGTTGTAGAGCTGCCACAGCTCGGGGCGCTGGCGGCGCGGGTCCCACGCGGAGAACTCGTCGCGGAGCGAGAAGACCCGCTCCTTGGCGCGCGCCTTCTCCTCGTCGCGCCGCCCGCCGCCGAACACCGCGTCGAAGCGGTGCTGCTGGATGGCCTCGGTCAGCGGCACGGTCTGCAGCGGGTTGCGCGTGCCGTCGGGCCGCTCGCGCAGCTTTCCGGCGGCGATGTACTCCTGCACGGACGCGACGTGCAGCCGCAGCCCGTGCTCGGCGACGGTGCGGTCGCGGTACTCCAGCACCTCCGGGAAGTTGTGCCCGGTGTCGACGTGCAGCAGCGAGAAGGGGACCGGCGCCGGCGCGAACGCCTTGAGCGCCAGGTGCAGCATGACGATCGAGTCCTTGCCGCCGGAGAACAGGATCACCGGCCGCTCGAACTCGCCCGCCACCTCGCGGAAGATGTGGACGGCCTCGGACTCCAGGGCGTCCAGGTGGCTGAGCGCGTAGGGGCTGTCGGTGCCCTCGTTGACGCTGGTGGCGGTCGTCGTCATGCCAGACCCCTTTCGGTGAGCAGCGCGTGCAGCGCGGCGGCGGACTCCTGCACCGTCTGCTGGTGCGACTCGATCCGCAGGTCGGGCGACTCGGGAGCCTCGTAGGGGTCGTCGACCCCGGTGAGCCCGGAAATCTCGCCGGCCGCCTGCTTGGCGTACAGACCCTTCACATCGCGTACGGAGCACACGTCCACCGGCGTGGCGACGTGCACCTCCAGGTACGCGGTGCCCTCGCTCTGGTGGCGCTTGCGGACGGCCTCGCGGCTGTCGGCGTACGGCGCGATGACGGGTGCCAGGGCCAGCACGCCGTTGCGGGCGAGCAGTTCGGCGACGTAACCGATCCGCTGGACGTTGGTGTGCCGGTCCTCGCGGCTGAAGCCGAGGCCCGCCGAGAGGAACTCGCGGATCTCGTCGCCGTCCAGCACCTGGACACGGCGGCCTTCGGCCTTCAGCCGTCCGGCCAGCTCGTAGGCGATGGTGGTCTTGCCGGCGCTCGGCAGACCCGTGAGCCAGACAGTGGCCCCAGTCACGTGGTTCTCCTGATCGTTCGTCATCAGCCGTGCAGCCCGCATTCCGTCTTGTTGCGCCCCGCCCAGCGGCCGGCGCGGGCGTCCTCGCCCTCCTCGACCCTCCGGGTGCAGGGGGCGCAGCCCACGGACGCGTAACCGTCCATCAGCAGCGGGTTGGTGAGGACCCCGTGCTCGGCGACGTACGCCTCCACGTCGTCCTGCGTCCAGCGGGCGATCGGCGAGATCTTGACCTTCTGCCGCTTCTCGTCCCAGCCGACGACCGGGGTTTTCGCCCGGGTCGGGGACTCGTCGCGGCGCAGGCCGGTCGCCCAGGCGCTGTAGCCCTTCAGACCGTCCTCGAGGGGCTTGACCTTGCGCAGGGCGCAGCACAGGTCGGGGTCGCGGTCGTGCAGCTTCGGCCCGTACTCGGCGTCCTGCTCCTCGACGGACTGCCAGGGCAGCAGCGTGATGACGTTGACGTCCATGACGGCCTCGACGGCGTCCCGCGTCCCGATGGTCTCCGGGAAGTGGTAGCCGGTGTCGAGGAAGACGACGTCCACGCCGGGCTTGGCGCGGGAGGCCAGGTGGGCGACGACGGCGTCCTCCATGGAGGAGGTCACGCAGAAGCGGTCGCCGAAGGTGTCGGCGGCCCACGTGAGGATGTCCAGGGCGGAGGCCTCTTCGAGGTCCCGCCCGGCCTGTTCCGCCAGTGACTTGAGATCTTCCTGAACCGTGGTCATATATCGTCCCCTCCGCCGTCGTTGCGCCGAACCCCACGGGCGAGCAGCCCGAGGAACTTCAACTGGAAGGCGCGGTTGCACGCCGCGCATTCCCACGCGCCGTGACCGGTCTCGTTGGGCCGCAGGTCCTCGTCGCCGCAGTACGGGCAGTGGAACGGCGCCGCGCGCTCGCTCACGACAGGTCACCGTCGCTCGCCCGCGCCGCCCAGGTGGCGAAGCGCTCGCCGTCCTCGCGCTGCTCCTGGAAGCGGAGCAGGACGCGCTCGACGTAGTCGGGCAGCTCGGCCGAAGTGACCTTCAGGCCGCGCACCTTGCGGCCGAAGCCGGCCTCCAGACCGAGCGCGCCGCCCAGGTGCACCTGGAAGCCCTCGACCTGGTTGCCGTCGGCGTCCAGGACCAGCTGCCCCTTGAGACCGATGTCCGCCACCTGGATACGGGCGCAGGCGTTCGGGCAGCCGTTGATGTTGATGGTGATGGGCTCGTCGAACTCCGGGATGCGCCGCTCCAGCTCGTCGATGAGCGAGGCGCCGCGCGCCTTCGTCTCGACGATCGCGAGCTTGCAGAACTCGATGCCGGTGCAGGCCATCGTGCCGCGCCGGAACGGCGAGGGCGTGACCCGCAGGTCCAGCGCCTCGAGCCCGGCCACCAGCGACTCGACCTGCGCCTCTTCGACGTCGAGCACGATCATCTTCTGCTCGGCGGTGGTGCGCAGCCGGCCCGAGCCGTGCGCGCCGGCCAGGTCGGCGATCTTCGTCAGCGTGGCGCCGTCCACGCGGCCGACGCGCGGGGCGAAGCCGACGTAGAAACGGCCGTCCTTCTGCTTGTGCACGCCGAGGTGGTCGCGCCAGGTGCCGGTGGGCTGCTCGGGCGCGGGGCCGTCGACGAGCTTGCGCTCGAGGTACTCGTCCTCCAGGATCCGGCGGAACTTCTCCGGGCCCCAGTCGGCGACGAGGAACTTCAGGCGGGCGCGGGTGCGCAGGCGCCGGTAGCCGTAGTCGCGGAAGATACCGATGACGCCGCCGTAGACGTCCGGCACCTCGTCCAGCGGCACCCAGGCGCCGAGGCGGACACCGAGCTTGGGGTTGGTGGAGAGCCCGCCGCCGACCCACAGGTCGAAGCCGGGCCCGTGCTCGGGGTGGTCCACGCCCACGAAGGCGATGTCGTTGATCTCGTGCGCCACGTCGAGCTGCGGCGAGCCGGACACCGCGGACTTGAACTTGCGGGGCAGGTTCGAGAAGTCCGGGTTGCCGATGAAGCGGCGCTGGATCTCGTCGATGGCGGGGGAGCCGTCGATGATCTCGTTCTCGGCGATGCCCGCGACGGGCGAGCCGAGGATCACGCGGGGCGTGTCACCGCACGCCTCGGTCGTCGACAGCCCGACCTCTTCCAGCCGCCGCCAGATCTCCGGCACGTCCTCGATCCGGATCCAGTGGTACTGGACGTTCTGCCGGTCCGTGAGGTCGGCGGTCCCGCGCGCGAACTCCTGCGAGATCTCGCCGATGACGCGCAGCTGCTCGGTGGTCAGCCGGCCGCCGTCGATGCGCACGCGGAGCATGAAGAACTCGTCGTCCAGCTCCTCCGGCTCCAGGATCGCGGTCTTGCCGCCGTCGATCCCGGGCTTGCGCTGGGTGTAGAGACCCCACCAGCGCATGCGTCCCCGGAGGTCGTTGGGGTCGATGGAGTCGAATCCCCGCTTGGAGTAGATCGTCTCAATGCGTGTCCGCACATTGAGACCGTCGTCGTCCTTCTTGAACTGCTCGTTGCCATTGAGGGGGGTGAAGTGACCTACGGCCCACTGACCCTCGCCACGGTGGCGTCCGGCCTTGCGGCGGGGCGTGACGGTAGCGGGCTTGTCCGGCGTGGCGGCCATGGTTGTTCGTCCTTCTCTGGCGGCTCAAGGGGGTGGCGGATCGCGCCGGCCGTCCCCTATGACCTGCGAAAAGCCGGTCGGACACGACAGATCGGAGCGCTTCGCCCAAGGGGCGGAGCACCCGTGCGCATCGGGGTGGCCGGCTCGTCCGCGACGGCGGGGACGGCTGAGTGGGTCCGGTGGTGCTGTGCTGTCAGCCCACCGGACAGATGGCGCTGGACATGCGGCCGAGGTCGACGTGCCGCCGACTCACCAAGGCAACTCCAGCTGAAGACATGACGGAAGCGTGTCACGCGGATCTCCGGCCAGTCCACCACCGCCCACAATGTGGACAAGACTGTCTCGCATCGCGAGAAGGTGTGTCACCGGTCACTTCTGCGGGCCGCTCGCCCGGGCCGCTTCCGAGGGCCGCTGCCCGGCCGCCCCCGGTCGTTCAGGCGCGCGCTCCGGGCCACGGCCCCGGCGTCCGTACGTCCGCTTCCTCGGCGGTCTTCGTCTCGAAGAGCCGGAATCCGCGGCGCAGGTAATTGTCCATGGCGTGCGGCCCGTCCTTGCTGCACGTGTGCAGCCACACCCGCTTCGTCGCGGGGCGTCCCGGCCACCGCTCGGCGAGGTCCCACGCGCGCGCCACGCCGTAGGACAGCAGATGGCCGCCGATCCGCCGCCCCCGGAAGGCGGGGATCAGACCGAAGTACATGATCTCCACGACGCCCTCGTCCTGCGGGTCCAGCTCCACGTACCCGGCCGGAGTGCCGTTCTCGTACGCGACCCAGGTCTCGACGCCGGACCGCTCCAGCGCCTCCTGCCACTGCGCGTACGTGAGCCCGAGCCGGTCCGTCCACCGGATGTCGCCGCCCACCGCCGTGTAGAGGAAGCGGCTGAACTCGGGGGAGGGGATCTCCGCCCGGACGATCCGGACGTCACCCCGCGGCTCGGCGGCCGGCCGCAGATCGTCGGGTGAGGTCTGTTCCAGGGACCAGGTGGTCACGGTGACGGTGCTCATGCGGCAAGCGAACCACGGGCCCGGGCCCTGGCCAAAGCGGGACGCGTGCGGGATGATCTCGCCCGCGCCACGCCACCCCCCGCATCCCTTGGCAGAAGGATGTTCCATGTCCCGTCGCTCACACCGCGGCATGCTCGCCGCGGCCACCCTCACCGCGGCCCTCGCCTCCCTCGCGGTGCTGACCGCCCCCGCCGGGGCCTCGGGCGGGCCCCAGGCCCGCCTGTTCATGGTCAACCCCGTCCAGTCCTCGAACGACCAGTCGCTCACCGACGGCAAGGACTCCGCGGACGCCGTCCCCTCCTCCGCCTACGCCACGGCCCCGCTGCGCAACCTCGACGCGAGCGGCGGCCTGTCCGGCAGGTGGGCATACGTGAGATCGGACACCGGCGCCTCCGCGAAGATCGCCGAGGCCGGCACGTACGACCGCGCCGACGACCAGTTCGAGCAGGTCATGGCCTACTTCTGGGTCAACGAGTCGCAGGAGTACCTCCAGGGCCTCGGCTTCGGCAGCGAGCTGCCCGGGGCGAACGACCGCGCCCAGCCGGTCCGCATCAACCAGTGGGGCTCCGACAACTCCTTCTTCACGGACAAGAAGGCGGAGATCCGCTTCGGCAAGGGCGGGGTCGACGACGCCGAGGACGCCGAGGTGGTGATGCACGAGTACGGCCACGCCGTGCACCACGCGCAGGTGCCCGGCTTCGGCACGTCCGTGGAGGCGGGCGCCATCGGTGAGGCGTTCGGCGACTACCTCGCCGTGACCGTGGGCGCGCACGCGGCGGCGAAGTACGGCTGGCCGCTGAAGGCGGACCTCGCGTGCGTCGCCGACTGGGACGCCGTCTCCTACACCTCGACCGCCCCCCACTGCCTGCGCCGCATCGACGGCGACAAGGTGTACGACGACCGGGTCGGCCAGGTGCACGCCGACGGCCAGATCTGGTCCCGGGCCCTCCTCGACATCCGGTCGAAGCTCGGCGTGCGCACGGCGGACCGCGTCATCGTGAACGCCCAGTTCGGCTTCGCCCCGGACACCAGCTTCACCGACGCGGCCCGGACGACGATCGCGACGGCCCGGAAGATGTACGGCGCGGCGGCGGAGACGGCGGTGCGCGACGCGTTCCGGGCCCGCGAGATACCCGGGATCTGATCAGACCGCCGTACCGGGCCCCGCACAGCCCGCTCCCCCCGCCGGCGCACCGCCGGCGGGGGGAGCCACGCGTGAGCCGGACCCCGTACGCCCCGGGCCTACGCCGGCAGCCGGCGCGCCGCCGTGATCATGGGGGCCGTGGAGTGGGGGAGGAGATCCGTCCGGTGGGCCGGCGGGAGCACCTCCACTTCCACCTCGTCGACGAAGCGGTACGGGCGGTGCGCCAGCACCTGGGCCAGGTGCCGCCGCAGCCGGGACATCTCCGCTCGTACCGTGACCGTGCGCGTCCGGTCCCCGAACAGATCGGCCGCCAGCTCCGCCGCGCTGCGCCCCTCCCGGTGCACGCTCAGCACGTACAGCAGCTCCGCGTGCCGGGGGGTGAGCTCGTGCGTCCACTGCCCGGCCGCCCCCGAGACGGTCACCGACGACCGGCGCCGGCCGCTCAGGTCGAGAACGACCCGGCCCACCGCGCCCTCCGCCGCCTCCTCCTCCACCCGCACCAGCCACCCGCCCGGCAGCGGCTCCACCGCGCACATCCCCAGTGAAGGCAGCCATCTGCGCCCGGCCCGGAACGACTTGGGCAGCGGCAGCCGGTCGACCGGCGGCATCCCCGTCACCGCCGCGAGCCAGCCGTGCGAGTCGACCGCGAGCGCGCGGCCGCCCACCCGGCACAGGATCGGCGAGGCCACCGACCGCAGGCGCTCGACGGATGTGAGGTGCCGGTCGCGCAGTTCGGCCTCGGCGAGCCGGGCCACGGATTCGACGAGGGCGAGCGTGGCCGGGTGGAACGTGGACTCGGCCCCGCTCACGTCTATGACGCCGAGGAGCCGCCCGTCGCGTGGGTCGTGCACGGGCGCCGCCGCGCACGTCCAGTCGTGCAGCGTACGGACGTAATGCTCGGCGGAGTGCACCTGGACCGGCCTGCGCAGCTCCAGGGCGGTGCCGATGCCGTTGGTGCCGGTCGTCTCCTCGCTCCACGCCGCGCCCGCCTCCAGGCAGATGCCGTCGGCCTTGCGCATGACCCCGCGGTCGCCGTCGCGCCACAGGACGCGGCCCTCCTCGTCGGTCACGACCATGATCTGCTGCGAAGCCTGCACGGCCGTGAGCAGCCCCTGGCTGAGCGACGGCAGCAGCTCACCGAGCGCGGTCGCCCGGCGCCGGTGCTCCAGCTCGCCGGCCGGCAGCAGCTCGCTGCTGGTGCTCCGGTCGGGGTCGATCCCGATGCGCATCACACGCTGCCAGGACGCGTCGATGACGGGACGCGGGGCGGCGTGCGGTGTCCCGCCGGAGAGGGCGGCGTCCCGGACCCGGGCCAGCAGCCGGGCGGCGTCGGCGCTGTGCTGCGCGCTCAGCCGAGACAGGCCGCGGGGATCGAGAGGTTCGGTCTTCACTGGGCGTACCCCGTAACTCACGAGAAAGTCACTTGCTGTGAGGTCTTCATCGCTCATCGTGCCCCGCCCCGGGCGCGCGCGCCCAGGAGTCAGCACAAACTTTGCAACGGTCTGCAACTCTCGTGCGCCGGGTCGCGCTTGTACGAGAGTGGAGACGTTCAGCCGGGGTGGTGCCGTGTCGGCGCAGCATCACCCCGGCGGCTCCAGTCTCCCGGCGGGTCGTTCCCCCGGCGGCCCGCCGGGTCGGGCGCTGGTCGAGGCCGTTCAGACCTCCGCCCGCGCCCGCTCCACCACCGACGCCAGGTCGAGACTGTGCGGCAGCGTGCCGAACGCCGTCCCCCAGTCGCCCCCGAGCCGCGACGCGCAGAACGCGTCCGCGACCTCCGGCGGCGCCCACCGCACCAGCAGCGAGCCCTGCAGCACGAGCGCCATCCGCTCGACGACGCGGCGCGCCCGCCCCTCCATGCCGCCCAGGTCGGCGAGGTCGGTCAGCAGGTCCTTGATCGCCCCGTCGAGGCGGTGATCGGCGCCGCGCGCCTGCCCGATCTCGGTGAGGAAGGCGTTCAGTGCCTGCGGTTCGCGCTGGAGCGCCCGCAGGACGTCCAGGGCCTGCACGTTCCCCGAGCCCTCCCAGATCGAGTTGAGCGGCGACTCGCGCAGCAGCCTCGGCATGCCGGACTCCTCGACGTACCCGTTGCCGCCCAGGCACTCGAGCGCCTCGGCCGCGACCGGCGTGCACCGTTTCGTCACCCAGTACTTGGCCGCGGGCACCGCGAGCCGCAGGAAGGCGCGGTCCTGCTCGGTGTCGCTGTCGTACGCCGCCGCCAGCCGCAGCGCGAGCGTCGTCGCCGCCTCCGACTCCAGCGCCAGGTCCGCCAGGACGTTGCGCATCAGCGGCTTGTCGATCAGCTTCCCGCCGAACGCGCTGCGGTACGCCGCGTGGTGCGTCGCCTGGGCCACGGACTGGCGCATCAGCGCCGCCGAGCCGATCACGCAGTCCAGCCGCGTCGCGGCCACCATCTCGATGATGGTGCGCACGCCGCGCCCCTCCTCGCCGACCAGCCGCGCCCACGTCCCGTCGAACTCGACCTCGCTCGACGCGTTCGACCGGTTGCCCAGCTTGTCCTTCAGCCGCTGGATCCGGAACACGTTCCGGGTCCCGTCCGCGAGCACCCGGGGCACCAGGAAGCAGCTCAGCCCGCCCGGCGCCTGCGCCAGCACCAGGAAGCCGTCGCACATCGGCGCCGAACAGAACCACTTGTGCCCGGTGAGCAGGTACTCGCCCTCGCCGGCCAGCGGCTCGGCGTTCGTGGTGTTGGCGCGTACGTCGCTGCCGCCCTGCTTCTCCGTCATGCCCATCCCGAAGAGGGCCCCGGCCTTCAGCGACGGCGCGGTCAGCCCCTCCTCGTACACGGGGGAGGTGAGCCGCGGCTCCCACTCGGCGGCCAGCGCCGGGTCGGTCCGCAGCGCCGGTACGGCGGCGTGCGTCATCGACACCGGGCAGCCGTGCCCCGCCTCGGCCTGCGTCCACACCAGGAACCCGGCGGCCCGCCGCACGTGCCCGCCGGGCCGCCCCCACGCGTCGGTGAGCCCCGCCGCGACGGCCTTGCCCAGCAGCCGGTGCCAGGACGGATGGAAGTCGACCTCGTCGATCCGGTGGCCGTAGCGGTCGTGGGTGCGGAGTTTCGGCGGGTTCTCGTTGGCCTGCACGCCCCATTCCTGCGCCTGCCGGGATCCCGCGGAGCGGCCGAGGGCCGCCAGTTCCTCCCGTACGCGCACCGCGAGTTCGGGCGCGATGTGCCGCTCCACACCCTCGGACAGGGCCCTGTCGGCGGTGAATACGTCGTACTCGACCAGGGGCGGAGCCTGGTTGGTCACTGTGTGTGTGGTGGCTGCCATGCCGCTACGGTAAGGAGGTGCAGGCAGCAAAAGAAACACCCGAACGGCCTGAGGGCCGGCTTCACCGGGCCAGAGTCCTCTACCGCAATGTCTCGAAGCGCAAGTTGGTCTGGTTGCTGCTGAAGGACACCGTCAACTCGTGCATCGAGTACCGCATCCTCGGTCTCGCCGCCGAGGCGGCGTTCTTCACCCTGCTGTCCCTGCCGCCCCTCTTGCTCGGCATGATCGGCCTGCTCGGTTACGTCGACGCCTGGACCGACACCGACACGGTCGCGTCCATCGAGCGCAACATCCTGACCGCCGCCGAAACGGTCCTCTCCGAACGGGGCGTCAACGACTTCGCGAAACCCCTCATCGCCGACGTGACCCAGGGCGCCCGCCCGGACATCATCTCCATCGGCTTCGCCATCGCCCTGTGGTCGGGCTCGCGCGCGGTCAACGTCTTCATCGACACCATCACCGTCATGTACGGCCTCGACGGCCACCGCGGCATCGTGAAGACCCGGCTGCTCGCCTTCCTCCTGTACGTCGTCGCACTGATCATCGGCGCGGTGGTGCTGCCGCTGATGGTGGTCGGCCCCGACCGGGTGGTGGACCTGGTGCCGTTCGGGACGGAGGTCATAAGCGTCCTGTACTGGCCCGTGGTCATAGTGCTGTCCATCGTCTTCCTGACGACGCTCTACCACGTGTCCGTTCCCGTGCGTTCGCCGTGGGTCGAGGACGTCCCCGGTGCGCTCATGGCGCTCGCGATGTGCGTCCTGGGGAGCTTCCTGCTCCGTATCTACCTCACCAGCACGGTCGAGGGACCGACCATCTACGGCTCCCTCGCGGCCCCGATCGCCGTCCTGCTGTGGATCTGCATCTGCGCCTTCGCGGTCCTGGTGGGCGCGGCGGTCAACGCGGCGATCGACCGCGTCTGGCCCTCGGTCGCCACCGCCGCGGCCCGCGAGGCGAACGACCGGGTACGCACGGCCCAGGCGGCGGCGGTCATAGCGCGTGCGGAGGCGGCGCGCGCCGCGGCGGCCGACGGGGAAGGGGACGATTCCGACCCGGACATGCCGTCCGAGTTCCCTGAGCGCTGGTCGCGGTTCCTGCCGCCGGACGACGTGAAGTCCCGCCTGCACACGAGCCGCGAGAAGGAAGCGAAGGAGACGCCCCCCCGGGAGCCCCGGGAGGCGCGCGAGACCCGGAAGTCACAGCCGTAGGCGAGGCGCGCCACGCGGCGGCCCCGCCCCCGGCGCGGTCGCCGGGCAGGACGGTCTCGGCGTTCCCTACGCTGGGAGGCGTGTACACGGAACGCGCATCCCGGCTCGGCGGCGCCGTCGTCTGGTCCCGCACCGTTCCCACCGCGTCCGGTCCCGCCCACCCCGTCCTCCCCGACGGGTGCATGGACCTGCTGTGGACCGACGGCACGCTGTACGTCGCGGGCCCGGACACCCGCGCCCATCCGCCGGGTGACACCCCCGCGGGCGCGGAAGCCCGCTACGACGGAGTGCGCTTCGCCCCCGGCGCGGCCCCCGCGCTCCTCGGCGTGCCCGCGCACGAGCTGCGCGACCGGCGGGTGGCTCTCGCGGACCTGTGGCCGGCGGCGAGGGTGCGCGCCCTGGCCGGCGCGGTCGGCGGCGCGCCGGATCCGGCCGCCGCCCTGGAGGCCCTGGCTCTGCGGCAGGCGGCGCAGGCGCCGCCGCCGGACCCGCTGCTCCGCGCCGTCGCCCGCCGGCTGGACGCGGGCGCCACCGTCGGCGTGGCCGCCGAGGCCGCCGGGCTCAGCGCCCGGCAGCTGCACCGCCGTTCACTGGCCGCCTTCGGATACGGACCCAAGACGCTGGCCAGGATCCTGCGGCTGCAGCGGGCACTGGCCCTGGTGCGCGCCGGTGTGCCGTACGCCGAGGCCGCCCTCGCCGCCGGCTGCGCCGACCAGGCGCACCTCTCCCGCGAGGTGCGCGACCTGGCCGGCACGACGCTGGGCGCCTACGCGGCGTCCCGGTCGGCGAACAGCGAGACGCCGCAGCCGTCGGGGTCCAGCACCACCGCGTACCGCTGACCCCAGAACGCGTCCCAGGGCTCGAGGTGTCCCCGGTGCCCGGCGGCGGTCAGTTCGGCGTACACCGCGTCGACCTCGGCGGGGCTGTCGCAGCGGAACGCGAGCCCGACCCGGTCGCCGCCCTCGGGCCTGGTCCATTGCGGGTCGAAGGAGCGCATCGTCTCCTCGGTGTCCCACAGGACGCGCAGCCCGTTGGGCAGCGTGGCCTCCGCGTGCGGGGCGGTGTCGGCCCCGGCGGGGACGTTCAGGCCGAGGAGCCGGTAGAAGGCGAGCGAGGCGGCCATGTCGGCGGCCACGATCCCCAGGGCGTCGAGTCGTGGAGTCATGCGTTCACCGTAGGCGGGCGGCCCGCCACCGATCTTGAAGGAATCGGACACCGGGCCGCCCGTGTGCGCGGCGCGGGATCAGGCTCCCTGCGGTACCGGGGCCTCGTGCGCGCACGCGTCGTCGATGCCGTACGTCTCCCAGGCGGGGAACGGGTCGTCCGCCACGGCGTCCTCGCCGGCGGCGGCCAGGCACGCCGTCAGCGCGCCGTGCAGCGCCTCCGCCCGCAGGCCCGTACCGATGAAGACGAGTTCCTGCCCGTGCCCGGTGGCCGGGTCGTACGCCCCCGAGGGTTCGAAGCGGGCCACCGCGCCGGCCTGCGACCACAGGCCCGTGACGCGCGGCCGGGTGGCCAGCCGGAAGAAGCCCTTGGAGCGCAGGATCTGCCCGTACGCCCCGCTGTCGAGTCCGGCGGTGACGAACTCCCACAGGCGCCACGGATGGAAGGGGCGTTCCGCGCGGAACACCGTGCTGGAGATGCCGTACTCCTCGGTCTCCGGCACGTGGTCGCCGTTCAGCTCCCGCACCCAGCCCGGAGCCTCCTGGGCACGCTCCAGGTCGAAGAGCCCGGTGCCCAGCACCTCGGCGGGGGAGACGCGGCCGTGGGTGGCGGTGACGATCCTGGCCGCCGGGTTGAGGCGGGAGAGGGCCGCCCGCAGCCGGTGCGCGGTCTCCGTGTCGACGAGGTCGAGTTTGTTGAGCACGATGACGTCGGCGAACTCGATCTGGTCCATCAGCAGGTCGCTGACCGTGCGGTCGTCGTCCTCGTACTGGTCGAGACCGCGTTCGGCGAGCCCGTCGCCGCCGTTCAGCTCGGGCAGGAAACCGGCGGCGTCCACGACGGTGACCATGGTGTCCAGGCGGGCCACGTCGCCGAGCGTCGCCCCGTCGTCGCGGGGGAAGGCGAACGTGGCGGCGACCGGCATGGGTTCGGAGATGCCGCTCGATTCGATGAGCAGGTAGTCGAAACGGCCCTCCCCGGCCAGCCGGCCGACCTCTTCGAGCAGGTCGTCGCGCAAGGTGCAGCAGATGCACCCGTTCGTCATCTCGACCAGACGCTCCTCGGTGCGCGAGAGCTCAGCCGTGCCGCCCCGCACGAGCGCGGCGTCGATGTTGACCTCGCTCATGTCGTTGACGATCACGGCGACGCGCAGGCCGTCCCGGTTGCCCAGGATGTGATTGAGCAGGGTCGTCTTGCCCGCTCCCAGGAACCCGGAGAGCACGGTGACGGGCAGCCGGCCGCGGCCGGGGAGGGTCGGCTCGCTCATGCCGGTCAGCCCTCGGGGCGCAGGAGGCCGCGCTCGTACGCCTTGGCCAGCCGCTGCGGCACGCGGTACACCGAGCCGTCGACGGTCACGGGAACGAGCTGCGGTGTGGTGGCTTTCCACTGGGCGCGCCGGTGGCGGGTGTTGCTGCGGGACATCTTCCGCTTGGGTACGGCCATGGGAGTCCTCCTGGGGAGAGAGTGCGCCGGGTGTGCGGTCACCGAACGCTACATGCAAATGGATTCCATGTTCAATTGCGGGGAGTGATGGGCTTCTCGACCTGGGCGCATACCCGGGCGTATCGTGACAATTAAGGTGCGGCTCGGACCCATTGGGGGTCGTGATGCTCGAGGAGCTTCTGACAGTCGGGGCGGCCACGGGAGCGGCCGTCGTCGTGTACGTGGCGGCTGGGGCGCGCGTGGTGCGGCAGTACGAGCGGGGCGTGGTGTTCCGCCTCGGGCGCCTGCGCCAGGACATCCGGGGCCCCGGTCTCACCATGATCGTGCCCGGGGTCGACCGGCTGCGGAAAGTGAACATGCAGATCGTGACGATGCCGGTGCCCGCTCAGGACGGCATCACCCGCGACAACGTCACGGTGCGGGTGGACGCCGTCATCTACTTCAAGGTGATGGACGCCGCCGACGCCGTCGTCCGGGTGGAGGACTACCGGTTCGCGGTCTCCCAGATGGCGCAGACGTCGCTGCGCTCGATCATCGGCAAGAGCGATCTCGACGACCTGCTGTCGAACCGGGAGAAACTCAACCAGGGTCTCGAGCTGATGCTCGACAGCCCTGCCGTGGGATGGGGCGTGTCGATCGACCGGGTCGAGATCAAGGACGTGTCGCTGCCGGAGACGATGAAGCGGTCCATGGCCCGGCAGGCCGAGGCCGACCGCGAGCGGCGGGCGCGCGTCATCAACGCGGACGCGGAACTCCAGGCGTCGAAGAAGCTGGCGGAGGCGGCGGGGGTCATGTCCGACCAGCCGGCGGCGCTGCAACTGCGCCTGCTGCAGACGGTGGTGGCCGTGGCGGCCGAGAAGAACTCGACGCTGGTCCTGCCCTTCCCCGTGGAACTGCTGCGGTTCCTGGAGCGGGCGGCGCAACAGCAGGGGCCGCCGCCCGAGCAGCACCGGGAGCGAGGGCGGGCCGGCGACGGGCCGGAACACCCCGCGGACGCGCCGGCCTCCGAGCCCCGGCTGCCGCTCGCGGACGAGGCGGCGGCCCCGGCCGCCGAGCGGGCGCGGGCCGTCACCGGCCAGGCGGGGGACTTCGCCCGGTCGTGACGGCGAGCGCCGGGGCGTAACGGTGGGCCTCGTCTCCGGCCTGTCCCGGGTGAGTTGCGCGTTCGGACGGGCGGGGGTGTGCTGCGGGACGCCGAAGACGGCGGGACCGCGCTCGGACCGGCCGGTGCCGCCGGGTCCGCAGGCCGCCGTCAGCCCGTGGTGGAGAGGCCGGCCGCCGACGCTGCGAGGGCGTCAAGCACCGGCTTGATCAGCGGGTGGTCCTCCGCCCCCCGGCGCACCGCCGCGAACACGCGGCGGGTGGCGGCGGGGCCCGCGACCGGACGTACCACCGTGTCCTTCAGTTCCATCCCGCGCAGCGCCGAACGGGGCACCAGCGCCACGCCCGCCCCCGCGCCCGCCAGCGCCACGACGGCCCGGAAGTCGTCCGACGAGTGCGCCAGGCGCGGCTGGAAGCCGGCGAGTTCGCAGGCCAGCAGCATCACGTCGTGGCAGGGATTGCCGGGGTACGGGCCGATCCAGTCGCTGTCGGCCAGTTCGGCCAGCGCGACCTCGGGGTTCTGGCCGAGTGGATGCGACGCGTGCAGCACGGCGTCGAAGGGCTCCGCGTAGAGCGGTACACGGGCGAGGCGCCGGTCGTCCTCGCGCGGCGCTCCCCGGTACTCCACCGCCAGCGCCACGTCCGCCTCGCCGTCCAGCACCAGGGGCAGGCTCTCGTCGCCCTCGGCGTCCCGCACCCGTATCCGGATGCCGGGGTGCCCGTCCGCGAGGCGGCTGATCGCCGGGGCCAGCACCTCCGCGATGCCGGTCGCGAAGGCCACCACCCGCACCTCGCCGGCCGCCCCGCCCGCGTACGCCGCCAGCTCGGCCTCCGCCCGCTCCAGCTGGGACAGCACCGCGTTGGCGTGGGCCAGCAGGATGTCGCCCGCCGCCGTCAGGCGTACACCCCGACCGCTGCGGGTCAGCAGGGTGTGCCCGGTCTCCTGCTCCAGCGCGGCGAGCTGCTGGGAGACGGCCGACGGGGTCAGGTACAGCGCCGCCGCCGCGGCGGTCACCGTCCGGTGGTCCGCCACGGCCCGCAGGATGCGCAGTCGTCTGGGGTCGATCACACAGCCATTGTCGCGCGGGCGTCGACGAAGGCCGCCACGGCCCGCTCGACGTCGGCGGTCGAGTGCGCCGCCGAGAGCTGGACGCGGATGCGCGCCGCGCCCATGGGGACCACGGGGTACGAGAAGCCGATCACGTACACGCCGCGCTCCAGCAGCAGTTCCGCCATGCGGCCGGCCTCCGCCGCGTCGCCGATCATGACGGGCGCGATGGCGTGGTCGCCGGGCAGGATCTCGAAGCCGGCCTCGGTCATCTTCGTGCGGAAGAGCTTCGTGTTGGCGGTGAGGCGCTCGCGCAGCTCGCCCGCCGACTCCAGGAGGTCGAGGACCTTGATCGACGCGGCGGCGATCACCGGGGCGAGGGAGTTGGAGAAGAGGTACGGGCGCGAGCGCTGGCGCAGCAGCTCGACGATCTCCGCGCGGGCCGCGACGTAACCGCCGGACGCGCCGCCCAGCGCCTTGCCGAGCGTGCCGGTGATGATGTCGACGCGGTCCATCACGCCGTGCAGTTCGGGGGTGCCGCGACCCTCGGGACCGACGAAGCCGACGGCGTGCGAGTCGTCGACCATGACCATGGCGTCGTACCGGTCGGCGAGGTCGCAGATCTCGGCGAGCGGGGCGACGTAACCGTCCATGGAGAACACGCCGTCGGTGACGATCAGGCGGCGGCGGGCGTCCTGCGTGTCCTTGAGCTGCTGCTCCAGGTCGGCGAGGTCGCGGTTGGCGTAGCGGTGGCGGCGGGCCTTGGACAGGCGGATGCCGTCGATGATCGACGCGTGGTTCAGGGCGTCGGAGATGACCGCGTCCTCCGGGCCGAGGAGGGTCTCGAAGACGCCGCCGTTGGCGTCGAAGCAGGAGGAGTACAGGATCGTGTCCTCCTGGCCGAGGAACGCGGAGAGGCGCTGCTCCAGCTCCTTGTGGATCTCCTGGGTGCCGCAGATGAAGCGGACCGAGGCCATGCCGTAGCCCCAGCGGTCGAGGGCGTCCTTGGCGGCGGCGACGACCTCGGGGTGGTCGGCCAGGCCCAGGTAGTTGTTGGCGCAGAAGTTGAGGACGTCGCCGGAGGGGACGGAGACGGAGGCGCTCTGGGGGGTGGCGATGACGCGCTCGGGCTTGTAGAGGCCGGCGGTGCGGATCTCGTCGAGGGTGGTGCGGAGGTCTTCGCGGACGGAGGTGAACATGGGGCGGGCTCTCCTGCGGTGAGGTGGTGTGGGCGGTCCGGGCTGATCGACGCCGCGCGGGACCGGGCGCCGGACCGGACGGTCGCCGCGACGCGGCGCTCCGTGCTCCCGCCGCGTCGGGGCGGCGGGGCGGTAGGGGCTCAGGTGGTCCAGTCGAGGATGATCTTGCCGCTGCGTGCGGTCGCCGCCTCGTCGAACGCCGCGTCGAAGTCCTGGTGCGCGTAGCTCCCCGTGATGACGGGGCTCAGGTCCAGGCCACCCTCCAGCAGCACCGTCATGGCGTACCAGGTCTCGAACATCTCGCGCCCGTAGATTCCCTTGACGGTGATCATCGACGTCACGATCTTCGACCAGTCGACCGCGAACTCCTCGGCCGGCAGGCCGAGCATCGCGATCCGGCCGCCGTGCGTCATGTTCGCGACCATGTCCCGCATCGCCTCCGGCCGGCCCGACATCTCCAGACCGATGTCGAAGCCCTCCTTGAGGCCCAGCTGCCGCTGCGCGTCCGCGATGTCCGACTCCGCGACGTTGAGGGCGAGGGTCGCGCCGGCCTTGCGGGCGATGGCCAGACGGGACTCGCTGACGTCGGTGATCACCACGTTGCGCGCACCGGCGTGGCGGGCCACGGCCGCCGCCATGATGCCGATGGGGCCCGCGCCGGTGATCAGCACGTCCTCGCCGACCAGCGGGAAGGAGAGCGCGGTGTGCACCGCGTTGCCGAACGGGTCGAAGATCGCGGCCACGTCCAGGTCGACCTTCGCGCGGTGCACCCACACGTTGGAGGCCGGCAGGGCCACGTACTCGGCGAACGCGCCGTCGCGGCCGACACCGAGCCCGACCGTGGAGCGGCACAGGTGGCGGCGTCCCGCCAGACAGTTGCGGCACTTCCCGCACACCAGGTGGCCCTCGCCGCTGACCAGGTCCCCGACCGCGATGTCCTGGACGTCCGCGCCGACGGCCGCGACCTCTCCCACGAACTCGTGGCCGAGGACGAGCGGTGTGGAGACGGCCTGCCGGGCCCAGCCGTCCCAGGACCTGATGTGCAGGTCCGTGCCGCAGATGCCGGTGCGCAGCACCTTGATCAGCACGTCACCGGGGCCCGTCTCCGGCTCCGGCACGTCCATCAGCCACAGCCCGGGCTCGGCGTACTGCTTGACAAGTGCCTTCATGGCTTCGGCTCCAGGCGGGGTGCGGGGGAGATCGTGAACGCGTACCAATCTGTCGCGCCGGCGGCGCGCGGTCCATCGAGGTTTTCTTAACCGGGCCAACAGCGCAGCTTCACGCGCGGCCCGGTTGCACCCGATCGGACGAACCGTCCCTACCCTGGGCCGATGACCGACTCCGTACTGCTGCGCACCGACGGGCACGCCGCCCGCCTCACGCTGAACCGCCCCCGCGCGATCAACGCCCTCGACCACGCCATGGTGAACCGCGCCGCCGCCGCCCTCGGCTCCTGGGAGCGGGACCCGGCCGTCGCGACCGTGGTGGTCACCGGGGCGGGGGAGCGGGGCCTGTGCGCGGGCGGGGACATCCGGTCGATCCACGCGGACGCCCGGGCCGGGGGCACCGCCTCGGCCGCGTTCTGGCGCGACGAGTACCGGCTGAACGCCCACATCGCGCGCTACTCCAAGCCGTACGTCGCCGTCATGGACGGCATCGTGATGGGCGGCGGCGTCGGGATCTCCGCGCACGGCGGCGTCCGCGTCGTCACCGAACGCTCCCGGGTGGCCATGCCGGAGACCGGCATCGGTTTCGTGCCGGACGTCGGCGGCACCTGGCTGCTGTCGCGGGCCCCGGGCCAACTCGGCACGCACCTCGCCCTCACCGGCGCGGCGGTCGGCGCGGCGGACGCCCTGCTGTGCGGGCTCGCCGACCACTTCGTGCCGTCGGAGCGGCTGCCCGCCCTGCTCGCGGAGCTCGCGACGGAGGAGGCGGCGGCCGCGGTGGCCCGGTACGCCCGCCCGGCGCCGGAGGGGGAGCTCGCCGCCCACCGGGCGTGGATCGACCACTGCTACGCGGCCGGCACCGTCGAGGAGATCCTCGACCGGCTCTTCGACAGCGGCGAACCGGCGGCGAAGGAGGCGGCCGGGACGATCCTCGCCAAGTCGCCCCTCGCCCTCAAGGTGACGCTGACCGCGATGCGCCGGGCGGCGGCGCTCGGCACACTGGCCCAGGTCCTGGAGCAGGAGTACCGCGTCTCGTGCGCGGCGCTGTCCTCGCCCGATCTGGTCGAGGGCATCCGCGCCCAGGTGATCGACAAGGACCGCTCCCCGCGCTGGTCGCCGCGCTCCCTCGCGGAGGTCACCGACGCGATGGTGGCGGGCTTCTTCGCGCCGCTCGGCCGGGGCATCGAGCCGCTCGCGCTGTAATTCGTACACACGTTTGAGTGACGGTACGCTGGACCCATGGCCGTACACCTCCAGGGCTCGCTCTTCGACCAGGGGGACGAGATCGCCCTCGGCCCGCTGGACGGGCTGCGCCGTACCGCACTGGGACACGGCGCCTGGATCGACGTGCTGGCGCAGTGGGTCACGGGGGCCGACACGCTCTTCGACGTCCTGGCGCACGACGTCGAGTGGCGCGCCGAGCAGCGCGTCATGTACGAGCGCGTGGTGGAGGTGCCGCGCCTCCTGGCGTTCTTCGGCGCGGACGACCCCCTGCCGCACCCGAGCCTCGAAGAGGCCCGTACCGCGCTGAACGCGCACTACGCCGCCGAGCTCGGCGAACCGTTCGTGACGGCCGGGCTGTGCCTCTACCGCGACGGACATGACAGCGTCGCCTGGCACGGGGACACCATCGGCCGGGGCAGCACGGAGGACACCATGGTCGCGATCATGTCGCTGGGCGCGCCCCGCCAGCTGGCGCTGCGTCCGCGCCGGCGGGACGCCGCCACGGTGCACAAACCTCTCGGGCACGGCGACCTCATCGTCATGGGCGGCAGTTGCCAACGCACCTGGGAACACGCGATTCCCAAGACGACGCGAGCCGTGGGGCCGCGCATCAGCGTGCAGTTCCGCCCACAGGGCGTGCGCTGAACGCCCGTTGTTGCGGCCCCCGGGACGCGGACGGAGAATGGGAGCACCACCCGTAACACCGGTTCCGCCGATGTCCGTCCCTCCGTCACAGCCGCTGTACGGGCTGACCAGGGATCCGGGAGCCCTCATGGACCGCGACCGACTAGAGGCGGCGTTCTACGGGCAGGGACCGTTTCCCGTTCCGTGGGCCACCAACTGCCCCGTGCGTTTCGACGCCTGGCTGGCACTCGCCCAGCCGTGCCCGCCGGAGCACCGTGAGGATCTGATCCTGGCCATCAACGAGGAGCACGGCGCCCTGCGCGTCCTCCAGCACTTCAGGGAACTGGAGATGACGGAGTGCGAACCGGTCGCCGCGGGCAGCTTCGTGGCGGCGCGGCTGACGCTCGGCGAAGTGGTGCGTGCGGTCCTGCCCATGACGAACCTCCTCAGCCTGGTCCGCCTCGCCCAGGAGATCGCCGAACAGGTGGGGCAGCCGGGCATCGAGGCGGCTCTCCAGGGACATGTGAAGAGCCCGCCGACCAGCGACGTCCACGACAACATCGAACGGCGCCAGGAGCGCGGCAAACACCTCGAGTGGTTCCTCAACCTGTTGCACGGCGTCATCGCCGCCTCGCACGCGGACCGGCCGGGCGAGCCGGCCGGTGAAGGGGCCATCACCCGGCTGATGACCGGCATGCTGGCGTCCGTCGCCCTGGAGTCGCCCCTGACCCGGCCGGCGGACCTGCCGGCGCGCGGGGTCATCGACCGCAGGCAGCGCCACCCGGTCACCTCGGTGACGACGAACCGTCAGGCCGCCCCGGCGGTCGTCCGTTCCCGCTCGACCATCAAGGCGGACGCCGCCGAGCAGGTGTTCTCCGTCGACTGCGGCTCGATCGGCTGGGCCGTCGTCGACAGCGGCATCGACGCCCGCCACCCCGCCTTCTACGGCTGGGACACCACCGTCACCCCGGCGAAGCAACTCGCCTCCCGCGTCACCCGGGCGTTCAACTTCGTCGGTGTACGCGGCACTCTGTCCGCCGACGCGCTGGAGAACGGGCTGATCGACTGGACCCGCGCCCTGCCGTACGTCGAGATGGGACTCCCCACGGCCCAGGTCCGGGCGGTGCGGACCGACATGCCGTACACGACACCGGGCGACCCCCACGGCACCCACGTCGCCGGCATCCTCGGCGCCAGCTGGCCCGACCGCGCGTTCCGCGGCATCTGCCCGCAGATCCGCCTCTACGACTTCCGGGTGCTCGACGACGGGGGCGAGGGCGACGAGTTCTCCATCGTGACGGCGCTCCAGGCCATCCGGCACATCAACGAGCAGGCCGGGCGGTTCGTCATCGCCGGGGTCAACATCAGTCTCTCCGTACCGCACGACGTGGCGACCCACTCCACCGGATGGACGCCCGTCTGCATCGAGTGCGACCACCTCGTGCGCTCGGGTGTCGTGGTCGTCACGGCGGCCGGAAACGCAGGGTTCGGCGGAGCCGTCCGGACCCTGGGCGCCGACTACCGCAGCATCAGCATCTCCGACCCGGGCAACGCGGAGTCGGTCATCACCGTCGGCTCGACACACCGCAGCAACCCGCACCGCCACGGCGTCAGTTACTTCTCCAGCCGCGGCCCCACGGGCGACGGCAGGCCGAAGCCGGACCTCCTCGCCCCGGGCGAGGACATCGACGGCCCCATCCCCGGCGCGGGCATCTCCGCGATGCACGGGACCAGCCAGGCGGCCGCCCACGTCAGCGGGGCCGCGGCGATGCTGCTGGCCCGCAACAGGGAACTCCTCGGGCGTCCCGAGCGGGTCAAACAGATCCTGTGCTCCACGGCAACGGACCTCGCACGCGAGCGCGACTTCCAGGGGTACGGCCTCGTCGACGTCCTGCGGGCCATGCAGTCCGTCTGACGGAGGCGGGACGACGGCGGCCGGAAAGCGGCAGCGAAGGAGGAAGGCGACCCGCGATGCTCACCTTCGATTTCCTCGACGCCCGGCACGGCGACTGCTTCCTCGTACGGTGGGGACGGCCGGACGGGCGCGTCATGCTCGTCGACGGCGGCCCCGGCGGAGTGTACGAAGCCTCGCTGCGCGACCGGCTGACGCGGCTGGAGCCGGGCGGCGGCGGCGTCCCCGTGCTCGACGTCGTCTGCCTGTCCCACGTCGACGACGACCACGCCGCCGGACTGCTCAGGCTGCTCGCCGAGATACGGCGCGCCCGGCGCGAGGAGCTCGCCGAGCCCTTCGCGGTGACGCGGCTGTGGTTCAACTCCGTGGAGGAACTCGTCGACCGGCGGGCCCCGGGCCTCAGCGCGTCCGTCCAGCCGCTCGTCGACGCCGCGCTCCTTGACAGCGGTGCCGTCAAGGCGAGTTACGGGCAGGGGCGGGCCATCCGCGACGAAGCGGCGGCGCTGGGCCTGGCCGGGAACCCCCTGTTCGACGGGCCGCTGACCGAAGGCGCCGAGGCGACGCTCGACGACCTCCACGTCACGGTCGTCGCCCCCGACGACGTGGCCCTCGCGCAGTTGGAGAAGCGCTGGGTCGAGGCGAAGAAGCGGGGCGACCCGGAGGTGATCTCGGCTGCGTACACGGACGGCTCCGTCCCGAACCTGTCGAGCATCGTCATGCTGCTGACGCACGAAGGGCGCACCGCCCTGCTCACGGGGGACGCCCGCGGCGACCGCATCCTCACCGGGCTGCGGACCGGCGGCCTGCTCACCGACGACCGGCCGCTGCACGTCGACCTGCTCAAGCTGCCGCACCACGGCAGCGAGCGCAATGTGGAACCCGGCTTCTTCGAGAGCGTGCACGCCGACCACTACGTGGTGTCCGCCGACGGGATCAGACACCACCACCCCCACGAGGACACCCTGCGCTGGCTGGTGGAGTCCCGGGACGCGGACGACGAGTACGTCATCCACCTCACCAACGCCGTCGACTTCGCCACCGACGCGCTGAAGGCCCTCGGCAGGAGACGCAGTTTCGAGGTCGACGTCCGGCCGCCCACGGATCCCGCACTCGTCATAGAAGTCGGTGACCAGCGATGAACGGCTCAGCCCGGAACACTGCCGCGACCCCCTGGGTCGTGGACTCTCCCGCCGTGGGCACCGGCCTGAAGGCACGGCCGTGCGGCGACGCGCTCCGCCCGGCCGAACCGCCGCCCGCGGCGCGGCCGGTCGCCCTCACCCTCTCCGGCGGCGGCTTCCGCGCCACGCTCTCCGCGCTGGGATTCGTACGGCTGCTGGCCGACGCGGGACTGCTGTCCAACCTGCGGTACGCCTCGTCCGTGTCCGGCGGCTCCGTCGCGAACGGGTTCCTCGCGACGGCCTGGCCGGCCCTCAGGGAACGCGGCTGGAGCGCCGCGGCGGTCGACGAACTCGTCGTGGAACCGGTCCTGCGACGCGTCTCCTCCCGCTCGTTCAAGAGGTCGCTCCTGCGCGGCCTGTGGCGGACGATCGGCCCGACGACCCGGACCGAACTCATGGCACGACGCCTGGACGAGTGGTTCTTCGACGGGATCGAGCTGGCGGACCTCGACCCGGAGGCGCGCTGGATCCTGAACGCCGCGAACCTCACCACCGGGGCCCGGTTCACCTTCGAACGCGACGTGTTCGGCGACTACACGACCGGACTCGCCCGGACCTCCGGCACGGGGCTGAGACTGAGCCTCGCCGTGGCCGCCTCCGCCGCCGTGCCCGGCGCGTTCCCGCCCCTCGTCCTGGACCGGGCCCACTTCCCCTGCGCCGCCCACCCACCGGCCCTGCTGGACGGCGGAACGTACGACAACACCGGCCTGGAGGCGATCGACAGCGAGCGCTACCGGCACGCCTTCGTCCTCGTGCTCAACGCCGGGGGGCTGCTGCGGCCCGGCGTGTACGGCCGCGTCCCGGTGATCCGCGACCTCGCCCGGGCCAACTCGCTGCTGTACCGCCAGAGCACGGCCCTGCGGACCCGCGCGATCGTCGAGCGCTTCCAGCAGGGCGAGGGAGCCGGCGACGGCGAGGTGCCGCCCGGCGCGCGCCGGGGTGTACTCGTCGGCCTCTCCACCGACTTCCCGGCCGACGGCTCCACGCCGCTGCGCGGGTGGCGCGACGCCTTCGACGAGCACCGCGCGTTCGGGGGCCGGGACCTCGCGCTCGTGCCGACCGTCTTCGACCGCCTCGACGCCGGCCTGTGCCGGGCGCTCGTGTACCGGGGGTGGTGGCTTGCGGGGGCCGGGCTCGCCGCCTTCCACCCGCACCTCCTGCCGGACCCGGCCACGCTGGCGCCGCCGCGTCTGTGACGGGCTCCGGCGCCCCACCGGGGCGTCGCGGACCGGTGCTCAGCCCCGCTCGCGCGGCTCGACGCGGAAGTCGAACGCCGCCGTGCCCGGGTCCAGCGCCGTCACCCCGCCGTCGACCGTGAGCACCGCCCCGTTGACGTAGGAGGCGGCGGGCGACAGCAGCCAGGTGATCGCCTCGGCCACCTCGCGCGCCTCGCCGGGCCGCCGCCCCGGCAGCAGCCGGGTCGCCTCCTCGTAGGCCGCCTCGACGCCGCCGTCGCCAAGCCCCGCCTCCTCGGCGAACCGGGCCATGCGCCGGTCCGCCATCTCGGTACGGACCCAGCTCGGGCACACGGTGTTGGCGCGCAGCCCGTACCGCCCGTAGTCGACGGCGAGGGAACGGCAGAGCTGGAGCAGGGCCGCCTTGGACGTGGCGTACGCGGCGTTGCCCACACCGTTGCGCAGTGCCGAGACCGAGGCGACCGCGACCACCGCGCCGCGCGTCTGCAGCAGGTGCGGCAGCGCGGCGCGCAGCAGCAGGAAGGGGCCGTGCAGGTTCGTGCGCATGACCTCCTCCCAGTCCTCCAACGTGACGTCGCCCACGGACCCCGGGCGTCCGATCCCGGCGTTGAGCACCAGCCCGTCCACCCGCCCGTACGCGGCCACGGTCGCGTCGACCAGGCCGCGGACGGCGTCGGGATCGGCGGCGTCGGACGGATGCGCCAGCGCCCCCGTCTCCTCGGCGAGGCGGCGCAGCGGCTCGGGCCTGCGCCCCGAGACGACCACCTGGTGGCCGGCTCCGCGCAGCAGCCGGGCCGTGGCCGCGCCGATGCCCGTTCCGCCGCCCGTGACGATGACAACTCGCTTTTCTGTCATGGCTGTTCGCACCCTCCGTCGTCGTCGCGCGCCGTCCTCGTGATCATAGGGAGGCGGACTCCGCCGGCCGTCCGCGGCCCGCCGCGCAACCCGATGGAGGCATTTCCCGCGGTACGCATCGCACCGGCCGCTACTCGCCCGTACGGTGAGGGCGATGTCGGAGGATCTTGCCGCCGGGAGGGAACGCAACCCCATGGAAGCTCAGGTTCCACGGCAGCGCGCCGTGTCCGGACGGGTGCCGCTCGCCGTCGTCGTGGTGGGCGGGGACGGCCTCATCTCACATTGGAGCTCCGGCGCGCAGCGGCTGTTCGGGCACCGCAGGGAGGACGCCGTGGGCGCCTCCGCCGCAGACCTGCTGCCCGTCTCGGGCGCCCTGGGCACGCCGTACGGGTACGACCCCCTCGCCCCGGGGCCCGACGGGTCCGACGGGCCCGCCCAGGAAGGTCTCACCGGGCACCTCACGTCCGGGCGCGCCAAGTGCCCCCGGCCGGGCGACGGACCGCACCCGCCGGGCGAAAGCGGATCGCTGGACGTGCTGTGGTGGGCGTACCCGCTGGCCCTGCCGGGGCCGGAGCGGCTGCTGGTGCTGGCCGCCGACGCGTCGCGGCTGGGCGGGGAGGGGGAGCCGTACCGGCGGGTCGCACCCGGTTTCGCGCTGCACACGGAGTTCCCGGAGGCGGGCCGCCTCGCCGAACGGCTGCCGGACATCCTGCCCCACATGGGCCCGGCCACCGCGAGCCGCATCGTGGCTCAGGTGCTCGAACTGGGCTATCCCGTACTGGAGACGAGCACCTACGAGCGCTACCCGGTCACACCGGACTGGGGCGTGCCGAGACACCGCCTGCGCCCCATGCCGGTCGACAGGACGCCGGCGCCGGAAGCGGACGCCGGCCGGAACGGGGAGCCGGTCCATGACCGGGACCCCGGCCGGACCCTCGACCGGGAACCGGCCGACGGCCGCGTACCGGATCTCGACCGGCACTCTGCGGCCGACCGCGCCCAGGACCTCGAACACGCCGCCGTCCGCGAGCGCCTGGAGTTCCTCAACGAGGTGAGCGCCGGCATCGGCAGCTCCCTCGACATGGCCCGTACGATCCGCGAGGTCACCAGCGCTGCCGTCCCCCGGTTCGCGGACTTCGCGGGCACCCACCTGCGGGTGCAGGTGCTCTCCGGGGAGGGCTTCTCCGACGGCCCGCCGGACGGATGCACCGCGTGGCGCCGGGTCTGGGTGGAGCACAACGACGAACCGGGCCGCTGGGACGACACCGTGCCCGTGGGCGAGGAGCTGACCTTCCCGGAGCAGACCCCGTTCTTCCAGTGCATGGTGACGGGCGAGCCCGTGCTCGTCCCGCACATCGACGGCGAGCTGAGCGAGCGCATCGCCGGCCGGTTCGAGCAGCGGGACCTGCGTCCCCTGATCGGCGGACGCTCGCTGCTGGTCGTACCGCTCACCGCGCGTACGGCCGTCCTGGGGTTCATGGTGCTCATGCGCCGCCCGGGACGCGAGCCGTTCACCGACATGGACCGGAGAACCGGCGCGGAACTCGCCGCCAGAGCCGGGCTCGTCCTGGACAACGCCCGCATGTACACGCGCCAGCAGCAGGTGGCCGAGACGCTGCAGGAGAGCATGCTCCCGCAGGTCGAGCCCCGGACGGCCGGCTGCGACATCGCCACCCGTTACCTGCCGGGCACCGAGCTGGGCCGCGTGGGCGGCGACTGGTTCGACACCGTCCGGCTGCCCGGCTCCCGCACGGCGCTGGTCGTGGGCGACGTCGTCGGGCACGGGCTGAACGCGGCGGCCAGGATGGGCCAGCTGCGCACGGCGGTGCACACCATGGCCGCGCTGGGCATCACCCCGGCCCAACTGCTCCGAAACCTCGACGACCTGGCCCACCGGTTCGGCGACCAGTATCTCGCCACCTGCCTGTACGCGGTCTACGACCCGGTCGCCGGCGAGCTGCTGATCTCCAGCGCCGGGCACCTGCCTCCCGTGCTCGTCCGGGCCGCGACCGGGCGCGGTGAGCTGATCGACGTGCCGGGCGGCGCGCTGATCGGCCTCGGCGGAGTGCCGTTCGCCACCGCGCGGGTCCCGGTGTCGCCGGGCGACCGGCTGGTGCTCTGCACGGACGGGCTGGTCGAGGTGCGCGGGGAGGACATCGGGACCGGCCTGGCGGCGCTGTGCGAGGCGGCGGCGCACCCGGCGGCCACTGTCGACGAGGCGTGCGACGCCATCGTCCGGGCGCTCACCGTGCCGGCGGCGGAGCGGTCCGGCGGACGCGGCGACGACATCGCCCTGCTGGTGGCCCGGCTGAACGGGATGCCGGCCGCCGACGCGACGACCTGGCGCCTCGACCCCACCGCCGCCGACGTGGGACGGGCCCGGCGGCTGGTGGACGGTCAACTGGCGCGCTGGGGCCTGCCCGAGCTGGCCGACACCACCCGGCTGATGGTCAGCGAGGTCGTCACCAACGCGGTACGGCACGCCGGCGGGCGGCCCGTGGAGCTTCGGCTCGTGCGCGCGGACACGCTGCTGTGCGAGGTGGCGGACGCGGACCACACGCTGCCCGTGATGCGCGACGCCGGGCCGGAGGAGGAGTCCGGGCGCGGCCTTCGGCTGGTGAGCCGGCTCGCGCACCGGTGGGGGGCCAGCCACTCCGGTCCGGGCAAGGTGGTCTGGTTCGAGCAGGCGCTGCCAGTGGGGGCGAGCCGGGGCGTGCCGAGCGGCTGACCCTCCGCTCCTGGTGTCCGGGCGGGGTGCGGCGGGGTAGATACCGGGGGGCGCGGTCCGCACCGCGCCGGGGGCGCACCGCCGTGTCACCACGAACGTCCTCCGGCCGTCCTCGCGTCCGGCGGTCCGCGTGTCCCGCCGTCTTCGCGTTCCGCCGACATCGTCCGCACCGGGGGCCTCCGATGACTCTGACCGGCCGTTACGTACACGCGTGGGAGAGCTACTGGGGCGACACCCCGGGCACCCCCGGCGCGGCGATCTGGGACAGCGACCCGTCGCTGGCCGCCGCACCCCACCTGGAGCTGTTCGCTCCGTACGCCGACCCGTCGCGGCCCGTCGTCGATGTGGGATGCGGGAACGGCACGCAGACCCGCTACCTGGCCCGCCACTTTCCCCTGGCGGTGGGCCTCGACGTCTCCCACGCGGGGATAGCCCACGCGCGCAGGGCCGACACCGGGCGGACGGTCGAGTTCCGGCAGATGGACGTGACCGACACCGGCGCCGTGCGGCAGTTGCACGAGAGGCTCGGTGACAGCAACGTCTACCTGCGCGCCGTCATCCACCAGAGCGACCCACGGGACCGGCCCCTGGTCGCGGCGGCGGTCGCCGAGCTGCTCGGGGAGCGGGGGCGGGCCTTCCTGGCGGAGCTGACCGCCGACGCGAAGACCGTACTCGGGGAGCTGATGCGGGAGCCGGGCGGACCGCCGCCGAAGCTGGCCCGGGTCTTCGCGCACGGCCTCAAACCGGCCGGCTCCGCCGATACGGAAGTGCCGGACCTGTTGCGCGCGTGCGGGCTCACCGTCCTGGCGGACGGCCGTACGACGCTTCCGCAGACAGAGTTCCGGGCGGACGGCACCCGCATAGAGCTGCCCGCGCAGTGGCTGGTGGTGGGCCGTACGGGCTGAGAGCGCGCCGTACGCTCCCGGGCGCGCTCCGCGCCGGCCGCGAGCGGCTGCGGCGCCGACCCCGTACGGGCGTACCGCCGGCGTCCTGCGGGCCTTCCCCGGGCCTTGTACGGCCGCACCGAGGTTGTGCCCGACACCGGCACGGCGGATTCTGTAGGGGATGAACCGGGCTGGTGTGGCGCCATGAGTGCGTGGAACGCGGCGCAGAGTGCCGACTTCCGTGGTCCCCTCGACGTCACCAGGGCGGCCACGGTGGTCGTCGACGCCCAGGACACGGTCATCGGATGGAGCCCCGCCGCCGGGGAACTGTTCGGCTACCGGCCGGACGAGATCGTCGGGAAACCCCTGTCGGTGTTCCTGCCGCCGCGCCGGTGCGCGGCGCCCCCGCCCGCGGAGGAACCCGCGTCGCCCCTGGTCGCCCCCTTCCGGGGCAACGAGATCCGCGTCGCCCGGCACCGGGACGGGCACGAGCTGCTGGTCGCGACGGCGGTGTGCCACCTGTCGGGGCCCGGCTCGGCGGAGCGCGTCGTCGTGGCGACCGGCCTCGAAGACCTGCGGGTGTGGGAGTCGCGGCTGGCCCTGCTGCACGGACTGGCCACCCAGTCACCCGTCGGCCTGGCCATCTACGGCGGAGATCTGCGCCTGACCTGGTGCAACACGGCGTACGAACGGGAGATCGGCCGGCCGTTCGCCGAGTTCAGCGGCCTGCGGGCCGACGAGCTGTACTCCGAGGGCCGCTTCGTCACGCGCGGGAACCCGCTCACGCTCGACGCGGTCATGCGTCACGTACTGGACACCGGGGAACCCGTGCTCGACCTCCACTTCCTGGGCCGGCCCCCCAGCGACCCGGAGACGGACCACCTCTGGTCCTGCTCCTACTACCGGCTCCAGGACGCCGACGGGCACGTGTTCGGGGTGTGCGAGGACGCCTTCGACATCACGGACCGCTACCGGGCCCAGCGGCGGCTTGCCCTGCTCGTCGAGGCGGGGCGCGGCATCGGGGCCGCCCTCGACGTGCTGGTCACCGCCGAGAAGATCACCGAGGTGGCGGTCCCGGAGTTCGCCGCCGCCGTCACGGTCGACCTCGCGACGGCGGTCCTGGAGGGCGACGCGCCCACCGGCGACCCGGCGGCGACGGCTCTCGTACGGGCCGCCCACCGGTCGTCGGCCGGGCCGCCCGGCCACGGCGGCTCCGACGACGCGGAGCAGCCGCGCAGCCTGCGGCCCCCTCCCGCGATCGGCTACCCGCCGGGCTCCCCGCAGCGGCGCAGCCTCGCCTCGGGCGGGCACGTGCTCGACGACACCACCCTCGTCGTGCCGCTGCGGGCCGGGAACAGCACCCTCGGGCTCGTCACCTTCGTCCGCGACCCGGGTGCGGCCGTATTCGACGCCGACGAGATCGCACTCGCCGACGAGCTGGTCGCCCGTACGGCCGTGTCCCTGGACAACGCCCGCCGCTACGCCCGGGAACGCACCGCGGCCCTCGCCCTCCAGCGCCAGCTGCTGCCCCAGCACGTACCGCGGCAGTCGGCGGTCGACCTGGCGTACCGCTACCTGCCCACGGACGACCTGTCGGGGGTCGGCGGCGACTGGTTCGACGTCATCCCGCTGTCCGGCACCCGCGTGGGCCTCGTGGTCGGTGACGTCGTCGGCCACGGACTGCAGGCGGCCGCCACCATGGGCCGGCTGCGCACGACCGTACGCGCGTTCGCCCAGATGGACATGGCCCCCGACGAGCTGCTGACCCGGCTCGACGACCTGGTGGGCCAGTCGGGCGAGGAGCAGTGGGATGAACTCGGCCCGCACGACGGCGCCTTCGACGACGTGACCACCGGGGCGACCTGCCTGTACGCGGTCTACGACCCGGTCACGCGCCGGTGCGTCATGGCCCGCGCCGGACACCTGCCGCCCGCGGTCGTCCACCCGGACGGCGTCCTCACCTTCCCGGACCTTCCGGCGGGCCCGCCCCTGGGACTCGGCGGGCTGCCGTTCGAGTCCATGGAGATAGAACTGCCGGTGGGCAGCCTGCTGGCCCTCTTCACGGACGGCCTCGTCGAAGCCCGGGACCGCGACATCGACCACGGGCTCGACACCCTGGGCCGGATTCTCGCCGACCGGCACGCCTCGCTGGAGGAACTCTGCGACCGCGCGGTGGCGCAGCTCCTGCCGGACGGCACGACGGCCGACGACACGGCCCTGCTCCTCGTCCGCACCCGGGAACTCGGCGCCGCGCGGGTCGCCGAATGGGAACTGCCCGCCGAACCCGTCGCACCGGGCCGCGCCCGCGAGCTGGCCACGCGGCAGCTCCGGGACTGGGGGCTGGAGGAACTGTCGTTCTCGACGGAACTGGTCGTCAGCGAGCTGGTCACCAACGCGGTGCGCTACGCCGCCGGACCGCTGCACCTGCGCCTCATCCGCGACCGCACCCTGCTGTGCGAGGTCGCGGACACCGGCCACACCTCACCGCACCTGCGCCACAGCCGCGAGGACGACGAGGGCGGCCGGGGCCTGTTCATCGTCGCGCAGCTCGTCCAGCGGTGGGGCACGCGCTACACGCGGTCCGGCAAGACGATCTGGACCGAACAGACCTTCCCCGCCGACGGGGCCGGCTGACTACGCCCGGTGCAGTGCGGTTCACCGACGCGGTACGGGCAGGGCCGCGGCGCCGTGCCAACCGGCCTGCGCGGCCGCCGGGTTCAGCGCCGCGCCTCTGCCCGAACAAATCACTGGCGCCGTGTTCGGCGTGGGGTTATGGTTCTGTCCGTTCCGGGGCGCGGCTCTGCGCCGCCTCCGCGTGAACGCGTCGGTTCGTCGAGGAAGAAGCAGGAGGTGAGGACATTGATGACTGTCACGGTGACGGGCGCTGCCCGCATTCAGGAGTTCATCATCGTTTCCACCCCTGTGGCCTCCGGCTGACACTCACTCACCTTCCGCGCGTTTCAGCGCGCCGCCGGGGCCGCCCTTCGAAGGGTTTCCCTTGTCCCACGCTTCGCTCCACCCGTCTCCCTCCACCACTTCTGATGCCCGGCACCCTCTCGCTCCCTACGGCTGGGACGCGGCCTGGGAAGCCGAGTTCGCGCCCTACGCCGCACAGGGGCTGCTGCCCGGCCGCGTCGTGCGGGTCGACCGCGGCCAGTGCGACGTGCACACCGCCGGCGGCGTCGTGCGCGCCGACACCACCTATGTGACGCCGCACGACCCGCTGCGGGTCGTGTGCACCGGCGACTGGGCCGCCGTCGACCCCGCCGGTGACCCGCAGTTCGTACGGGCGTACCTGCCGCGCCGTACCGCCTTCGTACGCTCCACCTCCTCCACCAGGTCCGAGGGGCAGATCCTCGCGGCCAACGTCGACCACGCGATCATCGCGGTCTCGCTCGCCGTCGAGCTGGACCTCGGACGGATCGAGCGTTTCCTGGCGCTGGCCTGGGAGTCGGGCGCCCAGCCGCTGGTCGTCCTCACCAAGTCCGACCTCGTGCCGGACGCCACCGGGCTCTCGTACCTCGTCGACGACGTCGAGACCACCGCGCCGGGCGTTCAGGTGCTGCCCGTCAGCTCCGCGACGGGGGACGGCATCGACGTGCTCACCGCTGTCGTGTCGGGCGGCACGAGCGTGCTGCTCGGGGTGTCCGGTGCGGGTAAGTCGACGCTGGCCAACGCGCTGCTCGGCGCCGACGTCATGGAGGTCCAGGCCATCCGCGACGTCGACGGCAAGGGCCGGCACACCACCACCACCCGCAACCTCCTCGCGCTGCCCGGCGGGGGAGTCCTCATCGACACGCCCGGCCTGCGGGGCGTGGGGCTGTGGGACGCCGGGGCCGGAGTGGGGCAGGTCTTCTCCGAGATCGAGGAGCTGGCGGCACAGTGCCGGTTCCACGACTGCGCCCACGAGTCGGAGCCCGGCTGCGCCGTGCTCGCCGCACTGGAGGAGGGCGCGCTGCCGGAGCGCCGGCTGGAGAGCTACCGCAAGCTGCTGCGGGAGAACCGGCGCATCGTCGCCAAGACCGACGCGAGGCTGCGGGCGGAGATCGGGCGCGAGTGGCGGCTGAAGACCGCGCAGGGCCGGGCCAGTATGGAGGCCAAGCGCGGCGGCGGCGGCCGGCGCCGTTAGAGGCTCCGGTCCCTGCCCCGGGCCCCCGGTCTGCCGTGGGCCCAGGGCCGGGTTCCTGGGCGTACCTACGGGGGTTTCGGGGGCGGTGGCGTGCCGGGGAGCGCCTCGACGTGGCGCGAGGCGCTCCGTGTCCGAAAGCCGCCAGTGCGGCGGTGGAGGGCGGCGCACACTGGGGGTGTGATGGACGAGGACAGCAAGTACGAGGCCGTGACCAGCCGCGACGCGCGCTTCGACGGAGAGTTCTTCTTCGCCGTGGTGACCACCGGCATCTACTGCCGGCCGAGCTGCTCCGCCGTCACCCCCAAGCGCGAGAACGTGCGCTTCCATCCCACCGCGGCCGCCGCCCAGAGCAACGGCTTCCGGGCCTGCCGCCGCTGCCGCCCCGACGCCGTACCCGGATCCGCCGACTGGAACACGCGCGCAGACGTCGTCGGCCGCGCGATGCGCATGATCGGTGACGGCATCGTCGACCGCGAGGGCGTGCCGGGCCTCGCGGACCGGCTCGGCTACAGCACCCGGCAGGTGCAGCGCCAGCTCACCGCCGAACTGGGGGCGGGCCCCGTCGCCCTCGCCCGCGCCCAGCGCGCCCACACCGCCCGCGTGCTGCTCCAGACCACCGGGCTGCCGGTCACCGAGATCGCGTTCGCGTCCGGCTTCGCGAGCGTGCGGCAGTTCAACGACACCGTCCGCCAGATCTACGCCCGCACCCCCAGCCGCCTGCGCGCGGAGTCCGGGACGAAAACCGGCGCCCCGCGGCCCGCCGCCGGGATCCCGCTGCGACTCGCCTACCGCGGGGCGTACGCCGCCGCCGAGGTCTTCGACCTGCTCGCGAGCGAGGCCGTGCCGCGCGTCGAGGAGGTGCTCGGCGACCGGGGCGGTCGTACGTACCGGCGTACCCTGCGCCTCCCGTACGGAACGGGCATCGCCGCCGTGGACGAGACGCCGCATCCCGGATGGCTCGACGCCCGTGTCCACCTCACCGACCTGCGCGACCTGACCACCGCCGTCCAGCGGCTGCGCCGGCTCTTCGACCTGGACGCCGACCCGTACGCCGTCGACGAGCGCCTCGCCGCCGACCCGGCGCTGGCGCCGCTGGTCGCGGCCCGGCCGGGGCTGCGCTCGCCCGGAGCCGCCGACCCCGACGAGTTCGCCGTACGGGCCCTGGTGGGCGGAACGGCGGCGGCCGGTCTCGTCGAGGCGTACGGGAAGCTCCTCGACCAGCCGTGCGGCGCGCTGACGCACGTGTTCCCCGAGCCGGGCGTCCTCACCGGGGCCGAGGACCCGGCGCTGCGGACGCTCGCGACCGCGCTCGCCGACGGCGTCGTACGCCTCGGCCCCGGCGCGGACCGCGACGCGGCGGAACGGGCACTGCGCGCCCTGCCGGGGATCACCGCGAGGACCGCGGGCCTGATCCGCATGCGGGCGCTGGGCGACCCGGACGTCGCACCGGACGGCGTGGGGGAGGGGGACGCGGGCGCCGGGCAGTGGCGACCGTGGCGGTCGTACGCCGCGCGCCATCTCCGGGCGGCGTGAGCGGCACCGGCGAGCAGGCCGGCCCGTGACTCCCGGCGTCCGCTGCCGAGTCGCCGCCCCCGGCCCCTCGCGGGCCCGAGCCGGACCGGGGTCAGGCGTCGTCCAGGCCCCAGCTGTGGATCTTCTGCGGGTGGATCCGGATCAGCTCCTCGCTGAAGTGCGGGCCCAGCTCGTGCGGCCCGGTCAGCAGCTCGGCCTCGCCCCGGATGTCCACCCCGCGCACGGCCCACGGCTTCAGGCTCACGATGTCGTCCACCACGAGGGCGACCTTCGGGTTCACGAGGAGGTTGCGCCACTTCTTCGTCGTCCCGAGGGCATGCCCCCCGATCAGGATCGTCCCGTCGTCCTGAGGGAAGAACCCGACCGGGTTCGCCTGCGGCCGGCCCCTGGGGTCGACGGTCGCCATCCGTCCCAGGCGCTGCGTCCTGAGGTACGCGCGCTCGGCATCGCTGAATGCGGTCATGCCGCCAGCCTCACACGCGCGACCCGCCCCGCACATCGGTACGGGGGCCCAGGACTTGTGCCGCATGCCGCCGGGCCGAAGTCACGCACCGCCTGCGGCCGCCCGCCGTGCGGAACGGGTGGGTGGGTCAGCCCCAGATCTGTACGCCCACCCACGTGCCGGCCACCAGCAGGCAGGCGAACAGTTCCACCAGCACCGGGTAGCCGATGGCGCGCATGACCGTACGGGTCGAGGCCCAGCCGCCGCCGTGGCTGCCGAGCCGCGCCCGCTCGACGGCGTAGATGCCGCCGACGAACCCCGCGATGCCGCCCAGCACCGGCAGCAGGAAGAACCCCGCGATTCCCGCCACCCCGCCCATCATCAGCGTCCGCGGCGGTGCTCCGGACTCCTGGGGGCGGCGGGCCGGCAGCAGGGGTTTGAGCGCCTGGTTGAGCAGCATCAGACCGGTCGCACCGATCAGTACGCCCCAGGCGAGCACCGTATTGTCCTCCAGCGCCCACCACAGCACGGCCGCCCAGACGATCGCCTGCCCGGGTACGCCCGGCACAAGTACGCCGAGCAGGCCGAGCAGCATGACGAGGCCGACCAGAAGGAGCTGCCACGCGCCCATCTGTCCAGGGTGCGCGACGCGCGCCGTCACCGCAGGTCGGCACCGCCCCGGTACGCGGAGGGCCGGGACGGCGGCCCCCACGGCCCGACGACTCCGTACCGCACCGGTCAGCGTCTCGCCACCCAGCCCCGTTCGTACGCGTGCCAGCCGAGCTGGAGCCGCGTCGTCACGCCCGCCAGTTCCATCAGTCCCTTGACCCGCCGCTGCACGGTCCGCAAGCCCAGCTCCAGCTGCTTCGCGACACTCGCGTCCGTCATCCCGGCCAGCAGGAGCGACAGCACCTGGAGGTCCATGGCGTCCGGGCCCGGCCGCCGCTCCTCCGACACCGCCCCGTCCGATCCGAGCCGCAGCGGGAGCGCCTCGCACCACACCGCCTCGAAGAGGCCGGTCAGGGACTCCAGCAGCCCGCCGGCGTGCACCACGAGCGCCGCGGGCTCCGCGCCGCCCTCGGCCAGCGGCACCATCGCGACGGTCCGGTCCGCGACCACGAGCCTCGTCGGCACCTTCTCCACCACCCGCACCTGGTCGTCACGCCCCAGCGCCGCCGACAGCTCCGCCAGCCCGTCGGGCGTGGTGAGCACCTCGCGTTCGAGCACCACCCGATACGTCACGCCGCGCGCCGCCGCCCGTTCCTCCGTCTCGTCGTCCATGCCGCTGATCGCGATCGGAGCGCCCGTGACCAGGGCGCACACCTCCTTGGTGGAGCCGAGCCGCAGCTGGAGGCAGCGGTGCGCCACCGCGCTCGCCCCCGTCACCACCTCCACCAGATCGTGCACGGCGGGCTCGGCCGCCTCCGCCCGGTACTCCCGCGCCAGCCGGGCCGCCGTCAGCTCCGCCTGCTCCAGCTCGTGCCGCTGCCGGATCAGCAGCGCGCCCAGCGCGGCCCCCGGCGGAGCGGCCACCCAGCGACCCGCGCAGGACGACGACCGGGCCGCGAGTCCCTGCCGTTCCAGGCGACGCAGCGCACGCTCCGTGTCGGCCTCCGGCAGCATCAGCCGGTGCGCGAGGTCCGGGACCTCGGCCGCGCCGAGCGCGACCAGCGCGCGGTACGTCGACTCCTGGGCCTCGTCCAGGCCGATGGCTCCCAGCACCCCTCCACACCCTTCCCCGGACGCTTCGGTTCCGCACCACCCGCGCCCGACTGTGCCCGCCGTCTCGTGGCGGGGAAGCGGCCTCGGCGTGAACCCGCCGTACGCATCATCCCCACACCACAGGTCACTCTGCCAAGGTGGGCCACGAAAACACCAACAGCTCCCGCTGTCACGGCTTTTGCATCGAATGCGGCGGGGCACGGGGATACGTCCGATATCGCGCAGCGCGTCTGCGCGGCACGTCCGCGCAGACCGGCCGCAAGGCGTCACCCCTGTGGGGGCGAGGTCGCCCGGCGGACTTATTTTTCCCGATGCCCCGTTTTCGTACGGCACTTGAGGTGGACAATAGGGGCATGAGCCAGCAGGGGGACAGGCGCATCACCGGCGAGGACGAGTGGTGGAACCGGCTGTACGGCGACGAACCCGTCCCGGACACGGGGCCCGTGCGGGGGGACGACGGTACCGACGACACCCTGGACGCCCGTTTCCACTCGGCAGCGGACACACTCGCACCACCGCCCCGACCGGACGGGCCGGCGCCGCCACCCGCACCGGGCGAGCGGCGTCCCGAGACGTCGGCCACCCCTGCTCCGGCGGACGAGAACCACGCCGCGCCGCCGCCGAAGCCACGGGACGCGGGGCCGCCGCCGGCGCCCTCGGACGCCCCGCCGTGGTGGGCGACCCGCCGGCCCACCACGGCCCCGGAGCCTCCACCCCCCACGACGTCCCCGGAGCCCCCACACCGTCCCGCGTCGCAGCGTCCAGTCCCGCCACCTCCGCCGCCGCAGGCACCCCCGCCGCCGGCCACGGAACCCCTCGTCGGGCCGCCCGGGCCCCGGCGCCCGTCGGTGTCCGCACCACCCCCCGGCCCGCCCGCACCGCGCCGCGCCGAGCCGCCCGAGCCGGGGCGCGCCGCCTCCGGGCCGCCGCGACCGGCGTCGCCGGGCCCCGCGCCGCAGTCACCGCCCGTGCCCGCCGCGCCCGCACCCCCCGTCGCAGCACCCCTCCGTGCCCCCTGGGAGGCGCCGGACGTGTCCCCCTTGCCGCCCGGCCGACGCGAGTCGGCCACGCCACCGGAGGGCCGCCGGCCCAAACTCCCTCGCGCCCCCTGGCGCTCGGCGCGGTCCGCCGCGTCCGTACCGCCCCAGCCCGAACGCCCGACGGACCCGAGCTCCACGGCTTCGCACCCGGCCGCCCGGACCTCGCCCGCACCGGCCTCCACATCCCCGGACGCCGAGCGGTCGCCGGAGGCAGGCGGCAGGGCCGGTGGTGACGTCGGGACCAGGGGTGCCGTAGGGACGCCTGGTGACGCCGGAGCCGGCTCTGCCCCCCGCCGTGACGACACCGCCCCCGGCGGTGCAGGGCGGACGCCGGAAGGCGGCGGGCGTCGGCGGCCGGCCGCCCGCGTCGCATTCGTCGGCGACCGCCCGCCCACGTACGACGCCGAACCCACCGCCCTGCCCGCCGCCGACCCGCGCGAACTCGGCACACTCGTCGCCGACACCGTGCTCGACGGCGCCCGCTACGGCTCGTTCACCCTGCGCGCCGCCTCCGTCCGCGGCGACTCCGCGCGCTACCGCGGCGAACCCCGCCGCGATTCCCTGCTCACCGCCCGCTTCGGCCGAGGCGAGGACGCGCTCGTCCTGATCGCAGTGGCCGGCGGGGCGCGCGCTGCCGAGAGCGCGCACTTGGCCGGTGCCGACGCCTGCCGCTGGATCGGCGAAGCCGTCGGCCGCAGCCACGCGCGCCTCGCCGACGACATACGGGCGGGCCGCAGGGGCGACCTCAAGTCCGGCCTCCACCGCCTGACCGACCGCGGCTACGGCAAGCTGCGCGCCCGCGCGTCCGAGCTCGGACTCGACCCCGGCGCCTACACGGTGAGTCTGCGCTGCCTGCTGCTGCCCGCCGATCCCCGATGCCGCACCCGGGTCTTCTTCGGCATCGGCGGCGGGGGCCTGTTCCGGCTGCGCGGCGGCGTCTGGCAGGACATCGAGCCCGCCGTCCCCGAGCCCGCCGCCGTCATCGGCGCACCCGTCGTCGGCTTCGGCTCGCCGCCGCCCGACGGCCCGGGCGCGGTCGCGTCCGAGACGCCCGAGGGTGACCGCCTCACCATGGACCTGGGCATCACGACGCCCCCGTCGCCGTACGTGGAGAGCGCCCCGCCGCCGAGCGAGCCCTTCCGCTTCCGGGCCTCCGTCGCCCGCCCGGGGGACACCCTCCTGCTGTGCAGCGGCGGCCTCGCCGACCCCCTGCGCGGCGAGCCGGCGCTCGCCAAGGAACTCGCCGAACGCTGGGCCACCGCCGAACCGCCCGGCCTCGCCGACTTCCTCGCCGACACCGGCCTGCGGGTGAAGGGGTACGCCGACGACCGTACGGCGGCGGCGGTCTGGGAGGCGTGACGGCGTACCGCGTGGGTTGATGGACTCGGCACCGCACGGTGCGCGGCACCGTGCGCGACCCGCCGACCGTCTCCCGAAAGGCGCGCGCATCCCATGGCCAAGCAGAAGGTGGCGGAGCAGTTCGTCGACATCCTCGTGAAGGCGGGCGTGCAACGCCTCTACGGTGTCGTCGGCGACAGCCTCAACCCGGTCGTCGACGCCGTCCGCCGCACCCCCGGGATCGACTGGATCCAGGTCAGGCACGAGGAGGTCGCCGCCTTCGCCGCCGGCGCCGAGGCACAGGTCACCGGCCGGCTCGCCGCCTGCGCGGGCTCCTGCGGCCCGGGGAACCTGCACCTGATCAACGGCCTGTACGACGCGCACCGCTCCATGGCCCCGGTGCTCGCCCTCGCCTCGCAGATCCCGTCGGGCGAGATCGGACTCGGGTACTTCCAGGAGACCCACCCCGACCAGCTGTTCCGCGAGTGCAGCCACTACTGCGAGCTGGTCTCCAGTCCCCGGCAGATGCCCCGCGTGCTGCAGACCGCGATCCAGAACGCCGTCGGCCGCGGCGGCGTCAGCGTCGTCGCCCTGCCCGGCGACGTGGCGTCCGAACAGGTACCGGAGCGCGCCGGCGAAC
The DNA here is from genome assembly GCF_056429965.1 of Streptomyces sp. NPDC046122. Taxonomy (NCBI): domain Bacteria; kingdom Bacillati; phylum Actinomycetota; class Actinomycetes; order Kitasatosporales; family Streptomycetaceae; genus Streptomyces; species Streptomyces sp. NPDC046122. The sequence goes on along the minus strand of NZ_JBWKLQ010000001.1, from coordinate 772,594 downwards.
ACGCGCTCGTCACGTCGCGCCCCGTCGTGCGCCCCGGCGAGGCGGAACTCGAGAAGCTCGCCCGCATGGTCGACGATGCCGAGCGGATCACGCTCTTCTGCGGCAGCGGCACGGCGGGCGCCCACGCGCAGGTCATGCAGTTCGCGGAACGCGTGAAGTCCCCCGTCGGACACGCGCTGCGCGGCAAGCAGTGGATCCAGTACGACAACCCGTACGACGTCGGCATGAGCGGGCTCCTCGGCTACGGCGCGGCGTACGAGGCCACCCAAGAGTGCGACCTGCTGATCCTCCTCGGCACCGACTTCCCGTACTACGACTTCCTGCCCCACGACGGCGACGTGAAGATCGTCCAGGTCGACGTGCGGCCCGAGCGCCTCGGCCGCCGGTCCAAGCTGGACCTCGCGATCTGGGGCGATGTGCGGGAGACGCTGACCTGCCTGACGCCGCGCGTGAAGGCCAAGTCCGACCGCAGGTTCCTCGACCGGATGCTGAAGAAGCACGCCGACGCGCTCGAGGGAGTGGTGAAGGCGTACACCCGCAAGGTCGACAAACGAGTGCCGATCCACCCCGAGTACGTCGCCTCGGTCCTCGACGAACTCGCCGACGACGACGCCCTGTTCACCGTCGACACCGGGATGAACAACGTCTGGGCGGCCCGCTACATCACCCCCAACGGGCGGCGCGGCATCATCGGCTCCTTCACCCACGGCTCGATGGCCAACGCCATGCCGCAGGCCATCGGAGCCCAGTTCACGGACCCGCACCGCCAGGTGATCGCGATGTCGGGTGACGGCGGGTTCAGCATGCTGATGGGCGACTTCCTCACCCTCGTGCAGTACGACCTGCCGGTGAAGGTCGTCGTCTTCAACAACTCCTCCCTCGGCATGGTGGAGCTGGAGATGCTGGTCGACGGCCTGCCGTCGTTCGGCACGGCGAACAAGAACCCGGACTTCGCGGCAGTAGCGCGGGCCTGCGGGGCGTACGGCGTGCGGGTGGAGAAGCCGAAGCAGCTCGCCGGGGCGCTCAAGGACGCCTTCAAGCACAAGGGACCGGCACTCGTGGACGTCGTCACCGACCCGAACGCGCTGTCGATCCCCCCGAAGATCCGCGCCGAGATGGTGAGCGGCTTCGCCCTGTCCGCCGGCAAGATCGTGCTCGACGGCGGAGTCGGGCGGATGCTCCAGCTGGCCCGCTCGAACCTGCGCAATGTGCCGAGGCTGTAGGTCCGTACGAGTGGAATGAGAGGCCGGGGCGGGGCGGAGGCGGCGTGTCGCGGAAGGTCTCACGGGGAGCGACTGCTAATCACCCCAGCCAGCGAAAGGGCCCGTGACGCGCATGTTCCCGCGCAGGTCTTTCCCCCGCCGCTTCCGCCGCGGCCGTATCTCCGCCGCCGCGGCGGCCGCCGTCGTCATCGCCACACCCGCTGCGATCGCCGTGCTCCCCGACGCTCTCACCTCGGCCGTGGGCTCCGCGCCCGGCCCGGCGGGCCGGAAGGCGCCCGGGGCCGAGGCGGGCGCCCCCGCGCCCGGCACTCCGATCAGGGCAGGGCTGCTGACGCTGGACCTGGGCGCCGCTCTCGGACCCGCGGGGCAGGGCGTCGCCGTCGCCCCCGTCGACGGCGCGGGCCGGCCGGCCCCGGGCACGGTCGCTCTCAAGGCCCGCGCGGGAAGCAGGTTCGCGCACGGGGGCGGCAGGCTGACGAGCGGCAAGGTGCTCCTCGACGGCGGCGTACGGCTGTCGAAGGGCGACCGGGCGGTCGTCATCGTCAAGGACTTCGCCGTCGACCTCCACACCCGCGTCGTCACCGCCACGGTGGGGGCGGGCAAGCCGGGTACCCGCCTCGGCGTACTGACCGACACCACCACCCGGCTTCTCCCGCGCGCGACGCCCGAGGAGGCGAACATCGCCATCGGCGGGCGGCTGGTCTTCGACAAGGCGGCGGGGGAGCGGATCGAGGCGGGGCTGCGGACGGCGGCGTTCGGCGGGTCCGCCGCGGGCACGTCGGCCGGTGTGACGTTCGAGGCGGGAGCCGACCTGGACGTCGACCTCGCGCACGCGTTGGGCCTGGACGAGCAACTGGGCCTGGAGCCCCGCCGCGACCGGTAGTAGGGGCGAGGGGCGGCAGTACGGGCGAACGGCGGGCCGGGGGGACTTCGGGTACGGCGAATGCGGCAGCTGTCCCTCCTCGGTTCGGCCGACCGTCCCCGGAGGCGTGCATCCGCCCAGATCCGGATATGACCCCAACACCACTTAATTGACCCATGGCATGAGTGCCGCCGAGTCTGCGGGGCATGCATCCCGTGAACCAGTTCGAGAGGAAGGGTCGATCCGGCGTGCGGGTGGGGGCTATGACAGGGCAACAGGCGGGCGGACGCGGTGCCGCCGCGCGAGGGCCGTCGGGAGCGCCGGCGGGTACGGCGGGGGAGGAGACGGACGGCGAGGGGGCTCTCATTCAGCTGCGGCGCAGACTCGGGCACGCGGATCTCACAGCGGTCCCGGAGATACGGCGCGCTCTGCGCGAACTCCTGCGGCACCGGGGAGGACAGACCTGTACGGACGTCGCCGAGCTCCTGACCACTGAGCTGGTCACCAACGCCCTGATCCACACGGAGCACGACGCCGAGATCACGGTCACCGTCGCCGCCTCCCGGCTCCGGGTCGAGGTGCGGGACTTCGCCCGTGACCATCCCCAGCTGCGCTTACCGGTCGCCGACGACGGTACGCACGGCAGGGGCCTCGTCCTGGTGCAGGCACTCGCGGACGCGTGGGGTGTGCAGGCGCAGGGCGTAGGGAAATCGGTGTGGTTCGAACTGGACGTGGACGGCGGCGGACCGGCGTGAGCACCCGGTCCGCCGCCGTCCTCACGACAGCGCCGCTCAGCCGAACTGCTGCTCAAGATCCTTGAGTTTGCGTTCGAGCGAGTCGAGGCGCGGCAGCGCCTGCGTATCGTCCTCGGCGGTGAGGTCGACGGTCGTCACCGTCTCAGAACCTTTCACGGCCTGAAGGGAGGGCCTTTGTCGAAGCGGCAGTTGTCCGGGTTCCGGTATGGCGGGCTCCGCGACCGCTTGCTGCGGTGCGGAGCCCGGAGCGAGTGCTGACACCTCGACGACCTGGCGGCCGCCACGACCGCGCCCCCAGGCCCGGTGCTGCCGGTTGATGGCCTTCAGCTGGGCCCGTTCCATCTTCTGGTGGTCGCGTCGGCGGATACGGTTCTGCTCCTTCTCGCGTACGTCCTCCCGTACTTCCTCGACCGCCTCGTCCAGCGTCCGTACGCCCTCGAGGAGCATCAGCGACCAGGCGCCGAAGGTCTCCCGGGGCGCCCGCAGCCACCGTACGATCCGGATCTGCGGCAGTGGCCGGGGCACGAGTCCCTGTTCACGCAGTGCGGCCCGGCGGGTCTGCTTCAGCGCCCGGTCGAACAGCACGGCGGCCGAGAGCGACATCCCGGCGAAGAACTGCGGGGCCCCGGCGTGCCCCAGCCCCCGGGGGGCGTGGACCCAGTTGAACCAGGCGGCCGCGCCGGCGAACGTCCACACCAGCAGGCGTGAACCCAGCGCCGCGTCACCGTGGCTGGCCTCGCGCACGGCGAGCACCGAGCAGAACATGGCGGCGCCGTCGAGGCCGAAGGGGACGAGGTACTCCCAGCCGCCGGAGAGGTTGAGGTTTTGCCGGCCGAAGCCGACCAGGCCGTGGAAGGAGAGTGCGGCGGCGACGGCGGCGCAGCAGAAGAGCAGCAGGTACGAGGCGATCCCGTAGATCGCTTCCTTCCGCCTGCGCCGTTCCTCCGTGCGTTCCCAGGAGTCGTCGGCTGCGGCCTTGCCACCGGCGCGCTTGCCGCGCGCGAGCACCGCAACCGCCGCCAGGACCCCCGCGAGCATCACGCCGCCCGGAAGCAGCCAGTCCAGCGATATGTCGGTCAGTCTCATTGCGGTGTCCCTTGCATCGCGGTAGGCGTTCGGGCGCCATATTGGCGGAAGCCAAGTGGCCCGAAGAGGCTTTCGGGGCAAGAGAACGCCAAGGGAGTGCCAGGGCACGCGAATAGGTGCGATCTGGTCGAACCGCCGTACGGCTGGCGGGTGTTGAGTTCGATTCAAGCCACCCGATCAGGTGGCGTGCCGTCAGACGGCGGCGACCGAGGACGCGGCGGCGGCTTCCTCGCTCAGCTTCCGGACGCGCTCGGCGTCACACGTCCGCGGGCACGTCACGCAGGTGTCCTCGGGACGCAGCGTGTAGAAGAGGCAGCAGCTCGCGCGGTCGCGGGTCGGCAGCGTCTCGCCGTTCGGGCCGGTCAGGTCGCGGAAGCCGGCCGTCCCGGCGTACGGCTTGGTCGTGCCCGGCAGCAGTTCCTCCAGCTCCCGCATCGCGCGCCGCTCCTCGCCGAGCAGGTGCGCGACGTACCAGAGCCCTTCCACGATCTCGTCCGTCGCCATGCCCCACAGGGCGCGCTTGCCGCGCCGCATGCGCGGGCCGAAGCCGTCGAGCACGGGCCCGAGGTGCTCCGCGACGGCGTCCCGTACCTCGCCGCGCAGCGCTTCGGCGTCCGGCACCACGCGGGCGCCGGGCAGGGCGGCGGCCGGGTCGCCCGGCAGGCAGGCGAACTCCCGCACCCGCACGGTCATGCGGCCCAGCGTCCGCTGGAAGGCGACGTCCTCGACGGGCACGCGCGGCACCCGGCGGTGCAGGAACCACGGCACGGTGACCAGCAGGCAGGCGGGCCAGGCGTAGCGGTGGAGGCCGAAGCTGGCGACGACGTCGGGCCGGGCCTGCTGGCCGTAGTCACGCAGCACCTGGGCGTTGTCCCAGGCCAGGAAGGCGTCGAGGGCCGCGCCGCCGGCCGCGAGCTCCGCGGCCCCGACCCAGCCGCCGCCGCGCGGCGCCTGTTCCCCGTCCGCCAGCTCGCTCACGCGCAGTCCGGCGAAGACCTCGGTGAGGCGGGCATAGGAGGCCGCCACGGGAGAGGCGGCGACGGCGGGAAAGAGCACGGGCACGGTCATGCAGGGGACCACCGAATCGCGATCGTTTGCAGGTAAGCCTTACCTTACCCGATCAATCCGATGTTTGAACTGTGACCCCGCCCCCCTATCGTGCTCGGGGGACACGGCACCGGAGGAAACCATGGAGCACCAGGGCAGACCGCGCGACGCGGCGTACGGGCACGCGCCCGCCCCGCAGGCGCCGCCCGCCGTGCCCGTTCCGGAACAGGCGCGTGGCGAACACACCCACAGTGAGTCCCCGGCCCCCCGGCCCGTCCGGCGCCACTCCGTGCGCGGCCAGATCCTCGACGCGCTGCGCTGCGCCCTGGTCAGCGGCGAGCTGGCGCCCGGCGAGGTCTACTCCGGCCCGGCCCTCGGCGCCCGCTTCGGCGTCTCCGCCACGCCGGTCCGCGAGGCCATGCAGCAGCTCGTGCTGGAGGGCGCGGTGGAGGTGGTGCCGAACCGCGGCTTCCGGGTCACGGTCCGCAGCGCCACGGAACTCGCCGAGCTCGCGGAGGTGCGGGCGCTGATCGAGGTCCCAGTCATGCTGCGGCTGGCCCGTACGGTGCCGGCGGGCCGCTGGTGCGACCTGCGGCCCCTGGCGGAGGCCGCCACGGCGGCGGCGGCCACGGGCGACCGGGCGGCGTACGCCGAATCGGACCGCGCCTTCCACCGCGCGGTCCTCTCCCTCTCGGGCAACCACCAGCTCGTCGTCGTCGCGGACGACCTCCACCGCCGGTCCCAGTGGCCCCTGCCGACCGGCGACCCGCTGGGCCGCCGGGCGGACCTCCTGGCGGACGCGGCCGAGCACCTCGCCCTGCTGGACGCGCTGGCGGCGCAGGACCTGACGGTGGTGCAGTCCCTCGTCCGCGAGCACTTCGCGGGCGCCGACGGCGCGTAGCCGGACCGCTGAGCGACGCGGTCCCCTGGCCGGACCGCGCCCGCGCCGCGCCGGACCGCTAGGCCGCCGCGGTCGGCGTCAGCTGCGCCGCCAGCCAGGTCGGTACGCCGCCCAGCAGGCGGAACAGCCGGCCCGCCTCGGCGCGCAGGCGGGTCGCCTCCGGCTCCGGCTCGGCGTCGGCCAGTGCCGCGAGGGCCGGGGCCGTGCCGACCAGGTAGCCCAGCTCCTCCCGTATCCGCAGGGACTCCGCGAACCCGTGCCGCGCGTCCGCCAACTCGCCCTCCCGCAGGGAGAGTCCGGCCAGGTGCCGCCAGGTGAACGACAGCAGCAGCGTCTCGCCGTGGGCCGTCGCGCCCGCGTGCGCGCGGCGGTAGGCGGCGCGGGCCGACTGCGGCGAATCGGCGATGTGCTCGGCGACCAGGCCCCGGCGGAAGTCGAGGAGTGGACGGCCCGGCGCGTCGGGGGCGAGCAGCGCCGCCGCCCTGCCGAGCGCGGAACGCGCCTCGTCGGCGCGGTCGCGCGCGCCGAGCACCGTCGACGCGTACGCGAGCTGGCCGCGTTCGCACGCCGCCGCGCCCCGCTCGTCGTCGGTCCTGGCCACCGCCTCCGCCGTGCGCAGGGCGTCCTCCGCCTCCGCCCAGCCGTGTTCCGTGAACAGGCAGCGCTCCACGAGCAGTGACGCCCGCTGGAGCGCGACCGCCGGTGTCGGGCCGTCGCCCCCATGCGGTTCGAGCAGGGCCGCGGCGTCGGTCCAGCAGCCGCGCGAGCGCAGCCGCCATACCGCGGTCTGGAGTGGGCTTCCGTCCCCTGCGGTCGAACCAGAACCAGACATGGCGGTATGCGCCACATTGCCCTCCCCGAGCAGCACGTCATTGAGCTGTGAGTGATGGAGCCGTGATCGGTCGAACCGTGATTGTCGCTGGTGCCCAGTGGGCGAATCTCAGCATGGATTGGCACTCCGGGCCAAGAGCTCAGGTGAACGAATTCACAATCGGCCCGGTCAGGGCGGCGGCGGGCCGCCTGCGGGGGCCCGCACGGGGCCGGTCCGCCGAACGGGTGCGGGCCGGCGTACCACCGCTCGGGGGAAGCGCGCGCGGCGGACCGTCATACGTGCGGGTGATCCCGGCCGGCGTCGCGCCGGTGTGAGCGGCTCGGCGCCGCCCCGGGCCTGCGCGCGGCTCCTCGGCCCCGGCGCCGGTGATCTCCCTGGCCGGAAACGATCCCTGCCCCGCCCCGTCGAGGTGCCTCCTCCGCCCGTGCTAGCTCATCCTCAGAGCGAGGAAGAAGTCCAGCTTGTCCTCCAGACGCGAAAGGTCACGACCCGTCAGTTGCTCGATCCTGCCCACCCGGTAGCGCAGGGTGTTCACGTGCAGATGCAGCCGGGCCGCGCAGCGCGTCCACGAACCGTCGCAGTCGAGGAACGCTTCGAGGGTGGGGATGAGTTCCGCCCGGTGCCTCCGGTCGTAGTCCCGGAGCGGGTCGAGCAGCCGCGCGGTGAACGCCCGGCGCACGTCGTCCGGCACGAACGGCAGCAGCAGTACGTGCGACGCCAGCTCGTGATGGCCCGCCGCGCAGACCCGGCCGGGCCGGGCGGCCGCCACCCGGCGGGCGTGCCGGGCCTCCTCCAGCGCCCCGCGCAGCCCCTCGGCCGAGTGCACGGCCGCGCTGACACCCAGTGTCAGCCGCCCGTCGTCGGCGAGACCCCCGGAGAGCGGCTCGCGCACGGCCTCCAGGAGCACGTCGGCGTGCAGCCCCGTACGGGCGGCCGGAGCGGGACCGTCCTCGGCCGCCTCGCCGTCGTCGTCCGGCGCGACCGCCGGCAGCGGTACGAGCGCGATCGCCTCGTCGCCCGCGTGGGCCACCGCGATCCGGTCCGAGGAGTCGGAACCGGCCACCGCCGGGTCGACCAGTATTTCCTCCAGGAGCGTCTGGGCCACGGGCCCGGACTGGATCGCGGCGGCCGAGCCGACCGGTCCGCCGGCCCCGCCCGGCCCGCCTTCCAGCCAGTCGACGCGCGCCACGACGACCTGCCAGTGCGGCGCCGAGCCCAGGCCGGGCAGCAGCACCGGCGCGGCCACCCGCAGGCGGGCCGCGATCTCGGCGGGGGCGGCGCCCGTCTGCACCAGTTCCAGGACCTCCTGGGCGAGGCGGCGGCGCACGGTGCGGGCCGCGTCGCGCCGGTCCCGTTCGACGGCGATCAGCTGCGTCACCCCTTGCAGCAGGTCCAAACGGGCGGCGGGCCAGTCGCCCGCGTCCGCCTCCACCGCCAGCAGCCAGTCCGACAGCACGCTCTCGCGCACGTCCCGGGAGGCGGCCACGGCGGCGCGCCCGCCGCTCCTGATCGGGAACAGCGAGTACGTCGTGCCGTGCACGGCGGCCCGGTGCGGGGCCCGGCGGCCCGTGCGGCTCGCGGCCAGGTGCTCGCCGGCGAGGACGGGCCCCACGGCGGGCGGCAGCGGGTCGCCCGCGCCCGCGATCTGCCGTCCGGTGGGCGAGAGCACCCAGGCGCGCAGGTCCAGGTCGGAGGTCAGCAGGTCCAGGACCACCTCGGGGCCGCCGCCCGTCGGGCCGGACGTCATCAGCCTGCGGTGCCGGTCGACGACCGCCGCCAGGTCGCCGGCCCGCTCGCCGGAGACCTGGCGCACCACGTGCTCGGTGATGGTCGCGAAGGCGACGGCCTCGCTGACCGCGAAGAGCGGCAGCCGGTGGCGTACACACGCCTCGACCAGGTCGTTCGGGATCGCGCCGAGCTCCGCCTCGCCCGCCGCGAGGCCGACGACGCCCGCGCTCGCCAGGATGCGCACGAACGGCTCGGAGTCGTGCGCGTCACGCCGCCAGGCCAGGCCGGTGAGCACCAGCTCACCGCCGGACAGATACCGGCTGGGGTCCCGCAGGTCGGTGGTCATCACACCGCGCACGGTGCGGTCCAGTTCGTCGTCGCCGCCGAGCAGCCGCAGGCCCAGCGCGTCGGTCTCGAGCAGTGCGCGCAGCCGCATGGGTGTTCGCCGCCGATCTGTCTCTTGGTGTGAATGGATGGTGAGGGCGGATCAAGCACGGGTGCTTGTTGTTTCCGGAGGAAAGCGGTGGGGCGAGTGGGTCCCGCCTTTCGTTCGAATCTACAAGACGTGAGCGGGCACCAGCCAACTCCTTCATGGTTTCGGTGACTGCACCAGGCGGAGCCCCGGAGGTGTACTTGGGCCAAGCCACGTGAACAGCAGATGAACGCCCCAGCGCGACCCAGAACGGCTTGCAGGAACCGGGTCGACAGCAGGCGGTTGGCCGTCTCCAGCCCCAGCGATACGCGAACCACCCGATTGAGAAGAAGAGAGCCTCATGGACTTCCTTCGCCCCGCCAGCTGGGAGGAGGCGCTCGCCGCCAAGGCCGAGCACCCCACGGCTGTGCCCATCGCGGGCGGCACCGATGTGATGGTCGAGATCAACTTCGACCACCGCCGCCCCGAGTACCTCCTGGATCTGAACCGCATCGGCGAACTGCGCGAGTGGGAGGTCGGCGAGGAGAAGGTGCTGCTCGGCGCCTCCGTCCCGTACACCCAGATCATGGACCACCTCCGGGCGGAACTGCCGGGCCTCGCGCTCGCCGCCCACACCGTCGGATCGCCCCAGATCCGCAACCGCGGCTCTGTCGGCGGAAACCTCGGCGCCGCTTCCCCCGCCGGTGACTCGCACCCCGCCCTGCTCTCCGCGGGCGCCGAGGTCGAGGCCGAGTCGGTGCGCGGCACGCGCCTCATCCCGGTCGAGGAGTTCTACACCGGGGTCAAGCGCAACGCGCTGGAGCCGGACGAGCTGATCAAGCGCGTCCACATCAAGAAGGCCGACGGCCCCCAGCAGTTCTCCAAGGTGGGCACCCGCAACGCCATGGTCATCGCGGTCTGCGCGTTCGGCATCGCGCTGCACCCCGAGACCCGCACGGTCAAGACCGGCATCGGATCGGCCGCCCCCACCCCGCTGCGCGCCCGCGCGGCCGAGGACTTCCTGAACGCCGCGCTCGAAGAAGGCGGATTCTGGGAGAGCGGGAAGATCATCACCCCCTCGATCGCCAAGCAGTTCGCGGAGCTCGCCTCCGGCGCCTGCAACCCGATCGACGACGTGCGCGGCACCGCGAAGTACCGCCGCCACGCGGTCGGGATCATGGCCCGCCGCACGCTGGGCTGGACCTGGGAGCAGTACCGCGGCACCGGCCGCACGCTTGAAGGAGCTGCATAGCAATGCGCGTGAATTTCACGGTCAACGGCCGTAAGCAGGAAGCGGACGACGTCTGGGAGGGCGAGAGCCTGCTCTACGTCCTGCGCGAGCGCATGGGCCTGCCCGGTTCCAAGAACGCGTGCGAGCAGGGCGAGTGCGGCTCCTGTACGGTCCGCCTCGACGGCGTCCCCGTCTGCGCCTGTCTCGTCGCCGCCGGCCAGGTCGAGGGCCGCGAGGTCGTCACGGTCGAGGGCCTCGCCGACTTCGCCAAGCAGCGCGAAGAGGGCTGCGCGACCGGCGCCTGCGGTGGCGGCGGTACGTCGCTCCAGGCGGCGCAGCAGTGGAGCGCCAAGGGAACCGACTCGCAGACCGGCGAGGGCGAGGCGCTCGCCCCCATCCAGCAGGCGTTCATCGACGCCGGCGCGGTTCAGTGCGGTTTCTGCACCCCGGGTCTGCTGGTCGCGGCCGACGAGCTCCTCGAGCGCAACGCCGAGCCGTCCGACTCGGACATCCGCGAGGCGCTCTCGGGCAACCTGTGCCGCTGCACCGGTTACGAGAAGATCCTGGACGCGGTGCGCCTCGCGGCCGCCCGCCAGGACCGCCAGGGACTCCAGGAAGGCGCGGTCTGATCATGGGCGTCACAGGTACCCCCACCAGCATCAACCAGGGGTCGAAGACCAAGGGCGGCATCGGTGAGTCGACGCTCCGCCCCGACGGCACCCTGAAGGTCACCGGCGAGTTCGCGTACTCCTCGGACATGTGGCACGAGGACATGCTCTGGGGCTACACGCTCCGCTCGACCACGGCGCACGCCGAGATCCGGTCGATCGACACGTCCGAGGCGCTCGCCATGTCCGGTGTCTACGCCGTGCTGACGTACGAGGACCTCCCGACGGACGTCAAGAACTACGGCCTGGAGATCCAGGACACCCCGGTTCTCGCCAACGGCAAGGTCCGCCACCACGGCGAGCCGGTCGCCATCGTCGCCGCCGACCACCCGGAGACGGCGCGCCGCGCCGCCGCCAAGATCAAGGTCGACTACGCCGAGCTGCCCGTCATCACCGACGAGGCGTCGGCCACCGCGCCCGACGCGCTGCTGATCCACGAGGGCCGCGACGACCACCACATCGGTCACGTCCCGCACCCGAACATCGTGCACCGCCAGCCGATCGTCCGCGGCAACGCCGACGAGGCCGCCAAGCGGGCCGACGTCATCGTCTCCGGCGAGTACGTCTTCGGCATGCAGGACCAGGCGTTCCTCGGCCCCGAGTCCGGCATGGCCGTACCCGGTGAGGACGGCGGCGTCGACCTGTACGTCGCCACCCAGTGGCTGCACTCGGACCTCAAGCAGATCGCCCCCGTCCTCGGCCTGCCCGAGGAGAAGGTCCGCATGACGCTCTCCGGCGTCGGCGGCGCCTTCGGCGGCCGCGAGGACATCTCGATGCAGATCCACGCCTGCCTGCTCGCCCTGCGCACCGGCAAGCCGGTCAAGATCGTCTACAACCGGTTCGAGTCCTTCTTCGGCCACGTGCACCGCCACCCGGCGAAGCTCTGGTACGAGCACGGCGCGACCAAGGACGGCAAGCTCACGCACATGAAGTGCCGGATCGTGCTGGACGGCGGCGCCTACGCGTCGGCCTCCCCGGCGGTCGTCGGCAACGCCTCGTCGCTGAGCGCCGGCCCGTACGTCATCGAGAACGTCGACATCGAGGCCATCGCGCTCTACACGAACAACCCGCCCTGCGGCGCCATGCGCGGCTTCGGCGCGGTCCAGGCGTGCTTCGCGTACGAGGCGCAGATGGACAAGCTCGCGGCGAAGCTCGACATGGACCCGGTGGAGTTCCGCAGGCTCAACGCCATGGAGCAGGGCACGCTCCTGCCGACCGGCCAGCCGTGCGACTCGCCGGCGCCCGTCGCCGAGCTGCTGCGCCGCGTCAAGGCCATGCCGCTGCCGCCCGAGCAGCAGTGGCTGGCGGCCGGCGAGCAGGCCGACGTACGCGCCCTGCCCGGCGGTCTGTCGAACACCACGCACGGCGAAGGCGTCGTACGCGGCATCGGCTACGCGGTCGGCATCAAGAACGTCGGCTTCTCCGAGGGCTTCGACGACTACTCCACCGCCCGGGTGCGCATGGAGGTCATCAACGGCGAGCCGGTCGCCACCGTGCACACCGCGATGGCGGAGGTCGGCCAGGGCGGTGTCACCGTCCACGCGCAGATCGCCCGTACCGAGCTCGGCGTCGCGCAGGTGACCATCCACCCGGCCGACACCCAGGTCGGCTCGGCGGGCTCCACGTCCGCCTCCCGCCAGACGTACGTCACCGGCGGCGCGGTCAAGAACACCTGCGAGAACGTCCGCGAGAAGGTCCTGGAGATCGGCCGCGCGAAGTTCGGCTCCTACCACCCCGCCTGGGCCACCGCCGAGCTGCTGCTCGAAGGCGGCAAGGTCGTCACCGACGGCGGTGAGGTACTGGCCGACCTGGTCGACGTACTCGAGGACGAGTCGGTCGACCTGGAGCTGGAGTGGCGCCACCGGCCCACCGAGGCGTTCGACCTGAGGACCGGACAGGGCAACGGCCACGTCCAGTACTCGTTCGCCGCGCACCGCGCGGTCGTCGAGGTGGACACCGAGCTCGGCCTCGTGAAGGTCGTCGAGCTGGCCTGCGCGCAGGACGTCGGCAAGGCGCTCAACCCGCTGTCCGTCGTCGGCCAGATCCAGGGTGGCACCACCCAGGGCCTGGGCGTCGCGGTCATGGAGGAGATCATCGTCGACCCGAAGACCGCGAAGGTGCGCAACCCCTCCTTCACGGACTACCTGATCCCCACCATCCTCGACACGCCGACGATCCCCGTCGACGTGCTCGAACTGGCCGATGAACACGCGCCGTACGGTCTGCGCGGCATCGGCGAGGCCCCCACACTCTCGTCGACCCCGGCCGTCCTCGCGGCGATCCGGAACGCGACGGGTCTGGAACTCAACAGGACGCCGGTGCGGCCCGAGCACCTCACCGGTACCTGATCCCCGAGTTCCGCCGAAAGCTCCCCGGGCGGTGCCGTGCCTCCAAGGAACGTCACACTTCCCCGCCTGACACCGCCCGGGGTCTTCGAACACCGCACCGCTCGCGGTCACAGCACCACCGGCAACAACCGCTCACCGCACCACCGCTCAACCCAGGAAGAATCCCCGTTCGTCTCGGGCCGTCCCCCGGGTCGTGCAGCCCTCGCAGCATCCCAAATCCCGCGTTTCCAATCTCCATGCGGGTGCCCCTTTGAACCTTGGGAGACAGGCACCATGACCCAGCAGTCCACAGAGCCGACGACCACGGCGGAAGACGCCGGCGCGGGAACGCGCCAGCCCGCCGGCCGGTCCTGGCTCGACCGGTACTTCCACATAACCGACAGAGGATCCACCGTCGCGACGGAGGTCCGCGGCGGCATCACCACCTTCATGGCGATGGCGTACATCCTCCTGCTCAACCCGCTGATCCTCGGCGGCAAGGACGTGGCGGGCAATGTCCTCAGCCAGCCCGCCCTCATCACCGCGACTGCTCTCGCCGCTGCCGTGACCACCCTGCTCATGGGCTTCTGGGGCAAGGTCCCGCTGGCTCTCGCGGCCGGTCTCAGCGTCTCCGGTGTGCTCGCCTCGCAGGTCATCCAGGTCATGACCTGGCCGCAGGCCATGGCCATGTGCGTGGCCTACGGCGCGGTGATCTGCCTCCTGGTGGTCACCGGTCTGCGCGAGCTGATCATGAACGCGATCCCGCTCGCCCTCAAGCACGGCATCACCATGGGCATCGGCCTCTTCATCGCGCTGATCGGCCTGGTCAAGGCTGGCTTCGTGCACGAGAACCCCGCCCCGGGCGGCGGCCCCGTGTCCCTCGGCCCGGCAGGTGAACTGGCCGGCTGGCCCGTCCTGATCTTCGCGGTCACCCTGCTGCTGATCTTCGCCCTCCAGGCCCGCAACATCCCCGGCGCCATCCTGATCGGAATCGTCGCCGGCACCGTCATCGCGGCCATCCTCAACGCGATCGCCGACATCCCGGGCAAGGCCTGGTTCTCCGGCGCCCCCGAGCTGGAGGGCAGCGCGGTCTCCGCGCCCGACTTCTCGCTGATCGGCGACGTGTCCTTCAGCGGCCTCGGCGACGTCGGCTACATCACCGTCACCATGATCGTCTTCACCCTGGTGCTGGCCGGCTTCTTCGACGCCATGGCCACCATCATCGGTGTCGGCAGCGAGGCCAAGCTCGCCGACGACAAGGGCCGCATGCCGGGCCTGTCCAAGGCGCTCTTCATCGACGGCGCCGGCGGCGTCATCGGCGGCGGGGTCGGCGGCTCGGGCCAGACGGTCTTCGTCGAGTCGGCGACCGGCGTCGGCGAGGGCGCCCGTACGGGTCTCGCCTCCGTGGTCACCGGCGCGTTCTTCGCGGCCTGCCTCTTCTTCACCCCGCTCACCGCGATCGTGCCCCAGGAAGTCGCTGCCGCGGCCCTGGTGGTCATCGGCGCGATGATGATGCAGAACGCCAGGCACGTCGACTGGAGCGACCGCGCCGTCGCCATCCCGGTGTTCCTCACCGTGGTCCTGATGCCGTTCACCTACACCATCACCACGGGTGTGGCCGCCGGTGTCATCTCCTACGCCGTCATCAAGGTGGCGCAGGGCAAGGCCCGCGAGGTGAGCGCCTTCATGTGGGGCCTGACCGCGATCTTCGTCGTGTACTTCGCGATCCACCCCATCGAGTCCTGGCTCGGCGTCGGTTAGCCCCGCGCCCGCCCTCCGCACCCCGTAAGGAGACAGTCATGCTGGACATCGCCGAAGAGCTCAACCGGTGGGTCGAGCAGGGTCGTGAGTTCGCCGTGGCCACGGTCGTGGCGACGCACGGCAGTTCGCCCCGGCAGCCGGGAGCGGCCCTCGCGGTCGACTCCGAAGGCACGGCGATCGGCTCTGTCTCGGGTGGGTGTGTGGAGGGCGCGGTGTACGAACTGTGCCGGCAGGCTCTGGAGGACGGCCACACTGTCCTGGAGAGCTTCGGCTACAGCGACGAGGACGCGTTCGCCGTGGGCCTGACCTGCGGCGGCGTGATCGACATCCTCGTCACCCCGGTACGCGCGGACTCTCCCGGCGGGGAGGTGTTCGCGGCAGCGCTGGCCACCGCCGCATGTGGGGATGCGGCGGCGGTCGCGCGGATCACCGACGGGCCGGCCGACGTCATGGGCCGCGCCCTGCTCGTCCGCCCCGACGGTTCGTACGAGGGCGCCCTCGGCGGGCACCCCGAGCTGGACCGTACGGCGGCGGGCGAGGCCCGTGCCATGCTCGACGCCGGACGCACCGGCACCGTCCTCATCGGCGAGGACGGCTCACGCTGCGGCCGGCCGCTGACGCTCCTCGTCGAGTCGAGCGTCCCCGCCCCGCGCATGATCGTCTTCGGGGCCATCGACTTCGCCTCCGCGCTGGTGCGCGTCGGCAAATTCCTGAACTACCACGTGACCGTGTGCGACGCGCGGCCCGTCTTCGCCACCGCCGCCCGCTTCCCCGAGGCCGACGAGATCGTCGTCGACTGGCCGCACCGCTACCTGGAGTCGACCGAGGTCGACGGCCGTACGGTGCTCTGCGTCCTCACCCACGACGCGAAGTTCGACGTACCCCTCCTGGAGCAGGCGCTGCGCCTTCCGGTCGCGTACGTCGGCGCGATGGGCTCCCGCCGCACGCACGAGGACCGCAACCGGCGGCTGCGGGACGTGGGCGTCACCGAGCTCGAACTCGCCAGGCTGCGCAGCCCCATCGGCCTCGACCTCGGCGCGCGCACGCCCGAGGAGACCGCGCTGTCCATCGCCGCGGAGATCGTCGCGGCCCGGCGCGGCGGCAGCGGCGCGTCGCTCACCGGCGCGCACACCCCGATCCACCACGAGGGTCCCCGGACACCGGCCGGCCGGATAGGTTCCGTCGCCTGACGGCGCCGCGGACGTACAGTGTCCGCCGTGAGCGACCTTCGCCGTACGCGCGTCTCGGCGGCCCTGGCCGCCGGCGCGACCCTGTGCGCCGGGCTCGGCGTCCGGGGCGCCGCGCACGGCGACGTCGCCGAGTACGCAGGGGACGCGCTCTACACCGTCCTGCTGTGCACGCTCGTCGTCCTGCTCGCGCCCGCCTCCCGGGCGCCGGTGGCCGCCGGCGTCGGCCTCGCGCTGAGCTGGGCGGTCGAATGCGCCCAGCTCACCGGCGTACCCGCCGCGCTCGCCGAGCGCAGCGTCCTCGCGCGGCTCGTACTCGGCTCGACCTTCAACGCGCCCGACCTGTTCTGGTACGCGGCCGGTGCGGGCCTCTTCCTGCTCATACGCACCGTGGTTCCCCGGCCGGGCGGCCCGCGCCCCGCTTAGCGACGCGGCCCCGCCCGGACGCCCTTCCGGCCGATTCCGGTGCGCGCCGCGTTCCGACGACCGGATCCGTTTCGAACCCTCGCATTCGACGAGGTCGCGCCCGGCAGAGGTGGGAGCGCTCCCACCAGCCGGCGCGCCCGCGATCCAGGAGTGAACCGTGCCCCACAGACGACCGATCCTGCACACGGCCCTTCCGCTCGCCCTGACCACCGGCCTCGCGTCCGCGCTGCTCCTCGGCTCGCCGCCGGCCCTCGCCACCGAGGACCCGGTCGACGCCGTCACCACCGGCCTCTACGCGCCCCGGGCCAACCCGGCGGCGTACCGCCAGGCCGACGAACTGGAGGGCGCGAAGCATTCGCGCGAGGCGGCCGGGCTGCGGGCCATGGCCCGTACCCCGCACGCCGTCTGGCTGGCGGGCCGCACGCCGGACGAGGTCCGCAAGGAGACGCGCCGTGTCGTGCGCGACGCCGCCCGCCGCGGGACGACCCCCACCCTCGTCCTCTACAACGTCCCCGGCCGCGACTGCTCCCTGTACTCGGCGGGCGGCCTGCGCGACACCACCGCCTACCGGGCCTGGGTCGGCGCGGTGGCGGAGGGCATCGGCCGCGGTCGCGCGCTGGTCGTGATCGAACCGGACGCGCTCGCGCTGGTGCCGGCGGACTGCCCGGACGGCGACGCGAAGGGCGCCGGGGGCGGGAAGGACGCGAAGGAGACCGAGCGCGTCAAGGCCGTCAAGACGGCCGCCCGCTACGCCCAGGTCACCGAGGCCGTCACCACCCTCGGCACGCTGCCCCGCACGAAGGTGTACGTCGACGCCGGGCACCCGGCCTGGCACACCGTGGACAGCATCGTGCCCCGGCTGATCAAGGGCGGGGTGGCGCAGGCCACGGGCTTCGCCGTGAACGTCTCCAACTACGGCACCGACGAGGCCAACTCCTGGTACGGCAGGCTCGTCTCGTCCTGCCTCGCCTACGTCGACAAGGGCGGCAAGGCGTCCGCCTGCCCCACCCAGAAATGGAAGCGTGCCGACGCGCGGCGCTGGCTCGACCGTCACGTCCCGCTCGACCCGGCCCGCATGAAGCACTTCGTCACCGACACCAGCCGCAACGGGCAGGGGCCCTGGACCCCGCCCGCCGGCAGGTACCGCGACGCGCAGGACTGGTGCAACCCGCCGGGGCGCGGCCTCGGCGTCCGCCCGACGACCCGCACCGGCGACCCGCTCAACGACGCCAACCTCTGGATCAAGACGCCGGGCGAGTCCGACGGTGCGTGCCTGCGCGGCACGAAGGGCCCCAAGGACCCCGAGCGCGGCACGATCGACCCGAAGGCGGGCGTCTGGTTCCCGCAGCAGGCGCTGGAACTGGTCCGGCTCGCGAACCCGGCGATCATGCCGCCGGAGAACCGGATGCCCGGACGCGGGAGCGAAGGCGTCTCCACGGGCTGACCCGCGGCCGCGCGCTGAGTGTGCCGGCGCAGCGACATTCGTAGGTCCGGTCTCAGGTGCGGATGCTTTCTCCCTTCGATCATGAAAATGGGAAAGAATCCGCACCCTTCCCCAAGTGCCGGCCCGGTGCCCGCGAACACCGGTCGTACATCGGCGGCACGGGAGCCTGTCCGTGCGGTGGCGGGACAAGTCTCCGGGTTTGAATATCCTGTCTGTCCCATTTCGGGAGGCGGGCATACCGTGGAGACATGGGCAGCAATGAGCGTGAGACCGAAACGCCGGCCCGGCACGTCTGTCAGGTCTGCAAGCACCCCGTCACCTCCGAGATACAACGGCACAAGTCCCTCGGGGTCTTCGTGCCCGTCTGGCGCCCCGGCCCGTGCCGCAACCCCGACTGCGCGGCGTACGGACCGGAGGCGGAGGGCGAGCACCGGACGTCGTCCGAACGCCGCCGCGCGTGACACCGGCCGCGCCGTCTGCTCGGCGCCGGTCCGGGGCGTGGGCGGAGGCCTGCGGCGTCAGGCGTACAAGCGGGACAGGCTCTGGAGCACCGCGGCCGGTTCGCCGGACGCGACCGGGACCTGCGCCTGTTCGACGCCATGTGGCCGATGACCGCCGTGCCCGTCTTCGGCTTCCCCGCCGTCACGGTCCCGTCGCCCTCGGCGACGGCCCTCTGAGCACGCAGCTCATCGGAGGGCGCTTCGAGGAGGAAGCCGTTCTCGACGCCGCACAGGCGATCGAGGACCGCACACCGGTGATGTGCGTGTGGTCGTGAGCGCCGGCGCCGGCCGCGCCGGCCCTCGATCCGCCGGTCACGGGTTTGGGTCCGGCCGCGAGTGGCACTCGGGCAGCCGACCGTCCCAGTGAGAAGGTGCGATGCATGGTGGACCTCTTCCGGCGTACACGCTCGGCCTATTCCCGCTCCGAGTACCGCCACCTCGGTGGCTACGCGGCGGCCACGGCGGCCTACTGCGGTTTCGCGGCGGCCTGGGCGACGGCCGTCCGCAGGAGCGGACGGCCGTTGCCGGACAGGGCCGCTCCGGCCGACGTGGCGCTGACCTCGGTGGCGACGTTCCGGCTCAGCCGCCTGCTGACCAAGGCGTCCGTGACCAGTCCGCTGCGGGCGCCGTTCACGGAGTACGAGGGCCCGCAGGGACCGGCCGAGCTGGCGGAGAAGCCGCGTGAGGGAGCGCGGAAAACGGCCGGCGAGCTGCTGACCTGCCCCTTCTGCATGAGCGTGTGGGTGGGGACCGCGCTGACCGCGAGCCATGTGCTCTGGCCGCGGCCCACCCGCGTCGTGGTGGCCGCCCTGGCCGCCGTGGCCGGGGCGGACGCGCTGCAGCTGTCCTACAGCGCGCTCATGAAGGCGGCCACCGAGGACTGAGGGCACCCCCGCGGTCTACGACAGCTGGCCGCCGTAGTCGGGGAGTTTGAACGTCCTCTCGGCGTGGCCGCCCACCAGGTCGCTGGTGTTGTTGCCGATGTTGGCGATGATCGTGTAGCCCTTGGCCTCGATCTTGGCCCGCATGTCGGTCTTGTACGCGCTGACCTCCTCGAAGAGGTCGGGCAGGCTGCGTGCGTACAGCCCCGCGACCGGATAGCCGACCCTCTCCAGGTTGTACTCCGTCAGCGAGTGGATGATGCCGGGCCGGGCGGTGACGAAGAAGACGTCCACGCCGCGCGAGTCGGCGAAGCGGCTGAGGTCGCGGACCGGTGCGACCGCCGGCGTCGGGTAGTCCCAGAAGTCGTGGAACGCCGTCTCCAGCGAGGTGTTGTCGATGTCGAGGACGATCGCCCGCTTCTCGGCGGACGGCTGCGAGGTCCGCTGCTCCAGGTAGGGGCGGGCGGTCGCGACGACGGCGGCCACGTCGCGCTGCCACGTCCGGTAGTCGACGGCCAGGAGCTGCGCGGAGGACGTGGCCCGGGTCTCGAGCGCGGGTCCCTGTGGACGAGCCGAGGCGGCCGGCGCCGTGAGGGTGACGGCGGTGACCGCGGACAGGACCAGCGCGGTCACGGTCGCGGCGGCCCGTGTTCTCCATTCGCCTGTACGCATGGGGGGTGCTCCTTCGAGTCACGGCGCACGGATGGCCCGTCCCTCCCCGGGGAGGACCGAGCTATTGGCATGTACGCGCCCAATGATGGAGCGTCCGGGATGATGCCTCTACTGGTCGGTAGCATGATTCTTCGCCCGCCCCCCGGTCGCGCTGGCGCTCCGCCGGATGCCGGCGCCGCCCGTCGCCCCTTCCCACCGGCCGGTGCCGTGTGCGGTGAGCCGGCCGAAATCGGTGACCACGGGCGCGAGTTCGCCGCGCAGCCACAGCGGCAGCTGGTCGCGTCGGTGGGCGCCCGGGATGCCGCGGGCGCCCAGGGGGACGATCCAGAGGCTGTTCCCGCGGTCGGAGAGATCCCAGACGTACCGGGCGGACGGGCCGCGTGCGCTGAGGTCGGTGACGCCGGGGATGCTCGACGTGGCCAGGACGCAGTCGTGGTCGCCGCCCAGTCCGGGCCACGGTTCGTCCTCGGCTGCTGGCAGCGCCTGGCAGGGCGCGAGGCGGTGGAGCTCGCCCCACTGAGCCGGTTGCTCCGCGGCGATCTCGTCCAGGGCGGAGCGGACGTGTCCCGGGAGGTCGAGGCCGGGAAGCCGGTCGGTGGTCAGCAGGGTCTCCAGTGCGAAGGCGACCTTCGAGGTGAGCGTCAGCCAGGGTGCGAAGACCGCGGGGTACGGCAGAGGGATGGCGAGGGCCGCCAGCTGCGGGGCTGCCGCGATCCGGCGGGTGACGGCCGAGCGCAGGCGCGCGTAGTCCGCGGCGGCGGTGCTGTCGGCGTCCATGTGGCGGTCCCAGGACAGCAGACGTTCCCTGACGCGCTCGGCGCCGGGGCCGAGCGCGCCGAGCAGCGCCACCTGCTCCAGCAGCGGCCCGGCGGCCGCGAGGTGGGTGTCCATGTGCACGGCCGCCATGTCGGCGGCCGCCCAGTCCCGTGACGCGCGCAGCAGGGCGTCGATGCGCGGTGCGGCGGGGCGAACTCGACCCCGAGGGGGGCGGCGATGCCCCGGGCGTTCGCCATCACGGCGACGCCGTCGACCGGGGCGCGGGGCGTGTCGACGCGACCGTCCCAGTCGTGACCCGGCTGCCAGGCGGGCACGACCCGCAGCCAGTTGTCGCGGTGCCGGGAGGGTACGTATCCGGCCACCCGGTGCAGCAGCCCGCCGGACGAGTCGGCGGCGTGCACGACGTTGACGGGTTCGATCCAGCGGTCGAGAGCCCGGTCCACGTCCGCGACCGTGCGGGCCCTCAGCAGGTCGGGGAGCACGTCGAACCCGAGGTCCGAGGTGACGCGCGGCGGGTAGCGCAGGCTGATTCCCCCGGGAAGGCCCGTCGGTTCCGCACCCGGGCCCGGCTCCTCGTCGAGGCCGTCGACGATGAGGGGACCGCGTTCCGTCTCGACCACGTCGATCTCGACCGGTTCACCTCCCGCGACCTGGACGGTCTCCCGGTGACGGGCCGCCGGCCGCCACCCGTCGGGCCCCAGCGCCTCGATGCCGCCGCCCGCCCGGCGCAGCCGCTCCCGGTACAGGTCGTGGTAGTCGGACATGGCATTGGTGATGGCCCAGGCCACCGTCCCGGCGTGACCGAAGTGGGCGATCCCGGGGACGCCGGGAACGGCGAAGCCCACGACGTCGAACTCCGGGCAGGACAGGTGGATCTGCTGGTAGAAACCGGGATCCTGGATGAAGCGGTGCGGGTCGCCCGCGATGAGCGGCGCGCCGGCGGCCGTGCGGTCGCCCGAGACCATCCAGCCGTTGGACCCCGCGGTGCCGGGATCGTCCGTGGCGAACAGCTCGACGGCGTCGTCGCCGAGCCGCCGGGCGACCTCCTCGCGCCACAGCTTGGTCGGGAAACCCGCGAACAGGATGTGGTGGGCGAGCCAGACGCCCAGGGGGGTCCACCGCTCCCACGGCTGCGGGGCGAGCCCGGTCTCCGCGAACTGGGGAGCGGCCTCCGCGCCCCGCTCCAGGCCCGCGTTCACCCCGTCGACGTACGCCGACACCCATGCCGCGGTGGACTCGTCGAGCTGGTCGAAGCAGCGCCGTGCGGTGTCGTCGAGCCGGGCCCGGCGGGCGAACACGTCCCACGGGACGGCGTCCGCGCCGAGGAACGAGGCGGTGGTGCCCCGGGAGCGGTGCCGCTCGACCTCGATCTGCCAGGCGCGGTCCGACGCGGCGTTCTCCCCCTGACCGTAAGCCAGTTGCAAGGGGTCGGACGCCCGGAGATGCGGAATGCCCCAGGCGTCCCGGTAGGTGGTGACCGTCATCGTCTCTCCGTCTCTCCGCACCCGCGCTCGACATGATTTAGGTTAGCCTAAGCTAAGCTCCCAACTGGCCCAGTGAGCAGCTCTGTTGTACGGGCCGCACAAGCCTTGCTCCGTCCAGCGGTGCCGCGCGACCTGGTGCTCGGCGGGGTCGGCACGCGCCGCATGGCGATCCAGCAGGCACAACCCCGGCCGGTCGGCGGCCGGCATCGGGCAGGTGCGAGGAGAGACGGAGAACATGACGGTACGGGTCGCGGTGGCCGGCGCGAGCGGCTACGCCGGAGGGGAGATCCTGCGGCTGCTGGTGACACATCCCGACGTGGAGATCGGGGTGGCCGCCGCCCACAGCAGCGCCGGCCGCACGCTCGGCGAGGTGCAGCCCCACCTGGCCGCTCTCGCGGACCGGGTGCTCGTGGACAGCGCGCCGGCGTCGCTCGACGGGCACGACGTGGTCTTCCTGGCCCTGCCGCACGGCCGGTCGGCGCCGCTCGCGGCCCGGTTGGGGCCCGAGACGCTGATCGTGGACTGCGGCGCGGACTTCCGGCTGCGTGACGCGGCCGACTGGGAGCGGTTCTACGGCTCGCCCCATGCCGGCGCCTGGCCGTACGGCCTGCCCGAACTTCCTGGTGCACGAGCTGAGTTGAAGGGCTCCACCCGGGTGGCCGTGCCCGGCTGCTATCCGACCGCGGTGACCCTGGCGCTGTACCCGGCCTTCGCCGCGGGCCTGGTGGAGCCCGAGGCCGTGATCGTCGCGGCGAGCGGGGCGTCGGGGGCGGGCCGTGCGGCCAAGCCGCACCTGCTCGGCTCCGAGGTGATGGGCTCCATGAGCCCGTACGGAGTCGGAGGCGGCCACCGGCACACACCGGAGCTGACGCAGAACCTGTCGCGGGTGGCCGGTGAGCGGGTGACCGTCTCGTTCACCCCGACGCTGGCGCCGATGGCCCGGGGCATTCTCGCCACCTGCTCGGCGCGGGTGCGCCCGGGAGCCGCCGCCGGTCCGCGCGAGGTGCGGGCGGCGTACGAAGCCGCGTACGCCGACGAGCCGTTCGTCCGGCTGCTGCCGGACGGCCAGTGGCCGTCGACCTCCGCCGTACTCGGCTCCAACACCACGCAGGTGCAGGTGGCGTTGGACGAAGGGGCCGGCCGCCTGATCTGCGTGAGCGCTATCGACAACCTGACGAAGGGCACCGCCGGTGGCGCGGTGCAGAGCATGAACGTCGCCCTGGGCCTGCCGGAGGGGCTGGGCCTGCCCACGAATGGAGTGGCTCCGTGACCGTGACCGCTGCACAGGGATTCCTCGCGAGCGGTGTGGCCGCCGGCATCAAGGAATCCGGTGATCCCGATCTGGCGCTGGTGGTGAACCGCGGTCCGTCGCGAGCGGCGGCCGGCGTGTTCACCTCCAACCGGGTCCAGGCCGCCCCCGTCCGCTGGTCCCGGCGGGTGCTGGCGGACGGCCGGATCTCCGGGGTCGTCCTCAACTCCGGCGGCGCCAACGCGTGCACGGGGCAGGCGGGCGCCGTCGACGCCCGGCTGATGGCCGAGCACACGGCGCGGGCCGTGGGAGTGGACGCGCGCGAGATCGCGGTGTGCTCCACGGGGCTCATCGGCGTTCTGCTGCCGATGGACCGGGTCACGGCGGGGATCGAGACCGCCGCCGCGCGGCTGACGCCCACGGGGGGCCAGAACGCGGCCGTGGCGATCAAGACGACGGACTCGGTGCACAAGACGGCGGTGGTCTCCGGCCCCGGCTGGACGGTCGGCGGCATGGCGAAGGGCGCGGGCATGCTCGCTCCCGGCCTGGCCACCATGCTCGTGGTGCTCACGACCGACGCCGACGTGAGCACTCCGGCGCTCGACTCCGCGCTGCGGGAGGCGGTCCGTACCACCTTCGACCGGGTGGACTCGGACGGCTGCATGTCCACCAACGACACCGTTCTGCTGCTCGCCTCGGGCGCCTCGGGGGTGACACCGGCCCCGGGCGACTTCGCGGAGGCGGTGCACGCGGTCTGCCGGGACCTGGCACGGCAGTTGATCGCCGACGCGGAGGGCGCGTCGAAGGAGATCGAGGTGGAGGTCGTCGGTGCGGAGTCGGAGGACGACGCGGTGGCCGTGGGCCGGTCCGTGGCCAGGAACAACCTGCTCAAATGCGCTCTGCACGGCGAGGACCCGAACTGGGGCAGGGTGCTGTCGGCGATCGGCACGACGGACGCGGTGTTCGACCCCGACCGTCTGGACGTGGCCGTCAACGGTGTGTGGGTGTGCCGGGACGGCGCGGCGGGCGAGTCCCGCGACAAGGTCGACCTGTCGGGGCGCCGCGTCACCGTCACGGTCGACCTGCGCGCGGGTGACGCGTCGGCGGTGATCTGGACCAACGACCTCACGGCCGAGTACGTCCACGAGAACAGCGCGTACAGCTCATGACCGGGGCCGCGGCACCGCACGGGGAGCCACGGGGCGCGTCCCGCGCGCGTAAGGGCGCCGAGGAGACTTCCCGGCCGGCGGGATTCCGGAGCCGGACGGTCCTGATCAAGTTCGGCGGCAACGCCATGGTCGACGAGGACTTGAAGCGGTCGTTCGCCCAGGACGTGGTGGAGCTCCGGCGGGCGGGGCTGCATCCGGTCGTCGTGCACGGCGGTGGCCCGCAGATCAGCGCGCTGCTCGACCTGCTCGGTCTCGACGTCCGCTTCGAGCAGGGACTGCGGGTGACCACCCCGGAGATCATGGACGTGGTCCGCATGGTGCTGACGGGCCGGGTCCAGCGGGAGCTGGTGGGCCTCATCAACCGCCACGGGCCGTTCGCGGTGGGGATGACGGGCGAGGACGCGCACACCATGACGGCCGTGCGGCGGCCGGCCTGGGTGGACGGCGAGCCGGTGGACATCGGGCTGGTCGGTGACGTCGTCGCCGTCGACCCGGCCACCGTACGGGCCCTGCTGGAGCAGGGCCGTATCCCGGTGGTCTCGCCGGTGGCGCGGGGGACGGACGGACAGGTCTACAACATCAACGCCGACCTCGCGGCGTCGGCGCTGGCGGTGGCCCTCGACGCGGAGAAGCTGGTGATGCTCACCGACGTCGAGGGGCTGTACGCGAACTGGCCGCACAGCCCCGAGGTGATCGCGCATCTGACGGCCGGGGAGCTGGAGAAACTGCTGCCGGAACTGGCGAGCGGGATGCTGCCCAAGATGGAAGGGTGCCTGCGGGCCGTCCGGGCGGGCGTGCGCAAGGCGCACGTGCTCGACGGCCGGGTGCCGCACTCGGTGGTGCGGGCCGTCTCCGGCGACGGCGCCGGCACCACCGTGGTTCCGGATCTGGAAGAGGACGACGCATGACCACCGGCCAGGCCGAAGGGTTTTCGCCCGCCACGGGGGAGGGCGGCCGGGGGCTCAGGGACCGCTGGAGTTCCGTGATGATGGACACCTACGGCACTCCGCCCCTGGCCCTGGTGCGGGGGGAGGGCAGCACCGTGTGGGACGAGTCCGGCCGGGCGTACCTCGACTTCACCGGCGGGATCGCCGTCAACACCCTCGGGCACGCGCACCCCGTCGTGGTCTCGGCGGTGAGTGACCAGATCGGCCGCCTCGGCCACGTCTCCAATCTCTACGTCAGCGCACCCCCGGTCGCGCTGGCCGAGCGGCTGCTGCGGCTGATGGGAAGGCCGGGACGGGTGTTCTTCGCGAACTCCGGTACGGAGGCGATCGAGGCGGCGTTCAAGATCGCCCGCCGAACCGGGCGGCCGCACCTGGTCGCGACCCGGGGCGGCTTCCACGGCCGGACCATGGGAGCGCTGGCCCTCACCGGGCAGCCCGCCAAACGCGAACCGTTCGTGCCGCTGCCCGGCGAGGTGACTCATGTGCCGTTCGGTGACGCGGCGGCGCTGCGTGCGGCGGTCACCGGGGAGACGGCGGCCGTCTTCGTGGAACCCGTCCAGGGCGAGGCCGGCGTGGTCCCCGCCCCTGAGGGGTACTTGCGGGCCGCCCGTGAGATCACCCGCGCCACCGGCACGCTGCTGGTGCTGGACGAGGTCCAGACCGGGATCGGCCGCACCGGCCGCTGGTTCGCCCATCAGGCGGAGGAAGGCGCCGACCCGGACGTGGTGACCCTGGCCAAGGGACTGGGCGGGGGGCTGCCGATCGGCGCGACGGTGGCGTTCGGCGCCGCGGCCGGCCTGCTGGGACCGGGCCAGCACGGCTCGACGTTCGGCGGCAATCCGGTGGCCTGTGCGGCAGGGTCGGCCGTACTCGCGACCATCGAGGCGGAAGGGCTGCTGGCCCACGTCACCCGGATGGGCGCGCACGTGCGGCGCGGGATCGAGGATCTGAGGCACCCCCGCATCAGCCATGTACGCGGCGCGGGGCTGCTGCTCGGTGTCGTCCTGCGCGCACCCGTCGCACCGCGCGTACAGCGGGCGGCGCAGGACGCGGGGTTCCTCGTCAATGCCGCGGGCCCCACGACGGTGCGCCTGGCCCCGGCGCTGACGGTGGCCGAGGAGCAGGTGGACGAGCTGCTCGCGGCGCTGCCGGGAATCCTCGACGCGTCGGACGCCTGAGAACGGCACAGCGCACGGAGCGTGGTCGTCCCCCTACTGCGCGGGCCCCTGGCGGGCATTCACAGCATGCGGGCGAGGACGCGCGAATTGCGGCGGGGATCCAGGGAGTTCGCCCAGGCCGCCGGTGCGGTTTGGGCACCGGCGGGTGCGAAGCCGTACCGGAGGAAGAGGTCGCCGCCGCCGGTGGTCGCGGTGAACAGGGCGTGCAGAGACTGCCCGGCCGCCCTCGCCAGCGCCGCGCGCAGTAACAGGACGCCGACCCCGCGGCCCTGCCTGCGGGGCGCGACGCAGAAGTTGTAGAGGACCCCCGCGGGCCCGCGCCCGCCGGCCGGGTCGGCGGGGTGGACGCGCAGGCCCAGACAGCCGTCCAGCGTGCCGTCGCCGGCGTCCACCACCAGGAAGTCGGCCGCGTCCGAGGCGTAGAGGGACAGCGGACGCTCCCGCAGTGCCCCGGAGCGGACGAACGGCCGGGAGAGCGCTTCGAGAGCTGCGGCGTCCCCGCGGCGCCCCGCCCGTAAAGCGGACAGGGCTGCCGGGGCGGGCGAGGTGAGGGAGATGAGGCAGGCGGACGGGGCGGTGGGGGACGTCGGTGTGCCGAGGCGCGGGGTGGTCGTGATCAAGGGGTTCCCTTCCTTCGGTCCCACCGTGCGCGGAGACGGCTCGGCCACCTGAGCACCTGGGGACACCAGATCAACTAAGGTTAGCCTGGCCTAAGTTCAGGACCAAATGGGCAGGCCGGCCGCCCATTGACGGCAACTCCGTGCGCTTTCAGGCCTGTTGGCGCCACGGCGTACGGACCGGTGGATCCATGGCCGACGGGGCCGCGTCAGTCGAAGCGGGGGCCGGCCTCTCCGCAAGGGTGGCCCGGGTAGTCGGCGCTCTCCGGCACGCCCGCCTCGCGCATGCGGCGCAGGACCTCGTCCAGGGTCGCCTCGTCGTCGATGAACACGGGGCAGTTCGTCTGCCGGTCGAAGACCATCGTCTCGGCCGGTACGGTCCAGATGACCCAACGGTGCGGGTGCGGGCGCGCCGCCCACAGGTGGGCGTACCGCTCTACGCCGTCCGTCCGGGCGCTCACAGCGCGGCTTCCTTGGGCGCGCGGCCGTCGACGAACGTCGCCACCACCTCGATGTCGCCGATCCGCGACGTCTCGACGCGCCCCGGGTCGTCTCCCAGCACGACCAGGTCGGCGCGCTTGCCCGGAGCGAGACTGCCCGCGCTGTCGTCCCAGTCGCAGGCGTAGGCGCCGCCGACGGTGTACGAGCGCAGGGCCTCGTCGACGGTGATGCCCTCGTCCGGGCCGATCACCCGGCCCGACGCGGAGGCGCGCTCGACCATGAACTGCACGGCGCGCAGCGGCGAGCCCTCCGTGACCGGCCTGTCGGAGCTGCCCACCAGCGTGATGCCGTGATCGAGGAAGCCCTTGCCGCGATAGAGCCACGGCGCCCTCTCGTCGCCCATGATCGTCGAGTAGTCGTCGCCGAAGTAGCGCAGGAAGCTCGGCTGGACGACGGCGCTCACGCCGAGCCGGGCGAAGCGCGGCAGCTGGTCGGGCCGGATCAGTCCGGCGTGCTCGATGCGGTGGCGTGCGGCCGGGCGCGGCCGCAGGCGCTGAGCGCGTTCCAGCGCGTCCAGCGCCAGATCGGCGGCGCGGTCGCCGATGGCGTGGATGGCGAGCTGCCAGCCGGCGAGATGGCCGTCCACGATGGTGTCGGCGAGCACGTCCGGGTCGTCCTGCAGCTGACCGGCGTGGTCGAGGCCGAGGTACGGGGCGCTGAGCGCGGCGGTACGGGCCATCATGCCGCCGTCGGTGTAGATCTTGAGCGCGCCCACGGAGAGCCAGTCGTCGCCGAATCCGGTGCGCAGACCGAGGTCGAGGGCGCGTGGAATGCCGTCGGCCTCGTGCGAGGCAACCGGGTGCAGGTTGTTCGCGGCCACCATGAGCTGCACCCGCAGGGGCAGCCGGCCCTGGTCCCGCAGGAGTTGGTACGCCCCGAGCTCGACCGGGCTGTGGCCGAGTAGGCCGCTGCCGATGCCCGCCTCGGCGCAGGCGGTGACGCCTTCGCCCAGACAGGTCCGGGCGGCGTGCGCGATCGCGTCGGCGAGCTCCTCCTGGGAGTACGGCGGGCGCAGCGCCCGTGCGGCGATCATGGCGCCCTCGGCGAGGAAGCCGTTCTCGTGCGGGATGCCGGCGGGAAGCTCGTCCAGGACGGCGCTGTTGACCACGGCGCCGTGTCCGGAGTCGTGCATCAGGAACACCTTGCGTCCCCGGCTGACGCCGTCCAGTTCGGCGGCGGTCAGATGCCGTCCCAGTGACCGCTGGTCGTACCCGCCGATGTCCACCCAGGCGCCGGGCGAATCCTTCCCGGCGACGGCCGCCGCCACGACCGCGAGCACGTCCTCGACGCGGGCGCACGGTGCCACGTCCGGCGTGCCGGCCTTGAGCCCGGCCCAGGCCAGGTGGACGTGGCTGTCGATGAATCCGGGCAGCACGGTGGCGCCCTGGAGGTCGATGACATCGCGTGCGGGAAGGGAGGTCACGGCCTCGTCCAGGCCCACGATCCGGCCGTGCCAGATGCCCAGGTCGTGAGCGACGGGGTGGTCCGGGTCCATGGTGAGGATGTGCGCGTTCGTCAGCCTCGTGCAGAGCATCACGGTCGGATCCGTCCTAGCTGGTTTCGGCCATCACGGCGTCGGTGGCGCAGGCTTCGCGCCGGCCGTCCTCGGGCGTGTGCCGCCTGGGCGCGGCCGGCACCATGAGCGGCGTACCCGTCTCCGGGTCGTCGATGATCCGGCAGGGCAGCCCGAACACGTCCTCGACCAGCTCGGCGGTCATGACCGTCGCCGGGTCGCCCTCGGCCGCGACCGTGCCGCCGGGACGCATCACGATGAGGTGGGTGGCGTAGCGGCACGCCTGGTTGAGGTCGTGCAGGACCGCCACGACGGTGTGCCCCTTGCGGGCGTGCAACTCGGCGCACAGGTCCAGCACTTCGACCTGGTGGGCGATGTCCAGGAACGTGGTGGGTTCGTCCAGCAGCAGGATGGAGGTCTGCTGCGCGAGCACCATGGAGAGCCAGACGCGCTGGCGCTGGCCGCCGGAGAGGTCGTCGACGGGACGGTCGGCGAGTTCCAGTACGCCGGTCTGCCGCATCGCCTCGGTGACGGCCGCCTCGTCCTCCGCGGACCACTGCTTCAGCATCCGCTGGTGCGGATAGCGGCCCCGGGCCACGAGGTCGCCGGCCGTGATGCCGCCGGGCGCGGTCGAGGACTGCGGCAGCAGCCCCAGCCGGCGGGCGACTTCGCGCGAACGGTACGACGAGATGGCCGCGCCGTCGAGATAGACCTGCCCGGCCCGGGGTTTGAGCATTCGCGCGAGCGCCTTGAGGAGCGTGGACTTGCCGCAGGCGTTCGGCCCGATGATCACGGTGAAGGAGCGGTCGGGGATGTCGACGCCGAGGGAGGTCGCCACCGTCCGCTGGTCGTACGACAGCGTCAGGTCCTCGGCGCGCAGGCGGGGGGCCGGGCAGGCGGCGCCGGCCGGCCCCGTCGTCCCGGTCGTGCCGGTCGTCTCGGTCGTTCCAGTCATGCGCGGCTCTTTCGCGACTCGGTGACAAGCAGCCAGATGAGGTACAGCCCGCCGATGGTGCCGGTCGCGGTGCCGACCGGGAGGAGGGCGGGGGAGAAGACGCGCTGCGCCGCGAGGTCGCTCGCGGCCAGCAGCAGCGCGCCCATGAGTGCGGCGGGAGCCAGCGCGGGACCCGACGACCGGGTCAGCCTCCGGGCGAGCTGGGGCGCGGCCAGGGCGATGAACCAGATGGGGCCGGCCACCGCCGTGGCGAACGCGGCGAGCGCGACACTGACCAGGAGCAGCGCCGTGCGGGTGCGCGCCACGTTGACGCCGAGCGCCATGGCCGTGGTGTCGCCCATCTCCACCATGGAGAGCCGGCGGGAGAGGAAGAAGGCGAGCGGCAGCAGGACCGCGACCGCGATGCCGATGGCGTTCGCGTGCTGCCAGCCCCGGTTGCTCAGGCTTCCGATGAGCCATGCCTGGGCCTCCAGGGCCTCCTGCCAGGTCGCCCGCGTGATCAGGTAGGAGTTGACGGCCAGCAGCAGAGCACTCACGCCGATACCGACGACGACCAGCCGGAAGCCCTGCAGCCCCCGGCCGAGCATGAGGAGGTAGACGGCGGCGGCGGTGGCGAGGCCGCCGATCAGCGCGCCCAGCGCGATCTGGGTCATGCTGCCGTGCAGCACGATGATGACCACGAGCGCCCCGACGGCCGAGCCGTTGGTGAACCCGATGATGTCCGGGCTGCCGAGGGAGTTGCCGGTCAGGCTCTGCAGGACGGCCCCGCTGACCGCGAGGGCCGCGCCCACGCACAGCCCGGTCAGCAGACGGGGCATGCGCAGGGTGTTGACGATGAAGTCGGCCGCGCCCGATCCGGTGCCCGTCAGGGCCCCCAGCACTTCGCCGACGGTCAGTGGGAAGTCGCCGGTGGTGAGCGTGACGCCCATGACGACGGTGAGCGCCAACAGCATCACCGCCGTCACGGCCAGGGTGCGTCCCTGAACACGCAGGGACCACCCCCCGGTTCCGACGCGCAGGACCAGGCCGCTGACGACGCGCGGCCGTACGGCGGCCGTCCCGTCGGCGTCCGGGGACTTCTGGGCGGGGGAGGAGCCCGCCTCCCGTACGGCACTCACAGCATGACCAGCTTTCGACGACGGCACAGCGCGATGAACAGCGGCGCACCGAGGAACGCGGTGATGATGCCGACCTGGACCTCGCCCGGCGCGCCGAGCACCCGCCCGAGGACGTCCGCCCCGATGAGCAGGACCGGTGCGAGCAGCGTCGAGTAGGCCAGAACCCACCGCTGGTCGGGGCCGGCGACGAACCGGGCGACGTGCGGTACGGCGAGCCCGACGAAGCCGATCGGCCCCGCCGCGGCGGTGGCGGCGCCGCACAGCAGCATGACGGCGACGGCGCCCAGCGCCCGGGTCCGGCCGACGTTCAGTCCCAGGGCGCGGCCCACCTGGTCGCCCAGCGCGAGGGCGTTGAGCGACGGGGCGAGTCCCAGGGCGATCACGAGCCCCACGGCGACGAACGGCAGGATGACGTACACGACGTCGAGGTAGCGGCCGGCGAGGGAGCCCACGGTCCAGAAGCGGAACTGGTCGAACGCCCGCGGATCGAGCAGCAGGACCGCAGAGTTGAAGGCGTACAGCACCGCGGTGACCGCCGCGCCGGCGACGACGAGCCGGTCGGGCGTCGCCAGGTTGCGGCCCGAGGAGCCCAGCAGGTAGACGATCACCGAGGTGACGGCCGCGCCGAGGAAGGCGAACCACACGTAGCCGAGGACCGAGCCCACTCCGAGGAACGCGATGGCCACCACCACTCCGGCGGAGGCGCCCAGGCTGATGCCGAGCAGTCCCGGGTCGGCGAGCGGATTGCGCGTCAGGGCCTGCATCACCGCGCCGGACAGGCCGAGGGCCATGCCGACGAGAAGCCCGACGAGGGTCCTCGGGATGCGGTAGTCGTGGATGATGACCGAGGTCTCGGACCCGTCGGGACTCCACAGCACACTCACGATCGAGGTGAACGGGATTCCCCTCGTGCCCACCCACACACTGAGCAGTCCGACCAGGACCAGGGCGCCGAGCACCAGCAGCAGGCCCAGCCCCCGGAGGGTCGACACCGTCCGGCCCGTCCGGGGGGTGACCGGAGCGGCGGCCCGGTCTGCGGGCACCGCCTGGGCTTCGACCGACAACGACAGCTCCCCCCGGCGGCGATTCCGACGTACCGCACGACATCAGTGCATGGACGGCTGTAAGACTTAGGTGAGGCTAACCGAACATGTATAACTGGTCAACGCGCAGGCGGAGTAGGCGAGATGGGCCATCCGGGGTGTCAGGATGGGGACAGGGGCACGCGTCCTGGTTAGAGTAGCCTTACCTAACCATTTGATGCCCTGGAGGGGCCGCATGCCAGCTGGAGGACCAACCGGGGGGCACGTCCTCCGCGAAGCGATCAGAGGACAGCGCCGCCGGGTCGTCGCGGCGTCCCTGCTCGGCATGACCCACCAGGGCTGTGAGGCTCTGGTGCCCGTGGTCATCGGTGTCACCATCGACTCGGCGGTGGCCACCGGTTCCTCCGAAGCCCTGCTGCGGTGGCTCCTGGTGCTCGCCGCCCTCTTCCTCGTATTGTCCACGTGCTACCGGACCAGCGCCCGGATCACCGAGGGCGCGGGCGAACATGCCGCGCACCGGCTCCGGCTGGAACTCGGCGCCCGGGTGCTCGACCCGCGCGGCGGCGCCGACGCGGGCCGGCTGCCGGGCGCGCTGACCAGTATCGCCACCAACGACGCCCGCCGGGTGGGCTCGGTGGCGACCGTCCTGACGTACGGCGTCGCGGCGATCGCCGCCCTGGTCATCAGCTCGGTGGCGCTGCTCAGGATCTCCGTCCCGCTCGGACTCCTCGTCCTGCTCGGCATTCCGCCGCTGCTGTGGCTCGGACACCGCATCAGCCAACCGCTCGAACGACGCAGCGAGACGGAGCAGGAGCGCGCCGCGCACGCCTCCGGCGTCGCCGCCGACCTGGTCGCCGGCCTGCGCGTGCTCAAGGGCATGGGCGCCGAGTCGGCCGCCGTGTCCCGCTACCGCACCACCAGCCAGGACTCGCTCGCCGCGGCCCTGCGGGCGGCCCGCAGCCGGGCCGGCCACGAGGGCGCGGTCCTCGCCCTGACCGGTGTCTTCATCGCGGTCATCGGCATCGTGGGCGCGTACCTCGCGATGCGGGGCAGCATCAGCGTCGGCGACCTGGTGGCGGCGGTGGGACTGGCGCAGTTCCTCCTCGGCCCGTTCCAGCTGCTCACCTACGTCAACGCCGAGTTCGCCCAGGGCCGCGCCTCCGCGCGCCGCATCGCCGAGGTGCTGGCATCGCCCGCCGCCGTGGCGGGCGGACAGGAGGCACCGGCCGGCCGGGCCGCCGGGCACCTCACCCTGCGCGGGGTCTCGATGGGCACGCTGCGCGCACTGGACCTCGACATCCGCCCCGGCAGCCTGACCGGCGTCGTCGCCCGGGACCCGGCCGTCGCGAACGACCTGCTGCTCTGCCTGGCACGGGAGTCGGACCCGGACGAGGGGCAGATCGCACTCGACGGCGTACCGCTGACCGAACTGGACCCCGACGGGCTGCGCCGCTCCGTCCTGGTCGCCCACCACGACGCCGACCTGTTCGAGTCCAGCCTGCTGGACAACGTGCGGGCGGGGGCCGCCGCAACGGCCGCGGTCGACGACGCCCTCAGCGCCTCGGCGGCGGACGAGGTCGCCCGGCTGCTGCCCGACGGTGGGGACACCCTGCTCGCCGAACGCGGCCGGTCGCTGTCCGGCGGACAGCGCCAGCGCGTGGCGCTCGCCCGGGCGCTCGCCGCCGACCGGCCCGTACTGGTCCTGCACGACCCGACCACCGCCGTGGACACCGTCACCGAGTCCCGGATCGCCGCACGGCTGCGCGAGGCCCGCCGGGGCCGCACCACCGTTCTCATCACCACCAGCCCCGCCCTCCTCGCGGCGACCGACCGGGTGGTGGTCCTCGACGACGGCGCCGTGACCGCCGACGGCCGGCACGCCGAACTCGTCGCCGCCGACGCGACGTACCGGGCGGCGGTGCTCGCATGACGTCCACGCCCGAGGGCCGCGTCGCGGCCGCGGCGACGCCGACAGACACGCGAGTGACGCATAAGACGGAAGAGGCGGAAGAGGTCATGAGCGGAACCAGCACGGAGCGCGCGGACGCCGTGAACGACACCGCCGGCGCCGACACCGCCGACGACACGGCCCGCGCGGACGGCGGGGAGGGGCCGCACGGCACGGACCGGGCGGACGACACCGAGGCCACGCCGCGCACGGACGAGACGGCACACGCGGACCACAGCGACGGCACGGCGCACGCGGACGGCGCACCCCGCCCGGACGGCGCACCCCGCCCGGACGGCGCGGACCGCCCTCTCCTGCCGACCGCGACCGGCGCCGAGAGCCTGGCGGCGCTCCGCGCGATGCTGCGCGGCCACCGCCTCCTCACCGCGGTCGCCCTCACCGTCCTGGTCACCGGAACGGGAATCGGCCTGCTGACGGCCCCCCTGCTCGGGCACATCGTCGACCTGGTGGTCGAGCGGAAGGGCTCACAGGCGCTGACGGTGCCCCTGGTCCTGCTCGTCGTGGTGGCCCTGGCACGCGGCGCCGCCGCCGCGATCGGCAGCTCCCTGGTGGCCCGGCTGGGCGAGACCGTTCTGGCGTCTGTGCGCGAGCAGTTCATCGAGCGGGCGCTGCGGCTGCCGCTCGAACGCGTCGAGGCCGCCGGGTCGGGAGACCTCGTCTCGCGGGTCACCACCGACGTGTCCATGATCGCGAAGTCGGTGCGCCAGGCCCTGCCGGAGTTCGCCCGCTCCGCCCTGACCATCGTGCTGACCCTCGTCGGACTCGCCGTACTGGACTGGCGGTTCCTGCTGGCGGCACTGCTGGCCATGCCCGTCCAGGTGCTGTCCGTCCGCTGGTACCTGCGCCGGGCCGCGCCCGTGTACGCCGAGCACCGGGTCGCCACCGGCGCGCTCCAGCACCAGCTGCTCGACAGCATCGGCGGCGTGCGGACCGTACGCGCCTTCCGCCTCAACAGCGAGCACGCCGCCCTCCTGGAGGGACGGTCGGCGTCCGCCCGCGATCTGGCGCTGCGCGGCCTGCACATCGTCACCGGGTTCTTCTCCCGCCTGAACCTCGGCGAGTTCATCGGCCTGGCCGCCATGCTCGCCACCGGCTTCGTGCTGGTCGACAACGGCTCGGTGAGCATCGGCACGGCCACCGCCGCCGCGCTCTACTTCCACAGCCTCTTCAACCCCATCAACGCCACGCTGTTCCTCCTCGACGACGCCCAGTCGGCCGGCGCGAGCTTCGCCCGCCTGATCGGGGTCTCGAACCTCCCGGCCGAGCGCACGCCGCGGGGCGGCAGCGCGCCGGTGGACGGCTCGGTGAAGGTGACGGCGCTCGGCCACGCGTACGACAACGGCCGTCCCGTACTGCGGAACGTCGACCTGGAGGTGCGCAGCGGGGAGCGGGTGGCGCTGGTGGGCGCGAGCGGCGCCGGCAAGACCACCCTCGCGAAGGTCGTCGCCGGCGTGCACGAGCCGGTGAGCGGGTCGATCGCCCTGGGCGGTGTCGACGTCGGTGAGCTGGGCCCGGCCGGCGTACGGCGCGCGGTGACGCTGATCAGCCAGGAGGTCCACGTGTTCGCCGGACCGCTGGCCGAGGATCTGCGGCTGGCCCGCCCGGAGGCCGCGGACGAGGACCTGAGTGCCGCCCTGGCCCACGTGGGAGCCCTGGAGTGGGCCCAGGCCCTGCCCGACGGTCTGGCCACCGTCGTGGGGGAGGGCGGCCACCGGCTGACGGTGACCCAGGCGCAGCACCTCGCCCTGGCGCGGCTGGTCCTGGCGGACCCGCCCATCGCGATCCTGGACGAGGCCACCGCCGACGCGGGCAGCGCGGGCGCGCGCGTGCTGGAGGAGGCCGCCCTGCGGGCCCTGGAGGGGCGTACGGGCCTGATGGTCGCCCACCGGCTCCCCCAGGCGGCGACCGCCGACCGGGTCGTCGTCCTCGACGAGGGGCGGGTCGTCGAAACGGGCACCCACGACGAGCTCGTCGCCGCGGGCGGCCGGTACGCCGCGCTGTGGGCCGCGTGGTCCGACAGCCGCCGGGAGCCGGCGGACGCGGCCGCAGCCGTGGAGAACCGCACGTAGCGCGGAGAGGGGCCGCACCACCCCGCGGAGCGGCCCGGAGGAGCGTCCGGGCGGCGGGATCCGGCGCGCGCCCTACGCGGGCGTCGGCAAGCCGGAGCCGCTGAAGGGCGGCCTGTCCGGCTACGGCGCACGCCGGATCGACGACGAGCACCGGCTCGTCCGCCGGGTGGACGACAAGGAAGCGACAAGGAAGCCAAGATCCTCAAGGCCCGCTCCCGCTCCTGAGCACGACGCCGCCGCCCCGGGAGGGTACCCTGGGGCGGCGGCGTCGTGTCGTGGTGTCAGCCCTGCTGGGCGATCAGGCTCGCGGGCCGCAGGTCGGTCCAGTGGGACTCGACGTAGGCGAGGCACGCCTCCCGGGTGTCCTCGCCGAAGACGCTCCGCCACCCCGCCGGCACCTCGGCGAAGGACGGCCACAGCGAGTGCTGGTTCTCGTCGTTGACCAGGACCTGGAAGCGGCCCTGCGGGTCCTCGAACGGGTTGGTGCTCATGCGTTGTCACTCCTTGTGGACGGTACGGTGAACAGCTCGGAGAGCGGCTGCTGCGGACGGGCTGCCACGGTGCGCAGCAGTGCTTGGAGTTCGTCGGCCAGGCGCCGCGCCTTGGCGGTGCCGAGCACATCGGTGGCGTGGATCAGCCCGCAGTGCACCGGGCCGTCCCCACGCGGCTCGTAGAAGCTGAGCGTCAGCTCCGCCCGCGCCGAGCCGGTCGGTACGGCCTCGAGCGAGCCCACGCCGCCCTCCAGCTGCTCCAGATCGGCCTGCTCGTGGTGGATCACCATGACCTGCGGCCCCCGCGGAGGCAGGCCGGTCGCCCGGACGACCGCGTCGAACGGGACGTCCTGCCGGTCCAGGGCGCTCAGCGTGGTCTCCCGTACCCGGGTGAGCAGTTCCGTGAAGGTCGGGTCGCCCGCCGTGTCGGTGCGCAGCACGACCGTGTTCAGGAAGCAGCCCACCAGATCGGCGAGTCGGTCGTCGGTGCGGCCGGCGACCATGGTGCCGATGGGCAGGTCGGTGCCCGCGCCGTGGGCGGTGAGCAGGGCCGCGAGGGCCGAGTGCAGCACCATGAACATGCTGGTGCCGGTGGCCCGGGCGAGCCGGTCGATGCCGGCGTGGAGTTCCTCGTCCAGGACGAAACCGACGTGGTCGGCGGAGCGTCCGGCGGCCCCGGCGGCCGGTCGCGGGCCGTCCGCCGGAAGCGCCAGCTCCCCCGGCGCGTCCTTGAGCGCCTGCCGCCAGTACGCGAGCTGCTGCCCGCCCCGGCTGCCGGGTTCGGTGAGGTCGCCCAGGACCTCGCCGGCCCAGTGGGCGTAGTCGGCGTACGTCACCGGCAGCGGCTCCCACGCGGGCTCCCGGCCCTCCGTGCGGGCCGTGTAGGCGGTGGTGAGGTCGCGGAACAGCGGGACCACCGACCACTCGTCCACCGCGAGGTAGTGCATGGTCAGCAGCAGCGCCTGGCTGCCGTCGGGGCCGGTGAGCAGGCGCGCCCTCAGCGGCGCCTCCGTTTCCAGGTCCGGCGCCGACGCGGCGAGTTCGGCCAGACGGGCGTCGAGGTCGTCGCATGTCTCGACGACCGGCGCCGGTACCTCGGCCGGCCGCCGGAACACCGTGCCGTCGCGCTCGGTGAACGCCGTGCGCAGCGGCTCGTGACGGGTCGCCACGTCGGCGAGCGCGGTGGCGAGCGCGTCCGCGTCCAGCCGGCCCGGGGAGCGCAGCACCAGTGCGTGGTCGAACCCGGGGCTGCGGCGGTACGCCTCCCACTGCGGGCGCTGAACGGGTGCGATCACCGGAGGGCCGTCGCCGTGCCGGGCGGGTCGCAGCGCGGGACGGGCCGCGGCCGCGCCCTCCAGCTTGCCCGCGATGCCGGCGACGGTCAGGGCGTCGAAGACGTCCCTGATGCTCAGCTCGACCCCGAACTCGGCGCGGATCCGGCCCAGCAGCCGCATCGACGCCATGGAGTGGCCGCCGAGCGCGAAGAAGTTGTCGTGGACGCCGACCTTGTCCAGTTTGAGGATCTCGCAGAACAGGTCCGCGAGGCGCGCCTGCGTCGGCGTCGCCGGGCTCGCGTCGCCGGTCATAGCCGACCAGTCCGGCGTGGGCAGGGCCTTGCGGTCCAGCTTGCCGTTGGGCGTGAGCGGCAGCGGCCCGTCCAGGGGCACCACGAGCGCCGGGACCATGTACTCGGGCAGCAGCCCGGCCACATGGGCCCGCAGCTCCCGCGGGTCGAGTCCCCCGGCCTCGGGCACCGCGTAACCGATCAGGCGGACGATGTCGCCGTCGCGGTCGGGCAGCACGGCGGCCTGCGCGACCGACGGGTGGCCGGCGAGCGCCGCCTCGATCTCACCCAGCTCGATGCGGAAGCCCCGCACCTTGACCTGGGTGTCGACCCGGCCGAGGAAGTCGAGGTTGCCGTCCGTCCGCCAGCGGGCGCGGTCGCCGGTGCGGTACATGCGGCCGCCCGGCGCGCCGAACGGGTCGGCGACGAACCGCTCCGACGTCAGCCCCGCCCTGCCGAGGTAGCCGCGCGCGAGACCGCGCCCGGCGACGTACAGCTCGCCCACCACACCGGGCGGGACCGGCCGCAGGTGCTCGTCCAGGACGTAGCAGCGGGTGTTGGGGTCGGGGCGCCCGATCGGCACCCGGCCGGACGGGCGGCCGCCGTACTCGCGGCCCGGCCACAGCGTCGAGTTGACCGTCGCCTCGGTGAGCCCGTACGCGCAGATCAGGTGGGCGGTGGCGCCGAACCGCTCGAACAGGTCCGGCGGCACGGTCTCGGTGCCGACCAGGACGGTCGACCCCTCGGGCAGTGCACAGCCCGGCGGCAGCGCCGACACCAGGGACGGCGGCAGGATCATGTGGGTGACCCGCTGGTCCGCGAGGAAGTCGGTGAGCGCGGGACCGGCGACCCTCGCCTCGTCGGAGACGAGGACGAGCCGCCCGCCGTGGCACAGCGCCATCGACAGCTCGAAGACGAACACGTCGAAGCCGATCGACGCGAACTGGAGCACCCGGCTGTCGGCCTCCAGGCCCATCCGGTCCACCGCGGTGGCGACGAGGCTGGAGACGCCCTCGTGCGGTACGACGACGCCCTTGGGGCGGCCGGTCGAACCGGAGGTGTAGATGACGTACGCCGCCTGGTCCAGGCCGACGGGCCCGCCGTCGACCGGCGCGCCGGACAGCGCGTCCAGCTCGGCGGACGTGTCCGGGGCGTCCAGCAGCACCACGGGTACGCCCGCCGCGTCGGGGATCTTCCCCGCGACCGGTTCGGTGCCGATCACGAGAGCGGCCCCCGAGTCCTCGATCATGTACGTGAGCCGGTCGCCGGGGTGGACGAGGTCGAGCGGCAGGAACGCGGCGCCGAGCTTCAGCGCGGCGAGCACCGCGGCGACCATGTCCACGGACCGGGGCACCGCCACGCCGACCACGCTCTCGGCCCCCACGCCGCGCGCGGCCAGCAGCCGGGCGATGCGGTTGGCCCGGTCGTCGAGCTGCGCGTAGGTCACCGAGCGGGAACGCTCGACGACGGCGACCGCGTCGGGCCGCTCCGCCAGCCGCTGGGCGAACAGCGCGGGCAGGGACGCCTCGTCGACCTCGCGCGGGGCGGCGTTGAAGCCCTCAAGGACCAGCTCCTGCTCGTCGGCGGTCAGAATCTCCGCCTGCGAGACCGGGGCTTCGGGCGCGGCGACGAGTGCCGCGACCAGCCGGCGCAGCCGGTCGCCGAGCCGCTCGGCGGTCTCCTGGTCGAACAGCTCGGTGGCGAACTCCAGACGGCAGCTCAGCGAGCCGGAGCCGTCGGCCGAGGTGTGCTCCGTGAAGCTGAACACCAGGTCGAACTTGGCCGAGCGGACGCGGAACGGCACGTACTCCAGCCGCAGGCCGGGCAGTTCCAGCGCGTCGCCGGTGCGGGCGTGGTAGCCGACCATCACCTGGAACAGCGGGTTGCGCGAGAGGGAGCGCGTCGGGTTGAGCTGCTCC
Source organism: Streptomyces sp. NPDC046122 (assembly GCF_056429965.1). NCBI lineage: Bacteria > Bacillati > Actinomycetota > Actinomycetes > Kitasatosporales > Streptomycetaceae > Streptomyces > Streptomyces sp. NPDC046122. The sequence continues at coordinate 732,088 of NZ_JBWKLQ010000001.1, read as the reverse complement.
ACCACCGCCTCGAACGGCACGTCGGCGTGGGAGAACGCCGCCAGGTCGGTCTCGCGGACCCGGGCGAGCAGTTCGGTGAAGCCGGGGTCGCCGCTGACGTCGGTGCGGAGCACCAGCGTGTTGACGAAGAAGCCGACGAGCTCGTCCAGCGCCTCGTCGCTCCGCCCGGCGATGGGCGAGCCGAGGGGGATGTCCGTGCCGGCGCCCATCCGGTGCAGCAGAGCGGCCACGGCCGCGTGCACCACCATGAACATGCTGGCGCCGGTCTCCCGCGCGAGGCGCTTCAGCCCCTCGTGGACCGTGGCGTCGAAGTCGATGTCGAGCTCGGCGCCCGAGAACGCGGGGCGCGCCGGCCTGGGCCGGTCGGTGGGCAGTTCCAGTTCCTCCGGGGCCCCCGCCAGCGTCGTACGCCAGTACTCCAGCTGTCGGGCGGCCAGGCTGTTCCCGTCGGCGGGGTCGCCCAGCAGCCGTTGCTGCCACAGGGCGTAGTCGGCGTACTGAACGGGCAGCGGCTCCCAGTCGGGGGCGGCGCCGTCGAGGCGTGCGGCGTAGGCGGTGGCCAGGTCGCGCAGGAACGGCCGGTCCGACCATTCGTCGGTGGTGATGTGGTGCAGCAGCAGTACGACGACGTGGTCCTCGGGTGCCAGCTCCACGATCGTCGCGCGGACGGGAAGCTCGGCGGCGAGGTCGAACGGCCGGTTGATCGCCGCGTCGACGATGCCGGGCACCTCGCCCTCCGCCGCCCGCAGGCGCTCCACCACGGGGTGCGCCTGCCCGGCGGGCAGGACGCGCTGGAACGTCCGGCCGTCCGGAGCCGTGAAGAAGAGCGTGCGTAGCGCCTCATGACGTCCCGTCACATCGGCCAGCGCGCGGGACCAGGCTTCAACGTCGAGGGCGCCGCGCAGCCGCATGACCAGCGGGAAGTTGTACGCCGCCGACGTGCACTCGATCTGCTGGACGACCCACAGCCGCTGCTGGGCGTGGGACAGCGGCAGCTCTTCGGGCCGCTCGCCGGCCGTCAGCGCCGGGCGTGCGGCGCCGTCCGCACGGGCGGCGCGCTCCACCAGCTCGGCGACGGTGGGCGCCTCGAACAGGTCCCGGATCGCCAGTTCCGCCTCGAGCGCGGTACGGGCCCGGCTGATCAGCCGGGTGGCCAGCAGGGAGTGGCCGCCCAGCTCGAAGAAGTCGCCGTCGATGCCCACGCTGCCCGCGGGCAGCCCGAGCACCTCGGCGAAGAGCGCGCACAGCGTCTCCTCGCTGGGTGTGCGGGGCGCGCGGCTCGGACCCGTACCGCCGAAGTCCGGGGCGGGCAGGGCGCGTACGTCCAGCTTGCCGTTGACGGTCAGCGGCAGCGTGTCCACGGGGACGAGCGCGGAGGGGACCATGTAGTCGGGCAGACCGGTCTTCAGGTGGTCGCGCAGCCGCTGGAGCAGGTCGTCGTCCGCCGTGCGGCCGTCCTCCGGCGCGAAGTAGCCGACCAGACGCCTGGTCCCGGTGCTCTCGTTCACGACGACCGCCGCGTGGGCGACCTCGGGGTGCGCGGACAGCGCAGTGGAGATCTCCCCCAGCTCGATGCGGTAGCCGCGGATCTTGACCTGGTCGTCGGTGCGGCCGAGGAAGTCCAGCAGCCCGTCGGGCCGCTGCCGTACGAGGTCGCCGGTGCGGTACATCCGCTCGCCGGGCGCGCCGAAGGGGTCCGCCACGAACCGCTCGGCCGTCAGGCCGGGCCGGTCGTGGTAACCGCGGGCCAGGCCGGTGCCGGCGATGTAGAGCTCGCCGGGGCAGCCCGGCGGGACCGGCCGCAGCATCGTGTCGAGCACGTGGGCGCGGGTGTTGCGGATCGGCATGCCGACCGTGGGGGTCGTGCTGTCGGTGGTGGACCCGCCGAGCGTGTTGATCGTGTACTCGGTCGGCCCGTACAGGTTGTAGCCGTACGTCCCCTCGGTGCGGCGCAGCTTCGTCCACACCGTGTCGGACACGGCCTCGCCGCCGAGCAGGACGAGGGCGGGCCGGTGCTTGCCGGCCGTCCCGCCGGTGGCCTCCTCCTGGTCGAGCAGGCCCTCCTCGATGAGCAACTGGGCGTACGTGGGCGTCACGTTGACCACGTCGACGCGGTGCAGGTCGCAGTACGCGACCAGCGCCTCGGCGTCGCGGCGCAGCTCCTCGTCGCAGACGTGCACCTCGTGGCCCTCGACGAGCCAGAGCAGCTCCTCCCAGGACATGTCGAAGGCGAAGGACACGGTGTGCGCGATGCGCAGCCGCCGTCCGCCGGCCGAGGCGATGGCCGGGTCGAAGATCTCCTTCTGGTGGTTGAGCTGCATGTTCGTCAGCCCCCGGTACGGGGTGACCACGCCCTTGGGCCGACCGGTCGACCCGGAGGTGTAGATGACGTACGCGGGGTGCTCCAGGCGGTCCGGCACGTCGTGCGCGAACGCCGGGCGCTCGGCGTCGGTGACGACGCCTCCCGGCAGCGCTGCCAGCCCGGCGGCCACGGCGTCGTCGTCCAGGAGCAGTTCCGGCGCGACGGGTCCGTGGTCACCGCGCAGCGTCGGGGCGACGGCGGCGGTGGACACCAGGCACAGGGGCCCCGTGTCCTCCACCATCAGCCGCAGCCGGTCGGCGGGATGGTCGAGATCGAGCGGCAGGTAGGCGGCGCCGGTCCTCAGCACGGCGAACAGCGCGGCCACCATGTCGATGGAGCGCGGCAGGGCGAGCGCCACGACCTTCTCCGGGCCCGCGCCCCGGGCGAGCAGCAGCCGGGCGAGCCGGTTGATGCGGTCGTCCAGCTCGGCGTACGTCAGGGCCCGCTCGCCGAAGACCAGCGCCACCGCGTCCGGAGTGCGGGCGACCTGGGCCGTCAGCATGTCGGCGACGGTCTCGTTCGGCACCGGCTCCCGGCCGGACCGCCGGTCGCGGGCCAGCGCGGCGCGCTCGCGGGGCAGCAGCAGATCCACGCCGACGGTTCGGGCGGAGCCGGCGGCGGCGCCCGTGAGGGCTTCCGACAGCCGGTCCAGCACGGTGGTGAACCGGTCGAGAACGGTGGTCGCGTACTCGGTGTCGAACAGGTCCGGCCTGGCCGCGAGGGTCACGCGCAGGCAGGTCTCGGGTGTGACGATCAGAGTGAGCGGGAAATGGGTGCCGTCCACGTTGGACACGTCGGTGATGCCGTGCCGCTGCCGCAGCTCGGCGGCGCGGTCCTCACCGTCGGCCGAGCGGAGCACGAACAGCGTGTCGAACAGGCGGCGGTGCCCGGTCTCCTGCTGGAGGGTCCCCAGACCCACGTACTCGTACGGCATGACGGCGGCGCGCTCGGACTGCATCCGCCGCAGCAGGTCGAGCAGGGGCTCGTCCGGGGTGAAGGCGACCCGGGCCGGGACGGTGTTGAGGAACATTCCGATGATGCCGGCCACGTTCGGCACGTCCGCCGGCCGTCCGGCGACCGCGGTGCCGAAGGCGACGTCGGCGCGGCCCGTCATCGCCGAGAGCACCAGCCCCCACGCCGCGTTGAGCACGGTGTTCAGGGTGAGCCCGTGCCGCCGGGCGAGGGCGCGCAGCCGGTCGCTGGTCTCCCGGGTCAGCACGGCGTCGAAGTCGACCGGGATCACCGGGTCCCCGTCGCGCCCGGCCGGTGCGAGGAGGGTCGGCTCGTCGAAGCCGGCGAGCGCCCGGCGCCAGGCGCCGAGGGCGGCCGCCGTGTCCTGCTCGTCCAGCCAGGCCAGGTAGTCGCGGTACGAACCGGGGGCCGGCAGGCCGGTGGCGTCGCCGGCCCGCTCGTACAGCGTGAAGAGCTCCTCCAGGAACAGCCACGCGGACCAGCCGTCCCACAGGATCAGGTGGTGCGTAACGACGAGCCGGTCCCGGCCGTCGCCGAGCCGGATCAGCAGCAGCCGGCACAGCGGAGCCGAGGACAGGTCGAAGCGCTGCCGCCGGTCGGCCGCGAGCAGCTCCTGTGCACGGGAGCGCTGTTCGTCGGCGGGGAGGCCGGAGAGGTCCGCCTCGACGAGCGGGATCTCGGCCCCGTCGACGATGAACTGGACCGTGCGGGGCAGCCCGTCGCTGGTGAACCCCGCCCGCAGGCTGGTGTTGCGCTCCAGCAGCGTCCGGCAGGCGGCGCGCAGCCGGCCGGTGTCGACCCGGTGGCCGAAGTCCAGGGTCTCCTGCGAGAGGTAGACGTCGAGTGCCTCGCCCGCGTCGTAGGTGGCGTGGAAGTACATGCCCTCCTGGAGGGGGGAGAGCGGCCAGATGTCCGCCACCGGGAGCCCGGCGACCGCTTCGACGCGGGCCTTCTCCTGCGGCGAGAGCTCCAGCCCGCCCAACGGGGCGGGTGCCGGGGCCACCTGCGGTGCGCCCGCGGCGGTCAGCTGCTCCAGCAGAGCCCGCAGCGCGGGGTCGACGGCCGCACCGGCGCCGTCCTGCCGCGCCAGCACGGCCTGGAGGGCGGCGGCGGCCTGGCCGGCGTCGGTGGCGGAGACGGTGACACCGGCGGCCCGCGCCGGCGCTTCGGGGGCCGACGGGCCGGCCGGGGCGGACCCGGAGGCGGCGTTCGCGGCCGCGACGGCGAGCGCGGCCGGGGTGCGGCACTCGAACACGTCGCGCGGGCTGAGCGTCAGTCCGCGCTCCCGGGCCCGGGTCGCGACGGCGATCGAGGAGAGGCTGTCGCCGCCGAGGACGAAGAAGTCGTCGTCGGCGCCGATTCCCGCCACACCCAGTACGTCGGTGAAGACCTCGCACAGGGTGCTCTCGCGCGCGTCGCGGGGCGGGCGTCCGCCCGCCCGGGGCGCGATCCCGGGAGACGGCAGGGCGTTCTGGTCGAGCTTGCCGCTGGGCGTCAGCGGCAGTTCGGCGAGAGCCACGACGGCGCCCGGCACCATGGTCGCGGGCAGCGCCCCGGCGAGCGCGGCGTGCAGGGCGCCGGTGTCCAGGACGGCGCCGGGGGCGGGCACGGCGTAACCGACCAGGGCGCCGTCGCGCACGATCACGGCGGCGCGGGCGACGCCCGGCAGCCCCGCCAGGGCGGCCTCGATCTCGCCCGGCTCGACGCGGTTGCCGCGGATCTTGACCTGGCGGTCCGTGCGGCCGAGGTACTCGACGGCTCCGTCGGCGCGGCGTTGTACCAGGTCGCCCGTGCGGTACATGCGCGTGCCCGGCGCGCCGAACGGGTCGGCGACGAAGCGTTCGGCGGTCAGCCCGGGACGGTCGTGGTAGGCGCGGGCCAGCTGCACTCCGGCGAGATACAGCTCGCCGGGCACCCCGTCGGGCACCGGGCGCAGGAAGGCGTCGAGCACGTACAGGCGGGTGTTCCACACCGGCCGGCCGATGGGGACGGTGAGCTCGGCGCCGCCCTCGTAGGGGAAGTACGTCACGTCCACGGCCGCTTCGGTGGGGCCGTAGAGGTTGTGCAGGGGTACGGGTCCGCGCCCCGCACGGGACGTCAGCTCCGCCCAGCGCCGCGCGTCCGGGCCGGTCAGCGCCTCGCCGCTGCAGTACACCCGCCGCAGGCTCGCCGCCCAGTCGGGGGCGGTGGGCCCGCTCTCCACGACCTGGGTGAAAGCGGCCAGCATCGACGGCACGAAGTGCAGGGTGGTGATCCGCTCGGCGCGGATCAGCCCGGCCAGGTAGGCCGGGTCGCGGTGGCCTTCCGGCCGGGCCAGGACGACGGTCGCGCCCTCGACCAGGGGCCAGAAGAACTCCCAGACGGACACGTCGAAGCTGGAGGGCGTCTTCTGGAGCACCCGGTCGTCCGCGCCGAGACCGTACTGCGCCTGCATCCAGGCCAGCCGGTTGACGACGGCCCGGTGCGTGACGGCGACACCCTTGGGGCGCCCGGTGGAGCCGGAGGTGTAGATGAGGTAGGCGGGGTGGTCGGGACCGGCCGCCTGCGCCGGCGCGTCGGACACGGCTGCGCTCCGGACGTCCTGGCCGTCCGGCAAGTCCCGGTCCACGACGAGATGCTCCAGACCCGGCACCGCGGGCAGCCGCCCGGCCGCGTCGGCGGTGGTCACCACGGTGCGCGCGCCCGAGTCGCCGAGCATGAACGCGACCCGGTCGGCGGGGTAGTCGAGGTCGACGGGCAGGTAGGCGGCGCCGGCCTTGAGGACGCCCAGCAGCGCGACCATCAGCTCGGCGGACCGGGGCACCGCGACCGCGACGTACCGTTCCGGGCCCGCGCCGCGCGCCCGCAGCCGCCGGGCCAGGGCCTCGGCGCGCCGGTCGAGTTCCGCGTAGGTCAGGGTGGTGTCCTCGAAGACGACGGCCGTGGCGTGCGGGGTACGGGCCGCCCGGGCGGTGAACAGGGAGGCCAGGGTGGCTTCGGGAACCGGGTGGGCGGTGGCGTTCAGCGCGGTGAGGTTCGCCTGTTCCCGGTCGGACAGCAGGCCGGTCCGGGCGACCGTGCGGCCGGGCTCGGACACCAGGGTCCGCAGCAGCGTCACGAACCGGTTGGCGAGCACGGCCACGCTCACCGGGTCGAGGCGCGCCGCGTCGTGCTTGAACCGCAGCAGCAGATCGCCGTCGCCCGGCTCGACGACGAGCGCCAGGGGGTAGTGCACGGCGTCGAACACCTCGGCGCCGGTGACGCGCAGCGCTCCCGGCTCCGGGGACCCGGCCGGCTCCCCGGCCGGGTAGTTCTCGAACACGACGAGCGTGTCGAAGAGTTCCCCGCCGCCCGCGATCCGCTGGATGTCGGCGAGGCCGAGGTGCTGGTGGTCCAGCAGCGCGGTGTGCTCGTCCTGTACGCGTCGCAGCAGATCGGCCAGCGACTCGTCGGCGCGCAGGCTCACCCGGGCCGGGACCGTGTTGATGAACAGGCCCACGGCGGAGTCCAGGCCCGCGACCTCCGTCGTGCGGCCGGACACGGTGGTGCCGAAGACGACGTCCTGGCTGCCGGTGAGCGTGCCCAGCAGCAGACCCCAGACGCCGTGGACGACGGTGCTCAGGGTGAGCCCGTGGATCCGCGCGCAGGCGGTCAGCGCGGCGGCGAACTCCGCGGGCAGCCGGGTTTCGACGTTCTCCGGCCTGGCCGGCGCCGCGCCGTCGCTCCCGGGGGCGGCGAGGCCGCTCCCGGCGCCGAGCCCGGGCAGCCGGGTCGGCCCCGGCAGACCGGCCAGGGCCTCGCGCCACACGTCCCGCGCGGCGTCCCGGTCACGGCCCGCCAGCCACGCCAGGTACGGGTGCGGATCCACCGGCTCCGGCAGCTCCTCGCCCCGGTAGGCGGCGGCCAGTTCGCGCAGCAGGACGGTGACCGACCAGCCGTCGGCGACGATGTGGTGCAGGGTGAGCAGGAGCCGGTGGCGCCGGCCGTCGCGGATCAGGGTGGCGCGCAGCAGCGGCGGTCGCGCCAGGTCGAACGGCTCGGCCCGGTCGGCGCTCAGCAGTGCGTCGAGCCCGGTCGCGGAGGCGTCGGCCTCCCGCCACGGGAGGGTGACGCGGTCGGCGAGACGCTGGACGACCTCGCCGCCGGGGAGCTGGCGGAACGACGCGCGCAGCAGGGGGTGCCGGTCCAGCAGCCGTTGCAGGGTCCGGCGCAGCCGGTCCGGTTCGACCGGGCCGGCCAGTTCGAGAAGCTCCTGGACCACGTAGAGGTCCGCCGTCCGCCCGTCGAACTCCGCGTGGAAGAAGAAGCCTTCCTGGAGCGGGGAGACCGGCAGCGCGTCCTCGTCCAGCTCCACCCGGGCCGCCGGGGCGCTCGGCGCCTCACCCGCGACCCGGGCGAGGGCCGACACGGTACGCAGCCGGAACACGTCGCGCGGGCTGATCGCCAGGCCGGCCTCGCGGGCGCGGTTCACCAGCTGGATGGCGACGATGCTGTCGCCGCCCAGCTCGAAGAAGCTGTCGTGGACGCCCACCGACGGCAGACCGAGGACGTGCGCGAAGAGCTCGGCGAGCGCGGTCTCGGCCGGGGTGGTGGGGGCGTCGGCGCCGCTCAGGGCCGTCCAGCGGGGCTCGGGCAGGGAGCGGCCGTCGAGCTTGCCGTTGGGCGTCAGCGGAAGGGGCCCGTCGAGGACGACGACGGCGGACGGAACCATGTGGTCCGGCAGGGTGTCCGCCACCCGGGCCCGCGCCTCGGCCGCGGCGGCGTCCGTGTCCCTGCCGCCGTCACCGACCAGGTAGGCGACCAGGCGCTTGACGCCCCGGTGGTCGTCACGGACGAGGACGGCGGCCTGTGCGATGCCGGGGCACGCCATCAGCGCGCTCTCGATCTCGCCCGGCTCGATGCGGTGACCGCGGATCTTGACCTGGCCGTCGGCGCGTCCCAGGAACTCCAGGTTCCCGTCGGCGCCCCAGCGGACCCGGTCGCCGGTGCGGTACATCCGGGCGCCGGGCTCACCGTACGGGTCGGCGACGAACCGCTCCGACGTCAGTCCGGGGCGTCCCAGATAACCGCGGGCGAGGCCGCGCCCGGCGACGTACAGCTCGCCCTCGATCCCCACGGGGACCGGGCGCAGCGCCGCGTCGAGCACGTAGGCCCGGGTGTTCGGGTCGGGCCGGCCGATGGGCGTGGGGCCCGGCCGGCCGGACCGGGCAGGCCACAGCGTGGAGTTGACGCTCGCCTCGGTGAGGCCGTACGCGACGACGACCTGGAGCCGCCCGGACCAGCGGGCGATCAGTTCGCCCGGCACGGCTTCGGTGCCGACCACGAGGACGGCGCCCTCGGGCAGTTCGCACTCCTGCGGCAGCGCCGAGACGAGCGACGGCGGCAGGATCATGTGGGTGGCGCCGTGCCGCGCGATGTACTCGGTCAGGGCGGGGCCGGCGACGCGCCGCTCGGCGGGCACGACGATGATCCGGCCGCCCACGCACAGCGACATGATCAGGTCCCAGACCGTCACGTCGAAGCCGACGGAGGCGAACTGCACGACGCGGCTGGTGGCGTCGACGCCGATCCGGTCGGTCGCGGTGGCGACGAGGCTGCCGACGCCGTCGTGCGGGACGACGACGCCCTTGGGGCGGCCCGTCGAGCCGGAGGTGTAGATGACGTACGCGGCCTGGTCCAGTGCGACCGGGACACCCGGATCGGTGTCGTCGAGGGCGGCGAGGGCGCCGGCGGTGGCCGGGTCGTCGAGCAGGACGTGCGAGACGTCCGTGGCCCGCGGGAGTTCACCCGCGAGCTCCCCCACGGTGATCACTGTGCGCGCCCCGGCGTCGGACAGCATGTAGGCGGTCCGGTCCCGGGGGTGGTCGGCGTCCAGCGGCAGGTAGGCGGCGCCCGCCTTCATCACCGCGAGCAGCGACACCACGAGCTCGGGGGAGCGCGGCAGGGCCACGGCCACGACGTCCTCCGTGCGCACGCCCCGGGTCGCGAGGAGGCGGGCGAGGCGGTTGGCGGCGGCGTTCAGCTCCGTGTACGTCAGCTCGCGGTCCTCGCACACGAGCGCGACGGCCTCGGGTGAGCGGCGGACCTGCCGCTCGAAGGCGGCGGGCCAGGACAGCTCGGCCACCTCGCGCGGTGAGACGCCGAACTCGGCGAGCAGACGGGTGCGTTCGGTGGCGGAAGTGAGCTCGATGTGGCCCACGGGGCGGTCGAGGTCCTCGGTGAAGGCGTGCAGCAGGGTGAGGAAGCGGCGCTCATGATCGCGCAGCGTCTCCTCGTCGCAGACGTCGGCGTCCGCGTCGAGGTGCACGCGTACGCCGCCGCCCCGGGTCCCGGCGAAGCTGAAGGCCAGATCGCTGACCGGGCCCAGCCACACCGGGCGCAGTTCCGCCTCGTGGTCCGCGAAGTGCAGGTCGTCGCCCCGCGGGAGGATGTTGACGGTCGGCCCGACGAGCTCCGGTACGCCGTCGACGAGGCCGAGGTCCCTGGCCAGGTCCTCGGCGCGGTACCGCCCGTGGGCGACCGCCTCGGCGACCGCGTCGCGCACGTCGGCCAGGAGGGCCGCCCCGGTCGTGCCCGGGCGGACGCACACCCGCAGCGGGACGACGTTGGACACCATGCCGGGGACGTCCGCCGACACGGCGTCCGGGCGGGCCGCGACCGGCAGGCCGAGGACGAGGTCCTGCTCTCCGCCGGCCCGGTGCAGATAGGCGGCCACGGCCGCGGTCAGCAGGCGGGACGTCCGTACCCCCGCGCGCTCCGCTGCGGCGCGCAGCGACGCGTACTGCCGCGCGGACAGTTCGGTGGAACGCCGCAGGCGCCGCGTCATGAGCGACGGGGCCCGCTCGACGAGGCGTACGGGCTCGGGCCGGCCGGCCATCCGCTCCTGCCACCAGCCACGGTCCGCCTCGTAGTGCGCGGACGCGCGGTACGCCTGCTCGGCGGCGGTCAGACGGGCCGGCGACCAGTCGCGCCGCGCCGGCGCCCTCTCGCCGAGGGTGTAGAGCTCACCGGCCCGGCGGGTGACGAGGGCGACGCCCATGCCGTCGAGCACGATGTGGTGGTAGCGCTGGTACCAGCAGACCCGGTCGTCCGCGAGGAGCAGCAGCGCCTGGGCGAAGAGCGGGCCGCGGGCGAGGTCGGCCGGCCGGTCGCGGTCGGCGGCCATCCACGCGTCGGCGGCCTCTTCGGGGGCCGGAGCGTCGCGCAGGTCGACGACGGGGACGTCGAAGGACGGGGCCCCGGGCCTCTGGAGCACTCCTCCGTCACCGGGTACGACGCTCACATGCAGGCACCCGGCCTCCTCGACGGCCTGCCGGACGGAGGCGGTGAGGCGGTCGAGATCGACGTCGCCGCGCAGGTCCAGGGCGAACACGATGTTGTAGGCAGAGTTGTCCGGCTCGATCTGCTGGGCAAGCCAGATGCCGGATTGCCCGCCGGTCACGGGTATCCCGGAAGCGGAGGTCCGGTCCGACTCGACGTCAAACATCGTACGCAATGGCCTTTCCCTGGTGGTGCGTCAACGAAGGTGGTGCGTGCGTCGCGCACCGCCCGTCCGCGGAGACCTCCGGCGGAACGGGCGGGACGCGCCGGACCTACTTGATGGCTGTCAGCAGCGGGTCGATCTCGTCGATCGCGTAGGGGATCGACAGGACCGTGTTGAAGGAGAAGGCGGCGCCGATGTCCGGGTCCTGGTACGGCACGAACAGGTCGCGCTTCTCCTTGCTGACCTCCAGCTTCTTGTAGAGCGGCTCGGCCTTGATCCGATCGTTGGCGTCGGTGCTGGAGGTCACCCAGACCAGCCGGTCGGCGTCCAGGACGTTCAGCTTCTCGGCGCTGAGCTCGGCCACGTTGGCACCGGGCTTGGCCAGCTCGTCGATCTCGGGGTTCAGCTTGAAGCCGAGCTCGGAGAAGAAGATCGACTTGGGGTCGGTCCTGGTGAACGCCGAATACTTGCCCGCCTCGAAGCTGTCGGCCACGGTCAGCGTCTTGCCGGCGAACTCGGGGTGCTTGTCGCGGACGGCCTTGAAGCGGGCGTCGATGCCGTCGATCAGCTTCTTGGTCCGGGCCTCCTTGCCGAGCGCCTTGCCGATCTGACGCGTCATCACCTGCCATGACGCGCCGTAGTCGGGGAGGCCCTCGGGCTGGGCGACGACCTTGGTGAACGTGGAGAGCGTCTCGTACTGCTCCTTCTTCATTCCCGAGTACTGGGCGATGACCAGGTCGGGCTTGAGCGCCGCGATCTTCTCCATGTTGTACTCGTCGCGCTCGCCGACGATGTCGGGCTGGGCGCCGCCCCACTTGTCCTTGGTCCAGGGCCACTTGCCGTACGGCTTCTCCTTGAACCAGTCGACCGCGCCGACCGGCTTCACGCCGAGCGCCAGCACGGCGTCCTGGTCGGACAGGCCGAGCGTGACGACCTTCTTCGGCTCCTTGTCGATGGTGGTGCTGCCGTACTTGTGCTTGACCGTCACGGGGAAGGAGCCGGACGTGGCGCCGGTGTCGCCCGTGGGCTTCGACTCGGTCTTCTCGGCGCCGCCCCCACAGGCGGACAGGGCGAGCGCGGCGACGGCGGCGACGGCCACGCGGGGGACGTTTCTGGCGAACCGCGTCAGCGCGGGGCGTGTACCAGTGGACACGGATGTTCCTTTCACGGGGATTTCACAGTGCGTGCCGCGACCCGCCGCGTACGACGGCGCTACCGGCGGGCAGGGCGTGTGGGGGGCTCGGCCCAGAAGGGTCCCTGGGGGCCGGGGGAGCGGGGGGTCTAGCGGCCCGTGCCCACACCGTCGGCGACCGGCCGGGTCTCGGAAGAGGCGTGCTTCAGGCTCCGCTCGAGTACCGAGTCCAGGATCTCGCCGACCCTGATCGCGGTGTTGGACAGCAGGGACGACGTGATGCCGTGCGTGTGCTCGGTGCCGCCCTGGAGATAGATGCCGCAGCGCAGCTCGGGGTCCGTCGTCACGCGGTAGTCGCGCTCGACCCGTACGCGTCCCTGGTCGTCGAGGTGGCAGCGGTCCGCGACCCCGCCGAGGACGCGCAGGGGCTGGGCGGGGCTGTAACCGGTGGCGAGGACCACGACATCGGCCTCCAGCGGGCTCTCCTCGCCGGTGACCAGGGACTTGACCGTGGCGCGGACCTTGCCCTCGGTCTCCTCGACACCGGTCAGCCGGGAGACGTTGAGGAAGCGCAGGCGCTCGGCGCCGAGGACCTTCTCCTGGTACGCCTGGCGGTACAGGTCGTCGATCAGGTCGATGTCCACCACGGAGTAGTTGGTGTTCCCGTGATAGCCCATCAGTTTCTGCTTGATGTCGTCCGGGGCCGTGAAGTACTCGTCGACCGCGTCGGGGTCGAAGATGCGGTTGGCGAAGCTGCTGTCGTCGGCGGGGCTGTAGCCGTAGCGCGAAAAGACCGCGCAGACCTCGGCGCCGGGGAAGCGCCGGTGCAGATAGGCAACGTTCTCGGCGGCGCTCTGGCCGGCGCCCACCACGATGAAGCGGGTGGGGTCGGTGCCCTCCAGCCCCTCCACCTTCGTCAGCAGGTCGGAGTTGTGCCACACGCGGTCCGTCCGCTCGACGCCCTCCGGCATGAGAGGGCTGAGTCCCGTGCCGATGACGAGATTGCGGGCGCGGTGCACCACGGTCTCCGACCCGGAGCGGGCGGTCACGTCGAGGTACTCCACCACGCCGTCGCGTACGACGGGCTCGACGGAGACGACCTCGTGGCCGTACGAGACCATGTCGTCGACCTTCGCCGCGGCCCACTCGAGGTAGTCGTGGAACTCCACGCGCAGCGGGAAGAGGTTCTTGTGGTTGACGAAGTCGACCAGCCGGCCCCTGCTCTGCAGGTAGCACAGGAAGCTGTACTCGCTGGCGGGGTTGCGAAGCGTCACCAGGTCCTTGAGGAAGGACACCTGCATCGTCGCGTCGTCGATGAGCATGCCGCGGTGCCAGCCGAAACTCGGCTGGCGCTCGAAGAAGTGAGCAGTGACGGCCTCCTGCCTGCCGACGCGGGCGTTGTGCTCACTGAGCGCAAGCGCCATGGCCACATTGGACGGTCCGAAGCCGATACCTATGAGGTCGTGGATCAGAGGTGCGTCGCCAGGAAGAACCTGAGACATGTCACTCCCATCGTGCGGGACAGCCGCCTGTGCCAGGCACGGCTGAAAACGAGACGCCGGGCACAACCAAGGCTGGCGGCGCGGAACTTAGGTAAAGCTAACCTGATCTAGCCATGCTGTCGACGGGGGCAAAACCGGACAATCGACAGGTGGGCGCTCTGAACACCGTTGAAAACATGGCCTGTTGCGCCCTTAGGTAAGCCTTGCTTTACTTGGCGCGGCTCTAACGCTCATCAGAGGAGGAACCCCATGCGGGTCGTCATGTTCGGTTATCAGACCTGGGGCCACCGCACCCTGCAAGCGCTCCTGGACTCCGAGCACGACGTGGTGCTGGTCGTGACGCACCCCAAGAGCGAGCACGCCTACGAGAAGATCTGGAGCGACTCCGTCGCCGACCTCGCCGAGGAGCACGGCGTACCCGTCGTCATCCGCAGCCGGCCCGACGACGAGGAGTTGTTCGACCGGCTCAAGGAAGCCGACCCGGACGTCATCGTGGCCAACAACTGGCGCACGTGGATCCCGCCGCGCATCTACACCCTGCCGCGCCGGGGCACCCTGAACGTCCACGACTCGCTGCTGCCCAAGTACGCCGGCTTCTCCCCGATCATCTGGGCCCTGATCAACGGCGAGCAGGAAGTGGGCGTCACGGCCCACATGATGGACGAGGAACTCGACGCCGGCGACATCGTGGACCAGCGCGCGGTGAAGGTCGGGCCGGCCGACACGGCGACCGACCTGTTCCACAAGACCGTCGACCTCATCGCGCCGGTGACCATCGGCGCCCTCGACCGCATCGCCTCGGGGCAGAGGGAGTTCACCAAGCAGGACCGCTCCCAGGCCAGCTTCTTCCACAAGCGGTCCGAGGAGGACATCCGTGTCAACTGGGACTGGCCCGCCGAGGACCTGTCGCGCCTCGTCCGCGCCCAGTCCGCCCCGTACCCGAGCGCCTTCACCTTCCACAAGGGCAAGCGCCTGGAGATCGTGGCGGCGGTCGTCTCCGAGGGCCGTTACGGCGGCACTCCCGGCCGCATCTTCTACCGCGAGGGCGACGGCGTCGTCGTCGTCGCCGGCGCCGACGCCCGCACCGGCCGCAACCACGGCCTCGCCCTCACCCGCGTACGGACGGAGGACGGCCGCGAGCTGTCCGCGAGCGAGTACTTCACCTCCATGGGCGGCTACCTCACCAGCCGCCCCTGACGACCGGAGTGCCCGTCGCCGCCGTGCGGATCACCTGATCCACACGGCGGCGACAGGTGTGTGACGATCAGTCAAAGTACGGCTCATGCCGGGGAGTTGTGTCGGCACATTCGTGTCCGCCGGGGTCTTTAACGGCAAGCGAGGTTAGGCTAACCTCAGTTCATACGAGGAGTGAGGCGCGTCTGCCGGCGGCTCGAACAGGGGAAGGGGAGAGCCAATGGATCAGCCGGTCGTCTCAGGGACGGCTCACGACCCGTCAGGCGCCAAGTTCGCCTTCATCGGCGTGTCGAACCTGCCGACCGACTGGTCCGAGGTCTTACGCGCCATGGTGAACGCCGGTGTGACCGTCGACGCCGACGCGGCGAGGGCCGAAGGGGGCGACGCCTGGGGTGCCGCGGTACGGGCACTGACCGGCCCCGGCGCGGCAGGCGGCTCGACACCCGAGGCGGACGGCGGCCGGGCCAGGGTCGCCGGACCGCCGCCCATGAGCACGACGCCGCCCAGTGTGCTGGACCTCAACGCCTACCTGATGTACGCGATCGGCAAGGCGGCGCGGCGCAGGCTCACGGAGAAGCTGACGGCCCGCGGGCTGCGGCTGTGGCACCTGACCGTGCTGGCCCTGCTGGCCGATCTCGGCCCGCAGTCCAAGGGAACCCTGGCCGCCCGCCTGGACATGAACCTGAGCGACCTGGCCAAGGTCGTGATCGACCTCGGCAAGGCCGAGTACGTCGACTGCACCCGCGATCCGGCCAACCGCCGCCGCGTCATCGTGCGGATCCTGCCGGCGGGGAAGTCGGCGCTGGCCCAGCTCAACGCCGAGGTGTCGTCCACCGACGACGAACTGCTGGCCCCGCTGAGCGAGGAGGAACGGACCCGACTCGCCGGCCTGCTGCGGCGCGTGCACAGGGGCCTCGACCCGTCGCCCTCCGGCGTCGTCCATGACGGCGCGCGCCACGGCGCACCGGACCCGGCGCACGGCGACGCCGTCCGTGAGCGGTCGGTCGAGGATCTCCGCATCGACTGGAACCTGCCCGCCGGAGACATCGCGCGCCTCGTCCGGGCCAGGTCCCACGCCTACCCGGGCGCGTACACCCACCACGACGGACAGCGCCTCGAAATCCTGGCAGGCTTCGTCTCCGAGGGCAGCTACGGCGGCGCTCCCGGCCTTGTCGTCCGGCACGAGGACGAGGGCGTGGTGATCGTCACCGGCGCCGACGCCCGCACGGGCCGCCACCACGGCCTCGTCGTCACCCGCGTACGTACCGAAGACGGCCGGGAGTCACCCGCGGTGGATCACTTCCGGACGGCGGAGGGCGACCGCGTCGCCGGCGTCTGACGCTCAGACAAGTCCGTATGGATCAGACGGCGTTACGGCCGGATCGGCGACCTGCGGCGACGCGGGCAGGAGCGCGCCGCGGCGAGCAGGGTCTGGATCCGGTCGCCGGCCTCCGCGGCGTGGTCCAGCGGAATGGGGAAGGGCAGTCGCACGTCGTGGTGCGCGTCGGTGTGTTCGAGCCGCAGGGTGAGGCCGTACCGGTCCACGGCAACCGGCATGACCCGCCGTACGCCCTGTACGAGGTGCGGGTCCACGAGCCGGGTGAGCCGGGCGACTTCGTCGCTGTGCGCATCGACGAGGTGGGTGAGCATGCCGGCCTCGCAGGCGGCCAGCGGGTCGGGGCCGGCGAGGGTGAGTTCGTCGAGTCCGACCGTGACCGTGCCCGCCGCCGTCGTCAGTTCTGCGTGCGCGAAGTCCAGACGCACCACGCCCGGTTCGGACGCCGTGGAGACGGGGGCGAGCCACCCGGTGAGCGTCACGCGAGCCCGCACGCGGTCGCGCACCGCAGTGGGTGCGATGTCGGTGAACTTCAGTACGGCGGCCACGATGCCGCGCGGCGCCAGGGCGACCTCGGCGGCCAGCGGGCAGTCGTCCGGCACCCGCAGGCACAACCTGCCCCGCTCGTCGAGGGTGTGAAGGCCGGCCGGCTCGCAGGAGTGCCGGTCCGTGACCACCATGAGCGACCCCGCCGCGGCCACCACGCTGCGCACACGCTCCCCGTTGGTCGGCTGGGCCGTGCAGACCTCGGCATCCATCCCGGACCCCCCTTTCAGATTAGGTAAGGCTTGCCTAAGTTACATCATGGGGGTCTCGACGGCCACCCTCCGCTTCGTTCGGGGGGTGCGGACAGGTTCCGGGACGTGGGGGCCGACGCCCCGCAGGTTTCGGCGACTTCGTTGCTGCGGACCGAACATGTCCGCAAGGGTGAGTAGCGTGCGGGCATGGCCTCGAAGAAGACGAACGCGGGACCCGCGCCGACCGTACTGAGCACGCGCGCCCTCAATCGCGCCACTCTTGCGCGCCAGCTCCTCCTCCGGCGCACCGCCATGTCCGCGAAGGACGCCGTCGCACACCTGGTCGGGCTTCAGGCGCAGAACACCAAGCCGCCGTACTACCAACTCGCCGCCCGGCTCGACGGCTTCGACCCGGCGCACCTGTCGGAGCTCATGGCCTCCCGTGAGGTCGGGCGCCTGGTCACCCTGCGCTCCACCATTCACACCCACACCGCCGACGACTGCCTCACGCTGCGGCCTCTCGTCCAGGCCGCGCGGGACCGTGAACTGAAGGGGTTCCGCGCGGGCCTGACGGGCGTGGACCTGGAACGGCTGGCCGCGATGACGCGGGACTTCGTCGAGGAGCGGCCCCGGACGCTGAAGGAGATCCGCGAGCTGCTGCTGAAGGAGTGGCCGGACGCCGAGCCGCTCGCCGTCGGCGTCGCGGCGCGCTGCCTGCTGCCGCTGGTGCAGGTCACCCCGCGCGGCTTGTGGGGGCAGAGCGGTCAGGTGGCGCTGACGACCGCCGAGCAGTGGTTCGGGCGCGAGTCCGAGCCGCCCCCGGCGCCCGACGCGACCGTACTGCGCTACCTCGCCGCGTTCGGCCCCGCCTCGGTCAAGGACATGCACACCTGGTGCGGGCTGACGCGGCTGCGGGACGCCTTCGAGCGGCTGCGGCCCCGGCTCGTCACCTTCCACGACCCGTACGGCGTCGAGCTCTTCGACCTCCCCGACGCGCCCCGGCCCGACGAGGACACTCCGGCGCCCCCGCGTTTCCTGCCGGAGTTCGACAACGTGCTGCTGTCTCACGCCGACCGTACGCGGGTGCTGCCGGCGGAGTACAAGGGCCGCACCTGGACGGTCAACCAGAGCCACTCCACCTTCCTGGTGGACGGCTTCCTGGCGGGGATCTGGCGGCTGGACGAGACGAAGGACGGCTCCTCGGCCGTACTGACGGTCTCGCCCTTCGGACCGCTCACCCGGGCGCAGCGGACGGCGCTGGAGGAGGAGGGCCAGCACGTACTCGCGACCATGACGCCGGCCACTGCGCGCGACGTGCGGTTCGGCACCCACCCGGCACTCGAAGACGCCGAATGAACCGCCCGCCCGCCAGATGAAGCGGGCCTGGGAGCCGAAGCTGGGCTGCCTGATCTCGGCGGCACAGAATGCCGAGGAAGAGGTCCTGGTAGGCATTTACGAGGCCCGTGAGGACGGGCTGACCCAGGCGGATAGCGGCTATATGCTGGGCGGTCTCTCGCCCTCCGGAGTCCAGCCCAAGGCCAACAAGAGCGAGAAGATCGCCATGGAGCGCGTCAGCGAAGAACGTTAACCAGAAGTCACGGTCGAGAGGTCCGTCAACACGGAGCACGACGAAGACGCCTACTGCCGCCTGCTGAAGCTGCTGTACTCCCCACGCGTCGACAGTCCTGCGGCTTAGGCTGCCCGCCACATGGGTGACCCCGGAGCGCTCCACACGCTGCCGGGGTCTGGCCAGTCGGGAAGGACTGACATGACAAAGACTCTCACGCGGGCCATTGAGTCGGTGCAGCGAGCCGTGGATGGCCTGCGCGCCGTCGACTATCTAAGGGTGTCGACAGAGGAACAGACCAAGGGCTACGGCATCGCCTACACCGGCAAGTGCACCAGGGCTCACATCACCAAGAAGGGCTGGAGCCATGCCGGCACCTACGCCGACGAGGGGTTCAGCGGCAGTCTCGACCACACCCAGCGCCCGGACTTGAAGCGTCTTATGGCAGACGCCCGGCAAATCCCGCGCCCCTTCGATGTGGTCGTCGTCCATGCAGAGCGGGCCATCGGCCGGCGCGACCGCGCCTTCTGGCCCTGGGTCTGGAAGCTCGAAGACCTCGGGATCTTCGTTGCCGTCGTCCGTGGGGAGTATGACAACACCACCGAAGAAGGCCGCTCCCGCATGCGCAGGGAGCAGGACCGCGCGGAAGACGAGCGGGTCACCATCCGCGACCGTACGCAGGGCGGCGTGCAGGAGAAGGCGGAGATCGGCGGACACCCCGGAGGGGTCGCCCCATACGGCTACCGCATCGAGAACAAGGGCGTGAAGGGCGAAAGCCGACTCGTCCTTGATACGGGCGACGTGCACGCGGGCTATCCCACTCTGCATCGGGCCTTCCGCCACATCGTCGAAGACGGGATGAATCCCGGCGAGATCGAGGCCATCTTCAACGCGGAACAGATCCCCGCCCCGGCCCTGGACTACTGGCCCAGCGGCTCTCTGAGGCATGTACTCACCAGCCAAGCCGTCCAGGAGGCAGTACGCGTCTTTCGGAACCCCAAGGGGCCGAAGGTCCGCCTGGACGCGGATGGCAGTCCTCTGTTCGGGGACAGCGTCTCCATTAAGCTGGAGCCCGTTTTCACGAAGACGCAACTGGAGCGCCTGAACAAGGCGCTCGCCCGTACCTCCAGCGGTCCGCGGACCAAGGAGGCGGCCGTCTATCCGCTGAGCCGGCACATCGTCAGCACCTGCGGTCGCACCCGTACTGGCGTGAGCAACATCGGCAACAACAAGGGCCGGGCGTACCGGTGCTCGGGTAAGACTCCCCAGGGCACGAATAAGGCAAAGTGTGACTGCGCGCAGATCGACGCCGCGGCCCTGGAGAGCCGCGTCTGGTCGGAGACGTGCCGGATGCTGGAAGATCCGGACCGCCTTCGGCAGATGGCGCAGGACTGGGTGGAACTGGCCGAGAGCAACGGCGTGGACTATGAGGCCCGCGTCAAGGAACTCAACGAGCTGATTGAGGAACAAGAAGACACCATCGACGCCACCACTGAAGCCACGGCCCGCAGGGCCCGGCGCAAGGGGCTCGACAAGCTCGCGGCGCAGGAAGCCATCGCCCGCGCAACGCGCGACCTTGAGATCCAACTGACCGACCTTGAGAAGCTCAGGGACGAAGCGCTGGCGTGGCAGTCGGACATGCGGCGCAACATCGACCGGGCGCACGGCCTCGGGCGACTGGCTGACATTGCCCGCGTGCGTCTGCACTCCATGGATGCGCGGCAGCAGGAAGAACTCATGGACCTTCTGGACCTGCGGGTGACGATCCTTGGAGAGGCCCCCCGTAAGACCCGCAGAGACGACCAGATCAGCGCCTGGTTCCGTGAGCGTGAGCGCGTCGTCCCGAACCTCACAGACGCCGCCTGGGCGCTCGTAGATCCCGTTCTGAAGGCCCGCAAGGGGCGGCGCCCTGCGGACGCCCGGGGACTGCTGGACGCGCTGCTTACGAAGGCACGTACGGGCTGCGCATGGAGCGATCTGAAGTACGGCAACGTAGCCAGCATCTGGACCCGCTGGCTCAAGTCGGGGCTTTGGGATGACCTTATGGAGGCCCTTGCAGTGGCGCCGGGAGTGCCGACGCGGGACGCCATCACGTTGCCGCCGCTGCGCACCGAGGGGCGCATTGATCCGCGTCTGTTCATTGGGGAAGAGCAGTCGCCTGATCATGAGGACCTGTTCAAGGCGTCCGACTACAAGGTCTCCCCCTTCGAGCTGGAGAGCGCACTGCTGGAGCACGAGGCGGTGGCCGAGGCGGCCGTCGTGCCCGCGCCCGACCCGCTGCGGCTCGCCGTGCCGAAGGCGTACGTCGTACTCGCCGAGGGCTGGGCGCCGGGACCCGACACGGCCAAGGTGCTCTTCGCGCACTCGCGGTCGGTGCTCGCGCCCTACCAGCGGATCCGGCGCATCGAGTTCGCCGAACTGCCCAAGACCGTGTCCGGCAAGATCCGCCGGATCGAGCTGCGCGAGCGCACGGCGCGCGGCTCGGAGACGGAGTACGACGAGGAGGACCTGCGATGAGCGCCGTCAGCTCGTACGCCCACGGGACCGGCGCCACGCCGCTCCTCGACGACACCGCCGGCCGCGATCTCGGCCGGGCGGTCGCGGCCCACCCGGAGCGGGAGGCGCTCGTCGACGTGGCGGCGGGAACTGCTCCGGGCTGCGCGCGTCCACTGCGTCGGTGACCGCACCCGGGACGAACTGCCCGACAAGGCGATCGTGGACGGCCGGCACCGGCCCGTGACTGTCGCCTGCGAGGTCGGGAAGGCTCTGAGCTGAGCCCCGACGACAGATGAGCCTGCCCGGCCTGAGGGCCGGCGGGCTCATGCCGTGCTGCTTCAGCCGTTCACGCGCCGGTGCTGATCAGTTCGTCGGCCGGGCGGTTGACCGGTTGCGGCGTGCCCGTGAGGTCCATGACGAAGAGCGGGACCCCGAGACTCTCGGCGCGGGCCCGCGCGTCGTCGGTGTACCCGGCGAGGGAGAAGAACACGCTCACCGCCGAAGCGCTGAGTCCGTGCAGCCACAGGCACTCGACCTCGCGCACGCCGGCGGGGCGGGTGGTCGGGTCGACCTGGGCGACCACGCCGGGCGCCCGCAGGTCGATGCCCGAGGCAGGCCGCTCGGGGGACTGCATGATGTCCTGGAAGCCGAGCCACTTCAGGTAGAGCGCCGCCGCGGTCACCGCGTCCCGCGCGGTCCTGATCGTCATCGGGCGAAACCGCGGGCGCGGGGGAGCGGCGGTCCGCGGCAGGGGGATGTGCGCCGGACGTCCGGCGGCCGGGGCGGGTGTCCGGCCGCCGCCGGGGGCGGCCGTGGGCGGCGCGGAGCGCGGTACGGGGCGTACCGGTATGCGCAGGACCACGCCGCAGGCGCACCCCAGCTCCGGCTGCGGCCACTGGCCCTGGCGTCCGCACGAGCCGCACCGGACGGTCACCCAGGCGTCGGTCCAGGTGCGGTGTGTGATCCGCTCCGGGGCCGCGCCCCGTAAGAGCGGCGGCGCCACCGGCTCCCCGCACGCGCACGGGAAGACCGGCGGCGTGAAGGTGTGCTGGCGACGGCAGGCCGGGCAGCGCACCGGCACGTTCTCTCCCATGACCGTCCCCCTCGGACCGTCGGCGTGTGCGTCTGTGCGTCTGTGCGTGCGGGGGACCGCGGCGTGCGGCCGGGCGCCCGCGACCGCGGTACGTCGCCCATCGTCCACCAAGACCGACGCGTTGGGGAGGGTCTTCAACCAATGCCCGCTCTTGACGCGCGCCGGACCTCACCCTAGATTGCTTCCGTATAGCAGAATCAGAATTCCGCATTATGGAAACTATGGAGTGGCGCTCATCGGCCCGCAACGGTGAGCCGCTCCGACTGGCCGAGCAGGAGTACGCGATGCCTCGAATGACCGCCGCCGCCGCTGCAGTGGAGATCCTCAAGCTGGAGGGTGTCGAGCAAGCGTTCGGCGTGCCCGGCGCTGCGATCAACCCCTTCTACCGCGAGCTCAAGAACGTCGGTGGCGTCAAGCACACGCTGGCCCGTCACGTCGAGGGCGCCTCGCACATGGCCGAGGGCTACACGCGTGCCAAGGCGGGCAACATCGGCGTCTGCATCGGTACCTCGGGCCCGGCCGGCACCGACATGATCACCGGCCTGTACTCCGCGATCGCGGACTCGATCCCGATCCTGTGCATCACCGGTCAGGCTCCGGTCGCGAAGCTCCACAAGGAGGACTTCCAGGCCGTCGACATCGCCTCGATCGCCAAGCCCGTCACCAAGGCCGCCACCACGGTCCTGGAGGCCGCGCAGGTCCCCGGCGTCTTCCAGCAGGCGTTCCACCTGATGCGTTCCGGCCGCCCCGGCCCGGTTCTGATCGACCTCCCGATCGACGTCCAGCTGACCGAGATCGAGTTCGACCCGGAGACCTACGAGCCGCTGCCGGTTTACAAGCCGCGCGCCACCCGCGCCCAGGCGGAGAAGGCCATCCGGTTCCTGCTGGAGTCCGAGCGCCCGCTGATCGTCGCCGGTGGCGGCATCATCAACGCCGACGCCTCCGACCTGCTGGTCGAGTTCGCCGAGCTGACCGGCGTCCCGGTCATCTCCACCCTCATGGGCTGGGGCACCATCCCGGACGACCACGAGCTGAGCGCCGGCATGGTCGGTGTGCAGACCTCGCACCGCTACGGCAACGCGACGTTCCTGGAGTCGGACTTCGTCCTCGGCATCGGCAACCGCTGGGCCAACCGTCACACCGGTTACAACCTCGACGCGTACCTGGGCGACCGCAAGTTCGTCCACGTCGACATCGAGCCCACCCAGATCGGCAAGATCTTCGCGCCGGACTTCGGCATCGCCTCCGACGCCAAGGCCGCCCTGGAGCTCTTCATCGAGGTCGCCAAGGACCTCAAGGCCGAGGGCAAGCTGCCCGACTTCAGCGCGTGGGCCGCCTCCGGCCAGGAGCGCAAGGCCACCCTGCAGCGCCGTACGCACTTCGACAACATCCCGATGAAGCCGCAGCGCGTCTACGAGGAGATGAACAAGGCCTTCGGCCCGGAGACGCGCTACGTCACCACCATCGGCCTCTCCCAGATCGCCGGCGCGCAGATGCTGCACGTCTACCGGCCGCGCAACTGGATCAACTGCGGCCAGGCCGGCCCGCTCGGCTGGACCATCCCGGCCGCGATCGGCGCCGCGACCGCCGACCCGGAGACCCCGATCGTCGCGCTCTCGGGCGACTACGACTTCCAGTTCATGATCGAGGAACTGGCCGTCGCCGCGCAGCACAAGGTTCCGTACGTCCACGTCCTGGTGAACAACGCGTACCTGGGCCTGATCCGCCAGGCGCAGGGCGGCCTGGGCATCAACTTCGAGGTCAACCTCGAGTTCGAGAACATCAACACCCCGGAGCTGGGCGCCTACGGCGTCGACCACGTCAAGGTCGCCGAGGGGCTGGGCGTCAAGGCCATCCGGGTCACCGACCCGAACGAGCTGGGCGCCGCCTTCGAGCAGGCCAAGAAGCTGGCCCAGGAGTTCCAGGTGCCGGTGGTCGTCGAGGCCATCCTGGAGCGCATCACCAACATCTCGATGAGCAAGACGGTCGACATGAGCGACGTCACCGAGTTCGAGGAACTGGCCACCGAGCCCGGCCACGCCCCGACCGCGATCCGTCCGCTGGTCTGACGCACCGCGTCACCGCCTGCCCGTCCCCGGGGCAGGGGGGGGGGGGGGGGGGGGGGGGGGGGGGGGGGGGGGGGGGGGGGGGGGGGGGGGGGGGGTGGGGGGGGGGGGGGGGGGGGGGGGGGGGGGGGGGGGGGGGGGGTGGGGGGGGGGGGGGGGGGGGGGGGGGGGGGGGGGGGGGGGGGAGTGCCCCCCCCCCCCCGCGCCATCAGCCGCACCTTGCGCACGGTCGCGATGACCCCGGCGACGAGCGTGCCGCCGTACAGCCAGCCCGCGTGTACGGCGAGCGCCGTGACCACCGCCATGAGCCGGCTGCCGAACCCGCCCGCCCCGCCGGCGATCGGCACCAGGCCGACGGCGAAGGCGATGGGTACGGCGATCGGCGCCGTGACCAGGTCGGCCGGCCGCACCCACAGTGCGGTCAGGGCGCTGACCGGCAGGAACAGCAGTCCGTACACGGTCGGCGAACCGTCGAACAGCAGCTGGTCGAGGCCGCCGAGCACCAGCATGACGGCGGACGCGAACAGCCCGCTGCCGAGCCCGGTCAGCCGCGGGTTCGGCAGCCGTCGCAGGGCCAGCACGACGGGCGGCACCGGACGCGCCGGTCTCGCCGGCACACGGTGGACGGCGGCGTCGGCGGACCCGCCCGGGGGGAGCAGGGGGGTCTGCGACCGCTGCTGGGGACGAGGGGGACGTGCCCTGTGTTGCTCCACCCCGACAACGTAGGTCGCGGGGAGGGAGGAATGAGGCGCAGGACACGCCCTTTGGCCGACCTTGGCCGTGCGTTCGATGCGACGTGGCCGATCCGAGCCCCCCGGGCGCTTGTCAGGTTCCCGTCGTCGGCCTCGCGCCGCCCGCCCGTAAACTGGGGGATCGGTCCACTCCCGGGCCAGTCCTCACTTCAGGAAGTCGCCAACGTGTCGCTCACGATCGGAATCGTCGGCCTGCCGAATGTCGGCAAGTCGACCCTGTTCAACGCCCTGACCAAGAACGACGTGCTGGCGGCCAACTACCCGTTCGCCACCATCGAGCCGAACGTCGGCGTCGTCGGCGTCCCCGACGCCCGCCTGAACAAGCTCGCCGAGATCTTCGGCTCCGCCAAGGTCCTCCCCGCGACGGTCGACTTCGTCGACATCGCCGGCATCGTGCGCGGCGCCTCGGAGGGTGAGGGCCTTGGCAACAAGTTCCTGGCCAACATCCGCGAGTCCGACGCGATCTGCCAGGTCATCCGTGCCTTCAAGGACGAGAACGTCGTCCACGTCGACGGCAAGGTCTCGCCGAAGGACGACATCGAGACGATCAACACCGAGCTGATCCTCGCCGACCTCCAGTCCGTCGAGAAGGCGGTCCCGCGCCTGACGAAGGAGTCGCGCCTCCAGAAGGAGAAGGTCGCGGTGCTGGCGGCGGTCGAGGAGGCCCAGAAGATCCTCGAAGCGGGCACCACCCTCTTCGCGGCCGGCATCACCGCCGGCACGGAGAAGGGCCAGCTGCTGCACGAGCTGCACCTCCTCACCACCAAGCCCTTCCTCTACGTCTTCAACGTCGACGAGGACGAGCTGGTCGACGAGGACTTCAAGAACGAGCAGCGCGCCCTGGTCGCCCCCGCCGAGGCGATCTTCCTCAACGCGAAGATCGAGTCCGAGCTGATCGAGCTCGACGACGACGAGGCGCTGGAGCTCCTGCAGTCCATGGGCCAGGAGGAGCCCGGCCTGGCCACCCTCGGCCGCGTCGGCTTCGACACCCTGGGCCTCCAGACCTACCTGACGGCAGGCCCCAAGGAGACCCGCGCCTGGACCATCAAGAAGGGCGCGACGGCCCCCGAGGCGGCCGGTGTGATCCACACCGACTTCCAGAAGGGCTTCATCAAGGCCGAGGTCATCTCCTTCGACGACCTGGTCGAGACCGGCTCGGTCGCCGAGGCCCGCGCGAAGGGCAAGGCCCGCATGGAGGGCAAGGAGTACGTCATGCAGGACGGCGACGTGGTGGAGTTCCGCTTCAACGTGTGAGCGGATGCAATAACACCACGTCGGTGACGTGGCAAACATGCAGGTCGGGAGGGGTTCGGCTTTCTGGAGCCGGACCCCTTGGTTTTTCCCGTGCTGGGATGGGGCTGGGATGGCTGCCCCCTCGTCACCTGCCATCACCCCTGCTCATCCCCACCGTGCTGGGATTGCGCTGGGATGTGGATGGTCAGACGTCCTTGATCTGTACGCGGTCGCCGCACAGTTTCGACCAGTCGTCGCGGTCCGAGGTAAGCACGAGGACGGGTGCCGGGGAGCGGAGCGCCATCGCGGCAACGAGGGCGTCGATGGCGTATTTGTGACCGTGCAGGCCACCGGCGTCGCTCAGCAGCTGCACCGCGGTGAGGCTGTCCGCCTGGGTGACGTCCTGGACCTGAAGGCGGGAGAGGACCCAGTGCAGCCGGGCGGTGTCCGTCTTCCCGTAGGCGGCCTCCACCACCGTGAGGGCAGATACGAGAACGGGTACGCCCACGCGCCGAGCGGCCTCGATCCGGGTGATCATCTGGCGGTCGTTACGCAGCAGCAGTGACAGTGCCTGGGAGTCGAGCACCAGGGACCTGGCCGCAGGTTCCTTCATGCGGCGCTGTCGTTCGACGCGTAGGGCGCCGGGGCGTCACCGAACAATTCGCGCTGCGCGTCTTGGACTTCGGCTTCGCTCAGTGGCTCGTGCTCGGCTTCGTAGGCGGCCACGATCTCGGCCAGGCCATCCATGGCGAGCTGATGCCGGACCGCTGCCGTCACGTACGCGGACACCCCACGCTTGCCGGTACGTGTGCGCAGAGCGCCGAGGAGATCCGAGGGCATCGAGACGGAGATGTTCTCCGTGCCGCCGGGGCGGGATGTCTTCATGGGGGCAGTGTAGTACATAAATTATTACAGCGCCGAGGTCCTGTGCGATTTCTCTCCTTGATGCGTAGTCTTGGCGTTCTGGATCTTCTTGTGCTTTGTCGAGAATCCCGTGCTGGGATGGTGCTGCTGGGATGCACCTACATAGCGCCTACATAGCCGCAGGTCAGAGTGGTTGTGGTGGAGTTCCGCTTCAACGTGTGAGCGGATGGGATAACACCACGTCGGTGACGTGGCAAAAATGCAGGTCAGAAGGGGTCGGGCTCTTGAGAGCCCGACCCCTTCGTCGCCCCCGTGCTGGATCGGTGCTGGATGGGGTCGTCGGAAGCCGCGTTTCCGCAGTCGTGTCCGGCCTGTACGACCCACACCACCAGTGCGGCAAGCGGGGCCGGCCAGGCTGTGGGGGTGCGGGAGGGGGCGGGGGTCAGCCGACCGTCATGGGGGTGTCGGGGGTGAGTTCGGCCGCGATGCGTTCGGCCACTTCTTCGGCCATGTTGCCCGCGGGCGTCTTCGCGGTCTTGGTGGCGGCGACCGCGATGGCGATCCGCTTGGACGGCTGGTACGCCTTGATCGCCGCGTAGCCCGAGAACGACGGGTTCTGGATCACCCAGCCGTTGACGACGATGACGCCGAGACCGAAGTGCCTGGCCTTCGTCTGCTTCACGCAGACCGTGGCGGGACAGGTCTTCGTCGCGCCACCGAGGCCGACCGTGCCCGGGTTCAGCAGCGTGCGGTAGGAGCGGGGCGACAGGAGCTCGCCGCTGCCGATGCCCTCCGCCGAGCGGGCCAGGTCGCAGATGTGGGTGGTGATGACCGCGCCGGGCGCCGTGGTCCACGACGGGTTCCAGAAGGTGGATTCCTCGTACAGGCCGCGTTCGGAGGTGAAGGCGTGCAGGACCGGGCCCGGGATGTCGGGGGTGAAGCTGTTCCGGGTGTCGCCGAGGCCCAGCGGCCCCGTGACGCGCTGGTGCAGCAGCTCCTCGATGGGCGTGCCGGTGATCTTCTCCAGTGCCGCGACGAGGAGCACGAAGTTGGCGTGCGAGTAGCTCCAGTTGGTCCCCGGCTTGTACCAGAGCGGGTGGCTGAGCGAGTAGCCCACCAGCTGCTTCGGCGTCCACTGCCGGAACGGGTGGGCCTCCAGCGCGGCCAGGAAGTCCGGGTCCGTGACGTAGTCGTGCAGGCCGCTGGTGGCGTTGCCCAGCATCCGCAGGGTGATCCTGTCGGCGTGGGGCAGTCCGGGCAGCCAGCGCTCCACCGTGTCGTCGAGGCCGACCTTCCCCTCTTCGACCAGCTGGAGGAGGGTCGTGCCCAGGTAGGAGAAGACCACGGAGCCGGCGCGGAAGTGCATGCCCGGCTCGGCCGGAACGTTGGTCATGGACTCGCCGAGCGCGTCGGTGACGACGTTCCGCCCGTCGGCGGTGACCCGCACCTGCACGGCCTTCAGCCGGAGTTCGGCCTTGGCCCTGCGGACGATGTCCAGGACCTGCCCGGCCTCGCCGCCGGGTCCCTGGGCCCTGACGCAGTCGGGGCCGCCCCGGTCGTCGGGGCCCCCGGCCGCCGCGGGCGCGGCGGCGGTGGTCTGCAGTGTGGCGGCGAGGAGGGCGGCGCACAGGAGGGCCCCGCGAGCGCGCGCCGGGGTGCGCGGCCGCGTACGGAAGGGAGTACGTGTCATGCCCGCACTATGTCGGGAAGAGCGCCGCAATTGCGTACAAAACACCTCCACAACGTCGGTGTCCCGCCATGTGGGGCAAGGCGGCCCCCGGGAAGCGCCCGCGCGTCACGACAGGCGCTCCGCGCCGTGTCGGACCACGGAGGCTCCTCAAGCGGGGCGTACGGTCCGGGCGACGAGCACGTCGAACTCCTCGATGCTGCGCGTGACCACCCGCGCCTGCGCCGTGGCCTTCTCCCGCACCGCCGCCACCGCCCCGCGCGACGCCGCCAGGGACTCCCGGTCGGTGTACATGGCCCCCACGCAGGCCCGGCCCCCGGCGCGGTCCACGAGCAGCGACACCCCGGCGAAGCCCGGGATCTTCCGCAGCCCGGGCAGGGCGGTGTCGCGGAACGTCTCCACCAGCCGGTCCGTGTCCGCCGGATCGAACTCCAGACGGACCAGCCGGAACCCGGCGCGCGGCCCCAGCGACTCCGGAGGGCTGACGACCGCCGCCTCCCAGTGGTCGGTCGCCACCGTCGCTGCGAAGGGCGCGATCAGCTCGGCGCGGCGCTCGCGCAGGTGGTCGTCGCTGGCCCGCAGGCTCTCCTCGTCCTCCCACCACGACCCCACCAGGAGCTTGCCGAGCTCGCGGTCGACGAACAGGCCGATCCCGCGGTGGCCCGGCTCCTCCGACAGCAGCCTGCGCCCCTCGGTGCTGATGGCCTCGGCCACGCCGTCGAGCTTGGCCGGATCACCGGTCGCGTAGGTCGTGCGAACGTACATGGCGCCCTCTCCTGTGGTCCGGCGGCCCCGTCCGCGACGGGGCCCCGCTCGGCGCGGGAGGCCTGACGGGCCCCCGTGCGCTGTGCTCCATGCGACGGGGGGAAGCGGCGGGAATCAAGGCGGCAGGTGCGTCCGGGTGACGCTCCGCGCGCCGTGGAGTGGAGGGCCTGCGCCAACCGGCGGAGCATGGAGGAGGAGCCCGCTCCGGCCCGCGGACCGTCGGTGGTGACCTGGCGGGCGGCAGGAGGACAGCGACATGACGGAGCAGACGCTCGACCCGGCCCGGCAGGAACAGTTCGCGGAGCGGATGCTGCACGTACTCAACGACTCCTGCCTCGGGTACCTGTGCAGCCTCGGCCACCGCACGGGGCTCTTCGACGTCATGGCAGGTCTGGCGCCGTCGACCAGCCCGCAGATCGCGGAGGCCACGCGCCTCGACGAGCGGTACGTACGGGAGTGGCTCGGCGGGATGACCGTCGGGGGCGTCGTCGAGTACGACCCGGCGCGCGGCACCTACCGGCTGCCGCCCGAGCACGCCGCGTCGCTCGTGCGGGCGGCCGGGCCGGGCAACGTCGCCTCCTTCATGCAGGACCTGGCGATGCTGGGCAACGTCGAGGACAAGGTGCTCGACGCGTTCCGACGCGGTGGCGGCGTCCCGTACTCGGCGTACCCGCGCTTCCAGGAGCTCCAGGCGGAGGAGACCGCGCGGGTGTACGACGCGGCGCTCGTCGACGAGATCGTCCCGCTGGTGCCCGGCCTGCCGGAGCGGCTGAGCCGGGGCATCGACGCGCTGGACATCGGCACCGGTCAGGGCCACGCGGTCAACCTGCTGGCCCGGGCGTTCCCCGCCAGTCAGTTCCTCGGTGTGGACATCTCCGACACCGGGATCGCGGCGGCGCGGGAGGAGGCGGAGCTGCTGGGGCTCGACAACGCCCGGTTCATGGTGTCCGACACCGCCGAACTGGCCGGCACGTACGACCTGATCACGGCCTTCGACGTGATCCACGACCTGGCACGGCCGGAGCGCGCCCTGTCGGCGGTGGCCGGCGCGCTGCGGGACGACGGGGTGTTCCTGATGGGGGACATCGCCGCCTCCAGCAAGCTGGAGGAGAACATCGGCCACCCCCTCGGCCCGACCCTCTACGCCTTCTCGGTCTTCTACTGCATGACCGTCTCGCTCGGCGAGGGCGGCGCCGGCCTCGGCACGGTGTGGGGCAGGCAGCGCGCGCTCCAGATGCTGGGGGAGGCGGGGTTCGACGACGTCGACGTGCGGGAGGTGGAGGGCGACGTCCTCAACGTCTACTACGTGGCGCGGACGTCCCGCCGCTGACGCGTAGGTGGTGCGCACGTCCCGCCGCGTAGGTCGTTGACGCGTACGGGGTGCGTACGGCCCGCTCCTCGGCGCCGCACGGCGGACGGCCGCACCCCGGCCCCGGACCGGTGACCGAGGGGCCCGGGGCATCCGGCGCCGCCCTCACTCCGGGGCGGCCGACCCGTCCGGAAGCAGGCCGAGCTGCCCGAGGAAGTCCATCTGGTCGAAGTACAGCCGGTAGCTCACGATCCGGCCGTCCTCCACCGTCGCGACGTCGCACCCCCGCACCCTGACCTCCCGGTGCGTCGGCTCCAGGCTCTCGCCGGACGGCAGCACCAGCGGGCCGGTGTTCCTCCCGGTGAAGAAGCCCTCGTCGATGGCCGTGTCGCCCGACTCGTGCTGGTGCACTGCCTCGTACCCGCTGTCCGGCATCGCGTCCATCGTCTGGCGCCAGTACTCGCCGATGCTCTCCCGGCCCCGGATCTCCCCGTCCGGGGTGATGGCGACCGCGTCCTCCGCGAAGCACTCCATGACGGCCTTGAGGTCCGTGCCCTCGGTGAGCGCTTCGGTGAGCCGGTCCATGACCTCACGTGCCTGCCCCATGATCCACCTCCGGATCGCGCGTGGTGCATATGGCATGTTCGTACCATTTTCCCACAAGGCGGGGTGCGCGCGAAGGCGCCTGCGGGCCGCGGCGGCCGACGGCGCCCGGGTCAGCCGGCCGCGAGGCCCGTCTTCGCGCCCGCGCCGCACAGGGGGACCACCGCGGTGCCCACCGCGTGCCCGGGGTGTGCGGTGAGCGCGGCCCAGCACGCCACGCCGGTCGACTCGACGAAGAGCCCGCGGGCCGCGAGGTCCCGTTGGGCGGCCCGGATCTGCGGCTCGGTCACGGTCAGGAAGGTCCCGCCCGACTCCCGTACGGCGCGCAGGATCTGCGGGGCGCGCGGCGGTCGCGGGATGGCGATGCCCTCGGCGAGGGTGGGCTGCGCGGGCGCCGGCGACGCGTCGCCGGGCAGGTCGTCCGCGCCCGCGTGGAACGCCGCCGCCAGCGGCGACACCGCCTCGGCCTGTACGGCGACCAGCGCGGGAAGGCGGTCGACGAGCCCCTGGCCGTGCAGCTCGTTGATCGCGAGCCAGGCGCCGAGCAGCAGCGTGCCGTTGCCGACGGGGACGACGACGGTGTCGGGGAGACGGCCGCCGAGGTCCTCCCACAGTTCGTAGAGATACGTCTTCGTGCCGTGCAGGAAGTAGGGGTTGTGGACATGGCTCGCGTAGAAGGAGCCGGGTTCGTCCGCCGCCGCACGGGCGGCCGCCGCCGCCGCCTCGCGGTCGCCGGGGACGAGGGTGACGTGCGCGCCGTGCGCCCGGATCTGCTCCGTCTTCTTGGGCGAGGTCGCCCCGGGGACGTACACCGTGCAGGGCAGCCCGGCCCGTGCGCAGTACGCGGCGATCGCCGTGCCCGCGTTGCCGCTGCTGTCCGCGACGACGCGGGCCACCCGGCGGGGCCCGAGACGGCGGGCGAGCTCCGCGAGCATGACCGCGCCGCGGTCCTTGAACGACAGCGTCGGCATCAGGAAGTCGAGTTTGGCCGAAACCCGGTCGGTGAGGGGGATGAGCGGAGTGCGGCCTTCCCCCAGCGTGAGACCGGCCGCCGGTTCTCCGAGGGGCAGCGCCTCCGCGTAACGCCACAGTGAATTCACCCGGCCCGCCAGCGCCTTCAGGGGAACGGGGGAGGAGGGCGTGAAGTCGAGATCCCAGGGGCCGCCGCAGGTGGGGCAGCGCCAGGCCAGGGACTCGACCGGGGCGCGGGAGCCGTCGGCGGGGCAGCGGTAGGCCATGGACGCCGTCGGCGCCGCCGAAGGGGCCGAAGCCGTGGAGATCGTCATGCGGGGAGCCTAGGCGGCGGGGCGCCTCACGCACGCTCATGTCGGCTGTGTGGCAGGCATATTGCGGGTCCGATTTGACTCTTGTGGGATTCCTATGGATGCGTCAATCTTTCGCCTGTCGGCAAGGCGTGGGAAACGACGCGGATCCGTAGCGTTCGTTTGTCATGCCCCTGTCGTGCCGCGTACCGATGCACCGCCGCACCGATGTACCGCCGCACCGCCGCACCACCCCCCACCAGCGCACCGCCAATGAGGAGGACCCCTCACATGTCCGTGATGCGTAGTTCCCGGCGAAGAGTTGTCGCAGCCAGTGCCACCGCCGTCGTAGCCCTCGCGCTCGGCGCGGCCTCCGCCCTCCCCGCGACCGCGGCCGACGCCGCCGAGGGCCGGATCCTGAACGCCGGAGTCCCCGGAACCATCGCGGGAAGCTACATCGTGACCCTCGACGAGGCGGCGGCCGACGCCGGTTCGGCGGAGGGCAGGGCGCTGGCCAAGGAGTACGGCGCCACGATCAAGAAGACGTACACCGCGGCCCTCAACGGGTACGCCGTCGAACTGTCCGAGGCGCAGGCGAAGAAGTTCGCCGCCGACCCGGCCGTCGACGCCGTCGTCCAGAACCGCACCTTCACAGTCAGCGCGACCCAGCCCAATCCGCCGTCCTGGGGCCTGGACCGCATCGACCAGAAGGCGCTCCCGCTGAACCAGAGTTACACCTACCCGGACACTGCCGGTGAGGGCGTCACCGCGTACGTCATCGACACCGGCGTCCGCATCACCCACAGCGACTTCGGCGGCCGTGCCTCCTACGGCTACGACGCCATCGACAACGACAACACGGCCCAGGACGGTCACGGCCACGGCACCCACGTCGCCGGTACGGTCGCGGGCGGCGCGTACGGCGTCGCCAAGAAGGCCAAGGTCGTCGGCGTCCGCGTGCTCAACAACCAGGGCTCGGGCACGACCGCCCAGGTCGTCGCGGGCATCGACTGGGTGACGAAGAACGCCGTCAAGCCGGCCGTCGCGAACATGAGCCTCGGCGGCGGCGCCGACGCCGCCCTCGACACGGCCGTGCGCAACTCCATAGCCTCCGGCGTCACCTACGCGGTCGCCGCCGGCAACGAGAGCACCGACGCCTCGACCAAGTCGCCCGCCAGGGTGGCCGAGGCGATCACGGTCGGCGCCACGACCAGCACGGACGCCAAGGCCAGCTACTCCAACTACGGCAGCGTCCTCGACATCTTCGCGCCGGGTTCGTCGATCACCTCGGCGTGGAACACCAGCGACTCGGCGACGAACTCCATCTCCGGTACGTCGATGGCCTCCCCGCACGTCGCCGGCGCGGCCGCCCTGTACCTCGCGGCCAACAAGACCGCAACGCCCGCCCAGGTCTCCAGCGCGCTGACTTCGGCCGCCACCACGGGCGTCGTGACGAGCCCGGGCACCGGTTCGCCGAACCGTCTGCTGTACGTCGGCACCGGCACCACCCCGCCGCCCGGCAAGAGGTTCGAGAACCTCACCGACTACGCGATCAGCGACAACTCCACCGTGGAGTCCCCCGTCACCGTCAGCGGCATCACCGGCAACGCGCCGGCGACGCTGAGCGTGCCGGTCGACATCAAGCACACGTACATCGGTGACCTCAAGGTCGACCTGATCGCCCCCGACGGCACGGCCTACACGCTCAAGGGCTACGGCACCGGCGGCAGCAGCGACAACCTGATCACCACGTACACGGTCAACGCCTCGTCCGAGGTGGCCAACGGCACGTGGAAGCTGCGGGTCAGCGACAACGCGGCGTACGACACGGGGAAGATCGACTCGTGGGCGCTGCAGTTCTGACCTCGCGGTGCTGACGCGCTGAACGGATGAGTGGGGGGGGCGGTCGCCCGGGCGGCCGCCCCCTCGCGCGCGTCCGTGCCGGCGACCTGACGCTGCGTCGTCGGACGGGGGTGCGGAGGGCGGAGAAGGGATCGAAGCGGCGCGGACGCCGGTCATGAGGTTCCGGCTTCTATACCCCCGTAACCCCCTGCGTAAAGACAAGTCATCACTTCGGGTGAAACCTTGGCCTGTGCTTGCGGTCAACAACCGACGGTTGCCACGCTGTTGCTGTGTGTCAACCTGATGGGAGTGGCCAGTGACATTCGGTGAGCAGCCGGCCTATCTGCGCGTCGCGGGCGATCTACGGCAGAAGATCGTCGACGGTTCCCTGCCACCTCACACCCGTCTCCCGTCGCAGGCGCGCATCCGCCAGGAGTACGGCGTCTCCGACACCGTGGCACTGGAGGCGCGCAAGGTCCTCATGGCGGAGGGCCTGGTCGAAGGCCGTTCCGGCTCCGGTACGTACGTACGGGAGCAGCCCGTCCCGCGCCGCGTCTCCCGCGGGGGCTATCGCGGAACGGTGCCGCCGACGCCGTTCCGGCAGGAGCAGTCGGAGGCGGGCGCGCGCGGCACCTGGGAGTCCAGCAGCGAGCAGGAGGAGGCCACTTCGTCCATCGCCAAGCGGCTCGGTGTCCAGGAGGGCGACCGGGTGATGCGCACGCGGTACGTCTTCCGGGACGCGGGCGAGGCGATGATGCTCTCCACCTCGTGGGAGCCCCTGGCGCTGACGGGGCGTACGCCCGTGATGCTCCCGGAGGAGGGCCCGCTGGCCGGCTGCGGTGTCGTCGAGCGGATGGCGGCCATCGACGTCGTCGTGGACAACGTGGTGGAGGAGGTCGGCGCGCGCCCCGGGCTCGCCGAGGAGCTGCTGCGGCTCGGCGGCGTGCCGGGGCACGCGGTGCTGGTCATCGAGCGGACGTACTACGCGTCGGGGATGGCGGTCGAGACGGCCGACGTCGTGGTCCCGGCGGACCGCTACCGGATCGCGTACCACCTGCCCGTGAAGTGACCGCCCGCGGGGGTGAGCGGGGACCGGGGGGCCCGAGGGGGAGGGGGAGGGGGCGCACTTCTAAAAGTGCGCCCCCTTCGGCATGGCTGGATGTGTACCTCTTTGTGTAAAAGCGTATCCGCTGAGTAAAGGTCAGGCGTACGCTCGGGCATATGCGGATTGCGGTTTCCTGGAGATCCTTAGAGGCGAGTGCACCGGCGGACGGGGACGCGAAGTGAACGACAGCGGTGCTGTGCTCCCCTGGCTGGTCATACGGCAGGACGACAACGGCAACCGCTACCGCGTCGGCCGGTACGCGACCAGGGCGGAGGCGCAGAAGATGGCCGACAGTCTCGAGGGCCGCGGCCACAAGCAGCTCTACTGGGTCGAGCGCATAGGGCATAGCGTCCAGTAGCGGTGTAACGCCGTAGGCTCCCGCCATGACTGATCGTGTCGTGGTGGTGGGCGCCGCCGTGTTCGACGCCGGCCGGCTGCTGGCCGCGCGCCGCAGCGCCCCGCCCGAGCTGGCCGGCCGCTGGGAGCTGCCCGGCGGCAAGGTGGAGCCCGGCGAGACGCCGCCCCAGGCGCTCGTACGGGAGCTCCGTGAAGAGCTGGGCGTCGAGGCGGACGTACTGGAGCGCATCCCCGGCGAGTGGCCGCTGAAGCCGGGCTACGTCCTCCAGGTGTGGACCGCCCGGCTGCTGTCCGGCACGCCACGTCCCCTCCAGGACCACGACGACCTGCGCTGGCTCCGTCCGCACGAGGCGGACGCCGTGGACTGGCTCCCCCAGGACCGCCCCGCCGTGACCGAGGCGGTGCGCCGTCTGAGCGCCCTGCCGGGACCCGCCGCACCGGCCTGACGCCGCACCCGCCGGCGAGCCGTACGCAGGGCGTGCGGGGAACGCGCGTACGCCGTTCGTGCCCCAGTGCCTCGGGGTCAGGGATAGCCCGCACCTTATATCGGGTATGTGCTGATTAACCCTCTGAAATAGGACGCGGGCCTGCGGCTGATCTGGGATCTGGGATGTGGTCGGCGTGATCGACACCGACGGCGACTGCGCCGAGTGGACGTTCCCTGCTGAGCCCGACGCCGTCCGCAGCGCCCGTCACGCCGTCCGGGAGGCGCTGCGCGCCTGGGGGCTGCTCGACACCGTGGGGGACATCACGGTCCTGCTGGTCAGTGAACTCGTGACCAATTCCTTGCGGTACGCCTCCGGACCGATCGGCGTCCGTCTCCGGCGGCCCGCCGCCGACAGCCGTGCGCCGGGCGTACGCCCCGTACTGGTGGTCGAAGTCTCGGACCCCCTTCCGGATCCGCCCCTGGAGCGGGTCGCGCGCGCCGACGACGAGGGGGGACGCGGTCTCCAGCTGGTGGCCGACGCGGCGCAGCGATGGGGCACCAGACCAGGCAGAACGGGCAAGACGGTGTGGTTCGAGCTGGCTCTCCCTGGTTAGAAGAGTGAAGGGAGAACGATCATCGCGCGACTCTCTTCCCCCGGCCGAAAAGGAACGAGACCGTGCTGTGATCGTGAACGCCGTGCAGGTTGCGACCGTAGTGCTGAATACTGCGGGAAGGACCGGTCCGGTGCGTTGAGCTGGAGGGGACGGTCGCGTGAACGAGATATCAGCGGCAGCGGGCGAAGTGATGTGGCAGAACAGCCCGCCCGGCTCGATCTACGACTACATAAGAGTCGCGTCCTTCTCGATCGGCCCGGGAGGGCTGGTCGAGCAGTGGAGCAAGCGGGCCGAGGAGCTGTTCGGCCTGCCCGCGTCCGATGTCGTCGGCAGGGACCCGGTCGAGGCGTTCATACCCCCCGAACTGCGTACGCGGGGTCGGCGCCGGCTCTCCGAGATACTCGACGGCAGGGAATGGACGGGCCTCGTCCCGTTCCGGATGCCCGAGCGCGAGGGCGTCGAGGCGCGTGCGCACGGCCTGGCGGAGATCTACGTGATGCCCAGCGCCACGGCCGACGGCGAACAGGCCGCGCTCTGCCTCGTCGTCGACGTCCGCGCCGTACGCGGGATCGAGACCGATCTTGCCGCTTCGCAGGCCATTTTCGGCCAATCTCCCTTCGGCTTCCTGCTGTTCGGCACCGACTTCACGGTGCAGCGCGCCAACAAGCGCTTCGCCACCGTCTTCGGCGGGGTCGCCGAGGACCACCGCGGCCGCACCGTCCACGACTACCTCAGCCCCACCGAGGCCGGCCGTATGACCGCCGCCCTCCAGCGGGTCCTGGAGACCGGCGAGGCCGTCACCGACATGCAGCTCGTCGGCACCGCGCCGGGGGAGACCGAGCGCAGGCACTGGTCGGTCAACCTCTACCGGGTGCACAGCGGAGCCGGCCGTCCCATCGGGGTCGCCGGACTCGCCACCGACGTGACCCGCCGTCACGTCGCCGCCCGCGAGGCCGCCGACGCCCGCCGCAACCTCGCCCTGCTGAACGAGGCCGGCGCCCGCATAGGCAACTCGCTCGACCTGGAGACCACCGCCCGCGAACTCCTCGACGTGGCCGTGCCCGGCTTCTGCGACCTCGCGTCCGTCGACCTCTACCAGGGTCTGCTGGCCGGTGACGAGACCCCGCCCGGCCGGGCCGACGGCAGCGCCGAGCTGCGCCGCGTCGCCTTCGCCAGCGCAGTGTCCGACGGTCCGCTGGCCGCCCCCGGATGCGTCGCGGACGGCGACGACCCCGGGCCCACCGAAGTCGGCGCCGTACACCGCTACCCGTTCCACTCGCCCTGTGCGAGCGCCCTGCGCACCGGCCGCGTCCAGACCGTTCCGGGCCAGGACGGCAGCCTCGTCCACACCACGCTGGCCGTGCCCATGGTCGCCCACGACACCGTCGTCGGCCTCGCCCAGTTCTCCCGTACGAAGGGCAGCGAGCCCTTCGGGGAGCGCGACTGGGCCCTGGCCACCGAACTGGCCGCCCGCGCGGCCGTCTGCATCGACAACGCCCGCCTCTACCGGCGCGAGCA
This sequence comes from Streptomyces sp. NPDC046122, assembly GCF_056429965.1. NCBI lineage: Bacteria > Bacillati > Actinomycetota > Actinomycetes > Kitasatosporales > Streptomycetaceae > Streptomyces > Streptomyces sp. NPDC046122. The sequence continues at coordinate 693,831 of NZ_JBWKLQ010000001.1, read as the reverse complement.
CGAGCGCGCCCTGATTCTCCAGCGCAGCCTGCTGCCGCCCGGTGACCCCGAGGCGGCCGGACTCGACATCGCCTGCCGCTACCTGCCCGGCAACACGGCGACCGAGGTGGGCGGCGACTGGTTCGACGTCATCGAACTGCCGGGCCACCGCACGGCCCTGGTCGTCGGCGACGTGATGGGACGCGGCCTGCGCGCGGCCGTCGCGATGGGAGAACTGCGCACAGCCGTACGGACGCTGGCGCTGCTCGACCTGGAACCCGCCGAGGTCCTCTCCGCCCTCGACGAGATCGCCCGCGGCCTCGGCACCCCCGGTGGCACACAGCACGCCTCCCGCGCCAGCCACAAGGCACGGGAGGCCGACCTCTCCGAGGTCTACCTGGCGACCTGCGTGTACGCCGTCTACGACCCGGTCACCCGCCGGTGTACGTTCGCCAACGCCGGCCACCTGCCGCCCGTACTCGTCGAACCGGGCGAGGAGGCGCTGCTGCTCGACGTGCCGCCGGGGATGCCGCTCGGCGTCGGCGGCGAGCCGTTCGAGGAGGTCGAGGTCGAAGTGCCGGAAGGGGCGCTGCTCGCGCTCTACACCGACGGGCTCGTCGAGTCGCGGGACCATCCGCTGGACGAGGGGCTCATGGCGTTCCGCGCCGCCCTCACCGACGCGGCGCACCCCCTCGAAGACGTCTGCGACCACGTGCTGAGCACCCTCGACACCCGGCACGGCGAGGACGACATCGCCCTGCTCATGGCCCGCATCCAGGGGATGCCCGCCGAGTCGGTCGGCGACTGGTCGCTGCCGCGCGAGCCGCGCTCGGTCGGCCGGGCGCGCGAGCTGGCGCGGGCGCAGCTCGTCACCTGGGGCCTCGAAGACCTGGTGGACACCACAGAGCTGCTGGTCAGCGAGCTGGCCACCAACGCGCTGCGGTACGGCGAGGGCGACATCAGGCTCCGGCTGCTCCTCGACCGTACGCTCGTCTGCGAGGTCTGGGACGCCGGGCTGGTGCAGCCGAGGCGGCGCCGGGCCCGCGACACCGACGAGGGCGGGCGCGGACTCCAGCTGGTGGGGCTGCTCAGCGCGGCGTGGGGCTCGCGGCGTACACCGCGCGGGAAGACGGTGTGGTTCGAACTCGCGCTGCCGACGGGGGAGGCGGAGAAGGACGAACTCAGCGTCGACCAGCTGCTGAGCCTCTTCTGACAGCGCGCGGCCGGGCTCGCCCGGCCGAGGTGCCCAGGCCCGGGCCCGCCGGTGCCCGCCCGGGCCCGTGTTGCGAACCCGCCGGGTCTCGCGTCGCCCCCGCCGGTGCTCACCGGGCCTTCATGGCGGCCAGTCTGGCCTCGATCTCCGCGTCGTCGCCGAGGTTCTCCAACTGCTCGAACTGCGCGTCCAGTGACGAGGCGGCCAGCTCCTGTTTGCCCAGGGCCCGCGCCTCCTCGCGGCGCACCTTGTCCTCGAAACGGCTCAGTTCGCTCGTCGGGTCGAGGACGTCGATGTTCTTCACGGCGTCCATCATCCGGTGCTGCGCCTGCGCGGACGCGGACCGGGCCACCAGTTCGTCGCGCTTGGAGGTCAGCTCCGTCAGCTTCGTCTTCATCTGCACCAGACCGGCCTTCAGCTTGTCGACGACCTCCGTCTGCATCGCGATGACGGGCTCGGCCGCCTTCGCCTCCTTCTCCGCGCGGAGCTGGCGCTGGAGCGCGACCTTCGCGAGGTTGTCGAACCGGTCCGCCTCCGAAGCCGGTCCCGCGCCGCGCAGTTCGTCGGCCTTCCTGCTCGCGGCCAGCGCCTTGACGCCCCACTCCCTGGCCGCCTCCACGTCCTCCTTGTGGTCCAGCTCCAGGAGCCGCAGATTGCCGATCGTGGTCGCGACGGCCTCCTCCGCCTCGGAGATGTTGGCGGTGTAGTCGCGGATCAGCTGGTCCAGCATCTTCTGCGGGTCCTCGGCCTGGTCGAGGAGAGCGTGGACGTTCGCCCTCGCGAGCTGGGTCACGCGGCCGAGGATGGTCTGCTTCGTCATGCGCGTCTCCTTGCGTTCTCGGGTGCCGTTGCGCCTGCCTGCCTGCCTGCCTGCCTGCCTGCCTGCCTGCCTGCCGGTCCGTCCGTCCGTACGGGTCAGAACCGTCCGCCGCCGCCTCTGCGCCCCCGCGTGCCGCCGCCCCCGAAACTGCCGGGCCCGCGGCCGAAGCCCCCGCCGCCGAAGCCGCCCCCGCCCATGCCCCCGCCGAATCCCCCGCCGGCCCGTCCGCCGCCCAGCAGACCGCCGAGGAGGATGCCGCCGAGCACGGCCCCGTTCAGGCCCCCGCCGCCCGTGCCGCCCGCGATCCCGCCGCCGAAGTCCGTGGAGCCGCCGTCGAGCAGGCCGGCGTACTCCCGCACGTCCTGCTCGGCCAGCATCTGCGCCTGCTGGGCCAGCGCGTCCGCCTGCTGCGCCTCGGCCAGCGCTGCCGGGGCGTCGGACGCCGCGACGGCCGCCGAACGTTCGAGGTGGCGCTGCGCCTCCGCGAGGCGGGTGCGGGCCCGGCTGCCGACCGCACCCCGGTTCGTCGCGATGTAGTCGGCGGCGGCGCCGATCGTGGAGCGGGCGGCGAGCGTGGCCCGGTCGAGCAGCGCGCGGGCCCGTCGTCCGGCCGACTCGCGCTCGCGCGCCCCCGCCAGGGCCTCGTCGAGCACGGCGTCGGCCTCCTCCACGCGGCGCAGGGCGTCGATCGGGTCGTAGCGCCCCGACTGCTTCTCCCGCTGTACGTCGGCGACCACCGCCTGGGCGCGGGCGATCCGCCCGTGGAGGTCTGCTGTGGCGCCCCCGCCCTCCAGGAGGCCGCGCGCGTCGGCCAGGTCGGTCTCCGTCTCCGTCAGCGCCCCCGGGAGCTTGCCCGCCGCCTCGGCCAGCTCGCGCGCCCGGCGGTCGACGGCGTCGACGAGCGTGGCGGCCTGGCCCACCGCGCCCTCGGCCGCCCGTACGAACACGGCCGCCCTGCCGGTGTCACCCGCGTCGACGGCCTGCCGGGCCTCGGTCAGGCTGGTGGTCGCGAAGGCCAGACGGTCCTTGGCCTGCGCGGCGTGGCCCGTGACGGGCGCGGCGGCGGAGTCGGCGTACCGCTGCCGCATGGCGGTCAGCATGGCCTCGGCCGTGCCCGTACGGCCGACGAGGTCACGGAAGGCCACCTCGGCGGCGGCGAGCGCCTGCGGGGCGTTGCGTTCCAGGTCCCGCAGCCGGTCGAAAGACTCGGACTCGTCGTCGAGGCGGCGGTCGGCCCCGGCGCAGCGGGCGATGATCTCGGCCAGCATGCGCCGGCGCGTGGCGTCGTCCTCCGGGTGGGCGTCGTCCAGTCGCTGCCGCAGCCGGAAGGCGACGGCCAGTTCGTTCTTCGCGTACGCGAGTGCCTCGGCGAAGGGCCGGGCCGCCTCCTCGCCGAACTGGGCGGCGGCGAAACCGAGTTCCTCCTCGCTGGTGTGGACGGCGTCGTCGGCCGCGACGAGTTCCCGCTTGGCCCGCGCGTCGAGCTCCGGCAGCGGCGTCTGCGCCTCCTGGGCGTCCTGGGCCGTCCGGGCGGGTGTGGTGCGGGTGCGCGCGCGCCGTCTGCGCCGGGCGTACGCGTACGCCGCGAGCGCGCCGGCCGCGCCGACCACGACCACCGGCAGCACCAGGTCGCCGGCCCCGCTCGCCCCGCCGTCCGGGCCGCCGCCGGGGTCGGCCGGTCCCGGGGTGATGTTCGGCACCGGGACGGGTTGCCCGGCGAGCACGGCGGCGTACCCGTTCGCGGCGCCGATCGCCGCACCGGCCCAGTCGTTCTGCCGAAGGGCGGGTTCGACGGCGGTCCGTGCCACGTCGTCGAGTTCGGCGTCGGTGAGGCGTGAGTCCTGGTCGACGGAGTAGGCGTACTGCCGGTCGTGGGTGGCGACGGCGAGCAGCGCGTCGTCGCGGCCGAGCCCGTTGCGCTCGGCGGTGTCGTCGGCCCAGCTCTGCGGGGACCTGCCGGAGAAGTCGCGGACGTACGCGACGAAGAGCTGGACGCGGCGGGTGTCGTAGAGCCGGTCCAGCGCGGACTCGACGGCGTTCCTGCGGTCGCCCAGCGCGTCCACGCGGTCCGTGATCTGGCCCTCGCGGGAGAGGCCGATGGGGTCCTCGGCGCGGGCGGTCACGGCCCCGGTGGCGGGCAGGACGAGACACCACGCGGTCAGCAGCGTGCTGAGGAGGACCCTGGCGGCGGCTGTTCGCGTCACGTTTGCGAGGTTATGTCCCCCTTGTTCGGCCCGCGACCGGACGGCGGGGCCGTACGGAGAGGGCCCCCGGCGCGGCGGGGCCCCCGGCGCTCAGGTCAGCTTCGTCAGGAGCAGGGCCGCGTCGTCCGGCGTCAGGTCGATGCCGAACACGTCCGACAGGACCTTGGGCACCTCCTGCGGCTCCAGCTCCCGGACCTCCGGCTTCGCACCCGGCCTGGAGGTGATCAGCTCGCGGTTGTCCAGCAGATGCAGGCGGTCCGGGTGCACCCGCTGGATGAACGGCCGGTAGCTGAAGGGGGAGTGCGAACTCGTGGCGATGAAGTGGTTGGCCATCGCGAAGTCGACGGGGTACTGCGGGTCGAGGGTGAAGGTGTGGCGCGCCATCCACCCGTCACCGGTGTCGTCGTGCTCCCCCTCCCCGTCCGCCGTCGGCTGGTAGAGCGTCCACCCGTCCGCACCGGGCGTGACCTCGCCCCGCCGCAGCCGGTACCTCCACACGCCGTCCGTCGTCTCGGTCCCCTCCTCCTTCATCTCGACCGGCTCCAGCGGACTCGCCCCGAAGCCGACGTCGCACAGCCACCGCCGGCCGTCGAGGTCCACGATCAGCATCGCGTGCGTGGTGGGCAGCAACTTCGGCGCGCCCATCCGGATGCGGCCCAGCACCGCGAAGAACGTGAAGCCCAGGCGTTCGAGGGCCGCGGCGAAGAGGGAGGCGTGCTCGAAGCAGTACCCGCCGCGCGGGTTGCCGATCATCTTGCTCTGGAGGGCGGCGAGATCGAGCGGCACGTCCTGGCGCAGCACCGCGTCGAGGTTGTCCCACCGCACGTTCAGCACGTGCGCGCGCTGCAGTGCGCGCAGCGTCTCCAGAGTGGGGGAGCGGTCCCCGTCGTACCCCAGATGTGCCAGGTAGGCGTCCAGATCGAGTGCGTCACCGTTCCACATGCGTACGTTCCCCGTTGTCTCGCGCGTCGGTGCGCGCCGGCTCCCCGGCGCGCGTGCGACAGGTGAACCGCGGGACGCGGTGCCTCTATTCCGTACGCCGGAAGATCTTGTCGCCGAGCCAGACCAGCGGGTCGTACTTGCGGTCGGCCGCGCGTTCCTTCAACGGGATCAGCGCGTTGTCCGTGATCTTGATGTTCTCCGGGCAGACCTCCGTGCAGCACTTGGTGATGTTGCAGTAGCCGAGCCCGTGCTCGTCCTGCGCGGTCCTCTTGCGGTCGACGCCGGCCCCGGCGGCCGCGTCGAGCGGATGCATGTCCAGCTCCGCGATCCGCATCAGGAACCTCGGCCCGGCGAACGACGCCTTGTTCTCCTCGTGGTCGCGCACCACATGGCAGGTGTCCTGGCACAGGAAGCACTCGATGCACTTGCGGAACTCCTGCGGACGCTCCACGTCGATCTGCTGCATCCGGTAGTCACCCGCCGCGACCCCCGGCGGCGGTACGAACGCGGGCACCTCCCGCGCCTTGGCGTAGTTGAAGGAAACATCCGTCACCAGGTCGCGTACGACGGGGAACGCCCGCAGCGGCGTCACCGTGATCGTCTCCTCGCGCGAGAAGACGGACATCCGCGTCATGCACAGCAGCCGCGGCCGCCCGTTGATCTCCGCACTGCACGAACCGCACTTGCCCGCCTTGCAGTTCCAGCGCACCGCGAGGTCCGACGCCTGGGTCGCCTGGAGCCGGTGGATGATGTCGAGGACGACTTCGCCCTCGTTCACCTCGACCTCGAAGTCCTCCAGCCCCCCGCCGTCCGCGTCGCCGCGCCAGACCCTGAAGGCCGCCGTGTAGCTGCTCATCAGTGGAGCTCCTCTTCGGCGAGGTACTTGACCAGCTCTTCCTTCTCGAACAGGCCGAGCAGGTCGGGGCGGATGGGTTCGGTGGTCTCCCGTACGAGCGTGATCTGGCCCGGCGCCCGCGCACCGGCCGGCGCCGGGGCGCCCGACGCGTCCGTCAGCCGGCACAGCAGGTTGACCCGGCGCCACGCCCGCTCCATGCCCGGGCAGTCCTCGCGGGTGTGCCCGCCGCGGCTCTCCGTGCGCTCCAGGGCCGCCCGTGCGACGCACTCGCTGACCAGCAGCATGTTCCGCAGGTCCAGGGCGAGGTGCCAGCCCGGGTTGAACTGCCGGTGGCCCTCGACCCCGGCCCGCTGCGCCCGCAGGCGCAGGGCGGCCAGCTTCTCCAGGGCCTGCTTCATCTCCGGCTCGCGCCGGATGATGCCGACCAGGTCGTTCATCGTCTGCTGGAGCTCCTGATGGAGGGTGTACGGGTTCTCCGGCGGGTTCCCGTCCGGCTCCCCCGGCCCGGGCCCCTCGGCGCTGAAGGGGCGCAGCGCCTCGGCGGCCGCCGCGTCCACCTGGGCGCCAACCGGCCGGGGACGCGCGGTGCCCTCGCCGAACCCGATGGCGTACTGCGCGGCGTGCAGCCCCGCCCTGCGGCCGAAGACCAGCAGGTCCGAGAGCGAGTTGCCGCCGAGCCGGTTGGAGCCGTGCATGCCGCCGGCCACCTCGCCCGCCGCGTACAGGCCGGGGACGCCGCGGGTGGCGGCGGTGTCGGAGTCGACGGCGATCCCGCCCATCACGTAGTGGCAGGTCGGGCCGACCTCCATCGCCTCGGCGGTGATGTCGACGTCCGCCAGCTCCTTGAACTGGTGGTACATCGACGGCAGCCGACGCCGGATCGTGTCGGCCGGCATGCGCGTCGACACGTCGAGGAAGACCCCGCCGTGCGGGGAGCCGCGCCCCGCCTTCACCTCGGAGTTGATGGCGCGCGCGACCTCGTCGCGGGGGAGCAGCTCGGGGGGACGCCGGTTGTTGTCGGGGTCCTCGTACCAGCGGTCGCCCTCCTCCTCGGACTGCGCGTACTTCTCCTTGAAGACGTCCGGGATGTAGTCGAACATGAACCGCTTGCCGTCGGAGTTGCGCAGCACGCCGCCGTCGCCGCGCACCGACTCGGTGACGAGGATGCCCTTCACCGACGGCGGCCAGACCATGCCGGTCGGGTGGAACTGCACGAACTCCATGTTGAGCAGCGGCGCGCCGGCGAGCAGCGCCAGCGCGTGGCCGTCGCCTGTGTACTCCCACGAGTTGGAGGTCACCTTGAAGGACTTGCCGATGCCGCCGGTGGCCAGGACCACGGCCGGCGCCTCCAGGACGAAGAACCGGCCCGACTCGCGCTCGTAGCAGAAGGTCCCCGCGACCCGCTCCTCCTCGTCCTTCAGGACCCTGGTGACCGTGCACTCCTGGAAGACCTTCAGCCGGGCCTCGTAGTCGCCGAACTCGCGGAAGTCCTCCTGCTGGAGCGCGACGATCTTCTGCTGGAGCGTACGGATCAGCTCCAGGCCGGTCCGGTCGCCGACGTGCGCGAGACGCGGGTACTCGTGCCCGCCGAAGTTGCGCTGCGAGATCCTGCCGTCCGGGGTGCGGTCGAACAGCGCGCCCCAGGTCTCCAGCTCCCACACCCGGTCGGGCGCCTCGCGCGCGTGCAGCTCCGCCATCCGCCACTGGTTGAGGAACTTGCCGCCGCGCATGGTGTCGCGGAAGTGGACCTGCCAGTTGTCGCCGGAGTTCACGTTGCCCATGGACGCGGCGATGCCGCCCTCGGCCATTACCGTGTGCGCCTTGCCGAAGAGCGACTTGCAGATGACCGCCGTACGGGCCCCCTGCTCCCGCGCCTCGATGGCGGCGCGCAGTCCGGCGCCGCCCGCGCCGACCACGACGACGTCCCACCCCTGCCGTTCGAGCTGCGTCATCGAACACCCTTCATCAGTCGTCTAGAACAGCCGCGGGTCGTCGAAGGCGCCGGACGCCAGCAGGTACACGTAGAAGTCGGCGAGGGCGACGCTGATCAGCGAGGCCCAGGCGAGCTGCATGTGGCGGGCGTTGAGCCTGCCGACCCAGCCCCAGAGCCGGTAGCGCACCGGGTGCTTGGAGAAGTGCTTGAGCCGCCCGCCGACGATGTGCCGGCAGGAGTGGCAGGAGAGGGTGTAGGCCCAGATCAGCACGATGTTGACCAGGAAGACCAGGGTGCCGAGTCCCATGTGCCCCCACGCGTACTGCTCGTCGCGGAAGGCGAGCACGGTGTCGTACGTGAGGATCCCGGCGACGGGGACGGCGGCGTAGAAGAAGTACCGGTGGATGTTCTGGAGGATCAGCGGGAAGCGGGTCTCGCCCGTGTACGTCCGGTGCGGCTCGGCGACCGCGCAGGCCGGCGGCGAGGCCCAGAAGCCCCGGTAGTACGCCTTGCGGTAGTAGTAGCAGGTCAGCCGGAAGCCGAGCGGGAAGATCAGGATCAGCAGGGCGGGGGACAGGCCCCACCAACTGCCGAAGATCTCCCAGTTGGGGCCGCCCTTCATCGGTACGCAGTTCTCCGCCAGGCAGGGCGAGTAGAACGGCGAGACGTAGGGCGCCGCGTAGTAGTCGGCGTTCGCGAAGGCCCGCCACGTCGAGTAGACGATGAAGGCGAGCAGCCCGGCGGCGGTCGCCGCGGGCGCCAGCCACCAGCGGTCCGTACGCAGATGGCGGGCCGCGATCGCGGCGCGTGAGGCGTGGTGGACGCCCGCGCGGGGCTGGGGTTCTGTGCCAGTGGCCAACGATGACTCCGTATGGAGCGGGCTGTCGGGACAGGACGGGGCCGGGGCGGTGCGTACGGGCTAGGGCGCGTGCCGGTCGCGAGCGCCGAGGCCCTCGTCGTCCGAGTCCGTCCACAGCGCGCTGTTGTACGGGTCGTCCGAGATGGACACCAGATCGGGACGCGCGTCGGGACGGCGCAGGGTGGGAGCCGCGGCGCTCAGCAGCACCAGGCTCTCGCGGAGGTGGCCGGCGTCCGTGCGTACCCGCCTGATCTCCAGGCTGCCGCCGCCGACCTGCTGCTCCAGCCGTTCGACCGACTGGACCAGGTTGTCGAGGCAGCGCTGCACCGCTGCCAGGTCGTCTTGCAGGGACATGTGGTGCCCTCATTTCCACGGTGGCGCGTGGTGACGCTCATGCGCCTGCGAGTGTCGCGCGTCACATCCCCATTTGTGAAGGGATGTGCAGCGATTCTCGGCGCGCGGCCCGGCGTGCGCCCCCTTCTGTTGGGCCGCACGGGTGGGGTTCGAGCGGTTCGCCGCCGTGTCGCCGACGGCTCACGCGCGGGGTCCTTTTCAGTGGAGCGGTAGTTGATGTGATCACCATCATATGCCGCCAAAAGTGAAAAACCGGGCTCATTCCGACAGGGGATGGGCCGGGCCGGCCCTGGAGGTACCAGCCATGTCCCACGTCGGCGTCCCACGCGGGAGGGCATCCCGCCGCAGGCCCCAGCGGGCGCGAGCGGCCCGCTGTCTCGCGCTCGTCACCGCGGGTGTGCTCGGGCTGCCCGCTCTGGCGGGCTGCTCCTCGGGCGACGACGAGGCGCAGGGGGTGACCGTCCCCCAGGACATCGCCCCGGCCGGACGCGACCAGGTCGCCGACGGGGGCACGGTGCGCTGGGCCGTCGACACGACGCCCGCCACGCTCAACGCCTTCCAGGCCGACGCCGACGCCTCCACCGCGCGCGTCGCAGGCGCCGTGCTGCCCTCGCTGTTCACCCTCGACACGCGCGGCCGCCCCCAGCGCAACCCCGACTACCTGGAATCCGCCGAGATCGTCGAGCGCGAACCCAAGCAGGTCGTCCTCTACAAGATGAACCAGCAGGCGGTCTGGAGCGACGGCCGGGAGATCGGGGCCCCGGACTTCGTGGCGCAGTGGCGCGCGCTCAACGGCCGGGACACGGCGTACTGGACCGCCCGCAACGCCGGGTACGAGCGCATCGAGAAGATCGAGCGCGGCGCCAGCGACCTGGAGGTCCGGGTCACCTTCGCCAAGCCCTACGCCGACTGGCGCTCCCTCTTCACCCCGCTCTACCCGAAGGACGTGATGGGCAGCCCCGGCTCCTTCAACGACGGGGCCCGGGCCAAGCTCAAGGCGACGGCGGGCCCCTTCACCCTCAAGGAGCTGGACCGCGCGGCGGGGAAGACCACACTCGAACGCAATCCCCGCTGGTGGGGGCAGCCCTCGAAGCTCGACACCCTCGTCTTCCGCACGGTGACGCGCGACAGGCGCACCGCCGCGCTCGCCGCCGGCGAGCTCGACATCGCCGACATCGGCCGCGGCACCGCCGACCGCCTCGCCCTGGCGGCCCGGGACGCGGGAGCCAAGGGCCAGCCGCTGAACCACGGCCCCGGCGCCGCCGTCACCCCCGCCTCCGCGCTCAGATCCTGGGCGGTGGCGCACGGCTCGTCCGGGGAACTGGCCGAGGCCGAGGGAGAGGCCCGCCGGAAGTCGCGCGAGGCCGTCCGGAAGTACGCCGACGAGCAGCGGGCGCTGCGCGGCTTCGTCGTCCGCAAGTCCCTCGAACCGGCCTACACGCAGCTCGCGCTGAACGGCACCTCCGGCCCGCTCACCGACGACCGGGTGCGCCGCGCCGTGGCCCGCGCGATCGACCGCCGCGCGCTCGCCGAGTCCGTACTGAAGCCGCTGGGCCTGCCCGCGCACCCGCTCGGCAGCCACCTCGCGCTGGCCGGCCAGGAGGCGTACGCCGACAGCAGCGGCGCGCTGGGCGACCAGGACACCCAGGCCGCCCAGGCGCTCCTCGCGGACGCCGGCTGGAAGCCGGGCGGGGCGGCGACGGCGCGTAAGTCCGAGGGCGCGAAGGCGGGCAGCGCCGCGGAAAAGAAGGAGAAGAACAAGGAAAGCGGAGCCGACGAGGGCATGTACATCGTCGGAGACGGCGACGGCGACTCCAAGCCCGGCCGCCGCCCTCGCGGCAGGGAAGCCGGCGCGTACATCCTGGCCCCGGCTCCCGACGCGGCGCTCCAGGGCCGGGCGCTTCGCATGCAGGCACGTTTCATCAGCGACGGGGACAAGGCGGCGTCCGTCCGCGCCGAGGACAGCGCGGACGGAAAGAAGACGGGCGGCGTCGCCGGCGCCTACGCCCCGCAGGGCACCGCCGCCCCCCGGCCCGGCGACGCCGCACGCGGACCGCTCGGCAAGGACGGCAAGGCGCTGACCTTGCGTTTCGTGCTCCCGTCCGGCCCCGGATCGGAGTCGCTGCGCACCGTCGGTGAGAAGATCTCGGGGATGCTGGAGAAGGTCGGCGTACGCACGGAGATGGTCAAGGTCTCCGACGACAGCTACTTCAAGGACCACATCGCCTCGGGCGACTACGACCTAGCCCTCTACTCCTGGCCCGCCACCGCCTACCCGGCGACCGACGCCCGCCCCATCTTCGCGAAGCCGGAGCCGGCCGCCGACGGGTCGCTCGTGGTGGAGCAGAACTACACGCGCGTCGGCACGGACCACATCGACCAGCTTTTCGACCAGGCCATGACGGAACTGGACGAGAAGGCGGCCCGCGACCTGGTGAAGCGGGCCGACGCCCGGATCTGGGCGGCGGCCGGGTCGATCCCGCTCTTCCAGCGGCCGGAGCTGGTGGCGGTCAAGCCCGGCCTCGTCAACGCCGGCGCGTTCGGTTTCGCGGCGCCCCGGTATCAGGACATCGGCTTCAAGAAGGCCGAAACCGCCGGGCGGGAGAAGAACTAGCAGGTCGGAACCCTCAGGATTGGCTCAAGTCCCTTGCCCGCCGGTGCCCCGGCGGGCAAGGTGCTGTGTGCCCCTTGACCCGGGAAAGCTCCGCACCCCCACCCCGCACGCACGGCCCGAACTCCCCGCCCCGCCACGGCTCCGCCGGACCCCCGGAGCCCTGCCGCGGGCCCGGTACCGATCGCCCGGGAAGCCCGCGCGGCTCACTCCCCGTACCATGGGGGGTAGCCGTGGCGCGACCGCCCGGCGGGCGTATGAGGAAACGAACCGAATACGACGCCCGATCCCACGATCGAGAGAAGCGCAACTCACCCATGCCCACGCGCCACGACATCCGTAACGTAGCCATCGTCGCCCACGTCGACCACGGCAAGACCACCCTGGTCGACGCCATGCTCAAGCAGGCGGGCGCCTTCGCCGCGCACGCCGCCGAGAGCCTCGACGACCGCATGATGGACTCGAACGACCTGGAGCGTGAGAAGGGCATCACGATCCTGGCCAAGAACACGGCCGTCAAGTACCACCCCAAGGATGGCGGCGACGTCATCACCATCAACATCATCGACACCCCCGGCCACGCCGACTTCGGTGGCGAGGTCGAGCGCGGCCTGTCGATGGTCGACGCGGTCGTCCTGCTCGTCGACGCCTCCGAGGGCCCGCTGCCGCAGACGCGCTTCGTGCTCCGCAAGGCGCTCCAGGCCCGGATGCCCGTCATCCTCTGCATCAACAAGACGGACCGTCCCGACTCCCGGATCGACGAGGTCGTCAACGAGACCTACGACCTGTTCCTGGACCTGGACGCGGACGAGGACCAGATCGAGTTCCCGATCGTCTACGCCTGCGCCCGTGACGGCGTCGCCTCGCTGACCAAGCCGGAGGACGGCACCGTCCCGGCCGACAGCGAGAACCTCCAGCCGTTCTTCGACACGATCCTGTCGCACGTGCCGGCCCCCGAGTACGACGACGCCGCCCCGCTGCAGGCCCACGTCACCAACCTCGACGCCGACAACTTCCTCGGCCGTATCGCGCTCTGCCGCGTCGAGCAGGGCGAGCTGCGCAAGGGCCAGACCGTCACCTGGATCAAGCGTGACGGCACGATGTCGAACGTCCGCATCACCGAGCTCCTGATGACCGAGGCGCTCACCCGCAAGCCGGCCGAGAAGGCCGGCCCGGGCGACATCTGCGCCATCGCCGGCATCCCGGACATCATGATCGGTGAGACCCTCGCCGACCCCGAGAACCCGATCGCGCTGCCGCTCATCACGGTCGACGAGCCGGCGATCTCCATGACCATCGGCACGAACACCTCGCCGCTGGTCGGCAAGGGCGGCAAGGGCCACAAGGTCACCGCCCGCCAGGTGAAGGACCGCCTGGACAAGGAGCTCATCGGCAACGTCTCGCTCCGCGTCCTGGACACCGAGCGCCCCGACGCCTGGGAGGTCCAGGGCCGCGGTGAGCTCGCGCTGGCCATCCTGGTCGAGCAGATGCGCCGCGAGGGCTTCGAGCTGACCGTCGGCAAGCCCGAGGTCGTCGTGAAGATGGTCGACGGCAAGAAGTACGAGCCGATCGAGCGCATGACGATCGACTCCCCCGAGGAGCACCTCGGCGCCATCACGCAGCTGATGGCGACCCGCAAGGGCCGCATGGAGACCATGACGAACCACGGTTCGGGCTGGATCCGCATGGAGTGGATCGTCCCGTCCCGCGGCCTCATCGGCTTCCGTACGGAGTTCCTGACGCAGACCCGCGGCACGGGCATCGCGCACTCCATCTTCGAGGGCCACGAGCCGTGGTTCGGCGAGCTGCGCACCCGTAACAACGGCTCGCTGGTCGCGGACCGTTCGGGTTCCGTGACGCCGTTCGCGATGATCAACCTCCAGGAGCGGGGCGTCATCTTCGTCGAGGCCGGCACCGAGGTCTACGAGGGCATGATCATCGGTGAGAACTCGCGTTCCGACGACATGGACGTGAACATCACCAAGGAGAAGAAGCTCACCAACATGCGTGCGGCTTCCGCGGACAACACGGAGAACGTCGTGCCGCCGCGCAGGCTCTCGCTGGAGCAGTCGCTGGAGTTCTGCCGCGACGATGAGTGCATCGAGGTCACCCCGGAGACCGTGCGCATCCGCAAGGTCGTCCTGGACCAGAAGGAGCGCGGCCGTACGGCTTCGCGCGCCAAGCGCTGACCCGGGCCCGACCCGGAGGCCCCAGCGGCCGATCAAGCGCGTCCGAAGGCCGGTTCCCGCCCCCTGTGGGGTCGTGGGAGCCGGCCTTCCGGCGTATGAGGATCACGGCCCGGCGTGACACCCTGAGCGTCGGCCGTCAACCGCATTTTGTGAGACAGGCGTCCGGATACCGGTCATCGCACTCCGGAAGCTGCGCCAACCGTCCGTTTCGCGGGTGTCTGTCTGTGATCACTTTGTCCGGATTTCGATCTGGTATGCCCGGTCGATGTTGTCAAACCGAGACCCTTTAAGTGTGGTTTACGGCTCGGTGTTACTTAATAGTTGGCTCCATTGAGCTCGGGTCAATGGGTCACGCACTGTGGGGAGTGCCGACTCACGAGCACACTCGGGGTACATGCGACTCATCGCCGTCAGGGGTGTCGGCGACTGTCTGCGTACCCCTCTTGTAGTGATCAGTGGACTCATGAGGAGGAACCCATGCGCGGTGCCAAGAGCGCCAAGTGGGTCGCAGGTGCGATAGTCGTGGCTCTGTCGGCAACGGCGTGCGGTGGCTCGGACAGCGGCGACACCGAGGCCAAGGAAAAGGGCAAGCCGGCCGGCTACGTCTCGATCGACGTCGGTGAGCCGCAGAAGCCGCTGATTCCGGCCGACACGAACGAGTCGCTCGGCAGCTACGTCATCCAGTCGCTGTTCACGCAGCTGCTCGACTTCGACGCCAACGGCGAGATCGTCTACACGAACGCCGAGTCGGTCGAGACCAAGGACTCGAAGACGTGGACCGTCAAGCTCAAGAAGGGCTGGAAGTTCCACAACGGCGAGGCCGTGACGTCCGAGTCCTACATCAACGCGTGGAACTGGTACGCGAACACCAAGAACAAGCAGCAGAACGCGTTCTGGTTCGAGGACATCAAGGGCTACGCGGACGTCCACCCGGCCAAGGGTGAGCCCAAGGCCGACAAGATGTCCGGCCTGAAGGCCGTGGACGACACCACGTTCACGATCGAGCTGACGAAGCCGGTTCCGTACTTCAACTACAAGCTCGGCTACACGACCTGGGCCCCGCTGCCCAAGTCGTTCTACGCCGACCCGAAGGCGTTCGGCCAGAAGCCCATCGGCAACGGCCCGTACATCTTCGAGAAGTGGAACCACAAGAAGCTCATCCAGGTCAAGGCCAACCCGGAGTACCAGGGCCCGAACAAGGCCCAGAACAAGGGTGTCCTGTTCAAGAACTACGCGACCGTCGAGGCCGCGTACCAGGACCTCATCTCCGGCAACCTGGACATGATCCGCCAGGTCGGCCCGAAGGACCTGCCGAAGTACAAGCAGGACCTCGGCGACCGCGCGATCGACCAGGAGTACGCGGCGATCCAGTCGCTGGTCCCGGCCTTCTACAGCAAGACCTTCAAGGACATCGACCCGAAGGTCCTGCAGGGTCTGTCGATGGCGATCGACCGCGAGACGATCACCAAGACGGTGCTCAACGGCACGCGTACGCCGGCCACGAGCTTCACGCCCAAGGGCGTCGAGGGCAACCAGGTCCTCGACACGGACGTGTTCAAGTTCGACCCTGCCAAGGCGAAGAAGCTCGTCACCGAGGGCGGCGGCGTCCCCGGCAACAAGATGACGATCCAGTACAACGCCGACGGTGGCCACAAGGAGTGGATCACGGCCGTCTGCGAGTCCATCCGTAACGCCACGGGTGTCGACTGCGTGCCGGACGCCAAGCCCGACTTCCAGACCGACCTGGAAGCCCGTGACAACGACCAGGTCAAGGGCTTCTACCGCGGTGGCTGGGTGGCGGACTACCCGGTGAACGTCAACTTCATGCGCGAGCTGTACGGCACCACCGCCGAGGCCAACAACGGCCGCTTCTCGGACAAGGCGATCGACGCCGCGTTCAAGAAGGGCGACAACGCCAAGTCCCTGGAAGAGTCGGTGAAGCTCTACCAGGAGGCCGAGAAGATGCTGCTGGAGAAGATGCCGGCCATCCCGCTGTGGCAGTACCGCATCAACGGTGGCCACTCGAAGGCGGTCGACAACGTGAAGGTCGACTTCCACGGTGACTTCGAGATCACCGGCGTGACCGTCAACAAGTAACCAGCCTGCGGGCCAACCCCACTCGGCCATTACCCGCCACCGCATTGGCGGTAGGCCCGGGGGCCGCTCCCTGACCAAAAGGGGGCGGCCCCCGTGCCGCAGTTATCCACACGGAGGCAAACATGGGGCGTTATGTCGCGCGGCGACTGCTCCAGATGATCCCGGTCTTCATCGGGTCAACCTTGCTCGTCTTCGCCATGATGTACGCGCTGCCCGGCGATCCCGTGCGCGCGCTCGCCGGCGAACAGACCGTTGACCCGGCGCAGATCGCACAGATGAAGAAAGACCTCGGGCTCGATCTCCCCCTCTGGCACCAGTACCTGAACTACCTGGGCAATTTGTTCCAGGGCGACTTCGGTACCCAGATCGCCAGCGGCCGTCCCGTGGCCGACATCATCTCGGACGCATTCCCGATCACGATCCGACTGGCCCTGTTCGCCTTCACGTTCACCGTGCTCGTCGGCATCTCCATCGGCATCTTCGCCGGTCTGAAGGCTGACACGTTCCGGGACCGCGGGCTGCTCGTGCTGACGCTGCTCCTGATCTCGATCCCCTCGTTCGTACTGGGCTACCTGCTCCAGTACCTCTTCGCCTTCGAGCTGGGCTGGGTCCAGCCGAACGTCAGCGAAGAGGCGCCCGTCGACGAACTGCTGCTGCCCGCAGTGGTACTCGGCTCGCTCTCCCTCGCGTACGTCGCACGCCTGACGCGTACGTCGGTCGCGGAGAACCTCCGCGCCGACTACATGCGCACCGCGGTGGCCAAGGGCCTGCCGAAGCGCCGCATCATCGGCGTGCACCTGATGCGCAACTCCCTGATCCCCGTGGTCACCTTCCTCGGCACCGACCTCGGCGCCCTGCTCGGCGGCGCGGTCGTCACCGAGGGCATCTTCAACGTCAAGGGCGTCGGCAACGCCGTCTTCGACGCGCTGAGGCACCGCGAGGGCTCGACGGTCGTGGGCATCGTCACCCTGATCGTGGTCGTGTATCTCGTCGCCAGCCTCATCGTCGACCTGCTCTACGCGGTCCTGGACCCGAGGATCCGTTATGCCTGACGCACTTGAAGCCACCGTCAAGGACGAGGCGCTGGACGCCGTCGACGCCCAGGCCAAGGCCGCCAACGTGTCCAAGGCCGAGAAGCCCCGCAGCCTGTGGTCCGACGCCTGGCACGACCTGCGGCGCAACCCGCTCTTCGTGGTCTCCGCGGTTCTCATCGTGCTGCTGCTCGCCATGGCTGTCGCGCCGGGCATGTTCACCAGCGCCGACCCGCGCTACGCGGACCTCGCCAAGCACTACCTCCAGAAGCCCAACTGGGGCAACGTCTTCGCCGAGGACTGGCTCGGCTACGACGGCCAGGGCCGCTCCATCTACGCCCGCGTGATCTACGGCGCCCGCGCCTCGATCTCGGTCGGCGTGGTCGTCACAGTCCTCGTGACCGTCCTGGGCGGCGTCGTCGGCATGCTCGCCGGCTACTTCGGCGGCTGGATCGACACGCTCCTGTCGCGCGTGACCGACATCTTCTTCGGTGTCCCGTTCATCCTCGGCGCGATGGTGGTGCTGACCTCGTTCGAGGACCGCGCCCTGTACGTCGTGATCCTGGCCCTCGCCTTCCTCGGCTGGACCCAGATCGCCCGAGTCGCCCGCGGCTCGGTCATCACCATCAAGCAGGCGGATTACGTGATGGCGGCGAAGGCGCTCGGCGCCTCCACCTCCCGCATCCTGCTGCGGCACATCCTCCCCAACGCGGTGGCCCCGGTGATCGTGGTCGCCACCATCGCGCTCGGCGGTTACATCTCGGCCGAGGCCACGCTGTCCTTCCTGGGCATCGGTCTCGCCGAGCCGACGGTCTCGTGGGGTGTCGACATCTCGTCGGGCGCCGAGCAGCTGCGCAACGCGCCGTTCGTTCTGATCCTGCCGTCGGTCATGGTGTCGATCACTGTCCTGGCCTTCATCATGCTCGGCGATGCGGTACGCAACGCCCTCGACCCCAAGCTGCGCTGAGGGAGGCGTACGTACATGACCATCATCGACAAGACGGCGGATGTTCCCGCCCCCCGAGGTTCGACGGAGAACGGCGCACCGCTGCTCGACGTCCGTGACCTGCACGTGGAGTTCAAGACCCGCGACGGCGTCGTCAAGGCCGTCAACGGCGTCAACTACAGCGTCAGCGCCGGTGAGACGCTCGCCGTCCTCGGCGAGTCCGGTTCCGGCAAGTCCGTGACGGCGCAGGCCATCATGGGCATCCTCGACATGCCGCCCGGCCGCATCCCGCAGGGAGAGATCCTCTTCCGCGGCGAGGACATGCTGACCATGGGGTACGAGGAGCGGCGCAAGATCCGCGGCCAGAAGATCGCCATGATCTTCCAGGACGCGCTGTCGTCGCTGAACCCCGTGCTCACCGTGGGCTACCAGCTCGCGGAGATGTTCCGCGTCCACCAGGGCCTGTCCAAGAAGGACGCCAAGGCCAAGGCCATCGAGCTGATGGACCGGGTGCGCATCCCGGCGGCGAAGGAGCGGGTCAACGACTACCCGCACCAGTTCTCCGGCGGTATGCGCCAGCGCATCATGATCGCCATGGCGCTGGCCCTCGAGCCTGACCTGATCATCGCGGACGAGCCCACCACAGCCCTCGACGTGACCGTCCAGGCCCAGGTCATGGACCTGCTCGCGGAGCTCCAGCGCGAGTACAACATGGGCCTGATCCTGATCACCCACGACCTCGGCGTCGTCGCCGACGTCGCGGACAAGATCGCGGTCATGTACGCCGGCCGGATCGTCGAGACCGCGCCCGTCCACGAGCTGTACAAGCGCCCCGCGCACCCGTACACCCGTGGTCTGCTGGACTCGATCCCGCGCCTGGACCAGAAGGGCCAGGAGCTCTACGCGATCAAGGGTCTGCCGCCCAACCTGCTGAAGATCCCGTCCGGATGCGCGTTCAACCCGCGCTGCCCCAAGGCGCAGGACATCTGCCGCACGGACGTCCCGGCCCTGCTGTCGGTGACCGAGCGGGACGGCGGCGAGCTGCCGGGCCGCCACAGTGCGTGCCACTTCTGGAAGGAGCAGATCCATGGCTGAGCTGAAGAAGAACGACGAGGCTGCCGTGGACGCGACCCCCAACGTCACCGCGGTCGAGACCGTCGACGCCTCCACCACCCAGGAAGCGGTGGCGGCGATCGAGGCCCCGGTCGAGCGGGGGGAGCCGATCCTCCAGGTGCGCAACCTGGTCAAGCACTTCCCGCTGACCCAGGGCATCCTGTTCAAGAAGCAGGTCGGCGCGGTCAAGGCCGTCGACGGGATCTCCTTCGACCTCTACCAGGGCGAGACGCTCGGCATCGTGGGCGAGTCCGGCTGTGGCAAGTCCACGGTCGCCAAGCTCCTGATGACGCTGGAGACGGCCACGGCCGGCGAGGTCTTCTACAAGGGCCAGGACATCACCAAGCTGTCCGGGCGCGCGCTGAAGGCCGTCCGCCGCAACATCCAGATGGTGTTCCAGGACCCGTACACGTCGCTCAACCCCCGTATGACCGTGGGCGACATCATCGGTGAGCCGTACGACATCCACCCGGAGGTCGCGCCCAAGGGCGACCGGCGCCGCAAGGTCCAGGAGCTCCTGGACGTCGTGGGCCTGAACCCCGAGTACATCAACCGGTACCCGCACCAGTTCTCCGGCGGTCAGCGCCAGCGCATCGGCATCGCCCGCGGCCTCGCGCTCCAGCCGGAGATCATCATCTGCGACGAGCCGGTGTCGGCGCTGGACGTGTCCGTCCAGGCGCAGGTCATCAACCTGATGGAGAAGCTCCAGGACGAGTTCAACCTGTCCTACCTCTTCATCGCGCACGACCTGTCGATCGTCCGGCACATCTCGGACCGCGTGGGCGTCATGTACCTCGGCAAGATGGCCGAGATCGGCACGGACACGCAGATCTACGACCACCCGACGCACCCCTACACCCAGGCGCTGCTGTCGGCGGTCCCGGTGCCCGACCCGGAGGCCCGCGAGGGCCGCGAGCGGATCATCCTGACCGGTGACGTCCCGTCGCCGGCGAACCCGCCGTCCGGCTGCCGTTTCCGTACGCGCTGCTGGAAGGCGCAGGACAAGTGCGCGCAGGAGGTGCCGCTGCTGGCGGTCCCCGAGCGCTTCAAGTCCTCGGACACCCCGGCCGCGCACGAGTCGGCGTGCCACTTCGCCGAGGAGAAGGACGTCGTGCACGCGGCGTAGCACTCCAGGCCGTACGTCCACGAGGGCGCCCCGGACCGTTTCGGTCCGGGGCGCCTTCGTCTGTCCGGGTGTGTGCGGACACCTGGTCGGACCCAGCGCGCGAACGGGTCCCGTGGAAGTGCGGTATGCGGGGCTCTGGGGTGGTATGGGTGCTACGTGAGACCTGTAGACCCGAGGAGGGACTCCATGCGCGGAGCCGCGCTCGCCAAGTGGACGGCCTGTGCCGTCGCCGTCGCCCTCGCGGCGACGGCCTGCGGCGGTGGTGACAACGGCGGCGGTGGCGGCGCTTCGGGGGTGGTGCGTTCGTCCTGGGGTGATCCGCAGAACCCGCTGGAGCCGGCGAACACCAACGAGGTGCAGGGCGGCAAGGTCCTGGCCATGCTCTTCCGCGGTCTCAAGCAGTACGACCCGAAGACCGGCGAGGCCAAGGACTGGCTGGCCGAGAAGATCGAGACCACGGACTCGCAGAACTTCACCGTCACCGTCAAGGACGGCTGGACGTTCAGCAACGGCGAGAAGGTCACCGCCAAGTCCTTCGTCGACGCCTGGAACTACGGCGCGCACCTGAAGAACAACCAGCGCAACGCCTACTTCTTCGGCTACATCGAGGGCTACGACAAGGTCCACCCGGAAAAGGGGGAAGCCACCGCCGACACTCTCTCCGGCCTGCGGGTGAAGGACGACAGGACCTTCACCGTCAAGCTCACCCAGAAGTTCTCCACCTGGCCGGAGACCCTCGGTTACGCCGCCTTCGCCCCGCTCCCCAGGGCCTTCTTCGACGACCACGACGCCTGGGTCGCCAAGCCCGTCGGCAACGGCCCGTACACCGTCGAGTCGTACGCCAAGGGCTCGCAGATGACCATGCGCAAGTGGGAGGAGTACCCCGGCCCCGACAAGGCGCGGAACGGCGGGGTGGACCTCCAGGTCTTCACCGACAACAACACCGCCTACACCGCCCTCACCGCCGGCAACCTCGACCTCGTGGACGACGTGCCGGCCTCCCAGCTGAAGAACGTCCAGGCCGACCTCGGCGACCGGTACATCAACACCCCGGCCGGCATCATCCAGACCCTCGCCTTCCCCTACTACGACGACCGGTGGAACGCCGACGGCATGGAGAAGGTCCGCAAGGGCCTGTCCATGGCCATCAACCGGCAGCAGATCACCGACACGATCTTCCAGAAGACCCGCACCCCCGCCAAGGACTGGACGTCCCCGGTCCTCATGGCGGAGGGCGGCTTCGACGACACGCTGTGCGGCGAGGCGTGCGAGTACAAGCCGGCCGAGGCGAAGAAGCTGGTCGCCGAGGGCGGCGGCATCCCCGGCGGCACGTTCAGGATCACCTTCAACGCGGACACCGGCTCCCACCGCGAATGGGTCGACGCCGTCTGCAACAGCATCAACAACGCCCTGGGCAACGACAGGGCGTGCACGGGCAACCCGGTCGGCACCTTCGCAGACTTCCGCAGCCAGATCACCGACCGCAAGATGACGGGCCCCTTCCGGGCCGGCTGGCAGATGGACTACCCGCTGGTCCAGAACTTCCTCCAGCCGCTGTACTACACCAACGCCTCGTCCAACGACGGCAAGTGGTCCAACGAGGAGTTCGACGGGCTCGTCGACGAGGCCAACGCCGAGTCGGACCCGGCGAAGGCCGTCGAGAAGTTCAAGGAGGCCGAGAAGGTCGTCCGGGACCAGATGGCCGCCATCCCGCTCTGGTACCAGAACGGCAGCGCCGGCTACTCCGACCGGATCTCCAACGTGGCCCTCAACCCCTTCAGCGTCCCCGTCTACAACGAGATCACGGTCAACTGACACCGGGCCGGGAGTAGGCGCCCCCTTCTGAGGAGCCCACCATGGGACGTTATGTGATCCGGCGTCTGCTGCAGATGATCCCGGTCTTCTTCGGCGCGACCCTGCTCATCTTCCTGATGGTCAACGTCATGGGCGACCCCGTCGCGGGCCTCTGCGGCGACCGCGAGTGCGACCCCGCGACGGCCGCCCGGTTGCGCGCGGAGTTCGGCCTCGACAAGCCCGTGTGGCAGCAGTACGCGACGTACATGGGCAACGTCTTCAGCGGCGACTTCGGGACCGCCTTCAACGGGCAGGAGGTCACCGAGCTGATGGGCAGCGCGTTCCCCGTCACCATCCGCCTGACCCTCGTCGCGATCGTCTTCGAGATCGTCATCGGCATCAGCCTGGGCGTGCTCACCGGCCTGCGCCGGGGCCGTCCCGTCGACACCGGCGTACTGCTGATGACCCTCGTCGTCATCTCGATCCCGACCTTCGTCACCGGTCTGCTGCTCCAGCTGCTGCTCGGCGTGAAGTGGGGCGTCGTCAAACCGGCCGTGTCGTCCGAGGCCACGATCGACGAGCTACTGATCCCCGGGCTCGTCCTGGCCTCGGTCTCCCTGGCGTACGTCACCCGCCTCACCCGGACGTCCGTCGCCGAGAACTCCCGCGCCGACTACGTCCGCACCGCCGTCGCCAAGGGCCTGCCCAGGCGGCGGGTGGTCTCCCGTCACCTGCTGCGCAACTCGCTGATCCCCGTCGTCACCTTCATCGGTACGGACGTGGGCGCGCTGATGGGCGGCGCGATCGTCACCGAGCGGATCTTCAACATCCACGGCGTCGGCTACCAGCTCTACCAGGGCATCCTGCGCCAGAGCTCCCAGACCGTAGTCGGGTTCGTGACGGTCCTGGTGCTCGTCTTCCTGCTGGCGAACCTGCTCGTCGACATCCTGTACGCCGTACTCGACCCGAGGATCCGGTATGCCTGAGCCGCACTTCGAACCCGACGCGGCGATCTCGGCGGCCGGAGCCGGTGGCGGGACGGACCTCGCCATGGACGAGGGCGAGACGCTGGAGAAGAGGCCCGACGGCGGGCCGCAGGGCACCGGCCCCGGGGGCAAGCCGCGCAGTCTGTGGTCCGACGCCAGGCGCGACCTGCGCCGCAACCCCGTCTTCATCGTCTCCGGGCTCGTCATCGCCTTCCTCGTCGTCATCTCGATCTGGCCGTCCCTCATCGCGAGCGGCAACCCGCTCCAGTGCGACCTCGCCAAGGCCCAGGAGGGCTCCCAGCCCGGCCACCCCTTCGGCTTCGACGGCCAGGGCTGCGACGTCTACACGCGCACGGTCTACGGGGCCAGGACCTCCGTGACCGTCGGCGTCTGCGCCACCCTCGGCGTCGCCCTGCTCGGCAGCGTCCTGGGCGGCCTCGCCGGCTTCTTCGGCGGTACGTGGGACGCGCTGCTGTCCCGGATCACCGACGTCTTCTTCGGCATCCCGGTCGTCCTCGGCGGCCTCGTCTTCCTGTCCGTCATCACCAGCACCACCGTCTGGCCGGTGATCGGGTTCATCGTCCTGCTCGGGTGGCCGCAGATCGCCCGCATCGCGCGCGGCTCGGTCATCACCGCCAAGCACAACGACTACGTGCAGGCGGCGCGGGCGCTCGGCGCGAGCAACGCACGGATGCTGCTGCGGCACGTCACGCCCAACGCCGTCGCCCCGGTCATCGTCGTCGCGACCATCGCGCTCGGCACGTACATCTCGCTGGAGGCGACCCTCTCGTACCTGGGCGTCGGCCTGAAACCGCCCACGGTGTCCTGGGGCATCGACCTCTCCGCCGCCTCGCCCTACGTCCGCAACGCCCCGCACATGCTGCTCTGGCCGGCGGGCGCGCTCGCGGTCACGGTGCTCGCGTTCATCATGCTCGGCGACGCGGTGCGCGACGCCCTCGACCCGAAGCTGCGCTGAGGAGCCCTCCCGATGACGGCCACGCCCGCCACGCCCGCCACGCCCCCCGCGCCCGAACCGTCCCCCGCGCTGCTCGAAGTGCGCGACCTGCACGTGGAGTTCCGTACGCGCGAAGGGGTCGCCAGGGCCGTCAACGGCGTCACCTACTCCGTCGCCGAGGGCGAGACGCTCGCCGTCCTGGGCGAATCCGGCTCGGGCAAGTCCGTCACCGCGCAAGCGGTCATGGGCATCCTCGACATGCCGCCGGGCCGGATCGCGGGCGGCGAGATCGTCTTCCGGGGCCGCGACCTGCTGCAGCTCAAGGAGGACGAGCGCCGGAAGGTCAGGGGGCGGGAAATGGCCATGATCTTCCAGGACGCGCTGTCCTCGCTCAACCCCGTGCTCAGCGTGGGGGAGCAACTGGGCGAGATGTTCGTCGTGCACCGGGGCATGTCCAGGAAGGACGCGAGGACCAAGGCCGTCGAGCTGATGGACCGGGTGCGCATCCCGGCCGCCCGCGAGCGGGTCGGGCAGTACCCGCACCAGTTCTCCGGCGGCATGCGCCAGCGGATCATGATCGCGATGGCGCTGGCCCTCGAACCCTCGCTGATCATCGCGGACGAGCCGACCACCGCGCTGGACGTGACCGTACAGGCGCAGGTCATGGACCTGCTGGCGGAGTTGCAGCGCGAACTCGCCATGGGGCTCATCCTCATCACCCACGACCTGGGGGTCGTCGCGGACGTCGCCGACAAGATCGCCGTGATGTACGCGGGCCGGATCGTGGAGACCGCGCCGGTGCACGACATCTACAAGGCGCCGGCCCACCCGTACACCAAGGGCCTGCTCGCGTCGGTCCCGCGCCTCGACCAGAAGGGCCAGGAGCTGTACGCGATCAAGGGCCTGCCGCCGAACCTCCTCCGCATCCCGCCCGGCTGCGCCTTCCACCCGCGCTGCCCGCTGGCCCGCGACCTGTGCCGCACGGACGTCCCGCCGCTGTACGACGTGCCGGACGGCCGCGGCAGCGCGTGCCACTTCTGGCAGGAGGCACTCCATGGCTGAGGCGATCCTCGAAGTCCGCGGGCTGCACAAGCACTACCCCCTCACCCGGGGCGTCGTCTTCAAGAAGCAGGTCGGCGCGGTCCGGGCGGTCGACGGCGTCGACCTCGACCTGGTGGCGGGCGAGACGCTCGGCATCGTGGGGGAGTCGGGCTGCGGCAAGTCGACGCTCGCCAGGATGCTGGTCCACCTGGAGCGGCCGACGGCCGGGGTGATCCTCTACAAGGGCGAGGACGTCACCAGGCTGTCCGGCCGGGCGCTCAAGGCGGTGCGCCGCAACATCCAGATGGTCTTCCAGGACCCGTACACCTCGCTGAACCCCCGGATGACGGTGGGCGACATCATCGGGGAGCCGTACGAGATCCATCCCGAGGTGGCGCCCAAGGGCAGCCGGCGGCAGAAGGTCCAGGACCTGCTCGACGTGGTCGGGCTGAACCCGGAGTACATCAACCGCTATCCGCACCAGTTCTCCGGCGGTCAGCGCCAGCGGATCGGGATCGCGCGCGGACTGGCGCTCCAGCCGGAGATCATCGTGGCGGACGAGCCGGTGTCGGCGCTCGACGTGTCCGTGCAGGCGCAGGTCGTCAACCTGCTGGACAAGCTCCAGAAGGAGTTCAGCCTGAGTTACGTCTTCATCGCCCACGACCTGTCGATCGTGCGGCACATCTCCGACCGGGTGGGCGTGATGTACCTGGGGCGGATCGTCGAGATCGGCAGGGACGCCGAGATCTACGACCACCCGACGCACCCGTACACCCAGGCGCTGCTCTCGGCCGTGCCGGTGCCGGACCCCACGGCACGCGAGCACCGGGAGCGCATCCTGCTGACCGGGGACGTCCCGTCGCCGGCGAACATCCCCTCCGGCTGCCGCTTCCGCACCCGGTGCTGGAAGGCGCAGGAGCGGTGCGCCCTGGAGGTGCCGCTGCTGGCGGTGCCGGCGGCGTTCCGCGACGAGGGGTCGCCGGCGGCGCACGACTCGGCGTGCCACTTCGCGGAGGAGAAGCACGTGGTTCCGGCGGGGCCGGGCCCCGGCGCGTGAGCGGCCGTCAAGGCCGTTAACACACAGGCAACTTGACCGAAGCACCTCCGATATGCGAACGCGCCATGCTGCACAGCGTACGGCCGTGCGGGTGCCGTTGCCGGGCCGGGGGCGCCGCCATGTCGCCCCCGGCCCGGAGCCCCGCCGCAGGAGGGGCTACTTCACCCCCAGCGACCGCCGCAGGAAGTCCACCTGGAGCAGCAGCAGGTTCTCCGCCACCTGCTCTTGCGGCGTCATGTGCGTCACCCCGGACAGCGGCAGCACCTCGTGCGGGCGTCCGGCGGCCAGGAGAGCCGACGACAGCCGCAGGGTGTGCGCCATCACCACGTTGTCGTCCGCGAGCCCGTGGACGATCATCAGCGGCCGGTGGGTGCCGGCCGGCTGTGACAGCCGGTCGTCGGTGACGAGCGAGTTCGCGGCGTACACCTCGGGCTGCTCGCCCGGATCTCCGAGGTAGCGCTCGGTGTAGTGGGTGTCGTAGAGGCGCCAGTCGGTGACGGGCGCCCCCGCGATCCCTGCGTGGAAGACGTCGGGACGGCGCAGCACCGCGAGCGCGGCCAGGTAGCCGCCGTACGACCAGCCGCGGATCGCCACCCGGTCGAGGTCCAGCGGGAAGTCCGCCGCCAGCGCGTGCAGCGCCTCCACCTGGTCGTCGAGCGTCAGCGTGAACGCGTCCCTGACCGCCTTCTCCCAGCCGGGGGAGCGGCCGGGCGTCCCCCGGCCGTCCGCGACGATGACCGCGAAGCCCTGGTCGGCGAACCACTGTGACGTGAGGTACGCGTTGTGCGCGGCGACGACCCGCCGCGCGTGCGGTCCTCCGTAGGGGTCCATCAGCACCGGAAGCGGACCATCGCCCTCCGCATAGCCCGTGGGGAGCAGAACGGCGCACGGAATCCGCCGCGCGCCCCCCTCCAGGAGCCGCACCCGGGCCCGCAGCAGGGGCTCCTCGGCGTACGACTCCACTCTCACCTCCCGCCTGCCGTTGCGCACCACCCGCACCACCGTGCCGCTGCTTTCCGGACGCGCCGAAGCCAGTACGGTCACGCCGCCCGCGCGCACCGCGGAATGCACCCCGGCCCCCTCCGACAGCCGCTCGACCCCCAGCTCGTTCACCCGGTAGACGTGCACCTCGCCCGTCTCCGGATCAGCGGCCTCCGACCCTGCCGACGCGCTGACCAGCACGTCGTCGTCCGAGACGTCCAGCACCGCCCGTACCTGCAACTGCGGTCCGGTCAGCGCCCGGTCGCCGACGGCCAGCACCCGCGCGCCGCCCTCGTCGGCGATCCGCACCAGCCGCCCGTCCGGTGCCCACGTGGGCACCCCGTCGAACAGTTCCAGCCAGACCGCGTCCTCGTCCGCGTGCACGGTCCGCGTCGTGCCGGTCGCCGGATCCACCGCGAGGCAGCGCTGCCCGCGCTGGTCCCGCGACTGCACCAGCAGCAGCGGAGCGCCCGAGGCCGACCAGTGGACCCGCGCCAGGTAAGGATGCCGGGCGCGGTCCCACACCACCTCGGTGCGCTCCGCCCCCTCGTCCAGCCCGTACAGGAACAGCCGCACCTCCGCGTTGGGGGTCCCCGCCGCCGGGTACGCGACCCGCGCGGGCTCGCTGTGCGGTCGGGCCGGGTCGGAGATCCACCAGCGCGCCACGGCCGCGTCGTCCACGCGCGCGACGAGCAGCCGATCCGACTCCGGCGACCACCAGAAGCCGCGTGAGCGGCCCATCTCCTCCGCCGCGACGAACTCCGCGAGGCCGTACGTCGTGTTCTCGTCCTCCGGCTCGGCGAGCGCCCGGTCGCCGTCGCCCTCGGCGCCGATCACCCGCAGGGCGCCCTCCGCCACGTACGCGACCTGCCGCCCGTCCGGCGAGGGGCGGGGGTCGAGGGCCGGTCCCACGGCCGGCAGTTCGCGCGCGGTGCCGGCCCGCAGCTCGGCCGCGAACAGCCGCCCGGACAGCGTGAACGCCGCCAGTTCGACGGCCGCGTCCACGGCGTACCCGACGATCCCGGCCGAGCCCTCCCGGCTCCGCTCGCGCCGCGCCCTCTCCTGCGCCGACAGCTGTTCGGCGGCGCCGCCGAGCAGCTCCCCGGGGTCGGCGGCGATGCGCTCCCGCGCGCCCCCTTCCAGGTCGAGCACCCACAGCCGGTTCGCCCGGTCGGTGCCGGATGAAGATCGGAGGAACACCACACGTGCCCCGTCCGGCGACACGGTGAACGCCCGTGGCGCTCCCAGGCTGAAGCGCTGCGTCCGCGCGTGCTGCCGGGGAAAGGAGAGCTGATTCGACGTCATATGCCCGAAGCTACCGCCCGGTGGCAACTCCATGCGCCCCTCGTGCTGCCGTGCACCGAACAATGTGAAGGCACGGATAGTTATGATCCGTAGCGCTTGGTGGGTATGAACCTCCTGGCGAATGTCCGCATGCCCGTTTCGACCCGATTAAGTGGAGGTGAACCGCCGTGGCACTCTCGATTTCGGCGGTAGTGCTGTTGGCGATCATCGTCATCCTGATGGTCCGGAAATCGGGTCTCAAAGCCGGACACGCGGTGGTCTGCGTGCTGCTCGGCTTCTACCTCGCCAGCTCGTCCATCGCACCCACGATCAACGAACTGACCACGAACGTGGCCGGGATGATCGGGGGCATCAAGTTCTGAGCGCGGCCTCGTAGGGTGGTCCCCATGACGGACCACCCAGCCCGTCGTCTGCTTCTGGTGCACGCGCACCCCGACGACGAGTCGATCAACAACGGCGCCACCATGGCCAGGTACGCCGCCGAGGGCGCCGGGGTCACCCTGGTGACCTGCACCCTCGGCGAGGAGGGCGAGGTCATCCCGCCCGCCCTCGCGCACCTGGCCGCCGACCGCGACGACACCCTCGGAGCCCAACGCGTCGCCGAACTGGCCGCCGCGATGAGGGAGCTGGGGGTCACCGACCACCGCTTCCTCGGCGGCCCCGGGCGATACCGCGACTCCGGCATGATGGGCGCCCCGCAGAACGGGCGCGAAGGCGCCTTCTGGGCCGCCCCGGTGGACGAGGCCGCGGCGTACCTGGTCGAGGTGATCCGTTCCGTACGCCCGCAGGTCCTCGTGACCTACGACCCGGACGGCGGCTACGGCCACCCCGACCACATCCAGGCCCACCGCGTCGCCATGCGCGCCGCCGACCTCGCGGCCGACACCGGCTTCCGCCCGGACCTCGGCGCACCGCACGCCGTCGCCAAGATCTACTGGAACCGGGTGCCGCGCGGTTACGCGGAGGACGGCTTCGCCCGCCTGCGCGCGGCCGGCGTGAGCTTCCCCGGCACGGCCGCCGTGGACGACGTCCCCGGAGTGGTCGACGACGCGGCGGTCACCACCGAGATCGACGGCGCGCCGTACGCCGCCGCCAAGACCGCCGCGATGCGCGCCCACGCCACCCAGATCGCGGTCGAGGGCGGCTTCTTCGCGCTCTCCAACAACCTCGCGCAGCCCGTCCTGACCACGGAGTACTACGAACTGGTACGCGGTGAACGCCCCGTCGGCGGCCGCGAGACCGACCTCTTCGCGGGAGTGACGTCATGACCCCGGCCCGCATCGGCGCCTACCTCCTGCTCCTCGTGCTGGGCTCCCTCACCGGCGCGGCGGGCGTCCTCGTCCACGCGGCGTGGTTCCCCGGCGGCCTGCTGCTGGCCCTGCTCGCCGCGGCGGGCCTCTTCTACGGCGGCATGCTCGCCACGGGCACCAGGTCCGGCGTCGGCGCGGCCGCCGCCGGATGGCTCGTGGCCATCGTCCTGCTGACCGTCAGCCGGCCCGAGGGCGACCTGCTCATCGGGGGCAGTTCCGTCTCGTACGCGTACATGCTGGGCGGGATGGCCGTCGCTGTGATCTGCGCCACGATGCTGCCGCTGCCGCAACAGGGCGCGGTGAGCGCCCGACTTGGCAAATGACGTACCACTTGAGTCCGTGAATCCGTCGCGCACGCGCGGCCGTCGGAACTCCGGCGTCCCAGGGCGCGGGGCACCTGGCGGCGGCGGCCAGTATGGTGGTGCGCGCCGCCGAGCCGCCCGCAGTACCAGGTAAGAGCGGGCGAGCGGAGCTAACCGGGAGAACCTGCCTTGAGTCGTGAAACTGACAGTTCGTCCTCCGGCCCCCAGGGGCGTGGCGGAGCCGCGTACCCCTCGGGCACGCCGCCGTACGGATCCCGCCAGTATCCGTCGTCGCACCCCGGGCAGGACGGTCCGGACGGTGCGGAGGCCACCGGACAGGCGGAACCGGACGAGCCCAGGACCGAGACCACGCTGACCACGCGCATCCGGATCAACATCCCCGGGTCGCGGCCGATCCCGCCGGTCGTCATGCGTACGCCCATGGGCGACGTGGAGCCGCCGTCCTCACCCGCGAACGGCGAGCGCACCGGCAGCACGCCGCGCCCGCCCGAGCCGGCGCGGGAGACCGCGCCCCGCGAGGAGCCGGCCACCGCCGGTCCTGCCGCGGGCTCGGGCTCCCCGGCCGGCTCCGGCTCCGGTGAGGACAAGCCGCCGGCCAGCGACTGGTTCGCGCCGCGCAAGCCCGCGGCGGCCCCGGCCACTCCCGCCGCACCCGCGTCGGAACAGGGCGGCGGACAGCGTTCCGACCTTCCGTACTTCACGCCGGAGGAGCCGCAGCGCCAGAGCGCCCCCGCGCCCCTGCCGCGCCGCAGCCCCGGCGGTTCCACGGGCGCCCCGGCCGCCGGCGGTCCCGGTCCCCTCGGCCCCTCCGGTCCCCTCGGGCCCGTGGGCCCCTCGGGTCCGACCACCGGTCCGGCCACCGGCAGCGGGACGTTCCCCGGCCCGTCGATCGGCGGCCCGTCGATGGGCGACTCGCCGTTCGCCGGCCCCGGTACGTCCCCGGGACCCGGCGTACGTCCGACCGGTCCCGCCACGCCCCCGGTCCCGGGCCCGCCGCGCATGAGCGACGACACGGCCGTCCTGACCCCCCAGAACCCCGCCGCGGGCCCGCCGGCGGGCGGCAACGTCTCCGGCGACACGCTGACCAGCGGCATCCCCGTGGTCCAGCCGGCCGACCGGCACTCGCCGTTCGCCCCGCCGCAGGCCGACGCCCGCTTCGGTCCGGACGCGCCCCTCCCGGGTGAACCGGCGGCCCCGGCCGCGCCGACGTACACCGCGCCGCCCTCCTCGTCCTCCTCGGCCCCCGCCAAGAAGGGCCGCTCGAAGCTGGTCCTGCTGGCCGTGGGCGTCGCGGCGGCGGCCGGCGTGGCCTACGGAGCGGGTCTGCTGATGAACCACTCCGACGTGCCCAAGGGCACCACGGTCCTCGGCGTCGACATCGGCGGAGGGACGAAGGAGGAGGCGGTCGGCAAGCTCGAAGCCGCCCTCGGCAAGCGCGCCGCCACCCCGCTGCGTCTCACCGTCGACGGGAAGGCGACGCAACTCCCGCCGTCCAACGCCGGCCTCACCCTGGACAGCCAGGCGACCGTGCGCGGCGCGGCGGGCAGCGACTACAACCCCGTCTCGGTGATCGGCTCCCTCTTCGGCGGCGAGCGCGTCGCCGAGCCGGTGATCCCGGTCGACGAGGAGAAGCTGAGCGTCGCGCTGGCCGACCTCGCGGGCACCTCGGGCTCCGCCAGCGAGGGCACGATCAAGTTCGTGCCGGGCAAGGCCGTCGCCGTACCGGGCAAGGCGGGCAAGCAGCTCGACGTCGCCCGCTCGATGGTCCGCGTCCGGGACGCCTACCGCGCCCAGGTGGAGACCGGCAGGCCGAACTCGGTGGAGCTGCCCGTCACCACCAAGGAGCCGTCGATCGGCAAGGCCGAACTCGACCGGGCCATGAAGGAATTCGCGCAGCCCGCGATGTCCGGCCTGATCACGATCAAGGCGGGCGGCAAGCAGATCCAGTTCGGCCCGGCCCGGTCGCTGCCGAAGATCCTCTCCATGAAGCCGATCGACGGCCGCCTGGTGGAGGTCTACGACAAGCCGGCGATCGAGCAGCTGCTGGAGGGCGTGTTCGACGGCGTGCAGATCACCAAGGGCGACGGCAAGAAGCACCCCGTCACGGCGGACGACGTGGCCTTCGCCATGCGCACCGCGCTCCTCGGCAAGACCCCGGCGGAGCGCGTGCAGGAGATCAGCCTCAACCCGAGCTGACCCGCTGGGCCGAAGACCGCACCGCGCGGCTCGCACCCCTCGCACCGGCGGCGGGGGGCGGGCCGCGCGGGGTCCGGGACGTGAGCGTGCCGGCCGGCGGGACGACGCGGCGCCGGGTCGCCGCCGCGCGGTCGGGCTCCCGGAAGCACCGCGTGGGCGCCCCTAGTTCAGCCGTGCCCGGGCCGCCCGCGCGCGTCGGCGGACCGTCTCCGCCGTGGCCGGGTCCACCGCGTCCACGACGTCGGCGTACGCCTCCAGCTCCGCCGCCCCGCCGAGGAAATCGCCCCGCTGCACCAGTAGTTGCGCCCGGTCGTACCGCAGGCGCGCCGCGTGCGACGGCAGCAGCAGGGACAGCTCCACCGCCCACAGCTGCACGTCCGCCCGCTCGGGGCGGGCCGACGCCCACGC
Source organism: Streptomyces sp. NPDC046122 (assembly GCF_056429965.1). Lineage (NCBI taxonomy): Bacteria > Bacillati > Actinomycetota > Actinomycetes > Kitasatosporales > Streptomycetaceae > Streptomyces > Streptomyces sp. NPDC046122. The sequence goes on along the minus strand of NZ_JBWKLQ010000001.1, from coordinate 661,202 downwards.
CCGGATGTTGTTCAGGATCCGCAGCACGATCTCCAGCGGGTCCGCCGGCACCAGCATCGACGGGTCGAGCGGTTCCCCCGTCGCTCCCGCCACCAGCAGCTCCGCGTCCGCCCCGGTCAGCAGCCGCCCGCCGTCGAACGGGTCGACCAGCACCTGCTCGTCCCGGGCGCCGAAGCCGACGACGAAGTGCCCCGGCAGAGCGACCCCGTACACCGGCGCACCCGCCCGCCGCGCCACCTCGATCCACACGACCGACAACAGGATCGGCAGCCCGCGCCGCCGCCGCAGCACCTCGTGCAGCAGCGAGGACTCCAGCCGCTGGTAGTCGGCGGGCGTCCCGCCGAACCCGCACCGCGCCCCCAGCACCCCGGCCACGGCGGACGCCCACCCCCGGGCCCCGCCCGGGCGGAACGGCAGGAGACCCGCCAGCCTGTCGAGTTCGATCTCCGCCGCGTCCATCCCCGCCTCGTCGAGCGCGGGGTCCGCCTCCGCGCCCACCAGCAGGCACAGCAGCGCCAGGTCCGGACGCTCCGAGCGGGCCTCCTCGGCGAAGCGCCGGCGCCGTTCGGTTTCGGTGGGTCGTCCCATACGTGTCTCGTACCGCCCTACGCCGGTCGGAAGTGGTGGTAGCTGTGGTGGGTCGCGAAGCCCATGCCGTCGTACAGCGCCCGCGCGGCCTCGTTGTCGGCCTCCACCTGGAGCCACGCGGCCGACGCGCCCTCCTCCAGCGCCCGCCGCGCCAGGGCCGTCATCACGGCGCTCGCGAGCCCCTGCCGCCGCTGCGCCGGGTCGACCTCGACCGCCATGAACCCGGCCCACCGCCCGTCCACGACGCACCGCCCGATGGCTGCCGGGGCCCCGCCCTCACCCGGGACGGACGCGAACCACACGGAGGGGCCGCTCTCCAGGACCCGCACCACGTGCGGCCCCGGCTCCTGGAACCGCTGGTACCGCGCGAGCCAGTCCGCGTCGCACGTCCGGGTGAGCCCGACCCGCGACACGTCCGCGTCCAGGTCCCCGATCGGGGCGAGCGCGGCGATCCGTACCTGCGCCGTGACTTCCAGGGACCACCCCCGGCGCTCCAGTTCGGCGGCGAGAGGTTCCTGGGTGCCCTCGGCGCCGGTCGCGACCTGCATGTACGCGGGAAGCCCCCGGGCGGCGTACCACTCCCGTACGCGTTCCAGCGCCGCGCCGACGGGCATCGCGGGATCTCCGAGCGGCAGCACGGAGTTGGCGCGCCGGGTGAAGCCGCCGGCGGCGCGCAGCCGCCACTCACCGAGCGGCTCGCTCTCGACGGGCTCCCAGGCGCGGGCGCAGACCCGCGCGAGCTCCTCGAAGGTCGCCGCGGGGCCCCGCCTGCGGGCCGGGGCGGCGGGCACAACCTTGCCCGCGACCAGGGAGGATTCCGCGATGCGGACCGACTCGCCGGTGCGGCGTGTGATCGACAGCACGCCGTCGTCCCAGGATGTGAGAACCCCGACCGTGTCAGTGAACCTCGCCCCCGGCTCGCCCGCTTCGCCGACGCGCCTGACTGATACACGTTTGCCCACGTCATCAGGCGAAATACGGACCTCGAGTCGTCCGCCGGTAGTGAATTCCACAGCTCTGTCCGCCCCTCCTGTTCGGATCGTGCCCGGGAACGGAGATACTAGAGGCGGGCATCGACGACGCCGCGCTCCCGCGCGCCACGTGGACGGAGCCGCAGATCGGCCCGCCGCGCCCTATCGAGGAGGAACGACAGCGTGACCTACGTCATCGCGCAGCCTTGTGTCGACGTCAAGGACAAGGCGTGCATCGAGGAGTGCCCGGTCGACTGCATCTACGAGGGCTCCAGGTCCTTGTACATCCACCCGGACGAATGCGTCGACTGTGGTGCCTGTGAGCCGGTCTGCCCGGTCGAGGCCATCTTCTACGAGGACGACACCCCGGAGGAGTGGAAGGACTACTACAAGGCGAACGTCGAGTTCTTCGACGAGCTCGGCTCGCCCGGTGGTGCTTCCAAGCTCGGTCTGATCGAGCGCGACCACCCCTTCATCGCAGCGCTCCCGCCGCAGAACCAGTAAGCGGCGAGGCAAGTGCGCCGCCCCGGTCCCGTACGGCCTGCCCGCCGTACGGGACCGAGGCGTTTCCAGAGCCAGAGCCAGAGCCAGAGCCGAGCAGTACGAGCACGAGAAAGCGACCCACCGTGTCCGCAGTCACTGACCGCCTGCCCACCTTCCCCTGGGACAAGCTGGAGCCGTACAAGGCGACGGCGGCCGCCCACCCGGACGGCATCGTGGACCTGTCCGTCGGCACCCCCGTCGACCCGGTCCCGGAGCTGATCCGGCGGGCCCTCGTCGAGGCGGCGGACTCCCCGGGCTATCCCACGGTGTGGGGCACGGTCGCGCTGCGGGACGCGCTCACCGGGTGGGCCGAGCGGCGCCTCGGGGCCCGCGACGTGGCGCACGCCAACGTGCTGCCCGTCGTCGGCTCGAAGGAGCTGGTGGCCTGGCTGCCGACGCAGCTCGGACTCGGCGCGGGCGACCAGGTGGCGTACCCCCGGCTCGCGTACCCGACGTACGAGGTGGGCGCCCGGCTGGCGCGCGCCGAGCCGGTCGCGTACGACGACCCGGTCGCGGACCTCGACCCCGCGCGCGTCAGGCTGCTCTGGCTCAACTCGCCCTCCAACCCGACCGGCCGCGTGCTGGCGAAGGACGAGCTGGTCCGGATCGTGGCGTGGGCGCGCGAGCACGGCGTGCTGGTCTTCAGCGACGAGTGCTACCTGGAGCTGGGCTGGGAGGCCGAGCCCGTCTCCGTACTGCACCCCGACGTCTGCGGCGGTACGTACGAGGGCCTCGTCGCCGTCCACTCCCTGTCGAAGCGGTCCAACCTGGCCGGTTACCGCGCCGCGTTCCTCGCGGGCGACGCGGGTGTCCTCGGCGATCTGCTCCAGATCCGCAAGCACGGCGGCATGATGACGCCGGCGCCGGTCCAGGCGGCGACCGTCGCGGCGCTCGGCGACGACGCGCACGTGGCGGAGCAGCGGGAGCGGTACGCGGCCCGGCGGGCGGCGCTGCGCGGCGCGCTGGAGGCGCACGGCTTCCGGATCGAGCACAGCGAGGCGAGCCTGTACCTGTGGGCGACGCGTGACGAGCCCTGCTGGGAGACGGTGGCGCACCTCGCGGAGCTGGGGATCCTCGCGGCTCCGGGCGACTTCTACGGGCCCGCCGGAGATCGTTTCGTACGGGTGGCGTTCACCGCCACCGACGAGCGCGTCGCAGCGGCGGTCAAGCGCCTCGGCGGCTGACCCGCCCGTACGCGAAGGGGCCCCGGGGAGTTGTCGCTCCCCGGGGCCCCTTCGCGTACGCCCGCGGACTAGCCGAGGGGCAGGCCCGTGCTGGGCAGGGAGCCGGTCGGCAGGCCGCCGCCGGTGGGCAGCGCGTCCGCGGCCGGCAGGCCGCCGCCCGCGGTCTTGGTGGTGTCGCCGAGGACCTCGCCGGCGCTTCCGGCGACCTCGCCGGCCGCCTTCTGCGCGGCCGGGGTGGCGGTCTTGCCCGCCTTGCCCACGGTCTTGCCGGTGGTCGGGACGGCCTTCTTGACGGCCTTGCTGCCGGTGTCGCCCGCAGTCTGGGAGCCCTTCTGCGCCGCGCTGTCGACGGAGTCGCCGAGACCGGCGCCGTCCAGGGCGGTCAGGCCGCCCAGGTTGGGGGCGGCGGGGAGGTCAGCGGCGCTCGCGGAGCCGGCCGCACCGACCACGGGGGCTGCGCCGGCCGCGATGAGCAGTGCGGCGCGGGCGATCCGACGGGTCAGGGGGAGAGACATGGTGCTCCTTAGACGGGAAGAGTCGAGACGGTCTGTCCGACGATCAGACGCCGTGACAACCGCTCGGAGGGCGGGGGAGGTTGCGGTGCACCAAGGTAAAGAGTTTGCAATGCGTCGCATTATCGGCTCCGGATGAACCCGGGCAAACGGACCGCCCTGAGAGCGGGCGTCCCACGGCGGTTTCCCTTGGTTCTCCGGGGAATCCGGGAACGGATGGGGTGACGGCCCGCAGGTGCGTGCGCAACCCCGTGCGGGCAGCCCCCGCTTACTGCTTTCGAGTGATCGTCCGCACTACTGCGCGGTGGTGATCCGGACCTCTGACGACCCGTTTCGGGCGTCCTCGGAGTGCCAGGTCCGCCGGGGGTCCCCGGTGGTCCACACACGGCCGGCGTAGGCGACCTGTTCGATGCGGAGCTCGGCGGCGTGCGCGACGGCCCAGTGCGCCAGCTCCCAGCCGCGCCGGTCCCCGGCGGCGCCGCGGACTCCGGCGGCCCGCGCGGGCACGGGCACGGTCACGGTCGCCGCGGCGGGGGCGCCGCCGAGCCTCGCGGCGGCTCCCGCCGCGCCCGGAATATCCGCGATGCCCGAACCGCCGGCCGCCTCCGGGGACCCGGCGGCCCCGGCCTTGGGCAGTACGTCCGGCCCGAAGTCCCGTATCAGCGCGGCCCGCACGTCAGCGGGCCGGCCCGGCTGGGCGTCGCGGGGACCCGAGCAGGTCAGGGAGGCGGGGGTGCGTCCGGTGAGCGCGGCGGCCAGCAGCGCCGCGTCCGGCTCGTGCTTCGCGTACGCCTGCGGGAAACCGCTGCGCTGCACGCGCTGGGCGGCCACCGTCAGCGGCAGCCGCGAGTAGCCGGGCACCTTCTCCAGGTGCTCGTAGAACTTCCCGGCCGAGTAACCGGGGTCGAGGATCTGCTTCGGGGTGCCCCAGCCCTGCGAGGGACGCTGCTGGAAGAGGCCGAGCGAGTCCCGGTCGCCGTACGTGATGTTGCGCAGCGCCGACTCCTGGAGCGCGGTCGCGAGCGCGATCGTCACGGCCCGCTCCGGCAGCCCGCGCGAGGTGCCCACCGCGGAGATCGTCGCGGCGTTCACGGCCTGCTCAGGACTGAGCTCGTACGTCGCCCCGTCGCCCTCCGCGGAGCGCACGGCGCAGCGCGGCGCGCCCGCACCGCCGGTCACGTACTGCGCCACCAGGTACCCGGCCAGCGCCAGCAGCACGGCGACGCCCGCCGCGATGCGCAGGATGCGGCCGCGAGTGACGGAAGAGGTGGGCTCAGGCACGCTGCCTAAGGTACTGGAGGCGGTTTCGGCGCCCGCCGGGGGACGACCCGGCGTCCTCCGGCCAGCTCCCGTTAGGCTCGGGGCCATGGCTGAAACTCCGCTTGACCTCTTCCTGGACGCGCCCGCCCTGACCGCCCGGCTCGTCGACTTCCCGTCGGTCAGCGGCAACGAGAAGGCCCTCGCCGACGCCATCGAGGAGGCGCTCCGCGCCCTGCCGCACCTCACCGTCGACCGGCACGGCAACAACGTGGTGGCGCGGACGCGCCTGGGGCGCGCCGAGCGGGTCGTCCTGGCCGGGCACATCGACACCGTCCCGATCGCGGACAACGTGCCGTCCAGGCTGGACGAGAACGGCGTCCTGTGGGGCTGCGGCACGAGCGACATGAAGTCCGGGGTCGCCGTCCAGCTGCGCATCGCCGCGACCGTTCCCGAACCGAACCGGGACCTGACCTTCGTCTTCTACGACAACGAGGAGGTCGCCGCGCACCTGAACGGCCTCGGGCACATCGCCGACGCCCACCCCGACTGGCTGGAGGGCGACTTCGCCGTACTCCTCGAACCGTCCGACGGGCAGGTCGAGGGCGGCTGCCAGGGCACGCTGCGGGTGCTGCTGCGCACGGCGGGGGAGCGGGCGCACTCGGCGCGCAGCTGGATGGGGTCCAACGCGATCCACACGGCCGCGCCGATCCTGGCCAGGCTGGCGGCGTACGAGCCGAGGCGGCCGGTGATCGACGGGCTGGAGTACCGCGAGGGTCTGAACGCCGTCGCCGTCGAGGGCGGCGTCGCCGGCAACGTCATCCCCGACGCGTGCACGGTGACGGTCAACTTCCGCTACGCGCCCGACCGCACCGAGGAGGAGGCGCTCGCGCACGTGCGCGAGGTCTTCGCGGACTGCGACATCGCCGAGTTCGTCGTGGACGATCACTCCGGTGCGGCGCTGCCCGGCCTCTCGCACCCGGCCGCCGCGGCGTTCATGGCGGCGGTGGGCGGCACCGCGCAGCCCAAGTTCGGCTGGACGGACGTCTCGCGCTTCAGCGCGCTCGGCGTTCCCGCGGTCAACTACGGCCCCGGCGACGCGATCTTCGCGCACAAGCGCGACGAGCACGTGGCCGTCGAGCGGATCACGCACTGCGAGGAGCGACTTCGCGCCTGGCTGACTGCCTGAATTTCACTGTTCGTCACGTGTGTGGACCTACGCTGACCGGACAATGTTCGGCAGCGGAGGGAGTACGGCATGGCGATTCCTGAAGAGGAGCGCGTCCCGGGAGAGCAGCGTCTGGGGCCGGTGGTGCGCCGTGGCGATCAGATTCAGCCGGGCACGACCGACCAGCGACTGCTGGACTCGGACGGTGACACCGGGTGGGTCCACACCGACCCGTGGCGGGTCATGCGGATGCAGGCCGAATTGGTGGACGGCTTCGGCGCCCTCGCCGAACTGCCGCCCGCCATCAGCGTGTTCGGCTCGGCGCGCACACCGGCCGGCACGCCCGACTACGAGGCGGGGGTGCAGATCGGCAGAGCGCTGGCCGAAGCCGGGTTCGCGGTGATCACGGGCGGCGGTCCCGGCGCGATGGAGGCGGCGAACAAGGGCGCGCGGGACGCCGGGGGCATCTCGGTCGGCCTCGGGATCGAGCTGCCCTACGAGCAGGGCATCAACCCGCACGTCGACATCGGCGTCAACTTCCGCTACTTCTTCGTGCGCAAGATCATGTTCGTGAAGTACGCGCACGGCTTCGTGGTCCTGCCGGGGGGCCTCGGCACGCTGGACGAATTCTTCGAGGCCCTCACGCTCGTCCAGACCCGCAAGGTCACGCGGTTCCCGATCGTGCTCTTCGGCTCGGCCTACTGGGGCGGCCTGGTCGACTGGCTGCGCGACACGGTGATCGCGCAGGGGAAGGCGTCGGAGAAGGACCTGCTGCTGTTCCATGTGACGGACAGCGTGGACGAGGCGGTGGCCCTGGTGTCGAAGGAGTCGGAGAGGTAGGCGGGCAGCCGCTGCGCGGGCGCTCCCGCGCAGCGGCGCCCCTGCCCGCCCCACCGGCCTTGCCGCGTACCCCTCAGGCCAGCCCGCGCCGGGCCACCGCCGGGGGCCGGTGCCCCGCGATGGACGCCACCATGTCGAGCACCTGCCGCGTCTCGGCGACCTCGTGCACCCGGTAGACCCGCGCCCCGAGCCACGCCGACACCGCCGTCGTGGCCAGCGTGCCGACCACGCGTTCCTTCACCGGCCGGTCGAGCGTCTCGCCCACGAAGTCCTTGTTGGAGAGCGAGACCAGCACCGGCCATCCCGTCTCGACCATCTCCCCGAGCCGCCGCGTCGCCTCGAGGCTGTGCCGGGTGTTCTTCCCGAAGTCGTGCCCCGGGTCGATCAGGATCGCGTCGCGCCGTACGCCCAGCTCCCGCGCGCGCTCCGCCAGCCCGACGGTCACGTCGAGGATGTCCGCCATCACGTCGTCGTACGTGACCCGGTGCGGGCGCGTCCGCGGCTGCGCGCCGCCGGCGTGCGTGCACACCAGGCCCACGTCGTAGCGGGCGGCCACCTCGGCCAGCCGCGGGTCGACGCCGCCCCACGCGTCGTTCAGCAGGTCCGCCCCCGCCTCGCAGACCGCCTCGCCCACCTCGTGCCGCCACGTGTCGACGCTGATCACCACGTCCGGGTGCCGCCGGCGCACCTCGGCCACGAAGCCGACCGTGCGCCGCGCCTCCTCGTCCGCGCTCACCTCTTCGCCCGGGCCGGCCTTCACGCCGCCGATGTCGATGATGGCCGCGCCCTCCGACACCGCCTGCTCGACGCGGGCGAGCGCGGGCTCGTCGCGGAACGTCGCACCCTGGTCGTAGAACGAATCAGGGGTCCGGTTCACGATCGCCATGATCACCGGCTCGTGCGCTGCGAACTCGCGCCGTCCCAGCCTGAGCACCGTGTTTCCTCCTCGCGTCGGTCGCCTGCGACCTTAACTGTCAGTGGCGCATGGCACGATCGGGACCGGACAGTTTCCGCTTCGCGCGTGGCCCGGGGAGACGCTCGTGTTCTTGTTCTTGGTGGTGGCGATGGTCGTCGTGGTCGCCGCGGTCACGCTCGCCGTGGTCGGCGGCGGCGACGACAGCGGCGGCATGCTGCCGGAAGCCGCGCCCGACCGTCTGGTGGACCCGCTTCCCGCGACACGCCCGGTGGGGCGTGCCGATGTGGAGGCGCTGCGGCTGCCGCTGGCCGCGCGCGGTTACCGGATGGGCGAGGTCGACGACGTACTCGGCCGTCTCGGCGCCGAGCTGGCCGAGCGCGACGCCCGCATCGCGGAGCTGGAGGCCGCGCTGGCCGGCGTCCAGGCCAGAGCCGTCGGCGGTGCGGACCTCTTCAAGGACGCGCCGCCGCGCGACACGCCGGACGAGGGGGCACGGTCGTGATCGGCGGAGCCGAGCCGGGCCCGGACGGCCGCCTGCGCTGCCCGTGGGGCCTGTCCACCGAGGAGTACGTGGCCTACCACGACGCGGAGTGGGGCCGCCCGGTCCACGGCGACGACGCCCTGTACGAACGGCTGTGCCTGGAGGCGTTCCAGTCCGGGCTCTCCTGGCTGACGATCCTGCGCCGCCGGGAGGGCTTCCGGGCCGCCTTCGCCGGCTTCCGGATCGCATCGGTGGCCGCCTTCACCGACGAGGACGCCGCGCGCCTGCTCGCCGACCCGGGGATCATCCGCAACCGCGCCAAGATCGAGGCGACCCTCGCCAACGCCAGGACGCTCGCCGGCTGGCAGGCCGGCGAGCTGGATGCCCTGATCTGGTCGTACGCCCCGGACCCCACGACGCGCCCGGCCCCGCAGACGATCTCGGACGTTCCCGCGACCACCCCGGAGTCCGTCGCCCTGTCCAAGGCGCTCAAGAAGCGGGGCATACGTTTCATCGGCCCGACGACGGCGTACGCCCTGATGCAGGCGTGCGGCCTGGTCGACGACCACCTCGCCCGGTGCGTGGCGCGCGGCGCGGACGCCTAGCGGCCCTCAGCGCCCCAGGTAGCGCGGCTTCTCCTTGGCGATGAACGCCTGGACCGCGATGGAGTGGTCCTCCGACGCGCCCGCGCGCGCCTGGAGTTCGTCCTCCTTCTCCAGGGTCTCGCTCAGGGTGTGGCCCGCGCCGTACGCCATCGACTCCTTGAGCGCGGCGTACGCGAGCGTGGGGCCGTCGGCCAGGGCGCGCGCGACGGCGGCGGCCTCGGCGGCCAGGTCGGCCGCGGGCACCAGCTTGTTCGCGATGCCCAGGTCGTAGGCCTCCTGGGCGGAGATCGAGCGGGGGAAAAGCAGCAGGTCACTGGCGCGGCTCTGGCCGATGAGGCGCGGCAGCGTCCAGGAGACGCCGGAGTCGGCGGTCAGGGCGACCCCCGCGAACGAGGTGTTGAAGGCGGCGGTGTCGGCGACGACCCGGTAGTCGGCGGCGAACGCGAAGCCCGCGCCCGCGCCCGCGGCGACGCCGTTGACCCCGGCGACGACCGGCTTCGGCATCTCGGTCAGGGCCCGCACGATGGGGTTGTAGTGCTCGCGCACCGTGCTCATGGTCTGGCCGGAGCCGCTCTCGCGGTCGGCGGCGAGCGAGGCGATGTGCTCCTTGAGGTCCTGGCCCACGCAGAAGGCCCGGCCGGCCGCGGTCAGCAGGACCGCCCGTACCGCCGGGTCGGCGGCGGCCGCCTGCACCGCGTCCCGCAGGGCGACCTTGGCCTCGGTGTTCATGGCGTTCATGGCGTCGGGACGATTGATGGTGATCGTCGCCAGTCCGTCGGTCACCTCGTAGAGCACGGTGTCGGCCATCGGTGTGTCCCCTTTTGCGGCTCGGGTGGGCATGTCCTGATCAGCATGGCGGAGATCACCGGGGCTGCACATGTGACCTGCGTCTAACAATGTGAGGTCGCCGGGCGGCCGTGGGCGGCGAAGTATCGCAGGCGGACCGCCGAATTGGGTGGTTTTGAGAGAGCGCGTTGCGCAAGCGATGCCGAGCGATGTTGGTCATTGGGTCCTGCGATGCGGGATAATGACCTGGAAGCAATGTGTTCGATGCCGGTGACACAGCTGCCCGACTCGGGGCCGCCGGCTGCGATGAGCTGGTTTCAGGAAGGGGAACGAGCATGGCGGCCATGAAGCCGCGAACGGGCGACGGCCCGCTCGAGGTGACCAAGGAGGGGCGGGGCATCGTCATGCGCGTTCCGCTCGAAGGCGGCGGACGACTTGTCGTCGAGCTGACTCCGGATGAGGCCGATGCGCTCGGCGACGCTCTGAAAAAGGTCGTCGGCTGACGCGGAAGCGCCCGAACTTTTCACTGCCCCGGTACGCCGCAAGCGTGCCGGGGCAGTGCTGTGTGCGGGGGCCGGCGGGGCGGGGCCGGGCGACGGCGGCGGCTCAGCCGCGGCGTACCGCGCAGAGCAGACCGTCGCCCACCGGGAGCAGCGTGGGCACGAGCCGGCGGCTCTCGCGCACCGCACGCAGCAGCTCCCGCAGGCGCAGCACCTCGGCGGGCTGCGCCGCCGAGTCGACGGTGCGGCCGTCCGCGAAGACGCCCTCGAACACGACGATGCCGCCGGGCCGCAACAGGCGCAACGATTCAGCGAGATAGTCCATGCACTCGAGGCGGTCGCCGTCGCAGAAGACCAGGTCGTACCCGCCGTCGGCGAGACGGGGGAGGACGTCGAGCGCGGGCCCGGGGATGAAGCGCGAGCGGTTCGCCGCGTAGCCGGCCGCGCGGAACGCCTCGCGGGCGAACTGCTGCCACTCCGGCTCCGGGTCCACGGTGGTCAGTACGCCGTCGGGCCGCATCCCATTGAGCAGATAGATGCCCGAAACGCCGGTGCCCGTTCCGATTTCGGCCACCGCCTTGGCGTCCGCGGTGGCGGCGAGGAGCCGCAGCGCGGCCCCCGTCCCGGGCGACACCGCGCGCAGTCCTGCCTCCCGGGCCCGATCGCGCGCCCAGTGCAGGGCTTCGTCCTCGGCGACATAGGCGTCGGCGAACGCCCAGTTCGTCTGCCGGTTGGCGGTAATGGCCCTCTCCTGTCCCCGTAGTTGGCGCAACCGTGACTGTATCCGCTGGCGTCGGGAACCCGCAGATGGGACCGGGCGTTGAAGAGAGCGGGGGAGACATGGATCAGGACCGCATGCAGGTTCCAAATTCACGTAAAGACGCTTATCCGGAGCTAACGGGCGAGGTGGCTATGGTAGGGGCTCCACTGGACACCACCAGAGCCGATAGGGGAGGTGCGGCTGCGCCTGTGGATCGGGGAGGAGTGCTGCGGCGCCTTCTCAGGTCGGCGGGTGAGCCGAAATCCGTGACCGACATTGCTGACCGCGCGCCTTCCACTCATTCCGCACAGACCGCGACCTTCGCCTCCGATGCGGACTCCCAGGCGTGGACTCCGCCCACCTGGGAGGAGATCGTCAGCACGCACAGCGGTCGCGTGTACCGACTCGCCTACCGCCTGACCGGCAATCAGCACGACGCCGAGGACCTCACCCAGGAGGTCTTCGTCCGCGTCTTCCGTTCGCTGTCGACGTACACCCCCGGCACCTTCGAGGGCTGGCTGCACCGCATCACGACGAACCTGTTCCTGGACATGGTCCGCCGCAAGCAGCGCATCCGCTTCGACGCGCTCGGCGACGACGCGGCCGAGCGGCTGCCGAGCCGTGAGCCGTCCCCGCAGCAGGTCTTCAACGACGCCCACTTCGACGCGGACGTGCAGCAGGCGCTGGACACCCTCGCGCCGGAGTTCCGCGCCGCCGTCGTGCTCTGCGACATCGAGGGCCTGTCGTACGAGGAGATCGCCGCGACGCTCGGCGTCAAGCTCGGGACCGTACGCAGCCGCATCCACCGGGGCCGCTCGCACCTGCGCAAGGCCCTCAAGCACCGGTCTCCCGCGGCACGTGCCGAGCAGCGCTCGTTCGCGAGCGTGGGCACGGGTGCGGCCGCGGTGGGCGGAGAGGGCGGAGCCGAGTGAGCGGCACCCGACCCACCGACGCCGAGCAGCACCTCGGGGACCGGCTGGCCGCCCTGGTGGACGGCGAGCTGAGCCACGACGTCCGCGAGCGCGTCCTGTCCCACCTGGCGACCTGCGCCAAGTGCAAGGCCGAGGCCGACGCACAGCGCCGCCTGAAGAACGTGTTCTCCACCGCCGCGCCGCCGCCGCCGTCCGAGGGCCTGCTCGCCCGGCTCCAGGGGCTGCCCGGCGGCGGCCCCGGAGGCGACGACGGCGACGACGCGAGACCGTTCGGCCGCGGCGGCTTCGGGCAGGGAGTCTTCGGCGCGGGTACTCCGGGAGGAAGACCCGGTCGGTCCGGCAGCAACTTCGACTTCGGCTACACCCCGGCCGGCGGGCACGCGGGCGTGCTGCCCGGCGCCGCGCCCGGCCGCGGTTTCCGGATCCATGACGTGGGCCGCGCGGAGGCGGAGCGGTCGGGCGGGCGCGGGAGGCGGATCGCCTTCGCGGCCGCGAGCGCGGTGTCGCTCGCCGCGTTCGCCCTCGGCGGCGCCGTGCCCGTCGGTTCCGCGGGCGAGACGACCGCGCGGGGCGGCTCGGGCAACAGCGTCACGCCGCTGCGCGTGGCGGGCCCGAGCGGCGCCACCACGGAGAACACCCGACGCCGTACGACGACGGGCAACGCGCCGGTCGCCGCGAGCGCCGTCGCCGGCGCCGGCACGAACGACACCGTGCCGTCGAGGCTCTTCGCAGCGGGCGCCGGGCAGGGCGGCGCGCAAGGGCTCGCGCTGACGCAGCCGTTCCCGGCCCCGGCGTTCACGGCCGAGGCCCCGTTGCCGCTGATGCGCCGGTCGGGCTCCGCCCTGTCGCTGGCGTACGACCCCGGCCACCGGCCGTCGGTGAGCGCCGCCCCGTCGCCGCTGCAGTCGCTCACTCCCTCGGCTCCCGGGCTGCCCGTTTCCCCCTGAGGCTGGTTGAATCTCGGGAGGGTGCCCCGCAGGGGGCACGGACAGCGAACGTGCACAGCCCTGCGGGCGTGCTCGTGGGGTTGCGGGGAGAGCATGAACGAGGGCACGCCCACCGGTCCGAAGGCGAAGTGGTGGAGCCGTCCCGCTCCGGTGCACGAGGCACCGGAGCGGGCCCCGGAGCAGGACGAGGCCACACCGCCCCCGTCTTCCGAGCCGCAGCGCGGAGCGGCCGAGGCCATCGAGCGGGAGCCGGCGGACACCACGACGGCGGCTAGCGCCACCGTGCCGGTGGGAACGGTCGCGCCGGTGAGCGCCACCGAGCCGGTGGAAACCACCGCGTCGGCAGGGGCGGCTTCCACGTCGGCAGGCAGCTCTACGCCGGGGGACGCCACCGGGCCGGTGGGGGCCGCTACGCCAGCAGCGACCACCACGTCGGCAAGCACCACTACGAGGGTGGACACCACCGCGCCGGCGTCCACCGCGGCGCCGGCGCAGCCCGTCGACGGCGAGTCCGTTGCCCGGCAGACGCGTCCGCAGCCGCTGCACGCGCCCGATCCGTACGCCACCCCGCCTTATGGCGGCCCGGGCCCCTGGGCTCCCGCGCCGCCCGTGCAGCGGCCGGTGCCGACCCCGCCGCAGGGCACGTTCGTACCGCCCGGAGCGGCCGGTGGGCAGCCCACCAATGGGGCCGGTGTGCCCCTGGCGCCGTCACACCAGCACCAGCAGCAGCACCAACCCGGGAACGAGCACCAGCCGCACCACCAGCCCCAGCACCCGCCCGGCCACGCGCAGCCCGGCCACCACCGGACCACCACCTCCCAGTGGCTCCAGTACGACCCCTGGGGCGCTCCTCAGCAGCCGCTGACCCACCCCGGTGACCCGGCGGGCGGCGGCCGGCCGAAGAAGGGCCGCCGGGGCAGCACGCTCGTCGGGGCGCTGCTGATCGCCCTGGTCGCAGGCGGCATCGGCGGCGGCGTCGGGTCGTACGCCGAACGCAACGGCGGTATCACCCGGGTCGAACTGCCCCAGGCCGCGCCGGAGAACGGCAAGGGCCGCGCCCCCGACAGCATCGCGGGCATCGCGGCCAGCGCCCTGCCCAGCGTCGTCACCCTGCACGTCAGCGGAGTCGGCGAGCAGGGCACGGGCACCGGGTTCGTCCTCGACGCCAAGGGCCACATCCTCACCAACGACCACGTCGTGGAGCCCGCCGGCGCCGACGGCACCATCAACATCACCTTCAGCGGCGGCCAGACCGCGAAGGCGAAGCTCGTCGGCAAGGACAGCGGCTACGACCTCGCGGTGGTCCGGGTCCTCGGGGTCGACGGGCTGAAGCCGCTGCCGCTGGGCAACTCGGACGACGTCCGGGTCGGTGACCCGGTGGTGGCGATCGGCGCACCGTTCGACCTCCAGAACACCGTCACCTCCGGCATCATCAGCGCCAAGGAGCGCCCCATCACCGCGGGCGGTGAGAAGGGCGACGGCAGCGACGTCAGCTACGTCAACGCGCTCCAGACCGACGCCCCGATAAACCCGGGCAACTCCGGCGGCCCCCTGGTGGACGCCCGCGCCCGCGTCATCGGCATCAACAGCGCCATACGGGCGGCCGACAACAGCGCGGGCCTCGAAGGCAGCCAGGGCGGCAGCATCGGCCTGGGCTTCGCCATCCCCATCAACCAGGGCAAGCGCGTCGCCGAGGAGCTGATCAACACCGGCAAGGCGACCCACCCGGTCATCGGCGTCACCCTCGACATGAAGTACACCGGCGACGGCGCCCGTGTCGGCACCAAGGGCGCCGACGGCCCGGCGGTGACACCCGACGGGCCCGGCGCCCGAGCCGGCATCCGGTCCCGCGACGTCATCACCGAGGTCAACGGCCAGAAGGTGCACAACGGCCAGGAGCTGATCGTCAAGATCCGCGCCCACCGCCCCGGCGACCGGCTGGAGCTGACCGTGGTCCGCTCGGGCCGGGAGCGGACGGTCTCGGTGACGCTCGGAACGGCGGACAGCGACTGAGGTACCGCGGACAGCCACTGAGAGGCCGCCGCAGCGACGGAGGTACAGCGGACGGCGGCCGGGTCCCCGGGCACGGCCGCCGGGGGCAGGGGCACGAGTGTGGCGTGAAGGTACCGTCCGGACAGACTGGGCGGGTACCGTGGACCGGGCCCGGACCGGTCCCCTGCCTGCGGCCGGGGGAGGCCCACCCGACCTGCGGGCGCGGAGAACCCAAGGAGCAACAAGGTGTTCAGTGACATAGGCGCACTCGAGCTGGTGACGCTCGTGGTTCTCGCCGTGCTCGTCTTCGGGCCGGAGAAGCTGCCGAAGCTCATCCAGGACGCCTCGGCGATGATCCGCAAGCTCCGTGAGTTCTCCGAGAGCGCCAAGCAGGACATCCGCTCCGAGCTGGGTCCGGAGTTCAAGGACTTCGACTTCGAGGACCTGAACCCGAAGACGTTCGTGCGCAAGCAGCTGCTGGACAACGACGACCTCGGTCTCAAGGAGATCCGCAGCAGCTTCGACCTCAAGAGCGAGATGGCGGAGGTCGCGGACGCCGTGAACGGGCGCGAGCGCGGCGCGTCCGCCGGAGCGGCGAACGGCTCGAACGGTTCGGCCGGCAAGGCGAACCTGTCGAAGGACTCCACCGGCACCCCCGACCTGCTCCAGAAGCGGGAAACGCCCGCTCAGGGCGAGCGTCCGCCGTTCGACGCCGACGCCACCTGAACCCCGCCCTTCCCGACGAGCCGCACCAAGGTGGCTATCCTCCATCTGTCCGGATGTGAGGACGCCCGAGGGGGGCGGGCCGTGTCCGGACGCCACGGACAAAGGAGGCGGCCGGACAGATGGAGACCACGAGTCGGGTCGGAGCGCAGGGAGCATCCCTCGCGCCCAGCACATCCACAGCGGAGGGGGTGCCAGCAGCCCGGCGCACGGTCGACGGCTATCTGCGCGCGCCCTTCCCCTGGTACGGACTGGACGACGCGTTCAGCGGCGCCCGCTGGCTGATGCAGGTCGGCACGGCGGCGGACGGCACGGTGCAGCACGGTTCCACGGGGCACGGCGACGAGCCGACGATACGGCCCACCCCCGACGACGCCCAGGAGAAGGAGCGCTTCGCGGTGGTCGTCACCGTCGCCAGCAGCCCCGTGCGGCGCAGCGGTGACGGTACGGGCGTCCTGGAGGCCACGTCGGTCTCCTCCGCCGCCTGGCTGGCCGGTTCGGGCCTGCTCACGTCCACCTGGCCCGCGCAGCTCGACCACTCGCTGCGCGACGACTGGCTCGACCAGCAGACCGAGACGGCGTTCGAGCTGGCCGACGACCTGTCGGGCCCGGCCTGGTCGACCCTGTCGCTGCCGGTGGACGGCGTTCCGGCGTCCTTCCACTACCGCGAGTCGGAGTACGGCTGGGTGCTGGCAGGAGCCGGCGAGGGCGGCGTGATCCTCGGCGCGTACGGGCGCGGAATGAGCGCGTACGGCCTGGGCTTCTCGGTGATCAAGGACATCTCGGCGTACGACCAGGGCTGACCGCCTGTCGTGCGACCGCATGCCGAAGGGGGCGCCGCTCGTCAGGAGCGGCGCCCCCTTCGGGGTGTCCGGGGGCGGAACGCGTCAGAACTTGTTGCGCGGGGTGATGCCCAGCGACATGCCCGACAGGCCGCGCGCGCGGCCGCCCAGCTTGCCCGCGATCGTGCGCAGCGCCGCACCGGCCGGCGAGTCCGGGTCGGTCAGCACGACGGGCTTGCCCTCGTCGCCGCCCTCGCGCAGCCGTACGTCGATGGGGATCGAGCCCAGCACCGGCACGTTCGCGCCGGTCGTCTTCGTGAGCCCCTCGGCGACCTTCTGGCCGCCGCCGGTGCCGAAGACGTCGACCATCTCGTCGCAGTGCGGGCACGGCAGGCCCGACATGTTCTCGACGACGCCGACGATCTTCTGGTGGGTCTGCACGGCGATGGAGCCGGCCCGCTCCGCGACCTCGGCCGCGGCCTGCTGGGGCGTCGTCACCACGAGGATCTCGGCGTTCGGCACGAGCTGCGCCACGGAGATCGCGATGTCGCCGGTGCCCGGCGGCAGGTCGAGCAGCAGGACGTCCAGGTCGCCCCAGTACACGTCCGCGAGGAACTGCTGGAGGGCCCGGTGCAGCATCGGGCCGCGCCACACGACGGGCGCGTTGCCGGGGGTGAACATCCCGATGGAGATGACCTTCACGCCGTGCGCCGACGGCGGCATGATCATGTTCTCGACCTGGGTGGGCCTGCCGTCCACGCCCAGCATGCGCGGCACGCTGTGGCCGTAGATGTCCGCGTCGACGACGCCGACCTTCAGCCCGTCGGCGGCCATCGCCGCGGCCAGGTTGACCGTCACCGAGGACTTGCCGACGCCGCCCTTGCCGGACGCCACCGCGTACACCCGCGTCAGCGAGCCGGGCTGGGCGAAGGGCACCTCGCGCTCGGCGGTGCCGCCGCGCAGCGCGCCCGCGAGTTCCTTGCGCTGCTCGTCGCTCATCACGTCGAGCTCGACGGAGACGCTTGTCACACCCTCGACGCGCTCGACCGCCTCGCGCACGTTGGTGGTGATCGTCTCGCGCATCGGGCAGCCGGAGACGGTGAGATAGACCGTGACGGCAACCGCGCCGTCTGCCCCGATCTCAACCGATTTGACCATGCCGAGTTCAGTGATCGGTTTGTGGATCTCGGGGTCGTTCACCGTCGCCAGTGCTTCACGCACCGCGTCTTCCATAGCCATACCGTGATGGTACGGCGCGTACCGCCGCACCGGGAAAGCCCTGTCAGCGGTCGGATTCGTCACTCTCGGAAGCGGCCTCGGGCGGGAATAGGGAGCGCCGCTCCTCCAGCTCCTTCACGAGGTCGAGGAATTCGGAGCGGATCCAGTCACGGGTGGCGACCTCGCCGAGCCCCATCCGCAGCGCCGCGATCTCCCGTGTGAGGTACTCGGTGTCCGCGATGGACCGCTCGTTCTGCTTGCGGTCCTGCTCGTGGGTGACCCGGTCGCGGTCGTCCTGCCGGTTCTGCGCGAGGAGGATCAGCGGGGCCGCGTACGACGCCTGGAGCGACAGCATCAGCGTCAGGAAGATGAACGGGTACTCGTCCCAGCGCAGGGCGGGCGGCGCGAAGATGTTCCACACCACCCACAGGGCGATGGTCAGGGTCATCCAGACCAGGAAGCGCCCGGTGCCCAGGAACCGCGCGATCCGCTCCGAGAAGCGGCCGAACGCCTCCGGGTCGTACTCCGGCAGCAGCCGCTTGCGCGCCGGCCTCGGCTGATCGAGGCGCACCCGCGACCCGCGCGGCAGCGCGCTGGCGCCCGTCGCGCCCCGGCCGCGCTCCCTCGGCTCGGCGCCCCTGTCAGTACCCACGGACGGCCGCCTCCCCGTCCCGCACGGCCCCCGGCGTCGGCGGCGGGTCGTGGAACTCCGTCTCGCGCCAGTCGTCCGGCAGCAGGTGGTCCAGTACGTCGTCGACCGTGACCGCGCCGAGCAGCGAGCCGCTCTCGTCCACGACGGGGGCGGCGACCATGTTGTACGCCGCGAGGTAGCTCGTGACCGCGGGCAGCGGCGTGCCCGGCGACAGCGGCGGCAGGTCGGACTCCACGACCGAGCCGACCAGCGTCCCCGGCGGCTCGCGCAGCATCCGCTGGAAGTGCACCGTCCCGAGGTACTTGCCCGTCGGCGTCTCGTCCGGCGGCCGGCAGACGTACACCTGCGCCGCCAGCGCGGGGGAGAGGTCCTGCTGCCGTACGCGCGCGAGGGCGTCCGCGACGGTCGCGTCGGGCCGCAGCACGATCGGCTCGGTCGTCATCAGACCGCCGGCCGTGCGCTCCTCGTACGCGAGCAGCCGCCGTACGTCGGCCGCGTCGTCGGGCCGCATCAGCGTCAGCAGCCGCTCCTTGTCCTCCTCGGGCAGCTCGGACAGCAGGTCGGCGGCGTCGTCCGGGTCCATCGCCTCCAGCACGTCGGCCGCCCGCTCCTCCTTCAGCTTGCCGAGGATCTCCACCTGGTCGTCGTCGGGCAGCTCCTCCAGCACGTCGGCGAGCCGGTCGTCGTCGAGCGCCGCCGCCACCTCGGCGCGGCGCTTGGGCGTCAGGTGGTGCAGGGCGTTGGCCAGGTCGGCGGGGCGCAGCTGCTCGAAGGTGGCCAGGAGGCTCTCCGCGCCCTGCCCGTGCTCCTCCAGCGAGAAGCCGGTGACGGCGGACCACTCGACGGTCAGCGTCTCGCCGCGGCGCCGCAGCGCGCCGCCCTTGCCCTTGCGCACGAAGACCTTGTCGATCTCCCAGTCGCGGCGGGCGGGCAGCTGGGCGATCGACACGTCGAGGACGGTGACCTCCTCGCCGCTCTCCACCAGGCGCACGCGCCGGTCGAGCAGTTCGCCGAGGACCAGACGTTCGGTCGGGCGCTGTTCGAAGCGCCGCATGTTGACGACGCCCGTCGTGATGACCTGTCCGGACTCGACGCCCGTCACCCGGGTCATGGGGAGGAAGATCCGTCGCCGGCTGACCACCTCGACGACCATGCCGAGCAGGCGCGGCGGCCTGCTGCCGACGCGCAGCATCGCGACCAGGTCGCGGACCCGGCCGACCTGGTCGCCGTTCGGGTCGAAGACGGCGATGCCCGCGAGATGCGAGACGAAGACCCGGGGGGCGCCCGATGCCATCAGAGTGCGCCTCCCTCACTGGACAGAACAGGGGCCGGTATCGGGTTCAGGCTAGCCCGTGCCGGTCGGTGCCGCTCCAACGGGGCGTCCGGACGGCTCTCTGCCGGACGGCGTACACCGCACAGGTACGCTGCCTGCTGCCACCCCGGACACCCGCATGAGAGGCAGTGCGCTTGTGACTGCATTTCCCCCGGCCGCCCGAGCCCGCAGGGCCGCCCTGATCGGCGTCGTGTGCGCCGGGCTGACCGCGGCCCTCACCGCCTGCGGCGAGGAGCCGGTGGACCCCGACAAGGGGACCAACGGGGTGGGGAGACTCTCGGCGCCGGCCATCGAGACCAAGGCGCGCAAGGCGGCGCGCGAGGCGGAGTCGGTGCGGCTGTCGGGGACCGTCGTGAGCAAGGGGCGCTCGTACAAGCTGGACATGCGGCTCAAGGAGGACGGCGGCACCGGCTCCGTGACCTCGAAGGGCAGCACCTTCGAGCTGCTGCGCATCGACGACGAGCTGTTCATGAAGGCCGGCGCGGACTTCTGGGACCACGGCGAGCAGTCCTCCGAGCCGGACAAGTCCGACGGCGCGGCCGCCGGCAAGCTGGAGGACAAGTACGTCAAGGTCCCCGACGACGACCCCGTCTACGACCAGCTGCGCGGCTTCACGGACAAGGACGTCCTGCTCGACGGCCTCCTCGGACTGCACGGCAAGCTCGGCAAGGGCGACCGGCCGAAGGTCGGCGGCGTCCGTACGATCGAGGTCACGGGCGGCAAGGGCGCCGGCGGGACTCTCGCGGTGTCGCTGCTCGGCACGCCGTACCCGCTGCGGCTGGAGCGGGCCGGCGGGGCGGGCGTGGTGCGGCTGGCCGACTGGGACGAGGAGTTCGCGCTGGAGGCGCCGGGCAAGGGCGAGACGGTCGACTACGGCGGCCAGCTGCCCAAGACGTCCGACGCGTCCTAGCCCTTCTTCTTCCGCTTCATCAGGAGGCGGGGAAGCGCCGCCGGCACGGGCAGCCGCGTCGTCGCGCCGGTCGGCAGCGGTGTGGCGGCCAGCGAACCGTCGGGCAGGTCGGTGGTCGCGCTCTGCGGCTCCAGGCGCAGTACGCGGCACTCCCGGGCCCAGCGCTCGGTCATCTGCTCGGCGTCGGGCGCGTTCAGGCGCTTGCCCTTGAGTTCGGCGACCGCCGCCTCCCAGGGCTCGGAGCCGGCCGGGTGCTCGGTGACGGCGGCCGTCCAGGTGACGAGCCGCCCGCCCTTGTCCTTGCTGCGTACGGTGACTTCGGCACTCGCGCCGTCGGCCAGTCCGGGGAACGGCTGCTCGCCCGGGCCGTCCCCCACGACGTAGGCGGCGCCGTCGTGCCAGACGTGCCACAGGGAGCGGGCGGGGCCGGTGCCTCGTACCCAGATGAGGCCGGACTTCTTGGTGGCCTCCTCGACGAGGGCCTGGTCGAGCAAGGTCTGCGTCATGCGCGCAAGCCTAGGCGCTGCCCGGTGGCGCCCGTCCGCCGCCCGCCCCTTCCCGGGCCCGCGGCCCCAGGGGAACGGCCGCCGTGAAAATGACAGTTCCGTATTCCCCCGACGCCCCTTACCGTGAGCCCGTGCCCGCAACAGTCCGCCGCCCCGACGGCATCGCCACCGCGCCCACCGGTCCGTCCACCGGACTCCACGCCGCGCCCCGCGTCGACCTCGTGCTGCTCGGCGTCGCCGTCGCCGCCGTGTCGTTCTCCGCGCCGCTCATCGCGGCGACGGCCGCCCCCGCGCTCGCCATCGCGTTCTGGCGCAACGCCATGGCGGTCGGCGTGCTGAGCCCGGTGGTGCTGCTCAAGCACCGCGCCGAGCTGCGCCGCATCGGCCGCAGGCCGCTGCTGCTCGCCGTCGCCGCCGGCGGCCTGCTCGCCCTGCACTTCGGGCTCTGGCTGCCCAGCCTGCGGATGACCTCCGTGGCGTCCTCCACCGCGCTGTGCACCACCACGCCGATCTGGACGACGATCCTGCTGCGGATGCGCGGTCACCGGCCGCCCCGCATGGTGTGGGCCGGCACGGTGCTCGCCGTCGTCGGCGTCGTCATCCTGACCGGCGTCGACATGACGCTGTCCCCGCGCGCGCTCGCGGGCGACGCCCTCGCGCTCGGCGGCGGCGTCGCGGCGGCCGGGTACGTCCTGCTCGGGGCCGAGGTGCGCCGGACGGTGAGCACCACCGTGTACACGTACGTCTGCTACTCGACGACCGCGCTGATCCTGCTGGCCACGTGCCTGGTGTCGGGCGCCGAGCTCGGCGGCTACGACGCCACCACCTGGCTCCAGCTGGCCGCGCTCACCGCCGCCGCCCAACTCCTCGGCCACTCCCTGCTCAACCGTGTCGTGAGCACCCTGGGCCCCTCGGTCACCTCCACGGCGATCCTGCTGGAGACTCCGGGCGCCGCGCTGATCGCCGCCCTGTGGCTGGGGCAGCAGCCGCCGGCGGCCGCCTACCCCGCCCTGCTGGTGATCCTGGCCGGCCTCGCGCTCGTGGTCAGAGCCAGCCGTTCCGCTTGAGCGTGCGGTGGATGCTGACGCAGACGACGACGATGCTGCCGAGCACCAGCGGATAGCCGTACCGCCAGTGCAGCTCCGGCATGTGGTCGAAGTTCATGCCGTACACGCCGCAGATCATCGTCGGCACGGCCACGATCGCCGCCCAGGACGTGATCTTGCGCATGTCCTCGTTCTGGGCGACGGTCGCCTGCGCGAGGTTGGCCTGCAGGATCGAGTTCAGCAGTTCGTCGAAGCCGACGACCTCCTCGTGCACCCGCGCGAGGTGGTCGGCGACGTCACGGAAGTACTTCTGGATGTCCGGGTCGATGAGCCGCATCGGCCGCTCGCTGAGCTGCTGCATCGGCCGCAGCAGCGGCGCGACGGCCCGCTTGAACTCCAGGACCTCCCGCTTGAGCTGGTAGATCCGGCCCGCGTCCGAACCGCGCGGACTGCCTTTGGCCGGCGCGGAGAAGACATCGATCTCGACCTCGTCGATGTCGTCCTGCACGGCGCCCGCCACCGCGATGTACCCGTCGACGACATGGTCGGCGATCGAGTGCAGGACCGCCGACGGCCCCTTGGCGAGCAGCTCCGGATCGTCCTGGAGCCGGTGGCGCAGCGCGCGGAGCGACCCCTTGCCGCCGTGCCGCACGGTGATGACGAAGTCCTTGCCGGTGAAGCACATCACCTCACCGGTCTCCACCACCTCGCTGGTCGCGGTGAGTTCGGTGTGCTCGACGTAGTGGATCGTCTTGAAGACGGTGAAGAGGGTGTCGTCGTACCGCTCCAGCTTGGGTCGCTGGTGGGCGTGTACGGCGTCCTCCACGGCCAGCGGGTGCAGCCCGAACTCGGCCGCGATACCGGCGAATTCGGCCTCGGTCGGCTCGTGCAGACCGATCCAGGCGAAGCCGCCGCCCTCCCGGACGCGGGTCATCGCCTCGTGCGGGGTGAGGTGTTCGGTGTCCTTCACCCGGCGGCCGTCACGGTAGACGGCGCAGTCCACGACGGCGCTGCTCGCGGACGGGTCGCGGGTGGTGTCGTAACCGCTGTACACGGTGCTGCTCTTGCGCAGGGACGGACGGACCGCTGCGCGCAGGTCACGGATCATCGACATGGCGGGCTCCTTCACGGAGAAGCCGTCTGCGAGGCATGGCACTGCCCGGAATGGAGACGTGCGGGCCACGGCGTCGGGGCAGCCGTACGTCGGCAAAGCGGGCGGCACCGCAAGGACGCGGTGACGGCGTTCGCTCAGACACGGATCAGGCAAAAACGAAGTGCTCTTCCGTCGTGCGAAATGCCGTGAGCCCCATGGGTTTCACCGGTTGGCGACCGGGTACGAAGGGGCTCAGGCCCCGGGGAACACTGGCGGTGCGGAAGAGCGGTTGGTACTGCCGGGACGACTTCGATCCACCGCAGCCCCACCTCCTCCGGCCGGTCCCCCGTGGGGGATGACGTGATGTCGGGGCTCGAAAGCCGCGCTTCTGCGTGCTGCCCTGACCAGCGGCCAAGACTATCAGCCCACTGTTGTGTCAAGCCCCTCCCATGCCCCGCGCCCACGCGACTTATGCTCGCCGCATGGGAGATGTTCTTGCGCTGGTAGAAGCCCGTTTGCGCACTGCGCTGGGCGAACCGGACGCGCGCGCCGCCGTCACGTTCCTCGGTACGGACCGCATGGAGGTGCTGCGCTTCGTCGACGGGGACGTCGTCCGTTACGCCACCCTGGGCATGTCGGCCCAGCCGATGGCCGACCCCACCGCCGTCCTGGCCGACCCCGTGAAGGGTCCGCGCGCCGAGCTGGTCCTGTCGGTACGGGCCGGGCTCGCCGACACCGACAAGGTGCTGCGCCCGCTCGCGGTCCTCGCAGCGTCCCCGCAGGTCGAGGGCGTGATCGTGGCTCCCGGGGCCTCGCTGGACCTCGGGGAGCCGCTGTGGCCCGGGGCGCCCTTCAGCTCCGTACTGGTGGCGGAGCCCGGCGGTCTTGTCGAGGACCTGGAGCTGGACGCCCCGATGGACCCCGTGCACTTCCTGCCCCTGCTGCCGATGACGCCGAACGAGGCGGCGTGGAAGCGGGTCAAGGGCGCGCAGGAACTCCAGGAGCGCTGGCTGTCGCACGGCACGGACCTGCGCGACCCCCTGCGCGCGTCCGTGCCGCTCGACTGAAAAGGGTCGTTCCCGACCATGTGAAAACTTTGATCAGTGCGCAGGGCATCTGGTTCTGTCCGGGAAGGGCACGCTCCGGACGGGTGATCGTCCTTGACGCGGGGACGGCCGGGGAGGACCGTTGGGCCCTATGAGGGGCGAACCCAGTTGCCCGAAGTGCGGTGGCCGGGTCAGGGCGCCCGGTCTCTTTGCCGACTCCTGGCAGTGCGACGTGCACGGAACGGTGCACCCGCTGCAGCCCGTGGTGCCGCCGAGCGTCGAGGCGCTCACCGTGGCCGTGAAGCGCGCCAAGGTCCCCGTGTGGATGCCCTGGCCGCTCCCGGTGGGCTGGCTGTTCACGGGGGTGACCTGCGCGGGTGACGACCGCAGCGGCTCGCGGGCCACCGTGGTCGCCTGCTCGGGGCCCGGACCGCTCGGCGGCCTCGGCGAGATGCTGCTGATCGCGGAGGAGCTCGGCGTCGGTCTCGGCGCGCGCTATGCCGGCGTGGAGGGGCCCGATCCCGGGGCGTACCTGAGCATGGACAAACCACCGCAGGTCAAGCTGATGGCGGCCGGCCGGCCCACGCCGCTGTGGCACCTGTCCGGCGTACCCGACGACCGCGCCGTCTTCGCGGGCGAGGCGTGCGGGCTGTGGCTGTGGGCCGTCGTCTGGCCGGAGCAGTCCGGGCTGCTGATGTACGACGAGCTGATACTGGCCGACCTGCGCGACGCGGGCGCCGAGGTGGAGCTCGTGCCGTGCGGGGCGCTGTCGCCGCGCCTGCTGTCCTGACGCCGGAGCGCCGGGGACCGCGGGCGGCCGGGGATGTTCGATTCCCGGCTATCCTTGACCGGTCCCCCGTCCCGCCGAGCCCCGGAGTCAAGCGTCGTGCGCATCGACCTGCACACCCACTCCACGGCGTCGGACGGCACGGACACCCCCGCCGAGCTGGTGCGCAACGCGGCGGCGGCCGGACTCGACGTCGTGGCGCTCACCGACCACGACTCCACGCGCGGTCACGCCGAGGCTATCGCCGCGCTCCCCGAGGGGCTGACGCTCGTCACCGGCGCGGAGCTCTCCTGCCGTCTCGACGGCATCGGGCTGCACATGCTGGCCTACCTCTTCGACCCCGACGAGCCCGAGCTGGCGCGCGAGCGCGAGCTGGTACGGGACGACCGGGTGCCCCGCGCCCGGGCCATGGTCGGCAAGCTCCGGGAACTCGGCGTCCCGGTCGAGTGGGCCCAGGTGGCCCGTATCGCCGGTGACGGATCGGTCGGCCGCCCGCACATCGCGTCCGCGCTCATGGAGCTCGGCGTCGTGGAGAGCGTCTCCGATGCCTTCACCCCCGAGTGGCTGGCCAACGGCGGCCGCGCGTACGTCGAGAAGCACGAACTCGACCCCTTCGACGCGATCCGCCTCGTCAAGGCGGCCGGCGGGGTCACCGTCTTCGCGCACCCCGGCGCGGCCAAGCGCGGCGACGTCGTTCCCGAGAGCGCGATAGCGGCGCTCGCCGCCGCGGGCCTCGACGGGATCGAGGTCGACCACATGGACCACGACGAGCCGGCCCGCGCGCGCCTGCGCGCACTCGCCGCCGGCCTCGGGCTGCTGGTCACCGGGTCCAGCGACTACCACGGCAGCCGCAAGACCGTACGGCTCGGGGAGTTCACCACCGACCCCGAGATCTACGGCGAGATCACGCGGCGCGCGACCGGCGCGTTCCCCGTGCCGGGCGCGGGCGGACGCGTTCGCCCGTAACCGCGCTTTCCGGTCGCGTTCCCCCACATCCTCGTAAGACCCTCTTCTCGCAAGGCCTCACTGTGCTCGACTTCGCTGTCTTCGGATCCCTCTTTCTCACCCTTTTTGTGATTATGGACCCCCCGGGGATCACTCCGATCTTCCTCGCCCTCACCTCGGGCCGGCCCGTCAAGGTGCAGCGCCGGATGGCCTGGCAGGCCGTCGCCGTCGCCTTCGGCGTGATCGCCGTCTTCGGCGTACTCGGCCAGCAGATCCTCGACTACCTGCACGTGTCCGTGCCCGCGCTGATGATCGCGGGTGGCCTGCTGCTGCTCCTGATCGCGCTCGACCTCCTCACCGGCAAGACCGACGAGCCGACGCAGACCAAGGACGTCAACGTCGCCCTTGTGCCGCTGGGCATGCCGCTGCTCGCGGGCCCCGGCGCGATCGTCTCCGTCATCCTGGCCGTCCAGCACGCGGGGAGCGTCAAGAGCCAGGTCTCGGTCTGGGCGGCGATCGTCGTGATGCACGTGGTCCTGTGGCTGACCATGCGCTATTCGCTGCTGATCATCCGCGTGATCAAGGACGGCGGCGTGGTGCTGGTGACGCGCCTCGCGGGCATGATGCTGTCCGCGATCGCGGTGCAGCAGATCATCAACGGCGTCACGCAGGTGATCCGGGGGAGCTGACGCGCTCCGGACGCACGAGCGCCCCCGTGCACGGTGCACGGGGGCGCTTCACCTCAGAACAAACCACTACAGAGTGTTATGAAGCCGATGTCTCGGCCGGGCGGATGTAGATGCGCTGGCCGACAGAGGCGGCCTGCTGCACGATCCGGTTGACGGAGGCGGCGTCCACGACGGTGCTGTCGACGGCGGTGCCGTCGGCGTCGTCCAGGCGCATGATCTCGAAGCGCAAGGCTTCTCCCTTCGTCTGATCCTCCTGCTGGAGAACTGTGGGTGGGAACGCGAGGCTAGGCGCCCCGCGTTCTCTGGTGGTTACAACGGTGTGCCCACCGCAGTCATTCCCTACGCTAAAGAAAATTTTCGGCTTGCTAATTACCGACCGGTAGGCGGACCGGTTGGCCGCCCCCGCCCGGGCCACGGACAATGAGAGCCGTATGGACGACGCACAGCCTTCGGGCTCCACCGAACTCGCCAGGGTCACCGCCCGCCTGGAGCGCACCAACGAGCTGCTCCAGCGCATGCTGGTCGAGGTGGCGAAGACCCCTTCCACCCACGCGATCTTCGTCGACGCCGGATACGTCTACGCGGCGGCCGGGCTGCTCGTGACGGGGACCGAGGACCGCAGGTCCTTCGACCTCGACGCGGAAGGGATCATCGAGGCGTTCATCGACAAGGCCCGCACGATCTTCGCGGACAGCCGGCTGCTGCGCGTGTACTGGTACGACGGAGCCAGGCGGCGCATCCACACCACCGAGCAGCAGTCGATCGCCGAGCTGCCCGACGTCAAGGTCCGCCTGGGCAACCTCAACGCCAACAACCAGCAGAAGGGCGTCGACTCCCTGATCCGCACGGACCTGGAGTCGCTGGCGCGGCACCGCGCGATCAGCGACGCCGCCCTGGTGGGCGGCGACGAGGACCTGGTCTCGGCGGTCGAGGCGGCCCAGGGCTACGGCGCCCGCGTCCACCTGTGGGGCATCGAGGCGGGGGAGGGACGCAACCAGGCCGAACCGCTCCTGTGGGAGGTCGACAGCCAGCGCACGTTCGACCTCGACTTCTGCAAGCCGTACGTCACACGTCGCCCGGTCACCACGTACGAGAACGAGGGCGCCCCGCGGCCCAGCCGCGAGGACGTCCGGTTCATCGGCGCGCAGATCGCGGCGGCCTGGCTCGGGGCGCGCGGCCGGGAATCGCTCGCGGACCTGCTGCCGGGCCACCCGTACCTGCCGGGATCGGTGGACCAGGAGCTCCTGGTCGAGGCGGAGCGGCTGCTCCAGCGCTCCCTGCGCGGCCACGCGGACCTGCGGCGGGCGCTGCGGGACGGCTTCTGGCAGCACCTGCAGGCGCAGTACTGACGCACGCACGGGGGAACGGGGCGGGGCGCGGCGCGCCCCCGGCTCTCCAGGGCGTACAGCCGCGCCCGGCTCTACAGGGCGTCCCAGAACCCCGCCAGCGCCTTCGCGGTCTCCTCCGGCCGGTCGGTGTTGGGTGAGTGCTGGGCGCCCTCGATCACCGTCCGGTACGCGCCCAGCCGCTCGGCCATCTCGTCGATCAGCGGCACCGGCCAGGTGTCGTCCGTAACACCCGACACCACGTGCACCGGCAGTCCCACGGCGGCGAGTGCGGCCACGCGGTCCGGCTCACCCGTCAACTGCCGGCCGGTGGCGACGAGCTGGGCGGGGTTGTGCCGCAGCCAGCGGGCGCGCAGCGCCGAGCTGTCGAGGTCGGCGTCCTCCGGCGGATCGAGCGCCTGCATGGCCTCCCAGACCTGAACCATCGTCATGGCGCCGAGCACCTGCGTCAGCATCGCGATCTTCCGCTGCTGGGCCTCGGAAACCTCGGCGGGCCCCGACGACACGAGCGTCAGGGACGCGAACGGCGAGGCGTCGAGCAGCACGGCGGCGCGGGCGATCTGGCCGCCGAGCGAGTGCCCGACGAGATGTACGGGCGTACCGGCGGCCTGTGCCTGGGCGAGCACGTCGTGGCTCAACTCCGCTTGCGCGTAAGCCGTTTGATCGGGCGGACCGTCGGACTCGTACTGGCCGCGCCCGTCGACCGCGACGACCCGGTACCCCGCTTCCGCGAGGGGCACCAGCATCGCGATGAAGTCCTCCTTGCTGCCGGTGTACCCGGGCAGCAGCAGCGCGGTGCCTCTGTGGCCGGCGTGCGGGGGCTCCGCCTCGAGCGCGGCGAATACGCCGCGCGACGTGCGCAGGGGCAGTGCGCGGGTGCCGGGGGGCGGGGTGAACGTGGGCGGCCTGCTCATGCGACGAGGCTAACGCGCCGATGGCCCGGCCCCCGCGAACGGGGACCGGGCCATCGTGACCGGCTGGTTCAGCCTGCCGTGTTCAGCTCGCTCAGCTCTCCGGCTGGGCGGCGGCTGCGGCGCGGGTGCGGCGGCGCGGGGCCTTGGCCGGTGCGGCCTCGGTCTCGGCGGTCGCGGGCGCCTCGGTGACGGCCTCGGCCGTCC
>NZ_JBWKLQ010000001.1:628222-631928 GCF_056429965.1 Streptomyces sp. NPDC046122 | reverse complement strand
GCCGCGGGGGCGGGTACCTGGGCCTCGACGGTGTCCACGGCGGCTGCGGCGCGGGTGCGGCGGCGCGGGGCCTTGGCCGGTGCGGCCTCGGTCTCGGCGGTCGCGGGCGCCTCGGTGACGGCCTCGGCCGTCTTGGCGGTGCGCGTACGGCGGCGCGGGGCCTTCGGGGCCTCGGGCTCCGCCGCGGGGGCGGGTACCTGGGCCTCGACGGTGTCCACGGCCTCGGCGGCCTTCGCCGCACGGCTGCGGCGGCGCGGGGCCTTCGGGGCCTCGGCTTCCACCGCGGGGGCGGGTACCTGGGCCTCGACGGTGTCCACGGCGGCTGCGGCGCGGGTGCGGCGGCGCGGGGCCTTGGCCGGTGCGGCCTCGGTCTCGGCGGTCGCGGGCGCCTCGGTGACGGCCTCGGCCGTCCTGGCGGTGCGCGTACGGCGGCGGGGAGCCTTCGGAGCCTCGGGCTCCGCCTCGGGGGCGGGCACCGGAGCCTCCACCGTCTCCACGACGGCCTCGGCCGCGCGGGTGCGACGACGGCGGCGCGGAGTACGCGGCTCGGCGGGAGCCCCGGCGCTCTCCGTGGCCGCGGGGGCCTGCGACACCGCCGTCGCCTCGTCGGCCGACAGCGGCGCGCCGTTGCGCGTACGGCGACGCTGACGCGGCGTACGCGGCGCACGCTCCTCGGCGACGGCCGGAGCGGCGGCGGCCGGCGCGGACCTGCGCCCGCGGCCACCCGTCTCACCGAGGTCCTCGACCTCTTCCGCGCGCAGACCGGCGCGGGTCCGGTCGGCCCGGGGCAGTATGCCCTTGGTGCCGGCCGGGATGCTGAGGATCTCGAACAGGTGAGCCGACGTGGAGTACGTCTCCTCCGGCTCGTCGAACGGCAGGTCCAGCGCCTTGTTGATGAGCTTCCAGCGCGGGATGTCGTCCCAGTCGACCAGCGTGACGGCGATGCCCTTCGCGCCCGCGCGGCCGGTGCGGCCGACCCGGTGCAGATACGTCTTCTCGTCCTCGGGCGACTGGTAGTTGATGACGTGCGTCACACCCTCGACGTCGATACCGCGTGCGGCGACGTCGGTGCACACCAGCACGTCGACCTTGCCGTTGCGGAACGCCCGCAGGGCCTGCTCGCGCGCGCCCTGCCCGAGGTCGCCGTGGACGGCGCCGGAGGCGAAGCCGCGCTTCTCGAGCTGCTCGGCGATGTCGGCGGCGGTCCGCTTCGTACGGCAGAAGATCATCGCGAGACCGCGGCCGTCGGCCTGAAGGATGCGGGAGACGAGCTCCGGCTTGTCCATGTTGTGCGCGCGGAACACGTGCTGCGTGATGTTCGCGACGGTCGCGCCCTCGTCGTCGGGCGACGTGGCGCTGATGTGCGTCGGCTGCGACATGTACCGGCGGGCGAGACCGATGACGGCGCCCGGCATGGTCGCCGAGAAGAGCATCGTCTGGCGCTTCGGCGGCAGCATCTTCATGATCTTCTCGACGTCGGGCAGGAAGCCCAGGTCGAGCATCTCGTCGGCCTCGTCGAGGACGAGCGAGCGCACGTGGGAGAGGTCGAGCTTCTTCTGGCCCGCGAGGTCCAGCAGGCGCCCGGGCGTGCCGACGACGATGTCGACGCCCTTCTTCAGCGCCTCGACCTGCGGCTCGTAGGCGCGGCCGCCGTAGATGGCGAGCACGCGGACGTTGCGCACCTTGCCGGCGGTCAGCAGGTCGTTGGTGACCTGCTGGCACAGCTCACGGGTGGGCACGACGACGAGCGCCTGCGGGGCCTCGGTCAGCTTGTCGGGAGCTGCCCGGCCGGCCTCGACGTCCGCGGGGACGGTCACGCGCTCGAGCAGCGGAAGGCCGAAGCCGAGCGTCTTGCCGGTGCCGGTCTTGGCCTGGCCGATGACGTCGCTGCCGGAGAGCGCGACGGGGAGCGTCATCTCCTGGATGGGAAAGGGGGACGTGATGCCGACGGCCTCAAGGGCCTCGGCGGTCTCGGAAAGGATCCCGAGGTCTCGGAACGTAGTCAGGGTGCTGCCTCTTCTGTGAGACGCGACGCGAGGCGAACGATGGGGGTCGTACCGTGCCTGGTTCTCTTCCGGCCGGAATTACGGGCCGGGGGCGCGGGACCACATGCCGTCGCTCAAGCGCTCATGTCGCTGAGGGGGCCCCTCATCTTGCGGTCGTACGCCTTGGTACGCCCCGCGTGGAGGGCTGTCGGGTCGGAGCCGATCGGGCCACCGACCGGGCATCCTCATTCAATTGCGCCGCGAAGTGCCCTGGGCACTCTGCTAGCGCTTTACCACTGTACCCCGGATTCGCGCAGGTGTGTCGGTACGATTTACCGGATCGGGGTGAGGGTGGTGGCTGACCAGCCCCTTACGCACCGCGAAGGGCGGGCTATTGTGCCGTTCATGGAGACGCCTGACAACGCCACTGCACCCGAAGAGACGCCCCGGACCGGCATCGCCGCCCAGGACTGGGCGACGGCGTCCGCCGAGCCGAACTACCACGCCGCGGTCGTGGACCTGCTGGGAGCACTCGCGTACGGAGAGCTGGCGGCCTTCGAGCGCCTCGCCGAGGACGCCAAGCTCGCCCCGACGCTCGCCGACAAGGCCGAGCTGGCGAAGATGGCGTCGGCGGAGTTCCACCACTTCGAGCGGCTGCGGGACCGGCTGACCGCGATCGACGAGGAGCCGACGGCGGCCATGGAGCCGTTCGCGAAGGCGCTCGACGACTTCCACCGCCAGACCGCGCCGTCCGACTGGCTTGAGGGCCTGGTCAAGGCGTATGTCGGCGATTCGATCGCCAGTGACTTCTACCGCGAGGTCGCGGCGCGCCTCGATTCCGACACCCGCGCGCTGGTGCTCGCCGTGCTCGACGACACGGGCCACGGGAACTTCGCGGTGGAGAAGGTGCGCGCCGCCATCGAGGCGGACCCGCGCTGCGGCGGCCGGCTGGCGCTGTGGGCGCGCAGGCTGATGGGCGAGGCGCTCTCGCAGGCCCAGCGGGTGGTGGCGGACCGCGACGCGCTCTCCACGATGCTCGTGGGCGGCGTCGCCGACGGCTTCGACCTGGCGGAGGTCGGCCGGATGTTCTCGCGGATCACCGAGGCGCACACCAAGCGCATGGCCGCGCTCGGCCTGGCGGCGTAACGCCGGAAACGGTCGCTACGCCGCCGCCGAACGGCGGATGCGGCCCCTGGGGCGGATGAGGAGCGAGAGCAGAACCGCTCCCACCGCCACCGCGCCGATCAGCGTCGCCACGACATGGCCCGGGCCGAGTGCGGAGTGGGTGACGTACGCACCGAACAGAGCCCCGAGCGGCCCCGCGGCCAGGACGACGCGCCGCGAGGGCAGCCGGTCGCCGAGCCGGTGGACGGCCGCCCAGGCGAGGGCGAAGCCGAGGGCGATGGAGCCTAGAGCTTCCAGCAGGATCACGTGCGTTCCTCCCGTGCGGCCAGGGTGCGGATGGGTCGTAGCCCGTACTACCCCCACGTCGCGGAAGGCAACCCTCCGCCGGACCGCCGAACAGGGTCCCGTACGGGTGACCGGGCGGCGGACGCCCGCGCCCGCACCGCGAGGGCGGCACGCGGACGGCACGCAGCGCACGCGCAGACGGAACCGGGGCGGTGGGGGGGTCCCCCCGGACGGGTTCGTCTCTGTTGGTGCTGTGTTGTTTTTCTGGTGTCTTCCCCCGCCCCCCCCCCCCCACTCACCCCAACCCCCCC